>NZ_JBFTLK010000007.1:0-285662 GCF_056396405.1 Lysobacter sp. 05T417 | reverse complement strand
ACACCGTGCCGAGATCTTTTTTCGCTTCCCGCCGGCCCGTTCAGCGTCCTTTCGGACCGCCCCAGGACCACCGGGCCGCGCATCTTACAGCATGTCCGAGAACCGTCAACCGCCTCGAACCACACCGCCTTTTCCGCGTCCCGCCGCGTGAAGTTCACCGTGGCGGGGCGCGCATTGTGCACACGCACAACGCGCATTGGAAGGGGTAAATCGAAAAATTCTTTGCGAAGTTTTTGTTGACGTTTGTGACGAGAGGGCTCATCGCGTTGTGTGACGTGGCTTCGCGTGTTGCGCATGCAATTTCATGCATGCGAGCAACTGCAAAAGCACCCCTCTTCCGCCCCTTCGGGGCACCTTCTCCCACGAAGGGAGAAGGAAGCGCACAGCTCTAGGCTGCGATCAGGCGGATGCGCGCGAACGTGCGCTTGCCGACGGCGAGCACGCCTTCGAAGCCCGGCGCGAACACGCGCTGCGCGTCCTCGATCACTTCGCCGTCAATGCGCACCGCGCGCTCCTTGAGCTTGCGGTTCGCTTCTGAATTGCTCGGCGTGAGGCCTGCTGCGGTCAGGAGCGCAGCAATGCGCACGCCTTCCGCAGGCACAGCCACGTCGGTCAACGGCAACGAGGCGATATCGCCCTCGCCGCGCACGGCGGCGTTCCAGCCCGCGACCGCCTGTTGCGCGGCGGATTCGCCGTGGAAACGCGCCGCCAGCTCCCGCGCCAAGCGCATCTTCAGGTCGCGCGGGTTCAGCTGCCCGCCTTCGATGTCGGCCCGCAGCTGCGCCGCTTCGGCCATCGAGATATCGAAGCTCAGCAGGTCGATCCAGCGCCACATCAGCACGTCGTCGATCTTCATCGTCTTGGTGACGATGTCGATCGCCGGTTCATTGATGCCGATGTAGTTGCCCAGCGATTTGGACATCTTGTTGACGCCGTCCAGGCCCTCCAGCAACGGCATCGTCAGCACGATCTGCGGCGGCTGGCCGTGGTGCTCCTGCAGGCCGCGGCCCATCAGCAGATTGAACTTCTGGTCGGTGCCACCGAGTTCGACGTCGGCCTTGAGCGCCACCGAGTCGTAGCCCTGGACCAGTGGATAGAGGAATTCATGGATCGCGATCGACTGCTGGGCGGCGTAGCGCTTGGCGAAGTCGTCACGCTCGAGCATGCGCGCCACGGTGTGCTGGGCGGCCAGCTTGATCATGTCGGCCGCGTCCATCTTGCTGAACCACTCGGAGTTGAAGCGGACTTCGGTGCGCTCCTTGTCCAGGACCTTGAACACCTGGTCGGCGTAGGTCTGGGCGTTGGCCAGCACGTCCTCGCGGGTCAGCGCCTTGCGGGTGACGTTCTTGCCGGTCGGGTCGCCGATCATTCCGGTGAAGTCGCCGATCAGGAAGATCACCTGGTGCCCCAGGTCCTGGAACTGCCGCATCTTGTTCAGCAGGACGGTATGGCCGATATGCAGGTCCGGGGCGGTCGGGTCGAAGCCGGCCTTGATCCGCAGGGGGCGGCCCAGCTTGAGGCGGGCCTCCAGCTCCTCGCGCTTGAGGATCTCGTCGGCACCGCGGCCGATCAGCTCTAGGGCGTCTTGGACGGAGGCTGGGGACTGGGGGAGCACGTGGGGAGACAAGGGCGTGACTCGCAAGGTGAATGGTGAACGCGAAATGCGATCACCGTCATGGATTGGGGTTAAACCAAAGTTAAACATCGGGACATCGAGCTGTGATGAAAAACCCTATTCAGGACAAGGGTTTGACGCACACTTCTCGCGTCACTATGGTAACGCGGCAACGCGGCCTTCACACCAGCGCGCGGGACTACTAAAAATGACAGCACACGATAGCGGTACGGAACGGCGCGAGCGCCTCAAGGCCCTGCGCGAAGCCGCTCTGCACCGACCGGTGCTGGCATCCGGCGCTTCCAATGGTTTCAACGGTCGCTGGTCGCGTCGGCAATGGGCCCACGCCAGCCTGTTCGCAACGCTTGGCGTGCTGGTGGCGGCCATTGTCCCCGGTTTCGGTCCGGCCGCCAGCGGCAAGCCGATGCACGCGCAGCGCAGTTCGATGGCGCTGGCGCTGCCGCCGCTGCCGTTGTCGCGCCTGAAAGGTCATAACGGCGACAGCTGGCAGATCGTCCGCGTCGAGCGCGGCCAGACCCTGGGCGCGGTCTTCGAAGACCTCGACCTGCCGGCCTCGACGATGCACCTCATCCTCGACCAGTCCGGCGACAAGCAGCTCCTGGCCCGCCTCAAGCCCGGCACCGAGCTCGCGTTCGACCTGCCGCAGGGCGCCAACGGGCAACCCGCGCAGCTGCGCACGTTCCGCTACGACCGCGACGACAGCCATCGCGTCGAACTGAGCCTGGCCGGCGACAAGGTCACGCAGAAAGTGCTGGTGCGCCCGACCGAGACGCGCACCGTCGTCATCAGCGGCAAGGTCGGCAAGTCGCTGTTCCGCTCGGCCCGCAAGATGGGCCTGTCGGGCAGCAACATCACCACGCTCACCGACGACATCTTCAAGTACGACATCGACTTCAACGAAGACGTCGGCGCCGACGACCGCTTCAGCGTGGTGGTCGAGCAGATCTGGCGCGAAGGCGAGCTGCTGCGCACCGGTCCGGTGCTGGCGGCGACCTTCACCACCGGCGGCAAGCTGCACACCGGCTTCCGCTTCGAGCGCAACGGCAAGTCCGAGTACTTCACCGGCGACGGCCGCCCGCTGAAGAAGAGCTTCATCCGCATGCCGATCCCGTATGCGCGCCTGACCTCCAACTTCGGCACCCGCAAGCACCCTGTGCTGGGCCGCACGCGCATGCACAAGGGCGTGGACTACGCCGCGCGCACCGGCACGCCGATCATGGCCGCCGGCGACGCCCGCGTGCAGTCGGCCGGCTGGATGGGCGGCTACGGCAACGCCGTCGTCCTCGACCACGGCCGCGGCTACACCACGCTTTACGGGCACATGTCGCGCATCGGCAAGATCCGTCCGGGCCAGCGAATCGCCCAGGGCACGGTGATCGGCTACGTCGGCACCACCGGCATGTCGACCGGCCCGCACCTGCATTACGAGTTCCGAGTCAACGGCGTGCACCGCAACCCGCTGTCGATCACCATGCCGCCGCCGGAGCCGCTGTCGGGCACCGCGCTGGCGCAGTTCCGCGCCCAGACCAGCGTCGCCCTGGCGCGGATCCAGAAGGTCGAGAACATCATCTACGCCGACGTCGATGCGCCGGCACCGGCGGCCGCCGTCGCGGTCGCCAAGGCCAAGAAGCCCGGCAAGACCAAGGCCTGACATGCCCGCGCTCCCCGCCGGGCCGGCCGGCAGTCCACTGGATGGGCTGTTCGTCGGGCTGATCTCCGGCACCAGCGCAGACGGCATCGATGCCGCGCTGGTGCGGTTCTCGCAAGACCAGACCCACCTCGTCCTGGGGCGCACCTACGCCTGGGATGCGGGCATCCGCGAACGCCTGGTGGCGCTGGGCCAGGGAGGCGAGGCGCAATCGCTCGATGAGATCGGCACGCTCGACGTGCAGATTGCCGAGGCGTTCGCCGGCGCAACCCGGCGCCTTCTCGAAGAGGCCGGGGTCGCTCCGGCGCAGGTGCGCGCCGTCGGCTCACACGGGCAGACCGTGCGCCATCGCCCGGAAGGCGCCCGCTTCAACGGCCAGCACCCTTTCACCTGGCAGCTTGGCGACGGCAACCTGATCGCCGAGCGCACCGGCATTGCCACGGTCGCCGACTTCCGCCGCCGTGACGTCGCCGCCGGCGGTCACGGCGCGCCGCTGTTGCCCGCTTTGCACGCGGCGTTGCTGCATGACGCGAAGGAAGACCGCGCCGTGCTCAACCTTGGCGGCATCGCCAACTTCACGCTCTTGCCGGCCCACGGTGCGGTGCGCGGGTTCGATACCGGCCCGGCCAATTGCCTGCTCGATGCGTGGTGCCAGCGCCATACCGGCAAGCCCTATGACGCCGGCGGCGCATTCGCCGCCCAGGGCCAGCCCGATGCCGAACTGCTGACACGCCTGCTCGATGACCCCTGGTTCATGTTGCCGCCGCCCAAAAGCACCGGCCGCGAGCACTTCCATCTGGACTGGCTGCAGACACGCCTGGCCGGAGTGGAAGCCGCGGCGGATGTGCAGGCAACGCTGCTGGAACTGAGCGCGATCACCATTGCCGACGCGCTTCAGGCGCACCAGCCGGGCACGGAACGGGTCCTGGCCTGCGGTGGCGGCGTGCACAACCCGCGCCTGCTGGCGGCGATCGGCCGGCACATGCCGGGCACCACCGTCGAATCGACCGCGCGCCACGGCGTCGATCCGGACTTCATCGAGGCGATGGGCTTTGCCTGGCTGGCCCGGCAGACGATCTCGGGGTTGCCCGGCAATCTGCCCAGCGTCAGCGGCGCGCGCGGTCCGCGCGTACTCGGCGCGATTCATCCTGTCTAACCGACGTCCGGCCTGGCCAACTTACGGCTGAGCCAGCCTCCGGCCCGGCTCAGGGCTTGCGGATGAAGTCGAGCAGATCGCGGTCGATGTCGGTCGGGCCCTGCTGGTCCAGGGTCGGCGTCTGCACATCCTTGGGGCGTTCAACGCGGCCGATGAGGGCGTAGCCGGGGTCGCTGGGGATTCCCTCGAGCGCGGCGATCGCCGACTGCAAGGCCATTGCGTCGGAATCGGTGAAGCGCGCGGCCAGTTCGGCCTCGCAGGCAAACAGGCCGTGCTCGAGCAGATGCATCAGCGACTCCTGCATGCCCCAGCCGCTCTGGCTGGCGACGCGCTTGATGCGATCCAGCAGCAGCGGATCGATGTCGTGCAGGATGATGTCGGTCATGGGTACTCCTTACACGGGCAGCGGGGGCTACCCGGTCAAACCATTGGCTGCGGGCGCACCAGGCGCCGCGCCGGGTCGGCGCACGGCCAGGATCAGGCACAGCAGCAATGCAGGCACGCCGATCAGGGCCGTACCCACGAAGAATAGCGAATAGGCGTCGAGCAAGCTGCGTCCGACTTCCAGATGCTCGACCGCGACCCCGGAAAGTCCCTTCAGGACCTTACCAGGCAGGGCGTAGAACGAGCTCAGCAGGGCGTACTGGGTGGCGGTGTAGCCCACGTTGGTCAGGCTCGACATGTAGCCGATCAGGGCCACGCCGGCGAAGCCGCTGCAGAAATTGTCGACTGCCATCGCCGCGGTGAACACGCCCGCATCGGCGCCATGGTGGGCCAGGTAGGCGAAGGCCAGGTTCGACGCCGGCCCCAGGACCGCGCCGGCCAGCAGCGTCGGGAGGATGCCGAAGCGGACCGCCGACAGCCCGGCGGCGGCGATGCCGACGATGGTCGCCACCATGCCGAACGAGCCGCGCACAACGCCGACGGTTTCCTTGTCGATGCCCAGGTCGGCATAGAACGGATTGGCCATCGGCCCCAGCACGAAGTCCGGCAGACGGTAGAGGCTGATCGCCAGGAGCATCAGCAACGCCCAGCTGCCGTGGTCGCGGAAGAACACCACGAACGGACCGATCAGCGCGTCGAACAGGCCCTTGGGTGTGAACAGCGCCGGGTGCGGGGTCGCCGCCGCCAGCGCACTGGCAGCCGGCTCGCGCGCCACCATCACCGCGACCACGCCCACGCCCATCAGCGCCGCCATCAGTTCGTACGACATCGACCAGCCGACGTGGGCGGCGAAGATCAGGATCAACGCGTCGGTGACCAGCAGCGCGCCGCGGTAACCCAGCGCCGCGGTCGATGTCAGCAGCCCCTGCTGCTCGTTGCTGTCGGCGATCTCGATGCGCCAGGCATCGATGACGATGTCCTGGGTGGCCGAGGCGAACGCCACCACCAGCGCCAGCACGCCGAACACGACCAGCTGGTCGAGGACGAAACCGGCCAGCACCAGCTGCCCCTGCTGCGGCTGCACCAGGGCCATGCCGGTCAGGGCGGCGGCGACCACCAGCTGCGCCAGCAGCATCCAGCCGCGGCGCCGTCCAAGCCAGCGCCCGAGCACCGGCGCATCGAGCTTGTCGACCAGCGGCGCCCACAGGAACTTCAGCGAGTACGCCAGGCCGACCCACGACAGGAATCCGATCGTCGACAGCTCGATGCCGTTCTCGCGCATCCAGAAGCCCAGGGTGTTGCCGACCAGGTAGATCGGGATGCCCGAACTGAAGCCCAGCAACAGCATCACCAGCACCTTGGGCTGGCTCAGGTTGGCCAGCACCAGTTGCCAGCCCTTGCGCGCCGGCTTGGCGGCGACCGCGACGTCAGAGCTCATAGTCGACCGTATAGGGGGCGTGGTCGGAGAAGCGCGGGTCGCGCGCGATCGAACAGGCCCTGAGCTTATCGCGCAGCGACGGCGTCGCCAGCTGGTAATCGATGCGCCAGCCGACGTTGTTGGCGCGGGCGGCGCCGCGGTTGCTCCACCAGGTGTAATCCTGGCCGTCGGTGTGCAGCGCGCGGTAGCTGTCTACCCAGCCGGTGTCGTCCGCGCACAGGCCGTTGAGCCATTCGCGCTCGGGCGGCAGGCAGCCGGAGTTCTTCTGGTTGCTGGTCCAGTTCTTGATGTCCAGGCGCGAGCGCACGATGTTCCAGTCGCCGCACAGGACGTAGTCGCGGCCGCTGGCGAGCCATTCGTCCAGGCGCGGCTTGAGCCAATCCATGACCTCGAACTTGAAGCCCTGGCGCTCGTCTCCCGAGGAGCCGGACGGAATGTAGAACGAGACCACGCTGAGGTTGCCGAAGCGCGCTTCGATGTAGCGGCCTTCGTCGTCGAACGGCGCCCAGCCCATCGCCGTGCGCACTTCATCGGGCTCGCGGCGGCTGTAGATCGCCACGCCGCTGTAGCCCTTCTTCGTGCTGGCGTCCTTGAACCAGGCCTTGTAGCCGTCAGGACGGAATTCCGATTTGAGGCCGTCGGCATCACCGAGCTGATGTTCCTGCGCCTTGGTTTCCTGAACGCACAACACATCGGCATCCTGGCCGCGGAACCAGTCGAAGAAGCCCTTGGTGGCGGCCGAACGCAGGCCATTGGCGTTGAAGCTGATGATGCGCATGCGCACTCCATGACGGTGTGCGGCGATCATAGCCCGGACGCGGCAGGCAGGGCCTATCATTCCCGCCATGCCAGACAGCACCCCGACCGCGACCGCAACCGTCGCCAGCGCCTCGGCCACCGCCACCGGCGTGCGCGTTGCCTGCATCCTCGACGACGCCACCGCCGATGCGGTCCGGCAGTTGCGCGTGAGCGAGGAGCAGTACCGCTACGTCGGCGACACCGCGTTCAACCTCGGCGACAGCCTGCGCGATCCGATGAGCGAGGCGATGGCGGTCTTTGCCCACGACGAGGTGATCGGCTTCTACCGGCTCGACTTCGCCCCCAACGCGGTCGCCGGGCGGCCCATGCACGCACCCAGCGTGGGGCTGCGCGCATTCGTGATCGACCAGGGCCGACAGGGCAGCGGCCTGGGCACGCAGGCGATGGCTGCTTGCTGCGCCGACCTGCGCCAGCGCCATCCCGACCGCGCCCTGCTGGTGCTGACGGTCAACTGCAGCAACCATGCCGCCATCGCCGCGTACCGCAAGGTCGGCTTCGTCGATACCGGCGAGCTCTACCACGGTGGCAGCGCCGGCCCGCAGCACCTGATGCTCATTCCCCTCCATCCCGTTTCGACGCCCGACGCCTGACGCCCATGACCGATCACCGCACCCGTTTCCTGCAGCTCGCCCTGCGCGCCGACGCCCTGCGCTTTGGCGAGTTCACCCTCAAGTCCGGTCGCCTTAGCCCGTACTTCTTCAACGCCGGCCGCTTCGACTCCGGCGCCGCGCTGGCCGAACTGGCCGGCTGCTACGCCGATGCGATCGACGCGCACGGGGTCGGCTTCGACCTGCTGTTCGGGCCGGCCTACAAGGGCATCCCGCTGGCGACCGCGCTGGCATGCGAATACGCGCGCCGCGGCCGCGACCTGCCGCTGGCGTTCAACCGCAAGGAAGCCAAGACCCACGGCGAGGGCGGCAGCCTGATCGGCGCGCCGCTGCAGGGCCGCAAGGTGCTGATCGTCGACGATGTGATCACCGCCGGCACGGCGATCCGCGAAGCCCTGGCGATCATCCGCGATGCCGGTGGCGAGCCGGCCGGAATAGTCATTGCACTCGATCGCCAGGAGGCGGTGGACCCGGCCACTTCCCGACGCTCCGCGGCACAATCGGTCGCAGCCGACCAGGGCCTGCCCGTCATCGCCGTGGCCAGCCTGTCCGACCTGCTCGCCTTTGCCGGCGGCGACGCCGACCTCGCCAGTCAGCGCGAGCGCCTGCTGGCCTACCGCGATGCCTACGGCAGCGACGCGGCGGCCTGAATCGTCACGGACAGAGCCGGCGATGGCGTGAGACTTGCATACGCTTGTGAATAACATTGCCGCCAGCAAGCCCCCCATGAAGAAGACGCTTCCCCTGCTCGCCTGCACGCTCCTGATCGTTGCGACCGGATCGACCCTGGCGCAGCAGAAGGCGCCGACCAAGAAGCTGTACTGCTGGAACGAGAACGGCAGCAAGGTCTGCGGCGACGCGCTGCCGGCGCACGCCGTCGATAGCGCGCGCACCGAGTTCAACGCCAAGAACGGCCGGGCCACCGGCCAGCTGGCGCGCGCCCTGACCGACGAAGAGCGCGCCGCCGCGGCCGTGCAGGCCAAGGCCGAGCAGGACGCCAAGGCGGCGGCCGAGGTCGCGGCCCGTCGCGACCGCGCGATGGCCGAGTCCTACGCCACCGAAGACGACCTGCGTCGCGCGTTCGGCGAGCGCATCGGGGTCATGGACGAGACGATCAAGGCGTCCAGGCTGGGCGTCGAAGGCCGCCGGCAGAGCCTCATCAGCCTGCTGAGCCGGGCCGGCGAGAACGAGCTGTCGGGCAAGCCGGTGCCGAAGAAGGCCAGCGACAACATCCAGACCCAGCACGAGCTGCTGCTGCGCCAGCGGACGATGCTGGCCGCGCAGCTGGCCGAGCGCGACCTGATCGACGAGGATCTGGCGGCCGCACTCGAGCGCTACCACGCGATGAAGAAGAACTAGGCCGAGCCGGTTTCGCAGCGCGACCGGGAAAGCGCCCAAGCACGTTCCCGTACGCCATCCAAACCCATCAGAACGGCAGCACCAGGTCCGGCTTGAGCGCCAGCAACTGGCTGCGGAAGTCGGCCTTGATGCGCGCCAGCGCTTCGGCGCTGTCGGCATCGAAGCGCATCACCAGCACCGGCGTGGTGTTGGACGCACGCACCAGGCCCCAGCCATCGGCGTAGTCCACGCGCAGGCCGTCGATGGTCGACAGGCGCGCGCCTTCGAAGCGGGCTTCGTCGCGGAAACGGTCGACGAAGGTATGCGGGTCGCCATCCGGGGCGTCGACCTTGATCTCCGGCGTCGACACACCGTTGGGCAGCGCGTTCAAGGTCTCGCTCGGGCTGCGCGGCTGCGCGGCCAGGATCTCGAGCAGGCGCGCGGCGGCGTAGATGCCGTCGTCGAAGCCGTACCAGCGTTCCTTGAAGAAGAAGTGGCCGCTCATCTCGCCGGCCAGCTCGGCATCGGTCTCGCGCATCTTCGCCTTGATCAGCGAATGGCCGGTCTTCCACATCAGCGGGCTGCCGCCGTGGCGCAGGATCTGGCCCGGCAGGCGGCCGGTGCACTTCACGTCGTACAGGATCACCGCGCCGGGGTTGCGCTCGAGCACGTCGGCGGCGAACAGCATCAGCAGGCGATCGGGGAAGATGTTCTCGCCATCGCGCGTGACCACGCCCAGGCGGTCGCCGTCGCCGTCGAAGGCGATGCCCAGGTCGGCGTCCAGGCGCTGCACCATCTTGGTCAGGTCGATCAGGTTGTGCGGTTCGCTCGGATCCGGATGGTGGTTCGGGAACGTGCCGTCGATGTCGCAATACAGCGGCGTGACCTCGGCGCCGATGGCGCTGAGCACGCGCGGCCCGATCTCGCCGGCGACACCGTTGCCGGCATCGACCACGACCCGCAGCGGGCGGTCGATCTGCACGTCGGAGGCGATGCGCTGGACGTAGTCCTCGGAGATGTCGCGTTCGCTCAGGTTGCCCAGGTCGCCCAGGTGCAGGCGGTCCTCGGCGATGCGCGCGTAAAGGTCGGTGATGGCGTTGCCCGACAGGGTCTCGCCGCCGACCACGATCTTGAAGCCGTTGTAGTCGGGCGGGTTATGGCTGCCGGTGACCGACACGCACGAACCCGCGCGCAGGTGGAAGGCGCCGAAATACACGACCGGCGTCGGCGCCATGCCGATGTCGATGACGTTGCGGCCGGCCTTGCGCAGACCGGCGATCAGGCCTTCGACCAGGGTCGGGCCGGACAGGCGGCCGTCGCGGCCAACCACGATTTCGGTGAGGCCCTGCTCGTGCATCAGTGAGCCGATGGCATGGCCGATCAGCTCGGCCACGCCGGCATCGAGCGACTGGCCGACCACGCCGCGGATGTCGTAGGCGCGGAAGATGCCGCGGTCGATCGCGACGGGCAGGGCGGTGGCAACGGGCTTGGTCGGCGGCACGGGCGGCGGTTTCACGGGCTGGGGCAGTTGCTCCATGCTCTCCGCCAGCGTCTGAACCGCACCTTCATCTGCCGCCTCGGCCTTGCCGCGGGCCATCTTGAAGTGCGGTGCGCGCCACGCCAGCAGCGCCAGCAGCACGAACACGACGGCGACCACGAAGCAAAGCATCGCATCCAGTCCGAACGGGCCGCCGGCCACGTCGGGCACGGCCGCGGCCACGCGCAGGTCGGTACCCGGCACCTTCGACGCGAGGGCTTCGGCGCCGCCGGCGAGCGTGGTGTCGCCGCGCTCCACGGCGCTGAAGCCGCCCTGACGCAGGGCAAGGTAGCTGTCGTCGGACACGTCGGCCTGGTCCAGGCTGGCGCTGATCTTCTTCAGCGGCAGGCGCGCATAGGCGACGCCGACGGTCTGCCCGTCGGCCCGCGCAGGCGCGGCCAGGGCCAGGTGCGATCCGCCGCCATGGCGAACCAGACCGGCGGTCGGCTGATCCGAGGCGATCGCCGCTTCGATCACGCCCAGGCGGCCATAGCCGCCCTTGGGCAGCGCGGCGTACTCGGCGCTCAGGTCGATCGGGAGGATGACCACGTCCGCGGCGCCTGCCCAACCGGCGCCGAGCAGCTTCGAGGCAGCCGCCAGATCGCCGGAAGCGAGGGCTGACTGCAGCTCCGGCGCCGCCAGACGCTTGGCCAGCTGCTTGTGTTCGTTGATCAGCCCGCGCTGGGCGGCCTGGACGGCGTCATCGCGCACCAGCGCGATCGCCTGCCGGCGCTCGCCGTCCTTGTGCAGCTGCCAGCCGCTCCAGCCGAACCACGCGGCGAGCAGGGCGCATGCCACGACAACCAGCGGCAACACCGACTTGAGCTGCGCGGCAGATGCCGACAGCTGTTCCTTCTCTACACCCATCATTCCATTTCCCCTTGTCAGCGCACGCGGTCAGCGCACGCCGGTATGACCGAAGCCACCGGCTCCGCGCGCACTGGTTTCGAATTCTTCCACCACCTGCAGCGTCGCCCGCACGATCGGCAGGATGACGAGCTGGGCGATGCGATCCCCAGGCTGCATCGTAAAAGCCTCGCGGCCGCGGTTCCAGACGCTGATCAACAATGGCCCCTGGTAATCGGCGTCGATCAGTCCCGTGCCGTTGCCCAGCACGATCCCGTGCTTATGGCCCAGGCCCGAGCGCGGCAGGATCACCGCGCACATGGTCGGATCGCCCAGGTGGATGGCCATGCCCGACGGCACCAGTGCAGCGTCCCCCGGTTGCAGGACCAGGGGTTCGGCGAGCGCGGCGCGCAGGTCGAGGCCGGCACTGGCCGTGGTGGCGTACGCCGGTAGCGGCCACTCCGAGCCGAAGCGCGGGTCGAGGATCCGGAGCTGGAGGATATGGTGCATTCGAGGGTTCTGCGGATGCCGTTGCGGGATGTCGAGTTGATCGACGCAAATACCATGCCATGACTTCGCGCTACCGGTAAGCCGCGGCACCGGTATCGATGCCTGGCGCCGGCCGCGGCGCTAGGCGCGCGGCAGCCGCTGCGCCACCAGGTCCAGCAGGGCATCGGCCAGTTCGGTCTTCGGCGCCGGGCCCACCACCTGCGAAGCGCCATCGGCGGAGTAGACGCTCAGGGTGTTGTCGTCGCTTTCGAAGCCGCTGCCGGCGACGCCGACGCGGTTGGCCGCAATCAGGTCGAGCCGCTTGTTCTCGAGCTTGCCGCGCGCATAGGCCTCGACATGGTCGGTCTCGGCGGCAAAACCGACCACCAGCCGCGGCCGCTGCGCGTGCGCGGCGATGTCGGCCAGGATGTCGCGGGTGCGCACCAGGGTCAGGGTGAGGCCGTCGTCGCCGGTCTTTTTCTTGATTTTGCTTTCGGCGGCCTGTGCGGGCGCGAAGTCGGCGACCGCAGCCGCGCCGATGTAGACGTCGGCCGGCAACTGCGCGAACACCGCGGCATGCATCTGCGCCGCCGAGCGCACGTCGTGGCGCTGCACGCCTTCGGGCGTCGGCAGCGATACCGGACCGGCGACCAGCACGACCTGCGCGCCGCGACGGGCCGCCGCCTGCGCAATCGCGAAGCCCATCTTGCCGCTGCTGCGGTTGCCGATGAACCGGACCGGATCGATGTCCTCGTAGGTGGGCCCGGCGCTGACGACAATGCGCAGGCCAGCCAGCGACGCGTGCGTGCTCATGCCGACCTCATGCCCCGGCCTTGGCCAGTGCCGCGACGATCTCGGCCGGCTCGGCCATACGTCCCGGGCCGGATTCGCCTTCCGCCAGCGGGCCGTCGTTGGGACCGACGATGTCTACACCGCGCGCGCGCAACGTGGCGATGTTGGCCTGCGTGGCCGGATGCAGCCACATGCGGTGGTTCATCGCAGGCGCGACGGTGACCGGGGCGGTGGTCGCCAGGCACAGCGTGCTGACCAGGTCGTCGGCGAAACCGTGGGCGAGCTTGGCCAGGGTGTTGGCGGTGGCCGGGGCGATGACGATGCGATCGGCCCAGCGCGCCAGCTCGATGTGGCCCATCGCCGCCTCGGCCGCGGCATCCCAGAGCGAGGTCCGCACCGGCCGGCCCGACACTGCCTGGAAGGTGGTGGCGGCGACGAAGTGCTGGGCGTTCCCGGTCATCGCCACAGTCACTTCAGCGCCGGCATCGCGCAGGCGCCGCACCAGCTCGGCGGCCTTGTAGGCGGCGATGCCGCCGCACACGCAGAGCAGGATCTTGTGTCCTTGCAGGGCACTGGGTCCGGTCATCTGTGAAACCACCTACCGACAATTCGATGGTTAGCTTACCCGAAGGGGCGCGCTGGCCCGGCGGCGCGGATCGGTGGCACGGGGCCAAATGAGGGCGGGTGGTCGGCCGCACTGAAGCAGCGTCCAGTCTGGAAGCGCAAGCGACCGGCCTGCACGCTACCCCTCGCCCCATGGCGGCCGGCCACCCTCCCTGCATCCCGGCACGGCAAGGACGCTCGCCCCATGCACATCCGCGACTGGCCCAACGCCGAGCGCCCGCGCGAACGCTTGCTCGCCCACGGTGCCGGCGTGCTTTCCGATGCCGAACTGCTCGCCATCTTCATCGGCTCCGGCCTGCGCGGCCGCGACGCCATCGCCACCGCGCGCGAACTGCTGCAGGCGCATGGTCCGTTGCGCGCGCTGCTGGAGCGGGCGCCGATGGAGCTGGCGCGGCTGCCAGGGCTGGGCCCGGCCCGCGCCTGCCTGCTGGCGGCTGCGCTGGAGCTGGGCCACCGTCACCTGGAGGCCGACCTCGAACGCGGCATCGCCATCGACGACCCGATGTCGGCCGGCCGCTATTTCGCCCAGCGATTGCGCGGGCAACCGCGCGAGGTGTTCGCGGTGCTCTTCCTCGACACCCGCCATCGCGCGCTGGCGTTCGAGGAGATGTTCCGCGGCACGCTCGACGGCGCCGAGGTCCACCCGCGCGAAGTGGTCCGCCGCGCCCTGGCGCACAACGCCGCCGCGCTGATCGTCGGCCACAACCACCCCAGCGGCAATCCCGAGCCCAGTGCAGCCGACCGCGCGCTCACCGCCCGGCTGAAGCAGGCCCTGTCGCTGGTCGACCTGCGCCTGCTGGACCATTTCGTCATCGCCGACGGGCCGCCGGTGTCGATGGCGGCGCGCGGCTGGGTGTGAAGGCCGGCCGGCCCGGAACCGTCGCGCCCCGTCGCGTACAATCCCGGGTCCCGCAACACCCGCAGACTCCCCGTGAAAGCCACTCTCCGCGCCCTGGTGGCGCAGGCCATCGACGCCCTCCGCGCCGCCGGCACCCTGCCGGCCGACCTGGCCACGCCCGAGTTCGTGATCGAGCGTCCCAAGAGCCATGCGCAGGGGGACTTCTCGACCAACGCGGCGATGCTGCTGGCCAAGCCGGCCAAGTCCAACCCGCGCGCGATCGCGCAGGCGCTCGTCGAGGCACTGCCGGCCAGCGCCGAAGTGGGCAAGGTCGAGATCGCCGGCCCCGGCTTCATCAACTTCCATGTCGCCGAGAGCGCCTGGCGCGCGCGCATCGGGCAGGTGTTCGAGCAGGGCGTGAATTACGGCCGAAATTCGACCGGGAAAGGCCATCGCGCCGGCGTCGAATTCGTCTCGGCCAACCCGACCGGCCCGCTGCACGTCGGCCACGGCCGCGCGGCGGTGATCGGCGACTGCGTCGCACGCGTGCTCGATGCCAACGGCTGGGACGTGGCGCGCGAGTTCTACTACAACGACGCCGGCGCGCAGATCAACAACCTCGCCATCTCGGTGCAGGCGCGCGCGCAGGGCAAGGGCCCGGGCGACGCCGGCTGGCCGGAAGACGGCTACCGCGGCGACTACATCCGGGACGTCGCCCAGGCCTACCTCGACGGCGCCAGCATCGAAGTCGACGGCCACGTCGTCACCGGCGAGAAGAACCCTGACGACCTCGACGCGATCCGCCGCTTCGCCGTCGCCTACCTGCGCCGCGAACAGAACCTGGACCTGGCCGCTTACGGCGTCGGCTTCGATGTCTACTTCCTCGAGTCGTCGCTGTACAACGACGGCAAGGTCGAGGAGACCGTGCGCGAGCTGGTCAAGCATGGCCACACCTACGAGGAAGGCGGCGCGCTGTGGCTGCGCAGCACCGACTTCGGTGACGACAAGGACCGCGTCATGCGCAAGTCCGACGGCACCTACACCTACTTCCTGCCCGACGTGGCCTACCACCTGTCGAAGTGGCAGCGCGGCTACGAGCGCGCGATCACCGAACTGGGCGCCGACCACCACGGCAGCCTCGCCCGTGTCCGTGCGGGCCTGCAGGCGCTGGACTGCGGCATTCCGCAGGGCTGGCCGGAATACGTGCTGCACCAGATGGTCACGGTGATGCGCGGCGGCGAGGAAGTGAAACTGTCCAAGCGCGCCGGCAGCTACGTCACCCTGCGCGACCTGATCGACGAAGTCGGCCGCGATGCCACGCGCTGGTTCCTGATTGCGCGCAAGCCCGATTCGCAGCTGACCTTCGACATCGATTTCGCCCGCAGCCAGTCGCTCGACAACCCGGTCTACTACGTGCAGGTCTCGCATGCGCGCATGTGCGGCCTGGTGCGCCAGCTCAAGGAGCGCGGCCTGGGTTACGACCAGGCCAACGGCCTGGCGCAGCCGCTCGACCTCGACGATGCACCGGCACGCGAACTGGTGTCGACGCTGCTGCGCTACGCCGACGTGGTCGAGACCGCCGGCCGCGACCTCGAGCCGCACCAGATCGCCGTCTACCTGCTGGAGCTGGCACAGACCTTCCAGACGTACTACAACGACCACCAGTTCCTGGTCGACGACGCCAACACCCGCGATGCACGGCTGGTGCTGGCGATGGCGACGCGCCAGGTCCTGGCCAACGGTCTCGAACTACTGGGCGTCAGCGCCCCCGAGGTGATGTAAGTGGCAGCACGACGCGGCAAGACACAGGCAAAGCGCAACCAGGGAAATGGCGGCGGCCTGCCGGGCTGGGCATGGATGGTCCTGGGCATCCTGCTGGCGGTCGTGGTGATCCTGGTGGCGCCGAAATACCTCAAGTCCGGCGGCGACGGCTTCTTCCGTCCGCAGCCGAACCCGGATGCCCGGCCGGCGACGGTGTCGAGCGGCGAAGACGATGCGATCGCCGCTGATGGCGACAGCAGCGAGCCTGCGTCCAAGCCCAAGCGTGGCAATGGCGAGGCCAAGAAGGACACCGATTACGACTTCTACACCCTGCTGCCGGGCAAGGAAGTGCCGATGTCGGACGCCGAACTGGCCGCCAGCGAGCAGGCCGAGGCCAAGCGCAATGCCGCGGCGCAGAAGGGCAAGAAGGCCGACGATGCCGAGGCGGCAGCGGACAAGGCGTCCAGCGCCACCGTGGCAACGCTGCCCAAGCCGGTGGAGACCGCCGCGGCTTCGACGGCGGCCACCACCACGGCCAGCGAGCAGGTGCCGGTCGCCACGACCACGACTGCTACGGCCAGCACGTCGGCCGCAGCCGTGGCCGATGACGGCACGCGCTACCTGCTCCAGGCCGGCGCGTTCCAGGCGTCCGGCCAGGCTGAGGAAATGAAGGCGAAGATCGCCCTGCTCGGCCTCAGCGCGCGGGTTGAGTCGGCCGCCATCAAGGGCTCGACCGTCTACCGCGTCCGCATGGGGCCGTACGGCACTGCCAGCGACCTGGCCGACGCCAAGCGCAAGCTCGCCAGCGGCGGGTTGCCGGCACTGGCGATCAAGGTCAAGTAACCGGCCAGTACGAGCCGGTGGACCGCTTCCGCATCGCGACCGCGGTCACCGCGCCGGCTCACATTGCCGGCTAGACTGCCCCGATCTGCAGGGGGACGGCATGGACAAACGCATTCTTTGGGGCTGCATCGCGGCAACGGGCCTGCTGGTGCTGTTTGCCCTGGTCACGATCGTGTTCGATGCGCACTTGAACCAGGCCATCCGCACGCCGCTGGGCGACCTGCCCCTGCTCGACCTGCTGGGCGTGCTGGTGGCGATGGCCGCCGGCGGCGCGATTGCCGGCGCGCGCTTCGCCCGGATCGCCGCCCTGCTGATGGCAGTGGTCTGGTTGACGAGCGTCACGGTGCTGTCGGCCAAGCCGTCGATGCCGCTGCTGCTGGTGCTCAAGTTCAACGCGATGGCGATGCTGCTCTCGCTCGCCGTCGCGGTGCTGGGCGCCCGTCTTGGCGCCCGTCTTGGCACCCGTTTTGGGCCTGCGGCCCTGGCGCGGATCAGCCGCCGCGCTTGAGGGTGATCAGGGCCGAAGTGTCGGCTTCGCCCTGGCCGTGTTCGATCAGTTCGGCGTAATCGGCCAGGGCCTGCTCGACGGTGGCCAGGCGCAGGCCGCAATCGCGTGCGATGGCCTGCACGATGCGCAGGTCCTTGAGCATGTGCGCGCACTTGAAGCCCGGTGCGAACTCGTCGCGCATCATCGTCGCGCCGCGCTTTTCCAGGAACCAATTGTTGGCGGCGCCGGCCATCAGCGTCGGCAGCAGCCTGTCCGGGTTCAGGCCGAGCTTCTCGCCCAGCGCCAGGCCTTCGCTGACGGCCTCGTTGATGCCGGCGACGAGGACCTGGTTGACCGCCTTGGTCGCCTGGCCGGCGCCGGTGGCGCCCATGTGGCTGACGCGCGCGGCGTAGCTGTCGATCACCGGACGGACCTGGTCGAGCACTTCCGAATCGCCGCCCGCCATCACCGACAGCTTGCCGTTGCGCGCGCCCTCGACACCGCCGGACACCGGCGCATCGATGAAGGCGATGTTGTGTGCGCCGAGCATCGCCGCACAGCGGCGCGCGGTGTCGACCGCCACCGTGGAATGGTCGATCACGACGGCGCCTGGCTTGAGCACTTCGGCCAGCGCAGCCACGTTCTCGAGCACGTCGGCATCGAGCGAGACGCACAGCACCACCACGTCGCAGTCGGCGAAGTTCGCCGCCGAGCGCGCCGCCCGCACCGACAGCTCGGCCGCCATCGCGTCGGCCTTGGCCTGGGTGCGGTTTCCGACCGCGGTGAGCAGGCCCTTGTTGTGTATGTAACGCGCCATCGGCGCGCCCATCGCACCCAGGCCAATCAGTCCAACTTTCATCGTATTCATTCCGCTTGGTGGCAGGCGGGGCAGCGGTCGCTGCCACCTTCCTGACTGAAAACGCGATCCACCGCCGGGCGGGGACCGCTGTAGTCCGCGCCGGGGCGCGGAGTCGTGTTGTGTTGACGCTGATGCAGCGCCCTGGCGCTCAGGCCAGCGGCGTGTCATCCAGATAGGTGTAGCCGGTCAGGCCGGTTTCCAGGGCCGCGTCCATCCGTGCGGCCTCCTCGGCCGGCAGGCCCGCTGCGGCCACCTTGGCCTTGTAGGCGGCTCGCAGGTCCGACAGCCTGTAGCCGACGTAGTCGAGCATGACGTCGGTGGTGTCGCCGCGGCGCTGCTGGGTCAGCTGGTAGCCTTCGGCAGACTTGTCGTCGACGCGGACTTCGATCGCATCGGTGTCGCCGAACAGGTTGTGGATGTCGCCGAGGATCTCCTGGTAGGCGCCGACCAGGAAGAAGGCGATGCGGTAGCTCTCGCCAGCGCGCGGCGCGTGCAGCGGCATCGAGGTGTCCAGGCCTTCGTTCTCGACGTAGGTCTTGACCGTGCCGTCGGAGTCGCAGGTCATGTCGGCGAGGATGCCGCGGCGCGTCGGCGCCTCGTCCAGGCGCTCGATCGGCACGATCGGGAACACCTGGTCGATCGCCCACACATCCGGAATCGATTCGAACACGCTGAAGTTGACGAAGTACTTGTCGACCAGGCGATCGTTGAGCTCGTCGAGCAGCTCGCGATGGCTCTTCTCGTCGAAGCTCAGGCGTTTGCGCACGGCGTGGGCGATGGCATAGAACAGGTCGTCGATGCGCGCGCGGTGCACCAGGTCGATCTGGCCGAGCGCGTACAGCGACAGGCCCTCGCTGTGGTGATGCTGGGCCTCGTGGAACAGCTCCACGGCCGGGCGCTGGTCGAGCTCGGCATAGACCTCGCGCAGATGACGGATCACCGCCGGCTCGTCGTCGTGCTCGTCGGGGATGCGGCCTTCCGGCGCTTCCTCGACCTCCGACACGTTGGCCACCAGCACCGCGTGGTGCGCGGTCATCGCGCGGCCGCACTCGGTGACGATGCGCGGCGGCACCAGGCCGTGCTCGGCGCAGGCTTCGGCCAGCGGCTGGACGATGTTGCTGGCGTACTGGTGCACGCCGTAGTTGATCGAGCAGTAGCCGCGCGAGCGCGTGCCTTCGTAGTCGATGCCCAGGCCGCCACCGACGTCCATGTAGGCGATGCCCGCGCCCAGGCGCGACAGCTCGACGAAGTAGCGCGTCGCCTCGCGCATGCCGTTGGCGATGTCGCGGACGTTGGAGATCTGCGAGCCCATGTGGAAATGCAGCAGCTGCAGGCAGTCGGTCATGCCGGTGTCGCGCAGCTTCTTCCACAGGTCCAGCACCTGGCGCGGCGAGAGGCCGAACTTGGCCTTGTCGCCGCCGCTGTTCTGCCACTTGCCCGCGCCCAGGCTGGCCAGGCGCATGCGCACGCCCAGACCGGGCTTCACGCCCAGCGCCGCGGCTTCTTCCATCACGATGGCCAGCTCGGACGGCTTCTCGATGACGATGAAGGTCTGCATGCCGAGCTTGCGGCCGATCAGCGCCAGGCGGATGTACTCGCGATCCTTGTAGCCGTTGCAGACGATCAGGCCGCCGGGGCGGCTCAGCGCCAGTACGGCCATGAGCTCGGGCTTGCTACCGGCCTCCAGGCCAAAGCCGTCGCCGTGGTGCGAGGCCAGCGTGCCGGCCACGCCCTGGTGCTGGTTGACCTTGATCGGGTAGACCGCGGTGTAGCCGCCGGCGTAATCCCACTCGGCCTGGGCCTGGGCGAAGGCTGACTGCAGCTTGCCCAGGCGGTCGCCGAGGATGTCGGGGAAACGCACCAGCAACGGCAGCTTGGCGCCATTGCCGCGGGCGCGGTCGACCACTTCCGGCAGCGACACGTCCGGGCCCTGCGCACCGCGCGGACGGACCACGACCTGCCCGGCCGCGTTCACGTCGAAGTAACCCTCCGACCAGTGCGGGATCGAGTAGGTCTTGCGGGCCTGATCAAGCGACCAGTGGGACATCGGCGAGGGTCCGGCGGAGGTGGGGGACGCGCATTCTACAGCCCACCGCCCCGCAGGCCGTCGACAGCGTCGGGACACCTCCGCGAGCGCTTCCCGCGGCGCCCAGGGAGCCGGTCCGGCGTCGGCGCATGGGGACGGCCAGGGTTGTCACGGCCGGTCCGGTACAATGCCGCCCCCTTTCCCCGCCTGCCTCCGGTCCGCTCGCGCGCACGTCGACGGACATCCCCGGACAGGCCATCTCCCCTGGGACGAACCGGCATGAGCAACGACACCTCCTGGCATTACGAGAACTTCGAACCGACCGGTTCGGCGATCGGCTATCGCATCACCCGCAAGCTGGACGAGGTGCAGTCGCCGTTCCAGAAGATCGAGATCTTCGAGAGCACCGACTGGGGCAACCTGATGCTCATCGACGGCGCGATGATGCTGACCACGAAAGACAACTTCTTCTATCACGAGATGATGTCGCACCCGGCGCTGTTCACCCATGCCGCGCCGAAGAAGGTGGTGATCATCGGCGGTGGCGACTGCGGCACGCTGCGCGAGGTGCTCAAGCACCCGGGCGTGGAGAGCGCGGTGCAGTGCGATATCGACGAGCAGGTCACGCGCATGGCCGAGAAGTGGTTCCCGGAACTGTGCGACGCCAACGGCGACCGGCGCGCGACGCTGATGTTCGACGACGGCATCGCCTACATGAAGAACGCCGAGCCCAACAGCCTCGACGTGGTCATCGTCGATTCGACCGATCCGGTCGGCCCGGCCGAGGGCCTGTTCAACAAGGCCTTCTTCGAGAGCTGCTTCCGTGCCCTCAAGGACGACGGCATCCTCGTGCAGCAGTCCGAGTCGCCGCTGATGCTGCTGGAGCTGATCAAGGAAATGCGCGCGGAGATGGGCAAGGCCGGCTTCACCAGCTTCCAGACCCTGCCGTTCCCGCAGCCGTGCTATCCGACCGGCTGGTGGAGCTGCACGCTGGCGCGCAAGGGCAAGGGTTTCGATTTCCGCGAGGCCGACGCGCGCGCGAAAACGTTCCAGACCCTCTACTACACCGCCGACACCCACCAGGGCGCGGCGAAGCTGCCGCCGTTCGTCGCGGCCGCGCTGGGCGAGTAACCCCTGCGCCACGGCTTCACCAGAAGTTTCACCAGGAGCCCCGCGATTGCGGGGCTTCTGGTTTCCGGACGCGCGTGCTTCAGCCCGCTGCGGTGAGCGTATCGCGCCCTTCACCGGTGCTGCGGCGGGAGGCGTGCCGCAGCGCGCGAAGCTGCAGGAACGGCCGCTCGACCGCGTAGTGCAGCGCCGCGCCCACGGCGAGCGTCGCCACCGCGTAGACGGCGAAGGCCAGCAGGCCGCGCCCGTGGAGCCACGGGTCGAAATGGACTTCCACCGCACTAAATACCGGCTTGTGGCTCAGGTACAGGCTGTAGGACACCGCCGCGATCCACGCGGCGCCCGGCACGCGCCAGCGGCCGATCCAGCTGCGCGTGCCCGCCGCGGCGACGACCAGGCAGGCGATCGCCGCCGACAGCACCGGCCACCCAATCGAATTGCCGGCCAAGCCGCCGCGCTGGCGGAACAGCCATAGCGCCAGCGCCATCATCGCCAGGCCCAGCAGCGCGAAGGCATTGCCACGTTCGCCCATGCGCGCCCACAGCGCCGGGCGGTACACCGCGATCGTCGCCAGCACCACGCCCGCCAGCAGGCCGTCCAGCCGGTTCCAGGTCGGGTAATAGATGTCTTCGATGTACCAGTTGCGCGGTGGATCCAGGGCGTTGTCGTGCAACCACACGCCGCTGCGCAGGCCGATGCCGGCCAGCAACACCAGCACGCAGACCGTGATGAACTTCGTCGCCGACGGCCGCCTCGTCAGACACCACGCCAGCGCCGGGAAGACCAGGTAGAAGTGCTCCTCCACGCACGATGTCCACGCCCATCCCAGCCGTAGCGCGAGAGCCAGGCGAAATCGGGACCGAGGCCGCCGACCAGGAAGGAATGGAACAGCATCACCCAGATGACGGCGATGGCGCGCAGCAGGTCCAGCCCGGGGAGTCGGCTCATTGGTGATGGGTGTGGTGGTGTTGCGCCATTCCGTGGCGCGACGGGCCTGCGGACAGGCGTGCTCGTCGTTCGATCGTGGCGTTACAGCGCGTCGCCGTCCATCTCGCCGGTGCGGATGCGCACGGCGCGTTCCAGGTCCCAGACGAAGATCTTGCCGTCGCCGATCTTGCCGGTGCCGGCGGCCTTCATGATTGCCTCGACCACCGCTTCGACCTGGTCGTCGGTGATGGCGACCTCCAGCTTGATCTTGGGCAGGAAGTCGACGACGTATTCAGCGCCGCGGTAGAGCTCGGTGTGGCCCTTCTGCCGGCCGAAGCCCTTGACCTCGGTGGCGGTGATGCCGGCCACCCCGGCCTCGGCCAGCGCCTCGCGCACGTCATCGAGCTTGAACGGCTTGATCACCGCCATGACCATCTTCATCGAATCTCTCCCGGTCCGGACCGGACCCGTGCTACGCGGCAGGATAGCGAAGACCGCGCCCGCGCGAGTAGCCATGCGCTACAGTGGCGCGCCCCGCTCGGAATTTCCTTACAGCAGGTTGCAGCAGGCGCCTACGGCGTCCTCACAGCCCTCGCCCCAAGCTGCGATAACTGCTGGAGGACACATCGCCCATGATCGACCTCAACCATATCGACGACCTCGCCCGCCGCCTCAGTACCCTGGTCCCGCCGGGCCTGCGTGAAAGCCGCGAGGAGCTCCAGCAGAACTTCAAGTCGGTGCTCCAGTCCGGCCTGGCCAAGCTCGACCTGGTCACGCGCGAGGAGTTTGAGGTGCAGCGCGCGGTCCTGCTGCGCACCCGCGAGAAGCTCGACGAGCTGCAGCGCACCGTTGCCGAGCTCGAAGCCCAGCTGGGTGGCAGCGCCTCGCCGCGCCACTGACCCGCCTCCCACACAGCCCCCCCTTTCCGATGAACCTGGCACTCGTGCACAGCCGTGCGCGATCGGGCGTTTGCGCGCCAGCGGTGCGGGTCGAGGTCTATCTGGCCGGTGGCCTGCCCTCGATGTCGATCGTCGGCCTGCCCGAAGCGGCGGTGCGCGAGGCCAAGGACCGGGTGCGGGCGGCGATCCAGTGTGCCCAGTTTGAATTCCCGGCCCGGCGCATCACCGTCAATCTCGCCCCGGCGGACCTGCCCAAGGAAGGCGGCCGGTTCGACCTTGCCATCGCCCTGGGCATCCTTGCCGCCAGCGGGCAGATCCCGCTGGAAGCCCTCAATGACTACGAGTTCGTCGGCGAGCTCGGCCTGACCGGCGAGCTGCGGGCAATCGACGGCGTGTTGCCGGCGGCACTGGCGACCGCACAAGTTGGACGGCGCCTGATCGTCCCCGCCGGCAACGGCGCCGAGGCCGCGCTTGCCAGCCAGGTCGAGGTGCGCACCGCGCGCACGCTGCTGGAGGTCTGCGCCCAGCTCACCGGCCGCAAGACGTTGCCGCTGGCCGAGGCCGTGCCTGGCGTGCGTGCCGTGCAGCCGGACCTGGCCGACGTGCGCGGCCAGGTGCTGGCGCGGCGCGCGCTGGAGATCGCCGCGGCCGGCGGCCACCACATGCTGCTGATTGGCCCGCCGGGCTGCGGCAAGACGCTGCTCGCCTCGCGCCTGCCCGGGCTGCTGCCGGAGGCGTCGGAAGCCGAGGCCCTGGAAGCGGCCGCGATCGCCTCGATCAGTGGCCGTGGCCTCGACCCGGCGCGCTGGCGCGAGCGTCCGTTCCGCTCGCCCCACCACACCGCCAGCGCAATCTCGCTGATCGGCGGCGGCGCGCAACCGCGACCGGGTGAAGTGTCGATGGCCCACCACGGCGTCCTGTTCCTGGACGAACTGCCCGAGTGGGAACGCCGCGCGCTGGAAGTGCTGCGCGAGCCGCTCGAGTCGGGCGTGGTGACGGTGTCGCGGGCGGCGCGCAGTGCCGAGTTCCCGGCCCGGTTCCAGCTGGTGGCGGCGATGAATCCGTGCCCGTGTGGCTGGGCCGGTGACGCATCCGGCCGCTGCCACTGCAGCGCCGAATCAATCCAGCGCTACCGCGGCCGCATCTCCGGGCCGCTGCTCGACCGCATCGACCTGCATGTCGAAGTCGCACGCTTGCCACCGGCGCAATTGCGGCCGGACGCGCCGGCCGGCGAAGACTCCGCGACGGTGCGTGCCCGCGTGGTCGCGGCCCGCGATCGGCAGCTGCACCGCAGCGGCAAGCCCAATTCGCAGCTGGGCCAGGCAGAGACCACCCGCGTTTGCCGCGTGGCGCCCGACGATCACGCGCTGCTTGAGCGCGCCGTCGACGCGCTGCAGCTGTCGGCGCGGTCGATGCACCGGATCCTGCGGGTGGCGAGGACCATCGCCGACCTGGCCGGCGGTACGCCCATCGCTACGGCACACCTGACCGAGGCGATCGGACTGCGACGCGCGGCGCGCGCACTGGACGCACAAGGCACGTGACAGGCGCCAGCGATCTGGCCCCTGCAAACCCGGTTGATTGACTCAGCCGCAGCGGTCGCCGCAGACTTTCGGACGCTCGAGGAAGTCGCGCGCGCCCTCGCGGGCTTCGCGCATCTCGGCTTCGGTGCCGCAGCGGGTGACGTTGACCGTGGTCCCGGTCTGCTTCTCGCGCCAGCACACCTGCTTGTTGTCCTGGCCGGCGCGCGTGCCCTTCACTTCGGCATTGATGCGCTCGAGCGCGTTCTCGAGCTGCACCTTCTCGTCCATCGACAACTGATCCAGCCGCGTCTTGCCTTGCGTCACTGCGAACACTTCCCGCTGCGACTTGTGGATCAGGTTGACCTGGCGCGCGGTCATGCCATTGCTCTTGCCTGCATCGAGGTCACGCTGCAGTTGCTGCTGCTGGGTGAGGATCGTCTGCAGGCCATCCTCGTGCGAAGCGGACTGCTGCGCAGCCGGCGGTTGCGCAGCTGGTTCCTGTGCGCCCGCCGCCGTCATCGCGGCGGTCAGCACTGCCAGCCATAGCCATCGTTTCATCGCCGCCCCTCCGGTGACTGCCTGCTACAGCGGGCAGATCAACGCATCAATTGACCTTGCCGCCACGGTCCATCTGGTTGCGGGCGGCGTCGCGCTCCTGGTTCCATTCCGCCGCGGTCTTGCACACGCGTTCCTTGCGCGTGCTGCCCAGCACCGCACGGCGCTCGCACACCATGCGCTCGTTCTCGGCCTTGTTGACTGCACCTTCGATCCACTCGAGCGTGTTGAACACTTCGGTCTTCTGCTCTTCGTTGAGATCGCTCGTGGAGCGCTTGCCTTCGATCAGGTGCAGCAGTTTGGCCTGCTTGCTCAGCAACTCGTCGCGCTCGGTCGCCGACAGATCGCGATACGGCCCGTCCTTGTTCTCGACGCCGTAGCGGATCTGTTGCTGCTGGGCGCGGATGTCGTCGAGCATCAGCACGCGGCTGTCGACGGAGGCATGGGCAACCGGCGCCGACAGCGCCAGGGCGAGGAGCAGACCTGCAAATTTCATGGGGGTATCCGACCGCCGGGGGAAGGGCTTGACATTACGCCACCTCCCCGGAGCCAACAACCGCCCGCAGGCGTGGGCCCCGGGCCTGTGGCCGGGGCCCAGCAAGCTTCAGCGCTTGAAGTTGTTCAGGTTCTCGAAGTCTTCGCGGGCGCGGTCCTTGGCCTCGCGTTCCTGGGCCGCCGTACGGCAGATCCGCTCGGTGCGGGTACTGCCCAGCGGCTTCTCGCGACGGCAGATCATGCGCTCGTCGTCGCTCTCCCGGTTGATGGCCACTTCCATCCACTCCAGGGTGTTGAACACTTCCGCCCGCTGGTCCTGGCTCAGCTCGCTTTCCGACGCCTTGCCATCGAGCATCCGCATCATGGTTGCCTGGCGCGACAGCAGTTCTACGCGGGTGGTGTCCGGCAGGTCCTTGTAGGGACCGCGCTGGGCAATGATGTCCTGCTGGATCTGCTTCTGTTGCGTCGTGATGGCAACGATATCGAGCGACTTCGGCGCTGCGTTGCCGTCCGCAGCCGCGGTGAACGATGCCAGCGCGAGCGCGGCAAACAAAACGAAACGCATTGGTGATCCCCTATTGGTACCAGGCCCCCCTTGGGCCCCATGGATAAGCTAGCCGGGCCGGCGGGTGTTGTCGATGAGGTCAATTCTCAGGGGCGGCGGCGGCCACCCAGACCGCCCCGGCCGGGTCCAGTTCGGCCGTTTCCATGACCTGCCCGCGCCAGCCGAAGCCGCAGATGGCCAGGGCCCCCTGGTGGATGGGGTCCAGGCCGAACGCCTGCTCCAGCTCGACCTCGTTGATCGCGCCGGTGATGAACGCGCCCAGCCCGGCCTCGGTCGCCGACAGATAGAGGGTCTGCGACAGGTGCCCGCCCTCCAGCGCGACCACGCGGTAGCCCTTGGCGTGGTGGCGGTACTTCCAGAACGTGCGGTCGAAGCGCGGCGACAGCAGCACGACCACGTGGGCGTCGGCGAACCAGTGCTGCTGGGCGACCATGCCCATCACGAACTCGCGCAGCGGCTTGTCCGGCCCGGCCAGCGGCTCCAGCGCGTGCTCGTGCGCCTGGTAGTGGTACAGCCCCGGCTCGACGCCTTCAACATGCTGGACGATCAGGTAGCACTCCATCGGGTGCAGGCCGCCGCCGGAGGGCACGTTCTTCTTGAGGAACACCAGGTCGTCGCTGACCCGCACCTGGGCCTGGGCGGCGAACACCCGCTGCAGCAGCTGCGCGAACAGCTCGTAGGGCACCTTGCGGGTGGGATCGAAATTGCGGCAGGTGGCGCGACGGGCGAGCAGGTCGTCGAAAGCGGTCGGGGCGATGCGGGGCAGCGGCCTCAGGGTCGAGGCATCGGCGCGGCTGGCGGCTTCGACCGGCGGGACGCCGAGGACCTGGCGCATCTGCACCGCGGTCTCGGTGCCGCTGTCCTTGGAGTTCTGCACGGTGTTCACCTCGCTCCAGCGGGTGAAGGCATGCAGCGTGGCGGCGAGCGGATGCCAATAGGTACCGCGCAGGGCTTCGTCGCGTGCGCGCATGGCGGAATGGGCAGGGGCGTCGCTGACCAACAGCCCTTCGGCGAGCAACCGCTCCACGGCGGTGCGGTCGGCGATGCCGGCGTCGTCGATCCACTGGCCGGGGCTCAGGTCGCCCAGCAATTCGCGCTCGGAAGCGTCCACTTCGACCTCCGTGCCCAAGTGTGGCGCCAGCGCCAGCCAGCGGCGGTCGCGGCGCAGACCGTCACCGCCGCCCAGCAGCACGGCCAGGTCGAATTCGGTCTGCTCACGAGGCTCGAGGAACAGCACGGCACAACGACGGATACGCATCCCCAGCCCCCAAAGGTCGAAGCGACTACTTTGCTTGCAACCGGCCCGGGGCGGAAGGAGCGTGCCTGCTCGGCACCCGCTCGGGTGCCGGTCACTGCCACCTAACGAGGGATCGTCATGCAGCTAGCTGTCGATGTGAGCAGTTCTGTCCGTCCGGTCGAAGCGAAACCCCGCACTGCCCCTTTCGATCCTGTCGTCGCGGATCGGTTGCTGGCGCTGTTGAGTACCGATGATGCGTTTCGACTGCAGTTCCAGCAGAGCCCGCAGGAAGCCTTGGCAAGCATTGGCTTTGCCCCTCCAGCAGGGGAAGAGTGGCCGATGTGCTTCTTCGGCATCAGCTTGGCATCCAAGAAGCAGATTGCCGAAGCCCGAAATGAAATCCGTTCGATGCTGCTGAGTGGCTTGAGTCAAACCACTCCACAGCTCGACACAAGTATCCCGGGGCGGGTGCGGAATTGATTCAAACAGGTTGATCGCGGCAGGGAGTATCAGGCCGATGGGTCAGCCACGCGGGGGCACCGGCCTATTACTGGTGCCCTTTCTAGATCCCGCCCCCGGCGACCATGCAGGTTGTGACGAACGGCACAGGCGGTTAGATTGCGCCATCACGGCCTGCCACGGGCCTATGAGGGGGAAACGGGGATGAACAAGGCACTGACCGCACCGCTGGATCCGACGATCGCTCGTCGGCTCCTGGACCTGCTTAGCACCGATGATCTGTTCCGCGCGCGCTTCCAGAACGACCACATCGCGGCACTGGTTTCCATCGGCTACGAGTCGCCTGACGCGGGCCAGATGACCGCTTGCGGCCTGCTGCCTTCCGCTCAGCCCGAAGCATTTCGTGACTGCAAGGTGCAGGAACTGGCGCCCAAGGAAGCCATTGCCGGGGCCCGAGAGGAGATTCTCGCGATGCTGACGCGCGGCCTGAATCAGACCACCCCCAAGCTCGACGCCCGCACAGCCGAGGCTCGCTTCACCCTGAAGTAGGCGAATGGCGCGGAGCATGCGTCCAAGCGGGAGCGAGATGCTTAGTGACTTCGCTCCCATCGCTCGCGTGCCCGTGCTGCTTGAGCGCCTCTGCCTCCCGCAACGCGGCGAGGTTGCTGTCGGCAACATTTAGGGCCTGCACGCAGATGCCGCATTCAATCTCGGCGTAGGCGAGACCGCGGTGCTGCTGCAACCAACGGGCCTGCTCCAGCGCAGGCCCGCTCTGGCCCGCATCCGTGTAGGCCTCCATTAGGGCAACGTGCGTCTGATATCGCTCCCTCCCGGTCACCAACGGGAGAAGCATGGCGATCGCATCTGTCGGCCGTCCGTCGCGACGAGCTCCTTCGGCGCGCAGCACGGTCGACAACTCCCTGACGCGTGTGGTCGAAGCGACCTGATGCTTACCCACCGCAGCCAGCGCGCGGGCATCCAGCGAGCGATCCCCCATACGCTGCGCGATGAGCGCAGACAGCAGGGCCAGCATTGCGTCACTTTCAGCGTCCGCATCGTAGTCCTGGGCAAGCGCCGAAAAGGCACCCTCCGCCGCCTTGTGGACCGAGGTCAGTGCGCTTTGGCGATTACCTGAGAGCCAGTCGGACACCGCTCCTGGGAGTAGAAATGCGCGGCTGTCGAATCCCGTTCCCTTTGCAAGGGCGCCCGCTTTCGCAGCCAACGCCTTGGCCTGTGCCCAGTTGGCACGATCCACGGCCATGCTCAAGCGTTCCTGATACGCATGGCGATCGTCTGCTTCCAGTTTGCTTTCGATAACGGCCGCTTTGTCGTATTGACGCTGGGCTGCCTCTACGGCCAGCTTTCGGCGCAGGCTGCCACTGTTTCCACGCGCGATCGCGTCATCGAATGCCTGGGTTGCCTGGGCATATTCCCCGAGCGCGAGATGCGCACGACCCTGTGCGTCTACGTCGATCACGGTGTCCGGCTGAGGAAGCTTCGCAGCTACTCTGGCGAAGGTCAGGGCTTCTCGGAATCGATTATCCGCAAGGAGCCAAAGCGCGGCATTGCTCTGTCCCGGCCCGAAGTCCGGGTACAAACGTGCCAGCTCCATCCATTTCCCGGTTGCAGTCTCTGGGGCATCGAAGCGCGCACCCCAAGCATCGAGGTAAAGCGCCTCTCTCGGCGGCAAGCGCGCGCGCAATGCTTGCGCACTACGGAGGGGCGCTACCGCCTTGGGCGCCTGCATGCGGGCGACCTGAACGCGCACCTGGCCCAACCAGGCCAATGCGAACTTGGGGTCGAGCTCAGTGGCCCGTGCGTAGTACCGCATGGCATCGTCGTACAGCCGCTCGCCGTATGCCTTCTGGCCAAGTGCGAAAGCTCGCAACGCGTCGAGGTTGCCGGTCGTTACCTGCGGAAGCGGCGCCGAATCCTGCTGAATGGATTCGATCGTCTCGCCGAGCGTCTCGCGCAGCGAGGCGGTTACATCGTCGATGGACGCGAGCGTCGAGTCCACGCCTGCACCGTCAGCGGTCTTGGCATAGACCGTAGTCTGGGTATGCGGATCAATCACCTCGGCGCTGACCCGAACTTTGCCGCCGACTTCAGCAACGGTTGGCAGGATCACCGCCCGCGCGCCATCACGAAGCGCAATCTCCGAAGCAATCGCGCGATCCAGCGCGGTGTCCGGCTTCAGCTGCATCCGCGCCAGCGTGTCACGCGCCTTCAGATCGCTGAGCACATTCACATACCGTGACTGCTCCAGGCTTATCCGGAACGCCTGCTCCAGCGAATCGTCGAGCACGCTCTGCCCGGTCAGGTTGCGCAGGTCCGCCACCACCACCCAGTCGCGCTGGTTGAAGGCGATCGCCGGGGCTGGCCGGGTCATGAACCAGATGCCGACGCCGAACAGGGCGACCACGGCCGCCTCGGCCACCAGCGATGCCGGGCGGCGCCACAGCGGGATGTCGCGCCAGGCCTTGGGCGTGTTCGGCGGCATCCGCAGCGGGGCGATGCCGGGTTCGCCGACCTCGTAGATCTGCTGGCTCTCGGGCACGCCCTTGAAGCGCCAGCGGCCGTGCAATTTCCACAGCAGCTGCTGGCCGCGTTCGCCCAGCTCGCGCGCGGCGCGATGCGCCAACGGCTCGGCGACGGATGACAGCAGGATCTGGCCGGGGCGGGCCATCGACATCAGGCGCGCGGCCATCGGCTTGGCCAGGCCTTCGACTTCCAGCGGCTTGGCACCGGCGAGCACGGCTTCGTCGGTATTGCGCCAGGTCAGCACTTCTCCGACGTGCAGGCCGGCGCGGGCCTTGAGCTCCATGCCGCGCGCGGCGCTCATCACTTCCAGGCTGCGGACGTAGTCGAGGGCGAAGCCGAGGCCGTCGATGGGCCGCTCGAACATCAGCAGCAGGCCGTCGGAGCGGTCGATCAGGCGGCCGCGCCAGCGCTGCTGGAGATCCAGCACGAGCCGGTCGTGGTCGCGGAACAGCGTCGCCGCCTCGACGTCGCCAATGCGCTCGACCAGGCTGGTCGAGTCGCACAGGTCGGTCAACAGCAACGTGCGCAGCTGCGGCGCATCGATGGTCGGGCGATGGGTCATCTCATTCATCGCTGGGGCGTTCCTCTTCGGCCTAGGCCGAGGTCAGTTCCGCATCGTGGTCCTGCCATTGCACTCGATTGCCGCCCATGCGCTTGGCGCGGTAAAGGGCGGCATCGGCGCGCGCATACCAGTCGTTCCAGTCTTTTTCCGGGTCGACCAGGCAGGCGCCGACGCTGAGCGGGCACATCAACGGGGCGCCATGCACCATCTGCATGAGGCCCTGGGCAGTGGAGACGATGAAATCGGCGAAACGCATCACCTCTTCGCGGTTGTCGGCGACCACCAGCAGGCAGAACTCGTCGCCGCCAAGGCGGCAGGCGAGGTCGTCGGGGCCGGCGACCGAGCGCAGGATGTTGGCCACGCCCTGCAGCACGCGATCGCCGATCAGGTGGCCGTGGTCGTCGTTGACCTGCTTGAAGCGGTCGCAGTCGATCAGCAGCAGGCCCATCGCCCGCGGCATGCCGAGCTTGCGGTACTCCTGCAGGTGCAGGGTCAGGCCGCGGCGGTTGTAGAGGCTGGTCAGCTCGTCGGTGCGGACCAGTTCCTCGGTCTGGTTGAGCTGGTGGGTGGCGGCGTAGAGGCTGTCGAGTGCGGACTCGAGTTCCTCGTTGCGGCGGCGCAGGCGGCGGATCAGGCTTTGTTCGTTGAGCACCACGCGCAGGATGGCGCGGCGCAGGAAGTACGAGACCAGGCCCGGGTCGCGATCGACCAGGCGCTGGAATTCCTCATGGCGCAGTTCGATCAGCAGGCCATCGCTGGCGGCGACGGCATCGGCGCTGCGGACGTGGTCGCCGATCAGCAGGCCCAGTTCGCCAAAGAATTCGCACGGACCCAGGCGCTTGCCGACGAGGTCCTCGCCGAAGTCCAGATCGATGACACCTCGCGCGATCACGAACATGGTGGTGCCCAGTTCGCCGCGACGGAACAGCAGCTGCCCTTCCTCGACGCGTCGCGGACGGCCGATCTCGGCGAACAGTTCGTATTCCGAATCGGTAAGCACCGCCGTCGCCACATCCGCCGACGCCGTGCTGGGACTGCCTGCGATGATTGGTTCGCGGGGTTGCATCAACGCCGCGCTGTCGCGATTCATCCCACGATCCCGGTCCGTGGTGAGGCTGGAGAATAGCACCTGAACGCGAAATACAACGCTGAAAAGGCCGCCGGGAGGTCGAGCGCCCGGTGCCGTGCCACCGGGCGACATGGCGCGCTGACTGGGCCCGGGATGCTCGGGAAAGGCCTGAAAACCAGCCCTCCCCGGCATTTCTCACCGGGGAGGGAGCGGCAACCGAGACTTTTTCTCAGGCGGCCGCGGCGCGCTTTTCGTGGAACTGCTCTTCCTCGGTCGACCCCTTCAGCGCCGTCGTCGAGGACTTGCCACCCTGGATGGTCTGGGTCACCGCATCGAAGTAGCCGGTACCGACTTCGCGCTGGTGCTTGACTGCGGTGAAGCCCTTGTCGGCCGCGGCGAACTCGGCTTCCTGCAGCTCGACGAACGCGCTCATCTGGCGGCGCGCATAGCCATGGGCGAGGTTGAACATGCCGTAGTTGAGGCTGTGGAATCCGGCCAGGGTGATGAACTGGAACTTGTAGCCGTAGGTCGCGATTTCCTTCTGGAACTTCGCGATGGTGGCGTCGTCGAGGTTCTTCTTCCAGTTGAAACTCGGCGAGCAGTTGTAGGCCAGCAGCTTGCCCGGGAACTTCGCGTGGATCGCTTCGGCGAACTTGCGTGCGAACTCCAGGTCGGGCTTGCCAGTCTCGCACCACACCAGGTCTGCGTACGGTGCATAGGCGAGGCCGCGGCTGATGGCCTGGTCGAGGCCGTTCCTGGTCTTGAAGAAGCCCTCGACGGTGCGCTCGCCGGTGATGAAGGGTTCGTCGTTCGGGTCGATGTCGGACGTGATGAGGTCGGCGGCTTCGGCGTCGGTGCGGGCGACGATCAGCGTCGGCACGCCCATGACGTCGGCGGCCAGGCGTGCGGCGACGAGCTTCTCGACTGCCTCGCGCGTCGGCACCAGCACCTTGCCGCCCATGTGGCCGCACTTCTTGACGCTGGCCAGCTGGTCCTCGAAGTGCACGCCGGAGGCGCCGGCCTCGATCATGCCCTTCATCAGCTCGAAGGCATTGAGCACGCCGCCGAAGCCGGCTTCGGCATCGGCCACGATCGGCTGCAGGAAGTCGATGTCGCCGCTGCCCTCGGCGCACTGGATCTGGTCGGCGCGCAGCAGGGTGTTGTTGATGCGGCGCACGACCTGCGGCACCGAGTTGGCCGGGTACAGCGACTGGTCGGGGTACATCTCGCCGGCGATGTTGGCATCGGCCGCAACCTGCCAGCCCGACAGGTAGATCGCCTTGAGGCCGGCCTTGACCTGCTGCATCGCCTGGTTGCCGGTCAGCGCGCCGAGCGCGTTGACGAACGGCTCGCTGTGCAGCGAGGCCCACAGCTTGTTGGCGCCGAGCCTGGCGATGGTGTGCTCCACCGGCACGGTGCCGCGCAGGCGCACGACGTCCTGGGCGCAGTAGGGGCGGTCGATGCCGGCCCAGCGCGCGTTGTTGGCCCAGTCGTGACGGAGTTGTTCAGCGGTCTGCAGTGCGGTGGTCATGGCGGTGCCCTCTGCTCTTTTCTTGGAGCCCTCCCCTTCAAGGGGAGGGTTGGGTGGGGATGGGTTGCAACTGCGTCAATCAAGACGTGCGTAGGCCGGCAGGGTCAGAAAGTCCTCCAGCACCTCCGCGTGGGTCAGGCGATCAAGCACGCCGATCGCTTCGTTGATGCGGCTCGCGCCGGGCATGCGCGCGCGGTCGCCGAGGCGGCCGGGCAGATTGATGAAGGCGCGTTCGAGCAGGGCGAAATCGACCTGCGTGCCGTCGTCGAGGTGCAGGCCGTCCCCGGGAGGCACTCGGCCGACCGGCTGATCGGCGTGATGCAGCCACTGCCACAGCTGGGTGCGGGCGATCTCTGCGGTGGCCGCGTCCTCCATCAGCCAGTGGATCGGCACGCAGCCGTTTCCGTCGAGCCAGGCGGCGAGGTAGCGAACGCAGACTTCGACATTGCCTTCGAAGCCGGCGCGGCTGATCGTGCCGAGCGAAGGCTTGATCAGGTCGTCGCGGGTGACCCACACGTCTTCGCGCAGCACGTGCCGCTGGTTCGGCGTGGGCATGCGTTCGTCAAAGATCTCGCGTGCCAGCGGTATCAGCGCCGGGTGCGCGACCCAGGTGCCGTCGTGGCCGGCGGTGACTTCACGCAGCTTGTCGGCGCGGACCTTGGCCATGGCGACTTCGTTCGCGGCTTCGTCGCCGCTGATCGGGATCTGCGCGGCCATGCCGCCCATCGCGTGGGCGCCGCGCTTGTGGCAGGTCTGGATCAGCAGTTCCGAGTAGGCCTTGAGGAACGGCTGGGTCATGGTGACCTGGGCGCGCTCGGGCAGCACCTTGTCGCGGTGCCGGCGGAAGGTCTTGATGTACGAGAAGACGTAGTCCCAGCGGCCGCAGTTGAGGCCGGCGATACGGTTGCGCAGCGCGTGCAGGATCTCGTCCATCTCGAACACGGCCGGCAGCGTCTCGATCAGCACCGTGACCTTGATCTGGCCCGGCGCCAGGCGCAGCTCGTGTTCGATGTGGCCGAGCACGTCGTTCCACAGCTGCGCCTCTTCCATCGACTGCAGCTTGGGGAGATAGAAATAGGGTCCGCGATCCTTCGCGGCGAGCACGTCCGAGTTGTGGAAAGCGAACAGGCCGGCGTCGAACAGGCTGCCCGACATCGGCACGCCGTCGATGCGGACATGCTTCTCGTCGAGGTGCCAGCCCCGCGGGCGGACCATGAGCACTGCCTGCTCCTCGAAGGGACGCAGGGTGTAGTGCTTGCCGGGCGTGCCATCGGCACCGGCAGCGGTGAACTCCAGGGTGCCGGCGACCGCGTCGATCAGCGCGCGCTGGCCGGCGATGAGGTTGTCCCAGGTCGGCGAGGTGCTGTCCTCGAAGTCGGCCATGTAGACCGTCGCGCCGGAGTTGAGCGCGTTGATGACCATCTTCGGATCGACCGGTCCGGTGATCTCGACGCGGCGGTCGAGCAGGGCCTGCGGCAACGGTGCGACCTTCCAGTTGCCGTTGCGGATGCCGGCCGTGTCGGCGCGGAAGTCGGGCAGGCCGCCCGCGTCGAAGAAGGCCTGGTGTTCGGCGCGGGCGGTCAGTCGGGCCTGGCGCGCCGACTCGAAACGGCGATGAAGTCCGGCGAGGAACCGGAGTGCAGCGGGGGTCAACACACGGTCCTGGCCCTCGGTCTGGGCCAGGACCTCAATAGCGCCCTCGTTTCCCCCCTTCGTCTCGCCGTCTTGCCGCTTGGCCATCACTGCCGACATGCCTGTAACTCCTTGGTCACCTTGGAAGGTCACCATGCGGCGGCGTGTGTTATTTGACAATCAAGATTTTTCAATGCTAATCATTAGATTCCTTAATACGCGTTGAAACCAATGGCCACTCAGCCGCCCAGCAGCCCGCGGTTCGCCTACAAGGGAGACCGCCTCAAGCCCCTGCGTGCGTTCTGCCAGACCGCTCGCCTCGGCTCGGTCTCACGCGCGGCTGAGGCGCTGTACCTGAGCCAGCCGGCAGTGACCCTGCAATTGCAGGCGCTGGAGCGGGAGCTGGGGATTCGGCTGCTGGAGCGCAGCGGGCGCCGGGTCACCCTCACCCGCGAGGGCCAGGAGCTCTACGAGCTGGCGCGACCGCTGGTGGAGGGCCTGGACGCCCTGGATTCGGTGTTCCTGGAGAAGATCCGCGGCCTGGATGCGGGCGAGCTCAATGTCGCCGCCGGCAGTTCGACGATCCTGTATCTGTTGCCGCGGATCGTCGAAGCCTTCCGTGCCACTCATCCGGAGGTGCGGCTGACGCTGCACAACGTCACCGGCGCCGGTGGTCTCGACCTGCTGCGCTCGGACGGAGTGGATCTGGCGGTGGGCTCGATGCTCGACGTCCCGGCCGACCTTAGCTATGAGCCGGTCTACCGCTTCGAGCCGATGCTGATCACGCCGCGCGACCACCCGCTGGCCCACAAGGAAGACCTGCACCTGCAGGACCTGTCGCCCTATGGCCTGATCCTGCCGCCGCAGCGGTTGACCACCTACCGCCTGATCGACCTGGTGTTCCAGCAGAACCGGGTGCCCTACACCGTCGCGCTCGAGGTCGGCGGCTGGGAGGTGATCAAGCAGTACGTGGCCATGGGCCTGGGGATCAGCATCGTCACGGCGATCTGCCTGACCGAGGCCGACCGCGAGCGGCTGTCGGCACGGTCGTTGGCGGAGTATTTCCCGTCCCGGACCTATGGCGTGGTGGTCCGCAAGGGCAAATATTTATCACCACAGGCCCGGGCATTTACAGAATTAATAAAGCCGGCGCTGTTTGAGCGCGAGGACTATTACTCGACCGGGCAGTCGGAGAGATAGGTAAAAAGCTGACCCCTCCCCGGCCCTCTCCTCCGCTTCACGGAAGGGAGGGAGACAGCGTCAGGCATCGTGGTTCTTGCCCTTCGAGACGCCGCGGTACCAGCTGCGGATGCGGTGGAGGTCGGTGTCGAAGTCCTCACCCAGGTGGAACGGCGGCCCGATGCCGATCACTTTCTGGCCGTAGTGGAAGTACGCCGGCACCACCGGCACGGCGGCGGACTTGGCGATGCGCCAGAAGCCGGGCTTCCAGCGCTCCACCACTTTGCGCGTGCCTTCCGGCGCCAGCGCGTACCAGAGCCTGTCGGCTTCGCGGATCATCCGCGCCGCCTGCTCGACCACGCCATGGGCGGCCTTGCGGTCCACGGGGATCACGCCCAGGCGACGCATCAGCGCGGCCATCACCGGCAGCTTGAATAACGAGTCCTTGCCCAGCACCTTCAGGTCCAGGCCCATCGCCATCTTCGCGGCGAAGCCCCAGATGCCGTCCCAGTTGGACGAATGCGGCGCGCCGATCAGGACCAGGCGCGGGATGTCGGGGAACGCACCGACCATGCGCCAACCACCGGCGTGGAGGATGGCGCGGCCGAGCCAACGGGTGAAGGCATTGGGTTTGACCCGCGGCGCGCTCGGCGGCAGCGTCAACACCCGTTGGTCGTCAGTCTCGGCCATTGGCCCCTCGTGGCTGGTGCGCTTTCATCGTGCTGTGCGGTCGTCGGTCGCGGTTGCGTCAGTCCCAATCGCGGACGACACGACCGCGCTTGATCGTACCGCGTTCGCGCTTGCCGCTGAGGCGGCGTTCCTTGGATGCGCGGGTTGGCCGGGTGGCCACGCGTGGCGTCGGCGCGACCAGCCCGGTGCTGATGAAGGCGGCAAGGCGTTCGCGTGCATCCTCGCGGTTGCGGTCCTGGGTGCGAAAGCGCTGGGCGCTGATCACCAGCACGCCTTCGTCGGTGATGCGGCGGTCGCGCTTGGCCAGCAAGCGCGTCCGCACCGGTTCGGGCAGCGACGGCGAGCCGGCCAGGTCGAAGCGCAGTTCGACCGCGGTGGCGACCTTGTTGACGTTCTGGCCACCCGGCCCGGACGAGCGCACGAAACGCTCGACCAGTTCGTCGTCAGGGATGGCCAGGTTGTCGCTGATCTCGAGCATGGCGCAACTTTACCAATCCGGCTGCGAATCGCCGAACAGCGCCAGCGCCTTGGCGAACTCCGCATCGACCGGCGCGACCACTTCGATGCGCCGCCCATCGAGCGGATGCACGAACGCCAGGCGACGCGCGTGCAGCAGCATGCGATGGATGCCGAGCATGCGGAACTGGCGGTTGTGGCGACCGTCGCCGTGACTGGTGTCGCCGATCATGTGGTGCGAGAGGTGCTTGAGATGACGGCGGATCTGGCGGAAGCGGCCGGTCTCGGGCTGCGCGCGCAACAAGGCGTAGCGCGAGGTCGGAAAGTTCGCCGACGGCAGCTCGAGCTCGGTCGTCGCCAGCCGGTCGAAGCGGGTGATGGCCGGCTTCTTCAGCGGCTTGCCCGGGCCGCCGTCGAGCGGGTAGTCGACGACGAAGCGCTCGTCGGGCCAGCCGCGGCAGATCGCCCAGTAATCCTTCTCGACCTCGCGCGACATGAGCACCTTGCCCAGCGCAGAGGCGGAGTCGCGATCGAACGCCAGCAGCAGGCAGCCGCTGGTGGCGCGGTCGAGGCGATGGACCAGGAAGATCGGCTTGCCGAACTGCTCGCGCAGGCGATCGGCGGCGAAGTCGGTCTCGCCGCGCGCCAGCGCGCTGTCGTGGACCATCAGGCCGGCGGGCTTGTTGACCACGGCCAGCTGCTCGTCGACGTACAGGATGTCGAGGGCTTCCAGCTCCTGCGATGGCGGCAGGCAGTCGGGAAGCGATGGGGCGCTCATTGGACTAGTTCCGGCGGGGCCACGCGGCCAGCAGGGCCCACACGCCACCGAGGCCGGCGATCCATGCCGCTGCCGGGATCGACCACATGCGCGGGCCGCCGGCTTCCAGGCCGTACAGCACCGTGGCGCAGATCAGCAGGCCGATACCGAGCACGGCGGCGACGGTGCGGCGCTGGGCCGAGCGGATCGAACGGTTGAGTTCGGCCAGGTCGTGCGAATGCAGGTGCAGTTCGGACTTGCCTTCCACCTGCTGGGTCAGCCAGGCGTGCAGCAGGCGCGGCATCTCCGGTGCGTGCGTCACCAGTTCCGGCAGGCGCTTGCGGAACTCGCTGGCCAGGCGCTGCGGGCTGTAGCGCTCGATCAGGATCTTCGACAGCACCGGCCGTGCGACCGCCCAGATGTCGAGCTTTGGATCGAGCAGGCGACCGACCCCTTCGATGTTGAGCAGCGTCTTCTGCAGCAGGATCAGCTGCGGCTGCAGGGTCAGCTCGTAGCGCTGCGCGGTGCGGAACAGCTTGAGCAGCACTTCGGCCAGCGAGATCTCGCTGAGCGGGCGGGTGAAGTACGGCTCGCAGACCGCGCGCGCGGCCGCTTCGAGTTCATCGATGCGGATGTGCGACGGCATCCAGCCGGCGCGCACGTGCAGCTCGGCGATGCGGCGGTAGTCGCGGTTGAAGATCGCCATGAAGTTCTCGGCGAGGTAGTACTGATCCTCGTCGGAGAGCTGGCCCATGATGCCGAAGTCGAGCGCGATGAAACGCGGGTTGTTGCGCCGCGCCGGGTCGCTGTCGACCCAGATGTTGCCGGCGTGGGCGTCGGCGTGGAAGAAGTTGTCGCGGAACACCTGCGTGTAGAACACGCGCACGCCCTTGGCGGCGAGTGCGTGACGGTCGATGCCGGCGGCATCGAGCGCGGCGATGTCGTCGGACGGGATGCCACGCACGCGCTCCAGTGTCAATGCGCGCTCGGCGGTGTGCGACCAGATCACCTCGGGCACGTACAGGTCATCGCTGTCGGCCCAGAATCGGCGCAGCACGCTGGCGTTGGCGCCCTCGCGCTGCAGGTCGAGCTCGGCGGCGAGGGTGTTCTCGATCTCTTCGACAATCGCACGCGGGCGGATCTTGTCCGCGCTCGGGTGGGTGCGATCGACGATGCCGGCCACGACCTTGAGCAGCGCGATGTCGCCCGTGATCTGCTTTTCGATGTTCGGCCGCAGCACCTTGACCACGACCTCGCGCGACACGCCGTTGGCATCCGGCGGCAGCGTCGCCGCGTGCACCTGGGCGATCGAGGCCGAGGCCAGCGGGCAGGTGTCGAACTGCGCGAACGCTTCGCTGACCGGGCGCTCGAGCGCGCGCTCGACGATCAGGCGGGCCGCCTCGCCGTCGAACGGTGCGACGCGGTCCTGCAGCAGCGCCAGTTCCTCGGCAACGTCTGGCGGCACCAGGTCGCGGCGCGTGGACAGGATCTGCCCGAACTTGACGAAGATCGGGCCCAGCTCCTGCAGCGCCAGGCGCAAGCGCGCACCGCGCGACATCGCGGCGATCTCGCGCGAGGCGCGCGGGACGAACGGACGCGCGACCTTGAGCCACGGCTCGACCGGCGTGTCGTCGAGAAGATCGTCGAGGCGATACCGCAACAGCACCCGGCCGATGCGCCATGCACGGAACACCGGCTTCATGCGTCGCCCCCGGCGCGCATACGCAGGCGCCCCACGCGCGCGGCCAGGCGTTCGACATCGTCGCGCAGGGTATCGACGTCGTCGTGGAAGGCGTTGAGTTCCTCGCGCGGGATCACGTCGCGCGACTCCTCGGTGACGTACTCGGCGGCATTGCCGGCGAAGGCGCCGGCGGCGCCGCGGGCATGGCGCAGGCCCGCGGCCATCGAGTTGGCGATCTGCACGCCCAGGATCTCGCCGAAGACACGGACGAACGGCTGCTGCCAGTCGGGATCGAAGCGCTCGGCCAGCCGCTGCAGTCGGCGCGCCAGGTCGGCGTCGCCTTCGATGCGCAGCTTGCCTACGGGGGGTGCGTCGTCGTTGCGCAGGAACGGCAGCTGCGAGAGGAGCCCACCCAGGGTGCTGCGCACCGACAGGTCCGGCTCGCCCTCGTCTTCGATCGGCCCGACTTCGAGCCGCTCGCCGGCCACGCGCACCTGCAGCGCCAGCGGCGGCGAGGCCACACGCAGGGCAACGCGGCGCCCGTCAAGGGTGCGCAGTCCGTCGCGGGTATCGGGGTCGAGTGCCAGCGCGCGATTGAGCGCGGCTTCCAGGGCGCGCCCGGCGATGGGCTTGAGCGCGGCCAGGGGCGAGGGCGGGGCTGGGTCGGTCATCCCTTCATTGTAGCCCTGCCCCCGCTAATGCCAGCGCCGGACGGGCGGCCGTCCGGCGCGGGTTGCAGTCTCGGGACTGATGCGGAAGGTCAGACGCGTCTGCCGCGCAGCATCGATACGACGGCCAGGATCAGGAACACGACAAAGAGGATCCAGGCGATGTTGCTGGCCGTGCCGGCAATGCCGGAAAAGCCCAGCACAGCGGCAATGATCGCGATTACGAAGAACACCACTGCGTAGTGCAGCATCGGAAACCTCCGGCGTCTCGCGCCTGATGGGTGTATGCCGATCCTGCATAGGCATTCGTTTTCAGTGAGTGACGGCCGCGTGTTCCGTCCATGCGGCCTTCAGCCGGGTGAGCCCCTCGTGAATGCTCACGCGCGGCACGTAACCGAAGTCGCGCTTGGCCGGTCCCATGTCGTACCAGTGCGTGGTGCTCAGCTGCTCGGCGAGGAAGCGCGTCATCGGCGGTTCGCCCCGCAGCGGCAACGCACGCCACAGACCCTCGCAGAGCACGCCGGCGATGTAGGCCGCGCGGAACGGAATGGTCTTGGTCACCACCGGCGCGCCGGCTGCCTCGAGCAGGCCGTTGACGATCTCGCGCACCGTCCGGGGTTCGCCGTTGCTGATGAAGTAGGGGCGTCCTGCGCAGGCCGAACCCGGCGCGAGGTGATCGAACGCATCCAGGTGCGCCTGCGCCGCATTGTCGACGTAGGTCGTGTCGATGCGGTTCTCGCCATCACCGACGAAGCGCAGGCGGCCGGCCTTGGCGCGCTCCACCAGGCGCGGCAGCAGCTGGTTGTCGCCAACGCCCCAGATCAGCCGCGGACGCAGGGCGATGGTGGCCAGAGACGTGTCGTTGGCAGCGATCACGGCGCGTTCGGCAATCTGCTTGGTCGCCGCGTACGGCGCCTTGAGATGGTCGCCGTAGGGCACGTTCTGGGCGGTGCCGCCTTCGACCGGATGGGTGGCGCGGTGGGTCACGCTCGGCGTGGACGTGTAGACCAGGCGGCCGATGCCATGGGCGCGGCAGGCGGCGAGCACGTTGTCGGTGCCGACCACGTTGGCCTCGTGGTAGCTCTGGTAGCTGCCCCAGGCGCCGGCCTTGGCGGCGTTGTGGAACACCGCATCGCAGCCACGCGCAGCGGCGACGATGGCATCGCGCTGGGCGAGATCGCCCTGGACCTGGGTCACGCCGATCGGGTCGAGCGCGTCGTAGCGGCCACGGTTGAAGCTCACCACTTCATAGCCGCGCGCGCGCAGCCCGCGGCACAGCACCTGCCCCAGGAAGCCACCACCGCCGGTTACCAGAATCTTCATTCGTCGCCTTGGTCTTTACCGGGCCAGCGCAATGCGGGTCCGGCCGACATCGTACTGCGCCTGATTGATGGAGTTTCCAACGCCGTTCTCACGTCCCGATGTAAACCCTGCTGGCCGCCCATAGCGCCAGCTTCTCGCGACCGATTTTTGCGTTGTGGCGGATGTCCACCGGGAACTTCGGATGCAGGGCGAACCCGGCTATTGCGGCCGTATGCGTGCCGGTGGCGCCCAGTGTGCGCAGCTCGGCTTCGATCCGCGACCATTGCCCCGCGGCCACGCCGCTCATCAGCTCCACGCACAGCACCGGTCGTTGCGCGCCGGGCGGGCCTACGCCCACCAGCGCCGTGCGTCGAACGTCGGGGTGGGTGTTGAACACCGGTTCGACCTGCTCGGTGTAGAGCGGCCCCTGCGCGGTTTCGACGCGATGCGATTTGCGCCCGCAGAACCAGAGCCGGCCCTGCGCATCGAGGTAACCGACATCGCCCATGCGATGCACGATGCGCTCGCTGCCGTCGGCCAGCGGCTCGCGGATCTTCGCCAGGCGCGTCTGCGCCTCGCGGTTGAAGTACAGGTCGGTGACGGTCGGGCCGGCGACGGAAATCTCACCGACAACGCCCGCGTCGACTTCGAGCTGCGGCGACCACCGCGCGATGGCCTCGTCGCTGATGGCGATGATGCGCACCTCATTGGGCGCAACCGCGCGGCCGACGCAGGTGCCGGCACCGGCCTCGGTCGCCTCACGCGTGGCCTGCAGTTCGCGGCCTTCGATCACCGCTACCGGCAGGCATTCGGTGGCGCCGTAGGGCGTCCAGAACTGGGCGTCCTCCGGCAACAGCTCGCGCATCTTCGCCACCACGTCGGCCGGAACCGGCGCGCCGGCGGACGTCACGCGCTTGACCGTCGGCAGCGGTGCGCCGTGTCCGGCCAGCACCGCCATCAGCGCCGGCGAACCAAACAGCTGGTCGACGCCGAACCGCGCGATCGCGTCGTGCAGCTTGCGTGGATCGGCCAGGGCCGGCTTGGTCGGGTCCATGTCCGGGATCACCGAGGTCAGCCCCAGGGCCGGATCGAACAAGGCGAACGGCGGGAACGTCGGCAGGTCCACGCCACCGGCCTGGATGCCGAACGCGTCGCGCAGCATCGCCACCTGGGCGACGAAATGGCGATGGCGATAGACCACGCCCTTGGGGACGCCGGTCGACCCGCTGGTGAAGAGGATCGCGGCGACTTCGTCGGGTTCGGTTGCCGCCAGCTGCGAACCTGCGCCGGCCCCCTCCTGCTCGATCCGTGCAAGGGTCGCATCGGCCAGCCACGCCCTGCGCCCCGTCGTGATCCGCACCCGCGCCGAGCGCGCCCAGCCCAGCACCACCCGGGCGACCTGCGCCAACGGGATGCCGATGAAGGCCTCCGGCTGCGCTTCGTCCAGGCACTGGCGCAGCGCGCGCCGGTCGATGCCCGGATCGACCAGGACCGGCACCGCGCCGGCCTTGAACAGGGCGAACATCAGCAGGAAGAACTCCGGCGACGGCCGCACCATCACCACCGTCCGGGTACCGCGGCCGATGCCACGGCGGGCCAGCCCGGCGGCAATGGCGTCGCTGCGCTGGTCCAGTTCGCGGTAGGTCAGGGTCAGGTCGAACCGCGCCAGGCCGTTCGGCCCGCGGCTGCCGGGGCAGCGCATGGCGATGCGCTCAGGGAACCGGGCGGCCAGCGATGGCAGCGAGGAGGCGATATTGCAGGGGGTGTTCATCTGTTCATTTTGACCTGTGCGGGCGGCGCTTGCGTCGCGCCGGCAAAGCCTCAGAATCGCGACCCCGAACTGCTGTTTCCGGACGCTGTCCGCCCATGCAACACCCCTGCCTGACCTGCGGCGCCTGCTGCGCCTTCTTCCGCGTGAGTTTCCACTGGTCCGAGGCCGACCCGGAACTCGGCGGGCGCGTCCCGCTGGAACTGACCGAATCGCTGCGCTCGCACGAGCGGGTCATGCGCGGCACCTCGCAGGCCCGGCCGAGTTGCGTTGCGCTGGATGCAGACATTGGCCGTTACAGCCGCTGCACCATCCACGACCGGCGCCCGTCGGTGTGCGCGGCGGTGCCGGCATCGTGGGAGTTCGGCGCCGCCAGCGCGCAGTGCGACAAGGCGCGCCTGGCGCATGGCCTGCCCGAGCTGACCCGGGACGACTGGGCCGGGGTCGGCGAGGCGGCAAAGAACCCGTTGCCGGCCCTGTGACCTGCGGGACTCAAAGCGGGTGCGTGTCCAGGAACTTGCGGATCTTCGGCACCAGCACGTCGCCCTTGTCCTCCAGCACGTAGTGCCCGGCATCCTCGAATGCATGCACCTGCGCCTGCGGCAGCGCGTCGGTGAAGCCCTTGAGGAAGTGTTTGTCGAAGACGAAGTCGCACAGGCCCCAGCCAATGAAGGCCGGGCGGTCGGCGTATTCGGGCAGCTTGCGGCCCATGGCCTGCACCAGCGGCCAGGCAGCGTCGCCTTCACCGAGCGGAATGTCCTGGACAAAGCGCGAGGTGGCGATGCGGTTGGCCCAGGTGTCGTACGGCGCCAGGTAGGCGCGGCGCACGTCGTCCGGCATCGGCTGTTCGACACCGACGCGCGCGGTGACGGCGGCGAAGGCATTGAGGCCGCGGATCAGGCCCGTCCCCACGGACGAATCGCGGCCCAGGCGCAGCGACTTCGGCAGCGGCTTGGCCGCCGGCAGCGGGAACGCGCCGGTATTGAGCACGACCAGCCGGCGGATCTGCGCCGAATGCTTCAGGCCCCAGCCAAAGCCGATGCCGCCGCCCCAGTCGTGCACCGCCAGCGTCACCGGGCCGCTCACGCCCAGCTGCTGCAGCAGCGTCTCGACGTCGTCGATGCGCGACTGCAGGGTGTAGCGATAGCCGGGCTTTGCGTCAGCCGCGTCATCGGGCTTGTCCGACAGGCCCATGCCAATGTGGTCGGGGACGATGCAGCGGTAGCGGTCGCGCAGGCCGAGCACGAGCCGGCGCCAGTAGTAGCTCCACGACGGGTTGCCGTGCAGCATCACCACGACCTCGCCTTCCTTCGGACCTTCGTCGAGGTAGCTCATCCAGACGTCCGGGCGGACCTGGAGGCGCTGCGGGGCGAAGGGGTAGTCGGGAAGCGGAAGTTCGATCGTCATGGGGGCTCGATGGCGCTCGCACAGGGCCGCGAGCCGGAACAAGCGGCCATTATCCCGTGCCCGGGGGAGTCGTGCGCGATTTGGCCACCGATTGCCTGCTTTCCCCGTGACCGCCCGTGCGCGTCCTGCAGACGCCGGCATCACATTGATGAGCCAAGGGCGACGCGATCACCGCAAATTCACGGGTACGCAACTGCATGCGCATGAGGATCGAGCCGATGACTGCGAACCGGTGACTGCGAACCGGTGACAGCCGACAGGAGCGTGTCATGAGCGACCACGTGATCACCGGCGAGGTTTCCAACAGCAAGGTTGCCGCGGTCCTCGACAGCCAGGCCGCGGCACTGCAGGCGGCCGACAGCATCCGTCGCACCCTTCACCTCAAGGACAGCCAGGTCCGGGTGGTGGCGCCGCACGACCAGCGCGCGGGCAAGAAGCTCGAACCTGAAAGCCAGGGCATTTTCTCGACCATGTTGCGTGCGCACTTCTGGCTGGGTCTGCTCGGCGCGGGTCTCGGCGCCGCGCTGTTCGGCGTGCTGTGGGCGCTGAAGGTGCCTTTCATCGTCAATTCCGCGGCCTATGCCGCCGGCGCGGTGATCTTCTTTGGTGCGGTGGCCGGCCTGATGTTCGGCGGCCTGGTCACCCTGCGTCCCGACCACGACCTGTACATCCTCAAGGTCAAGGATGCGCTGAGGGAAGGCCGCTATGCGGTGGTCGTGCATGCCCTGTCGCACGCACAGCGCACACAGGCCGCGGAGCTGTTGCGTCAGGCCAGCGGCGAGGTCATCACCACGCTGTAGGCGCTTCGGCGGAATTCGTATCGCATTTGCGCCGGCAGAATCCATGCCGACGGGGATTTTCATCCTCCCGATGCGCTGCGAGGCGTAGCGTGATCCGCCTTTGCTGCGGCAGATGCGGAGAACGTGATGGCGACGATCAAGGCGTGGGCCGCGCAAGGCCCCGGCAAGGCATTGGCCCTCCAGGACCTGGACCTGGGGCCGCTCGGCCCCGAAGAAGTCGAAGTGGATGTCGAGTACTGCGGCATCTGCCATTCCGACCTGTCGATGCTCGACAACGAATGGGGCATGACGCAATTTCCGCTGGTCCCTGGCCACGAGGCCATCGGCCGGGTCTCCGCGCTCGGAGCCAACGCCAAGGGGCTGGAGGTCGGCCAGCGCGTCGGCGTCGGCTGGACCGCGCAGACCTGCATGCATTGCCGGCAGTGCCTGTCTGGCGACCAGAACCTGTGCGCATCGAGTACGGCCACCATCGGCGGTCACCACGGCGGTTTTGCGCAGAAGGTGCGCGCGCACTGGGCGTGGGCGATTCCGGTGCCCGAAGGTCTCGACATCGCCAGTGCCGGCCCGTTGCTGTGCGGCGGCATCACCGTGTTCAAGCCGTTCCTGGCCTACGACATCAAGCCGACCATGCGAGTCGGCGTGGTCGGCATCGGTGGCCTGGGCCACATGGCGATCAAGTTCGCCGCGGCTTGGGGCTGCGACGTCACCGCGTTCACCTCGACCGCGGCGAAGGCCGATGAGGCGCGCCGGTTCGGTGCGCATCACGTCGTGGCCAGTCGCGACTCGGCGGCGATCGGCGCCATCGCCGGCAGCCTCGACCTGCTGCTGGTCACCGTCAACGTGCCGATGGACTGGGACGCGATGGTCGGCACGCTTGCGCCGAAGGGGCGCATGCACGTCGTCGGCGCCGTGCTGGAACCGATCCCGGTGGCGGCTTTCAGCCTGATCATGAAGCAGCGCGAGATCTCCGGTTCGCCGACCGGTTCGCCGACCGACATCGCCACCCTGCTCGACTTCGCCGCCCGCCACGACATCCGGCCGCAGGTCGAGATGTTCCCGATGAGCAAGGTCAACGAGGCCCTCGACCACCTGCGGGCCGGCAATGCGCGTTATCGCATCGTGCTCGATGCCTCGGCCATGTAGACGGGACGCACGCTCGCGATTGTGCGGATCTGATGCGTTGCACCGGCGTAACCGCCCGCTAACGCGAGCGGCAAGGGTTGCATGGGACGATGGCCCATCCACGCAAGAACGGAGTTCCGCATGAAGACGTACATGGCCGTCTACACCGGCTCGGCCGAAGCCAGCGAGAAAGCCGGGCGCAAGCTCACCGATGACGCCGCGCGCCAGGCGCGCGATCGCGCGGGCATGGAAGCGTGGGCAAAATGGGTCGATGCGAACCGCGATTCGATCGTCGACATGGGCGCGCCGCTTGGACGCACCAAGCGTGTCGGCCCGGACGGCATCAGCGACACGCGCAATGAACTGGCCGCCTACACCGTGGTGCGGGCCGAATCGCACGAAGCCGCGGCGAAGCTGTTCGTGAACCACCCGCACTTCACGATTTTTCCTGGCGAGGCGGTCGAGATCATGGAATGCCTGCCGATTCCGGGCGCGCCGGCCTGAATCAGCGACCGGGCACACCTTCGCGTGGCTTGTGCAGGTAGATCCAGTCGCGGGCCCGCGCTGGCGAGTCCACCAGCACCGCATCGGCTCCCAGCGTCTGCGCGTGCTGGAAGTCGGATCGCGTGTTGATTCCGATCCACAGCAAGCGCGCGCTGCCGTGACCCTGGCGGAAGCAGGCCATCGTGGCGTCGGTCCACAGCTCGGCATCGACCTGTGAGTGGCCCTCACCCAGCGTGAACTTCTCGGTGACCTCGAGGCGACGGCGCAGTTCGAACGCCGACCAGCGTGCGACCTTGGGCGGCTCGCATCGACCTGACAGCAATTGCGTCACCAGCCGCCCGCGGGAGTCATCGCGTGTCTCGAAACGCTGCGCGCGGGGGTAGCGCGCCCACAGCGGATCGAACGACGCGTCGGTGGAATAGAGCAACACGCGTGACCATTCGTTGCGTCGCTGCAGGACGTGGGCGACAGCGGCAACCAGTGGCTCGGGCGGCAGCGATTTCATGTCGAGCACCACCGGCACCGAACGCGGAATCCGCGCCAGGGCACTCTCCAGCGTGGGCACCGGCACGGACCGGCTCCGGTACGGATACCGGACCGCGCCATCGGCGCCCTCGACCCGGAAGTTCCAACCCGCGTTGACCCGCTGCAGCTCCCGCCACGTCCAGGCGTTGACCGGACCGCGGGAGTTGGTAAGCGCCGACAGGTCCTGCGGCCGGTAGAGCACCGGCACCCCGTCGCCGCTCAACTGGACGCTGAGCCAGATCGCATCGGCGCCGTTGGCGAGCGATCCCCGAACCGCAACCAAGGTGTTCTCCGGGTAGTCGGCCGCTCCGCCGCGATGGGCCACGATCAATGGCGGTACGAACCGCGCGGAATGGTCGGCAACCGGAGGCTGGGCGACGGCCGCAACGCAGTGCATCGATCCGATCAGCGCGCACAGGCGCAGTGCGGTACGCATGAGAAGCCTCCGTGGCAAATGCATGCAACCACCCTAGCCGCAGCCGCCGCACCGGGTCATGACCAAATGGAGCCGATCGTTGAACGCCATCGGCCGGGCTTGCATGCGCTCGACACGGCGCAGAAACGCGAACACCCGGCCTGGGCCGGGTGTCTTGCATTGCGTCACGCGGTTGCGGAGCGTCTTACCAGACCACTTCCGCCATCGAGCAGTTCAGGCCAGAACCAATCCCGAGCAGCGCCACGCGCGTGCCCTTCTTCAGGCGGCCGGCAGCGCGCAGCTTGCTCAGCACGATCGGCACCGAAGCCGGACCGATGTTGCCGTGCTCGCCGAAGATCGTCATGACCTTCTTCGGATCGATGCCGAACGCCTTCAGGAACGCCTGCGTGTGGGCCTTGCTGACCTGGTGGATGACGAACTCGTCGAGCTCCTCGACCACCCAGCCCATCGCGGCGCGCGCGGCGACGAACGTCGTCTTGGCCAGCTTCAGGCCTTCGATCATCAACATGCGGCCGTCGGCGACCATGCGGTCATGCGCCATGTCGCCGCGGCACAGCTGGTTCCATTCGGTGGCCGAGCGGGTCACGCTGCCGCGGTAGCGCGGCGCGCCCGGAACCAGCTCGGTACGGGCCAGCACCATGGCGGCGGCACCGCTGCCCAGGGTGAGCGTGGCCATCTCGTCGCGGAACTGCTCTTCGGTGACGTCGTCGCGGCTGAGGCGCTCGAGCGTCTTCTCGTAGGCCAGGTCGGCGGTCTCGCCGTTGACGACCAGGGCGTAATCAATTTCGCCGCGCTCGATCATGCGACTGGCGATGTCCATGCCATTGAGGAACGCCAGGCAGGCATTGGCCACGTCGAAGTTCTGGCAGGTGTCGGGCAGGCGCAGGTTGCCGGACACGATCGAAGCCGTCGACGGCTCAAGGTAGTCGCGGCTGACCGAGGTGCTGACGAGCAGGCCGACGCGATCGGCGTCGATGCCGGCATCAGCCAGCGCCTTCACGCCGGCAAGGGTGGCGGCATCGGATGCGCGCACTTCACCGTCCCAGAGACGGCGCTCGCGCACACCGGCGACTTCCTCGAGCACGTTGTACTTGATGCCGAGGCGATCGAGCGTGGGCTTGAGGCGCGCGTTGATCTCGTCCGAGGTCAGCCGGCGTGGTGCATCGATGTGAGCGAGGCCGGCAATTGCTACGTGCTGGAACAACATGGGGATCGGACCGGAGACGGATGAACACACCATGTTAACGCTTTATGGGGCACCCCACCATGCGGTGGCGTGTGGTAGCCGCCCCCGGCGACGGACGGTCGGACCGGCCGGTGTGCCCGCCTCAGCGGCCGATCGGATAGGTCTGGGCGCTGCCGCCGGCTCCGGGAGCTGCCGAGGCGGCCTTCCCGGCACCACAACGCCAGGCCGCGTAGCGCTGCGAGCCGTTCAGGGGTTCGCCCATCGGCTGAACGGTATCGGCTTGCAGGCCCGGGGCCTCGTTGCGTGCAGCCGTTTCCAGCTCCTCGCGGACGCGCAGCGGGTTGCGTTCGTAGAAGCCGACGCCGGCCTTGACCGAGACCTCGACCTCGCCACGCTTCTCGCATCCGGCCGGCGCACTGCTGCCGTCGATCACGCGAATCGCCGATGCGCCCGGCGCCATCGGCACCCAGGTGCAGCCGCCGATCGCGAACAGCGAACCGACCGCCAGAACCATTCCCCACATCGACTGACGCATTGCCTGCTCCGAATATTGATTGAATCGATGTGCCCGAGGACTACGCGAACAAACCAGGCCATCGAATGGACGCGATTGTCGTCGTACTGGCAGCCGTTGTGAACGAGGTGAAGTGAACAACGACTGAGGCGGCGGTCGCGGTTCGGCAACATGACCGCATTTGCGGGTGCGAAAGGCCACCTGCACCAACCCCTCTCCCGGCAAGGGGAGAGAGGTCACCGGTGCCGGTTACTTCCCGGATGCGTTCTTGCCGTCGGAGTCGAGGACCTGCACGTCGCCCAGCTTCAGCGCGCGCACCGGCTGCTCGATCTGCTTGATGTCGCCCACGACCACCCAGGTCAGTGCGTCCGGATCGATCGTGGCGGCGGCAGCCTTGACCTGTTCCGGCGTGAGCGCCTCGATCTCGGCCTTGCGCTTGAACACGTAGTCGTCAGGACGGTCGTAGCGGACGATCGCGCTGATCGCGCCCAGCACCGCCGAGGCGGTTTCGAACGAACCGGGCAGGCCGCGGATCTCGGTCGCCTGGATCTTGGCCACCTCTTCCGCGGTCGGCGGCTTCTGGCCGCTGGCGTAGGCGCTGATCTCGCGCTGCAGTTCCTTGAGCGAGTCGGCGGTCTTGTCGATCTGCACCGGCGCGAACGCCATCCACGGGCGCTGGCCAAGTGAGTTGGCCGAGAAGCTGTAGGCGCCGTAGGCCCAGTGCTTGTTCTCGCGCAGGTTCATGTTCAGGCGCGACGAGAACTCGCCGCCCAGCACCGAGTTGGCGATGTCGAAGCGGACCGAGCTGGGGTCCTTGGTCGACGGCACCACTTCACCGGCAAAGATGTTTGCCTGCACGGCGCCGGGCTGGTCGATCAGGAACACGCGCGGCGACTTCGGCCGGGCCACTTCGCCGATGGTCGGCTTGGGCGGCGCCTCGCCGGTGCCCTTCCAGTCGCCCAGGTGCTTGTCGAGCAGCGGCACGATCTCCTTGAGCGTGGTGTCGCCGACGACAATGAGGGTCGCATCCTGCGGCCGCACCCAGGCCTGGTGGAACGCGACCAGGTCTTCGCGCGTGAGCGAGGAGATCGACGCCTCGGTGCCGCTGCCGCTGAACGGCATTGCATAGGCATGGCCTTCGCCGTAAAGCAGCGGCGGCAGCACGCGCAGTGCGGCGCCGTTCGGGCGCGCCTTCTCCTGCTTGATGCCCGCCACCCAGGTCGCCTTGACCCGGTCGATCTCCTTCTGGTCGAAGCGCGGCGCCCGCAGCATCTGCGAGAACAGGTCGATGGACGGCACCAGGTTCTGCTTCAACGCCGACAGGAAGACCTTGCCGCCGTCGAGCGATGCGCCTGCGCCGATGTTGGCGCCCAGCGATTCGGCACGGTCGCCGAAGGCCAGTGCATCCAGCGTGCCCGCGCCTTCGTCGAGCATGCCCATGGTGAAGCTGGAGGTGCCGAGCTTGCGGCCCTGGTCGGCGCTGAAGCCGCCCAGGAACTCATAGCTCATCTGCACCACCGGGATGTCATGGCGCTCGGCGAGGATCAGGCGGGTGCCGTTCTTCAGCGTCGCGCGCTGCAGCGAGGGGAACTTCAGGTCGGGGAACTGGCTGGTCACCGGCACGCCCTTGCTGCGGTCGACCAGGCTGGGCGTGGTGGTGAACTTCGGGTCCACCGGCGGCAGGGTCAGCGGCGCCGGCGTCACCGATGGATCCTCCGCGATCGCGGTGCGCTCACCCGGCACCACCAGCAACGTGTGGCTGCCGTTGTCGAGCCACTTGCTGCCGATCGCCTTGAGGTCCTTCGGCGTGGCGGTGTCGATCACCTTCAGGCTGTCGCGGAAGCAACCGGGATTGCCGGTGTAGACGGTGCATTCGGCCAGCGCGTCGGCCTTGCCGCCGAAGCCGCCGATGCGTTCGATGCCGCGGACGAAGCCGGCCTTGAACACGGTGCGGGCCTGTTCGACCTCGGTCTTGCTCGGGCCGTCCTTGAGCAGGCGCTTGATCTCCTCGTCGATCACCGCCTCGACCTTGGCCGGGTCGACGCCCTGCTTCACGTCGGCGGTGACCAGGAAGTTGGAGCTCAGCTGCGAGGCATAGGCCGAGGCGGAAACGCTGTCGACCAGCTTGTCCGCGTGCAGCAGGCGGCGGTCCAGGCGCGAGGACTTGCTGCCGCCGAGCACCTGCGCCAGCAGCTGCAGCTGGTCGATGTCGGTGGTGCCGGCCTCGGCGACGTTCCAGACGCGGTAGATGCGTGCCTGCGGCACCTTGTCGGTCATGGTCGTGCGGGTGGACTTTTCCAGCGGGGCGACGTCGATCCTGGGCTGGGCCATGGTCGGCGTGGCCGGGATGTTGCCGAAGTACTCGGTGACCTTGGCCTTCGCGGTGGGCACGTCGATGTCGCCGGCCAGCACCAGCACCGCGTTGTTGGGGCCGTACCAGGTGCGGAACCAGCCCTTCACGTCGTCCAGCGAGGCCGAGTTGAGGTCGGCCATCGAGCCGATGGTGCTGTGGTGGTAGGGATGCGTTTTGGGATACATCGCCTTGCCCAGCTCGTCCCAGACCTGGCCATAGGGCTGGTTCTCGCCCTCGCGCTTTTCGTTCTGGACGACGCCGCGCTGTTCGTCGAGCGTGGCCTGGTCGATCGCGCCGAGCAGATGGCCCATGCGGTCGGACTCCATCCACAGCGCCATGTCGAGCGCGGTGGTCGGCACGTTCTGGAAATAGTTGGTGCGGTCGGAATTGGTGGTGCCGTTCTGGTCGGTGGTGCCGACCAGCTCGAACGGTTCGAAGAACTCGCCGCGATGGTTTTCCGAGCCGTTGAACATCAGGTGTTCGAACAGGTGCGCAAACCCGGTGCGGCCAGCCGGCTCGTCCTTGCTGCCAACGTGGTACCAGATGTTGACCGCCACGATCGGCGCCTTGCGGTCGGTGTGCACCACCACGCGCAAACCATTGGGAAGGGTGAACTCCTCGTACGGAATGTCCACGGTCGCTTTCGGCGCGGCCTCGACGGCGGAGGGCGCGAAGGCGGTTCCGCCGATGACCGTGGCCAGGGCGACGGCGAGGACCGCGGCGCGCGGTCGGAGGGATGCGTACATGGAGACACTCCTGATTGGGGAAACCCGGACTCCCTTGTCCGAGTGGAACCCTCATCCTAGGCCACCGGCGGATGCAGGCACTAGGCCAAAAGTCCCAAGGACCCGTAGTCGCCGTGCCTCCGGACCAACGCGGCACAGCATCGGCCGGGGCCATACACTGGCGCCTTCGCCGCCCAGGGTCGACCGCGATGAGTGACTCCCCGCTTGCCCGCCGCAGCCTGGTCACCGGCGCCAACCGTGGCCTCGGCCTGGAGTTCGTGCGCCAGCTGCTCGCCCGTGGCGACCGCGTGATCGCAACCAGCCGCCATCCCGGCCGCGCCCACGCGCTCAACCAGCTCGCAGGCCAGAACCCCGGGCGTCTGCACGTGCTGCCGCTGGACCTGACCGACCCGAAGTCGCACGCCGAACTCGCCCGCGAGTTGCCGCTGGTCACCGACGGCATCGACCTGCTGATCAACAATGCCGGCGTACTGCATTCGGGCGAACGCTTCGGCCATGTCGCGGCCGCGCAACTGGACGACAGCCTGCGCACCAACGCCGGTGGACCATTCCTGCTGACCCAGGCACTGGCCCCGCACCTGGTCGAAGGCGCCAAGGTCGCCAACCTGTCCTCGATGCTCGGCTCGATCGCCTCCGTGGACGGCTTCCACACGCCGACCTACGCGATCTCGAAGGCGGCGCAGAACATGGCCACGGTGCTGCTCGCCCAGGCATTGCGCGAGCGCGGGATCACCGTGATCGCGCTGCATCCTGGCTGGGTGCAGACCGACATGGGCGGCAGTGGCGCGCAGGTGACGGCAGCCGATTCCGCGCGCGGGCTGCTGGCCGTGATCGATGCGGCGAAGCTGGCCGACAGCGGCCGCTTCATCGACTGGCAGGGCAAACCCTTGCCGTGGTGACGACGGCATCCTTACCACCACTGTCTGCGCTCCACACTTGAAGCCATGTTCGACGTCATCCTCTTCCAGCCCGAAATCCCCCCCAACACCGGCAACGTCATCCGCCTGTGCGCCAATACCGGCGCGCGGCTGCACCTGATCCGGCCACTGGGGTTCGACCTGGAGGACCGCCAGCTCAAGCGCGCCGGCCTCGACTACCACGAGTACGCCACGCTGCAGGTTCACGACGATCTCGATTCGGCATTGGCGGCGATCGCGCAAGCCAATGGCGTGCCGCCACGCCTGTTCGCGCTGAGCACGCGCGGCACGGTGCGCTTCGATGGTCCCGCGTATGGCCCGGGCGATGCGTTCCTGTTCGGCCCGGAGACGCGTGGGCTGCCGACGGAGGTGCTCGAGCACGTGCCGGCACAGCAGCGCCTGCGCTTGCCGATGCGGCCGGACAACCGCAGCCTCAACCTGTCCAACGCGGTCGCGGTGGTGGTGTTCGAGGCGTGGCGCCAGCAGGGATTCAGCGGCGGGCAATAGCCGTAGCGGTTCTGCGGCGGCGCGCCGTCATTCGCACAACACGTTCACCACTGCATGGGTGGCCTTCGCACGACGCGCCGCTGGCAGGACGTAGTCGAGCGCACAGGCCTCATCCGCTGCTTCACCCCAGCGCACGTGGAGCGTCCCGTCGTCGGACATCAGATTGCCGGCCACGATGCGCCCGGCCTGCGCGACCGTTCCGACGCTCCTGCCGGAGTCATCGATGACATCGGCGCCAAATGGCAGAGGGGCTCCATCTGCACGCCTGGCGTGCAGGATCGCGGCGCGACCGGCGCTGGTGGTGTCGAACTTGACCAGGGTGATGGCCCCGGCCGTGGGCACCGTCTGCTCCTGGCTGGAGTTGAGCTGCACATGCAACGGCAGGCCTCGGGGATCCACTTCGATGGCGCTGCGCGTGAACGGCGACAGGTTCGACACCACCGCGTGTCCCCAGCGATCGATGCGCAGGCCGCTGCCATTGGGAACGGTGGCGCCCCTGGCGCCCTTGGCCCGGATGATGGCCAGGGTATCGCCCATGGTCGGGGTCAGGACTACGCCGCCGGAGTAGGCCACGATGCCACCGGAGATGCCGGCCCCGGCCTGGTTGTAGCGGTTGGACTTGCTGGCGCTGGCGGAAACGATGGCGGACGGCAGCGAGTAGGAGGCGTTCGCGCCAAGGCTGCCGGTTGCCCGCGCACTGCCATCGCGATGGCGGCTGGCATTGACTGCGTAACTGAAGGCACTGTCGCGGCCGAGCGCGCCCGTCAGCGATTGCTGGAGGCTTGTTGCGCCCAGCGAATCGCGCTGCACGGTGGTCTGCGCATAAGGCGCGCGTGGGTGTCTACCCAGGGCGGCGCCAATGGTGAAGATCACGCGGTTGTCCCAGGCAGCGCGCCCGAGGTCGAACTGGCGCGAAGCGGAGAAACCAAAGGTGATGCGGCCGTAGGCGTTGTTGTAACCCATCTGGAACTGCGTCTGGGTTTGGGCGCGGTTCCAGTAGTCCTGGCGTGAACCCGTCAGGTAGAACGAGCCCCCGCCGCCGGGCAGGTCCTGGTTGACCGACAGCTGCAAGCGGCCACGTTCGCGATCGGGTTCTGCCAGCAGGTCGTCCGGACGGCGATGGTTGATCGCCACCGCATCTTCGAGGTCGAGATAGTCGTCACTGGAGTAGCGGTACGCCGCCAGCGTCAGATTGGTGCGGGTCGGAGCGATCACTTTGCTGTAGCTCAGTCGCAGGCTCTGGCCACCGCGGTCTGGTTGTGCCGGCAGGCCGGCCCGGGACCGCGTGATGTCCAGGCCGATCGCACCTATCGCCGTATTGAAGGCCGCACCGGCGACTGCAGCCGCGTACTCGTCCGACGCCGTGATCCCGCCATAGGCCGTGAGCCGGTTGCCCAGCCCGCGCTGGTAGGTGGCCTGCAGCAACGCCGGGGTGGCATCGACGGAAGGATGGCGATACTCGCCAGCGGTCAGGCTGAAGCGACTCACCCCTGGCCGCAGGGCGTTGACCGCCGCGGCATAGGGCACCCTGGAAATGCTGACGCTGCCGTCGGCCTCGGTGACCACCACTTCAAGGTCGCCGCCATAGCCACTCGGGTACAGGTCGTCGATCTCGAACGCGCCGGCGGCGACGTTGGCTTCATACAGGATGTTCCCGCCCTGACGGATCTGCACGCGAGCATTGCTGCTGGCAATGCCGTGCACCGTCGGAGCGTAGCCGCGCTGGGATTCGGGATGCATGCGCTCGTCGCTGGCGAGCTGGATGCCGCGAAAGCCGACGCTGTCGAACACCGTGCCATCGGTAAAGGACTCGCCGATGGTCAACTGACTCTTCAGGGGAACGACCGCGCGCTGCAGGTAGGTCTGGATGCCCTGATAGCGAACGCCCGTGTGCTGGTGGTGGTTGAAGTTGCCGATATGACGCAGGCGCCACGGCCCGGCGTTTGCCCCGGCATTGATACCTGCGTAAGCCTGCGTCGCGGTGTCGCGGCCGGATCCGGAGCGGTAGGCGTTGGCGTTGTACTGCAGGCGAAACGCACGGATGCCGTCGTCCCACAGGCTCGGGTCGACGTAGCCTCGTGCCTGCCGCAGCAGGGCGGCCTGGGGAACGCCGATATCCAGGCGCTGCTCACCGTTGTCGAATACCGCGGTGGAATCCGCAATCAGTTCCGGCAACGTGATGCACGCGCCCGCATCGGCCTCCCGCAAACGGGTCATGGCCTCGGGCGACAACCGGGTCATGTCGATGCCAAGACGTCCCAACAGATCCTCGCCGATGCAGGGCTCCGCGTCGTGTCCCGGCGTCATGACCTGCATCACGACTTCAACCTGGCCGCTCGGGGCCTGATTGACGTGCAGGTCGGCCAGGTACGTACCCGGCAAAGCAACATTGGCCCTGGCAAAGCGGCTTATGTCCACCGCGCTACCGTCGCTGCCGAACTGCAGGAACGCGTCGTTGAATTCCACCAGCGAGCCGGAGTCATCGGCAGCTGGACCGCCGGTCCAGGCGGACGCCCCGCCGCTGGCCAACAGCGCCGTGACGGCAACACTGAGGGGACGCATACGCAGGCACGGCATTGGCGGTCTGGCCGCGCACATGATGGATCTCCGGATAGCCAGTCCCTGCCCGCGACGCGACTCCGGGACGGATGGCAGTTCGGTCGCGCTCACCGGGTTGTCTGTCAGCGCACGGGGGGCAGCGAGGGAGCTACGTGCGGGCTTGCCTGGTCAAGCGCTGCCTCACCCTCGATGACGCCGCCGTAGTCGTTGATGGCGTGATACAGCAGCTTGGCTCCAGCAGATTCCGGCACGTCGCCTTGCAAGGGAAACGCCCTGGTCTCGCCCGGGCCGACCATGCCACCGTCGCCGAAGCGCGCGGTCTTGCCGCCTCCTGTGACTTCGACCAGCGACAGCGAGACATGGAAAGGCGTCGGGTTGAATGCCTGCAGTGCGCTGCGATCGCCTTCCGCTGCCAGGCGCCACCGTAGTTTCGACGGCGCCGCGCCCGCGTCGCCGGCCCTGAGCGTGTCGGGACGGTAGAACAGCTTGATCCTGGTGCGAAAGGCCATCTGCAAGGTGTTTGACCCGGCCGCTGCACCAGGACCTGGTTTCGGAGGCACCTCGAGCATGTTCAGCCAGAACACGGATTCCTTGTCCTGCGGCAGTGGTTCGCCGGTGTGGATGATGCGGATCGTCTGAGCCTTGCCGGGGTCGATGCGGGCGACCGGCGGTGTCACGGTGAACGGAACTTCGATCGTGGCGGGCGTCGCGTTCGGGTCACCCTCGTCCAGCCATACCTGCGTGAGCGCCGGCGTCCTGCCGTCGTTGCTGAGCTTGACGGTGACCTCCGCCTCGTGTGCCGGGTAGATCACACGCGTGCCCGCGATGACCACGGATGCTCGTGCTTCCGTCACGAACGCGCACACTGCAAGCATCCCGGCGCACAGGACCTTGCCGAGATGGAATTGACTGTTCATGGAGGAGGCCTGCGGCATCGCACTGTGCGACACGGCCCGGCTCAGTTGTAGATGAGCGAGTAGGTGACGCTCGAGGTCACCGCTCCCACTGCCAGCGCCGTGCTGGTCAGGCGATGGTAGCGGGCAACGTAGTTGAGCGTGACCGCACCGCTGGCCGGGATGGTCGCCAGCGCCGAGTTCTGCGAGGCAATGGACGAGCCGACATTGATCGGCGTGCCGTCACTGTTGAGCAGTTGAATGCGCAGGCCCGCCGAACTCCCCGGGCCGCTGGTGATCAGCTCGCCCGTGGCCAGATCGACGCTCGTGCCGGGTTCGAAACGCGTACGGACCGAACCGGTGCCCTGGGAACAACCGCTCAATGCGATCTGGAACGGCGTATCGCCGGATACCGAACCAATCGTCGACAGGTTCGATCGGGAGATGGTCGCCAGCGGCACCGCGATGTTGCGGGCGCCGTCGGCGGCCGTGCCGTTGATCGAGCACGTCTGTGCCGTCATTTCCCCGGTGATGTTGACGGCGCCGTCGGACGCAATGGCCGCCAAAGAAACAAGTGCGAGCGCGGGAAAGGCCCCGAGGGTGGTCAGCTTGTTGTTCATGCGCGCGCTCAGTTGTAGATCAGGGAGTAGGTCACGGTCGCTGCGATGGCTCCGGCGCCGAGCACTGGCGTGGTGGCCGCGCGCTTGTAACGGGCGATGTAGTTCAGCGTGACGGCGCCGCCGACGGGAATGTTCTGGGCGACCGAACCCTGGGTTGCGTCCGGCGCCCCCACGTTGATGACGGTGCCGTTGCCGTTGAGGAGCTGGATGCGCAGGCTGCTGCTGGCGCCCGCGCCGGACGTGATCAGTTCGCCGGACGCCGCGTGCACGGTGGCCCCGGGTTCAAACCGCGTGTGCACCCTGCCCTCTTCGGGCGTGCAGCCGGTGAGCGAGATGGTGAATGCGGTGTCGCCCGCGGTCGAGTTCAGTGCGGTCAGACTTGTCTGCGTTGCCCGTGGCAGCGACACCGAGATGTTCCGCGCGCCATCGGCCGCGGTGCCGTTGATCGAGCAGGTCTGGCTGGTGATCATTCCGGTGAAGGTGATCGTGCCATCGGAGGCGTTTGCGGCCCTCGACGTCATTGCCAGTCCGATCAGCGCAATTGCGCAGGAGAGCTTGTGGTCCATCATGCGACCTTCCCTGTGTGGCAGTTGATGGGCGGGCTCTGCGGTGGGACATGCCGCCTACCGGGCTTGGACATGTCAGTGACCCGCCTGCTGCAGAGCTGTTACAGGCTAGGAACCCGGCTGCATAGGCGGTATGAGAATCGTCTTGGAATACCCCCGATGGGCGCTTACGCGGGGCAATCAGGCCAGCAGGCCGTGCTCACGCGCGTAGGCATAGACTTCGAGATCGGTCTTGAGCCCCAGCTTGGACATGCCGTCCATTTTTTGCCGGCTTACGGTCTTGATGCTGCGGTCGAGCCGCTCGGCGATCTGCGACACGGTCAGCCCCGAGACGAACAGACCGAGCACTTCGGCTTCGCGCGGCGACAGAGGCAACCGGGTCGAATCATGCCCTTCCATCTGATCGAGCTGATGACCGCCTGCAGCGCTGACGTACTCGCGGCCATGCGAGACCGCCTGGATCGCCAGCGGCAACTCCGACAGTGCGTCGGACTTGTTCAGCAGCCCGCGCACGCCGGTGCCGAGGATGGAACTGAGCACGCCGGGGTTGTTCATCATCGTCAGGACGATGATCGGTACCTGCGGCCAGCGGCTTCGCAGGTGCTCGAGCATGGCCAGGCCATCGGGCAGCTGGCCGCCCGGCATGCTGAAGTCCGTCAGAAGTACGTCGCACGGGTGCTCGTCGAGGGCCTTGACCAGCTCGCCGGTGCTGCCGGCTTCGGCCACGACCTGCATGTTGTTGCGCTCCAGCAGGACGCGGACACCGCTGCGGACTATGGGGTGGTCGTCGGCCAGGATTATTCGTAGCGTCATGGCGTCGGTGCAGCCGAATCAACGTTGAATCATCGCTCTGGCAGTGCACGTACGCAACTCGGATGCGCGCAGTAAATTGAGACGATTCTGATGGATTTGCAGGAAGGCACTCACTAGCGTGGGCCGTTCAGGGGTCCTCTCAGTGCGATCGGTTATGCCACTCCGACATCGACCCGGACATAGTCCGGCGGTCCTCCTGTTCGTCACTCTGGTGGCGTTCTTTGGCGTGCTCGCTCCTGCGCTGGCTCAGGACACGGGCATGGCGTCGCTCAGCGCGGACGAGCTGGCGTGGAGGCGAAGCCATCCGGTCGTGCGCGTGGGCGTGTTCGCCGGCGACCACCTGCCGGCCGAGACCTGGGTGGCGGGGCACCCGGAGGGGCTCGGACCCGACTATGCGCGGCTGCTGGCATCGAAAGTCGGGCTGCGCCTCTCGTTCGATCCGTTCACGGACTGGGAACCGGTGTCGTGGCCGGCGGCTTCGGCGATGCCGCGTTACGACCTGTTGCTCGGACAGCCCAATACCGCGACGCGGCGCAGTCACTTCCAGTTCCTCCGGCCCTACCTCAAGGGCTACCTGATGCTCGTCGCGCGCCGCGGCGACGTGCGCATCCGCGACGAGGCCGACCTGGACCGCGCACGGATCGTGGTGGAGCGCCGCTATCTGGAGACGGCGACGTGGGCGGTAAAGCGGTTCCCGCGCGCCCTCATCCTGTACGCCGAGGACGGCCGCGAAGCTTTGCGCATGGTCGCCGACGGCGAAGCCGATGCCTACATCGGCCACACCGAGTACCGCACGCAGACGCTGTTGCACCAGCGGCCAGCCGATGATCTCGTCCTGCTGGGTGCGCTGAATGTTCCGGCGGTGCAGATCGGGCTGGCGATCCCGCTTCGCGATGCAATGCTCACGCGCGTGCTGCGCAAGGCCGAGGCCGCGGTCAAGCCCGCCGAGCTGCTGCGCCTGCAGCAGCGGTGGGGCGTGGACATGCTGCCGCAGGCGATGTCCCCCGTCGCCGGAATGACCGCCAATGACCGGCGCGTGCTCGACAATCTGCCGGTGCTGCGGCTCGGCTACGAAACCAATCGACCGCCGTACTCGTTCGTCAATGCCAATGGCGAGTTCGACGGGATGGCGGCCGACTATCTTGCCGCCGTGCGCAAGGTGCTTGGGCTTCGCCTGCAACTGGTGCCGGCGAGGGACCTGAACGAACTGCAGCAGATGGTGCAGGCCGGCGAAGTCGACATGGTCGCTGCGGCGATGATGGGCGACTTCCGTGGCGACGACCTGATGTTCAGTCGCGCCTACGAGCGTTTTCCCGAAGTGATCGTCGCGCGCGTGCACGGGCCGGTGATCGCCGGGCCCGAAGACCTGCGCGGGCGACGCGTCGCAGCGCGCGAAGAGGCCGGATTGCTGGCGCGGCTGAGCATCGTCCTGGACCAGAGCACGCTGGTGCCGGTGGGCAGCAATGAAGCCGGCCTGGCCCTGGTCGCGGATGGCAAAGCCGATGCTTTCATCGGCACGTTTCCGGCGATCGACGCCCTGATTCGCGACCGTTATGCGGCGCGTCTGCAGATGGTCGGCCCGACCGGGCTTGACCACGAGCTCGCCTTTGGCGTCCGCCGCAACCACGCCGCGCTGTTGCCGATGGTGGATCGTGTCCTGGCCGGCATCGGCGATGACGAGAAGCGTACGATCCGCGCGCGCTGGCTGAGCAACGAGTACCGGTTTGGCGTGCCGTGGGGCTGGGTGCTGGGCATCCTGCTCGCCGGTGGCGCCATCGTCGCGGTCATGAGCATCGCGCACCTGGGCATGCGCCGGCAGGTGCGCGCCCGCACCGCTGCCGAACGCAAACTCGCCGATCAGCTGCAGTTCCAGGAGCGGCTGCTCAACAACATCCCCTATCCGGTGTTCGTGAAGGACACCCAGGGGCGATACCTGGCGGTGAATCTCGCCTACTCGAAGCGCTACGGGGTCGATTCGCGCCAGCTGATCGGCCGCACGCTGCTGGAGACCCGGCACCTGCCAATCGAGATCGAGGCGATCCACGCCTTCGAGATGTCGGTGTTCGACACCGGCGAACAACTGACCAGGGAGTTGCGGACCGTATCGCCGGACGGCCCCGGAGGCGAGCGCTACGAGTTGTTGTGGATCCAGATGTTCGAGCTCGACAACGGCGAGCATGCCGGACTGCTGGGGACCGCGGTGGACATCACCGAGATCCGCGTCACCGAGGCGCGTGCACGCGCGTCGGAACTGCGACTGGCAGAGATCGCCCGCACCCTGCCCTCGGCCGTGTTCGAATTGCGGGTATCGGCTGACGGCAAACGCCGGTTCACCTACGCTGGCGGCGACACGCTGGGAACCATCGGGCTGACTCCGGAACAGATGGTGGCGGACGAGACGCTGGCGTTCTCGCACGTGTACGTCGACGATCGCCAGCTGCTGGCCAGCAACGTTGCCGCGGCTGCGGAAGCGATGGAGCCGATGCAGCAGTTCGACGTGCGCATGCACTCGGTGCATGGGCTGCGCTGGATCCGTACCGCAGGCGGACCACCACGGCGTGGCAACGACGGATCGGTGGACTGGAGCGGCTACTGGATCGACGTCACCGACAGCCACGAGCAGGCCCAGGCGCTGGCGCGCGCCAATGCCGAGGCCAAGGCCGCGGTCGCGACCAAGGCGGCGTTCCTGGCGATGATGAGCCACGAGATCCGCACGCCGATGGCCGGCGTGCTGGGCCTGGTCGAACTGCTCGCGCAGACGCATACCGACCGCGAACAGGCGAACATGCTGTCGATGGTGCAGGACTCGGCGCGGACGCTGCTGCAGATCCTGGACGACATTCTCGACTTCTCGCGGATCGATTCCGGCCGGCTTGAGCTGGAGAGCGCGCCGTTCGACCTGCGCGCCCTGGCCGACGGTGTCATCGGCCTGTTCTCCGCGCGGGCACGGGAGAAGGGGCTGCGCCTGTACTGCGTCATCGATTGGCGGCTGGCCGCGCAGTTCACGGGTGACGCGGTGCGGATCCGCCAGATCATCACCAACCTGCTCAGCAACGCGATCAAGTTCACCCACCATGGCCATGTCGAGGTGCAGATGGACCTGGTCGGGGAGAGCGAAGATGGACAACGCCTGTCGATCACCGTCGTCGACACGGGCATCGGAATTTCCGGCGAACAGTTCCTGCGCCTGTTCCGTCCGTTCACCCAGGCCGAATCGTCCACGACGCGGCGCTTCGGTGGGTCAGGGCTGGGGCTGATCATCTGCCAGCGCCTGGCCACCCTGATGGGCGGCACCGTACAGCTGCAGAGCACGCCCGACGAAGGCACGCGCGCAACATTCGAGCTGAAGCTGCCTGTCGCGGCGACATTGCAGCCGCTGCCTGGCTTCGCCGGCAAGACGGCCGTGCTGTGCACGCGGGATGCGATGTTCGCGCGCGAGCTGGCCAATGCGCTTTCTTCGATGGGGTTCAGCGTGGCCGAGGTGGAGCCTGCGGACTGGGACACGCTCGATTGCGATCGCACCGATCTGTTCCTGGTCGACCGCAGGCTGGTCGAGGGCGGCCAGGGTCCAAAGCACGGGCGCTGCCTGCTGCTGGATGACTCCGACGCACACGCGGGCGATGCGATCGCGGCGCGGGCCGATGGCGTGCTGCACGGCAACCCGCTGCTCTGGCGATCGCTTCGCGATGCCTGCCATGCAGTGTTCGAGCAGCCCGCGCCGATCGAAGCCGCTAGCGAACGCAGCGGGCCGCGTTCACGGCAGCACCGGTGGGCGCGCATCCTGGTGGCCGAGGACCATCCGGTCAACCGCGCGGTGATCTCCCGGCAACTGGGGCACCTGGGCTTCGACCATTCCCTGGCTACCGATGGCGAACAGGCGTTGGCCATGCTCGCCGACGATGCATTCGACCTGCTCATCACCGATTGCGACATGCCACGCGTGGACGGCTACGCCCTCACGCGGCGCATCCGCGCCAGTGAGCCGGGCGCAACAAGGCGCCTGCCGATCATCGCCTTGTCGGCCAGTGCGCTGCCCGAGGACGTGCAACGCTGCAACGATGCGGGCATGGATGGCTTCCTGGCCAAGCCGATGACGTTGCACGAGCTCGATTCGATGCTGGCGCGTCACCTCGATCCCGGCCCGGGCGGCAGGCCCTGGGATGTCGCGCCGCCGATGCTTGCCGACCCGATGGCATTGCTGACCGAGACGCTCGGCAGCGCCGATGATGCGCAGCGCTTGTTGAAGGAACTGCTGTCGACCTGCCGCGAGGACATGCGCGAGTTCGATGCGGCCGTCGCGGCCGGCGACACGCTTCGGCAGACCCGGCTGTTGCATCGTATGAACGGCGCGCTGGCATTGTTGCGCGACATGCCGCCGGCGAACCGCGACGGAATCGGAGCGCTCCCGCTCACGCGCCAGCGCGATCTGCTGCTGCGCTGCCTCGACCGGCTTGACCGCGTGTTGGACACGCCCGACGACGACGTCGCAGGCCATGTCGCCGATGGCCGGGCCTGAGCCCGCATGGCCTCCGCCCGGCCCCCGACCACGCCTTCACCTGATTGGTTCCTGCACGGGTCGGTTCAGTATTCAGGTTAAATTTCGGTTACGTATGGATACTCACGCCACCGGTGCCGGTCAACGTTTCCCCCGAATGACTCTGTTTTCGAGAGTCCGGCATCGGATCCAAACCAAAAAAACAGGCTGAGACCTTATGAAGCGTTCCCTGATTGCTGCCCTGACCCTGCTTGCCGCCGCCCCGTTTGCTGCTTCCGCCGCTGACGGCGTGTCGTACACCTACGTCGAGGCGGGCTATGCCGCCACCAATGGCGACAATTCGCTCGATTCCGATGGCTGGGCCATCAACGGTTCGGCTGCGATCGCGCCGAACTTCCACCTGTACGGTGGCTACAGCGGCCAGAAGACCGACGACTTCGATACCGGCCTGGGCCGCGTCAATGGCATCGATGTCGACCAGTGGAATGTCGGCGTGGGCTACAACCATGAGCTGAACTCGCAGCTCGACCTGCTGACCCGCGTTGGCTACCAGAAGGCCGAGACCGACAGCTTCAACGTCGGCGCCGTGAACTTCGGTGGCACCGATGCAGACGGCTGGAACGTCGAGGCCGGCGTGCGCGGCGCGTTCACGCCGAACTTCGAAGGCTACGCTCTGGCCGGCTACGAAGACTACGAACATGCCGATGGTGAGTTCTACGGCCGCCTCGGCGCCCAGGTGAAGTTCAACCAGACCTGGGGCGTCAACGGCGAAGTCAAGTTCGTCGACGGCAACACCTCGTACTTCGTCGGTCCGCGCATGAGCTTCTAAGCGTTACCCGTCCCTCTCCCGCGTTCTGCGAGAGAGGGACGAATGTGTTTCATCGCGATGGCTCTCTCTCCCCCACCTCGCGAACTGAAAGCCCGGCCTCGGCCGGGCTTTTTTTTGGCCCACGGCCAGTTGAGCGCCGCGGCGGTGGAAGCGCTCCAGGCGCAACTGGGACCGGCGTTGCAGTTGCCGACACCGGCCCGCGCCGGGTTGCCATGGGCGCGTGGCGTTCCGCGATAATGCGTTCATGCCGCGCAACCCGCGGGCATCCACTCTTGGGGACATCATGAACAAGCAACTCGTGCTGGCGCTCGCGCTGGCAGCGGCTCCGTTTGCCGCCAATGCCGGCAGCCACAGCTATACCTACCTGGAAGGCGGCTACGCCCAGCTCAACCAGGAACTGCCGCAGGTGGATGGCATCCACATCGACGACGTCAAGGCGGGCGGATTCTTCGTCGGCGGCTCGGTCGCGCTGGGCGAGTCGCAGTTCCATGTGTTCGGCAGTTACCGCAAGGGCGACGACGACGTTGGCGTGTCGGCGCCGATCATCGGCGACCTCGGCAGCGCCGGCATCGACATGGACCAGGGCATCCTCGGCTTCGGCTATCACCAGAGCCTGAACCAGCGCACCGACCTGGTCGCCGATCTGAGCTACCTCAGCACCAACATCGACGTGAAGGACGACGGTGAAGGCGGCCAGGACGGCGACGACTTCCGCGTCGCGGTCGGCGTGCGCCATTGGATCGCCAACGACGTCGAGATCTGGGGCAAGGGCAACTACACCGATGGCGATGTCTACGATGGCGCCTTCAGTGCGACGCTGGGGCTGCAGTACCGCATGACGCCGGTCTGGGGCGTGGTCGGCGAAGCCGAGTTTGGCGACGAGTTCTCGCAGGTCACCGTGGGCGTGCGCGCGAGCTTCTGAAGCCGGCGCCAGGTACACCAGGAAAAAACCCGGCTTGCGCCGGGTTTTTTTTGACCGCTGTCAGCCGAACAGATCGCGCGGATATTCCGGTTTCTGCTCGCGCGAGAGCAGCAGGCGCAGTCCTACGGCGGGCGTGATCTCGCCATGCAGAACCGCCTGCACGGCGCTGGAGATCGGCAGCTCTACGCCGTGCCGCTCGGCCTGGCGCATCACCTCATCGGCGGTCTGCACCGACTCCACCACCTGCCCGATCTCGCGTACGGCGTCCTCGATCGACTGGCCGCGGCCCAGGGCCAGGCCCAGGCGACGGTTGCGCGACAGGTCGCCGGTGCAGGTCAGCACCAGGTCGCCGAGTCCGGCCAGGCCCATCAGGGTCTCGGCCTTGCCGCCGATGGCGTGGTTCAGGCGCAACATCTCGTTGAGCCCGCGCGTGATCAGGCCAGCGCGTGCATTGAGCCCGAGCTGCATGCCGTCGGCGACACCGGTCGCGACCGCCAGCACGTTCTTCATCGCGCCGCCGAGTTCGGCGCCGAGCATGTCGTTGCCGGTGTAGGCGCGGAAGGCTGGGCCGTGCAGTGCATCGGCGACCTCCTGGGAGAAGTCGGCGTGGCTGCCGTGCACGGTCAGCGCGGTCGGCAGGCCCTGGGCGACTTCCTTGGCGAAGGACGGGCCGGTGACAACGGCCAGCGGCACGTCGGCGCCAAGCACCTCTTCGGCGACTTCATGCAGGAAGCGACCGCTGCCGGGTTCGAAGCCCTTGGTCGCCCAGGCCACGCCGGCATGGGCCGGTCGGTACGGGGCGAGGTTGCGCAGGGTCTGCGCGAAGGCGTGCGAAGGCACGACCACCAGCACCAGGTCGGCGCCCTGCAGGGAGTCGGCCAGGTCGGTGGTCGCGCGTAGCGATTCCGGCAGGGCGATGCCCGGCAGGTAGCGTGGGTTCTCGTGGCGGCCGTCAATGGCCGCGATGCCTTCGGCATCACGGCCCCACAGCACGGTCGGATGACCGTGCCGTGCGATCAGGGCTGCCAGGGCGGTGCCCCAGGAACCCGCTCCCAGGACCGCGACGCTGGGCAGTGGTTTCGCTTCCATGCCGCGGGCGCGATCAGGCGTTGCCGGCGGTCTCGGCGTCGGCCAGGCCGGCCTCGCCATTCTGCTGGGCGGCACGCTGGCGCAGGCCTTCGGCGTACAGCGCTTCGAAGTTGATCGGCTGCAGGTAGAACGGCGGGAAACCACCGGTCTGGATCAGCTCGCTGATCAGCTGGCGCGCATACGGGTAAAGCACGTTCGGGCAATGGGTGCCGAGCATGCCGTCGAGCGTCTGGGGGTCGAAACCGGCCAGGCCGAACACGCCAGCCTGCTTCACTTCGGCCACGTACAGGGTCTTGTCGCCGGCGTTGCAGGTCAGGGTGATGCCGAGCACGACTTCAAAGGCGCTGTCGTTGAGGCGCTGCACGCTCTGGTTGAGGTTCATCTGCAGCTGCGGCTGGGCCTGCTCGTTGAACACGGCCGGTGCGCCCGGGACCTCGAAGGAGACGTCCTTGGCGTAGATCTTCTCGACGGTGAATGCCGGGCCGTTGGCTTCAGCAGACGCGGCGCCGCCGTTGACGTTTTCTTCGGACATCTCGTAACTCCAGACAATTAATACGGAAAGAAATCGATTATGGCACGCGCCCTTGGCGCGGCCGGCTGTTCAGATTGCGCGAGGCCAAGCCGTTGCGGCAAGCCTCGATCGCGATCCCCACGAGTGGGTGTTGGGGCGTGGCGACGGCGATCAAGACCGCCGCCGCAAATGGCACCGCGATCGGCACCGCAACCCGGCGTGTCGCCTCAGGCGCGGCCCTTCACCAGCGGAAGATCGGCCTGCTGCCATGCGGCGATGCCGCCGTCGAGCCAGAAGACCTTGGTGAATCCGGCCTTCTTCAGGCGCTTGGCGGCGTCGCCCGAACCCTGGCCGGTACGGCAGACCACCACGACCGGCAGGTCCCTGGCATTGGCCAGGAGCTTGTTCTCGGGATCGAACTGGCTGGGCTGCACCGACTTGCTGCCGGCGATGTGGCCCTTCTCGAAGTCGTTGCTGGCCGACAGGTCGATGACCAGCGCGTTCTCGCGGTTGATCAGGCCGGTCAGTTCGGCCGGGCGCAATGCCTTGTAGCCGCGGAACAGCCGCGCGACCTCGGTGTAGATGATGGCGATCGTCAGGCCGGCCAGCGCCAGCGAGAGGGTGGTGTGGCGCTCGGCGAAGGCCAGCAGTTCTTGGAAGGTCACGGCATCACTGCAGATGAAACGGGGCCGGGATTGTCTCCCACGGCCGCCGGCTGCGCAAAATCCGCAGGTTCCAGGCGTCCAGGCATGCCTTGGCGGGCAGGCCCCCGGTCACGCCGGCGAGGCGGCTACTGGCCTTCCCAGAGGTCGGGCAGGCCGCCGACCACCCACCAGGTCTTGGCTTCCTCGTCCCAGCGCCATTGCTCGCGGAAACGCACGGTGCGCTCGGCCTGGGTGTGACGGTTGACCACCGCGATCTCGATTTCGCGGACGGCGACCCCGGCCTTCCAGTCCACGCTGCTGCCGTGGTCGCGGTAGGCGGTGATCTGGACCTGCTCGAAGCGGGCCAGCTCCAGTTCGCTGACGGGATGCTCGGCCAGGTATTTCGGGTCGACGAGGGTCAGCGCCGCATCGAAATCGCCCCAGCGGATCGCACCGGCCCAGGCGTACTGGTTGCGGTCCAGGGTGTCGGTCTTGCGGCTGGCCATGGCGCTGCCGGCGACCGCCAGCATGCCCAGCAGCAGGGCCAGGCTCATCAATCGGGTCAGGCGGCGCATCGGTGTTCCCCCAGGGCTCGGCGACATCCTAAGGGCAAACCGCGGCGCTGGTCCGCGCTGCGGTTCACGCCCGAAGGGGTTGCTTCAGGATCGCGACATAGCGGGCGACGAACTCGGTGGCGACCCCGCCGTCGGGCAGCATCGCCCGCGCGACCAGTCCGATACGGGCACGGCCACGCTCACGCAGGGTGGCGATGAAGCCGGGCCAGTTGGAATCGGCGGCCAGTTCGGCATGCACGTCCAGGTCGGCGAACAACGGTGCGAGGTAGCGGATCTGGCTGTCGGCGACGAACACCTCGGCCTCGAGCCCGGCCGCCTCGATGTGCAGGGACACCACGCCCCACGAGGCCAGCGTCATCATCGAGGCCAGGCTGCCACCGAACGCGCAGCCCTTGTCGTTGACATGGCGCGACAACGGCGCGTGCAGGCACAGGCGCTGGCCGTCGTAGGAGGCAATGCGCACGTCCATCGCCGCGACCGGCGGCATCGACTGGTAGTGGTGATGCAGGCGCTCCAGGGCGGAAGCGTGGTCGTAGTCCTGTTCGGGAACGGGCGATGGCTGATTCATGCGGCGTGCGTGCGAGCGGTGGGGGATGCGGGCGGGGCGGCTATGCTGATGGCATGCCAGCCCCTGCGCCGCCCGGATGGTACGTGATCTCGCTGCGTCCGCGCGGCGAGCACGACGCGTTGCGGCGTGCCGTCGCCCGCGCGGGAGGCGGCATGGTGGCGCTGTCGCCGTGGCGCCTTCGGCTGCGCGACGACGATGGCACGCGCCAGTCGCTGCGCGTCGCCCTGGATGCCGCGCGCGTGGTGGTGACCAGCCCGGCCGCGGTGCGGGCGGCGCGCGCGTTGCAGCCGCTGCGGACGCAGCCAGGCCAGCAATGGTTCGCCGTTGGCGCAGGCACCGCGGCGGCGCTGCGGCGCGCCGGCGTGGACGACGTCTCGGCGCCATCGCGGATGGACAGCGAAGGCCTGCTGGCCCTGCCCGGGCTGCAGCAGCTGGCCGGGTCCGATCTGGGCTTCGTCAGCGCTCCGGGGGGCCGCGGCGTGCTGGTGCCGGCACTGCAGGCGCGCGGCGCGCAGGTGCTGCGGGCCGATGTGTATCAACGCGACACGGTCGCACCGCCGCCGCGTGCGGTCGCGCAGCTGGTCTCGCTGACGGCGCCCACGGTGATCGCACTGTCGAGTGGCGAGGCGCTCGAGGCGATCCTCGACGCCTTGCCAGCAGCGGCTCGCGAGCGGCTGCTGCAGTCTTCCGTCGTTGCCGCCAGCGAGCGGCTGGCGGAGCTGGCGCGGCTGCTTGGCTTCACTGGTGTGACGACTGCCCGCAGCGCGCGCCCGAACGATCTTGTGGCGGCGGCGGCAATGGTGATCAGCCGCCTGAACGACGGGGCGTGACGCACATCGTCATCCGGTAGCATGGCGGCCGTCCTCCCGCCCCAGCCAGCAGCCGTGTCCTCCACGCCGGAATCAACCCCCGCTCCCGCCCCCGCGCCTGTCGCTTCCGCAACGCCACGCCGTTCGCGCGGTTGGCTGTGGCTGGTGGTGGTGCTGATCGTCGCGGCCGCTGCCGGCTACGGCTGGATGCAGTGGCAGGCGAAGCTCGAACGCGACCGTGCACAGGCCAGCGATGCCGGACAACGGCTGGACGCCCTGGACGGCCGCATAGACTCGATCCGCCGCGACCAGCGCGCGCAGGTTCAACGCCTGCAACAGGCCGACGCCACCAACCGCGTGCTGCGCGACGAACTGCTCGGCGTCGGACAGCGCGCGGCGCTGCTGGAGGACACCGTTTCCAAGCTGGCCGATCCCGATCGCCATGGCGCGCAGGCGTTGCGACTGGACGAGACCGAACTGTTGCTGAGCCTCGGCCAGCAGCGCCTTCTGATCGCCGGCGACCTCGATGGCGCGCGCCGTGCCTATGCGCTTGCCGGGCATGTGCTCGACGGCGTCGACGACCCTGCCTACCTGAGCCTGCGGCAGACGTTGCAGCAGGAGCGCGCCGGTCTTGATGCACTGGGCGTGGAGCCACGCGTGAAGGCGATGGCCGAACTCGACGCGCTGGCGCAGACGGCAATGGCCGCGCCAAGCGCGACCGTCGCGCACGACGAACCCCTGGCGCCGTGGTGGCGGCGCGCGTTTGCGAGCCTGATCGACGTGCGTCCGAGCGATCGCACGGTGGCGGTGCAGCCGTCGGATCGCATCGCGGCGACGGCCGGCCTGCAACTGGAGATTTCGCTGGCCCGTGCCGCGGCCGAACGCCGCGACGAGGCCGGCTTCCGCGCTGCGCTGCAACGTGCTGAAGCCTGGCAGGCGCGACTGTGGCCGGAGTCGCCATCGCTGCAGCAGCAGCGCACGCGCATGCGCGAGCTGGCGCAGCGCCCGCTTTCACTGACGCTTCCGACGCTCGGCAGCACACTGCAGCAGCTGCGCCAACTGCGCGCGGCGGACTGAAGGACGCAACGGAGCAGGCGCCCATGAACATCTTCCGCAACCTGCTGTTCTGGATCGTGCTGGCGCTCGTCGGCGCACTGGTTGCGCAGGTGCTGCTGCAGGATCCGGGCTACGTGCTCGTGCGCTACGGCGGCAACGACTACATCACCAACGTGCCCAAGGGCGTGGCGATGCTGTTGCTGCTCGCCGCCGGCCTGTGGCTGGTGTGGAAGCTGCTGAGCCTGCCGTTCGCGGCGATGCGCCGGCACCGCAAGCGCCAGGCGCGGGCGCAGCTGATCGATGGCCTGAGTGCGCTGGACCAGGGTCAGTGGAGCCGCGCCGAGAAACTGCTCACGCAGGCGTCGGCGCAGGCGGAGGTTCGCGCACTTGCCCATGCCGGCGCAGCGCGCGCGGCGGCCGCGCGCGGCGACGACGCGGCAGCGCAGCGGCACCTGGCTGCACTCGCTGACGGCCATGCAATCGAACGCGCGCTGGTGACTGCCGAACTGGCCCTGCAACGCGACCGTCCGGCCGATGCGCTGGCCGCGCTCGACAGCGTGGCTGCGGCGCCGCTGCCGCCGCGTGGACTGGCGCTGCGCGCGCAGGCGCTGGTCGCGCTTCGCCGCAGTGGTGAGGCCTATGGTCTGCTTGGGGCTTTGCGCCAGCAGCAGGCGTGGCCCGGCGATCGCCTGGCAGCGCTGGAAGCGCAATGGGGTGCGGCCTCACTGCGTGAGGCCGGCGACGCCAATGTCCTGGCCGACCGCTGGGAAGCGCTGCCCAAACCGCTGCGCAACGATCCGGCCGCAGTGGCCGCGTATGCAGAGCGCGCCGCGGCGCTGCGCTGGGACGAAGCGGCGGCCAGAAGCATCGAGCAGGCGCTGGATGCACGTTGGGACGAGTCGCTGGCGGGACTTTACGGACAACTCCCGATCGGGCGCCTCGACGCCCGTCGTGGCAATGCCGAGCGCTGGCTGCAGGCGCACCCGGCCAGCCCGGCGTTGCTGGTGACGCTGGCGCGACTGGCGCGCGCGCAGGGCCAATGGCCACAAGCGGAGACGTACCTGCATCGGGCACTGGCGCAGGGCGCCAACAGCGAGGCCTGGGAAGAACTTGGGCACGGCTTCAGCCAGGCCGGCGACGAGAAGCTCGCGCGGTTGTGTTACGCCAATGCGCTCAATGCCGCGCGTGGCGCGGCGACACAGGAATTGCCGGGGCGCGACCTGCGCCAGAAGATCTTCGACCAGGCCGTGGTCGAGGAGCGCAACGAGCACGGCGTGCCGCGTCTGCGCGGCTGAGCAAGGCTTGCGCCTGCCCCGCGGCGTCCGCGTCGGCGCTTGCGTCAGCGCTCCAGGATGGCGACCACGCCCATGCCGCCGGCGGTGCAGATCGACACCAGGCAACGTCCGCCGCCGCGCTGCTTGAGTTCCTTCGCCGCCGTGGCGACGATGCGAGCACCGGTTGCTGCGAACGGATGTCCGGCCGCCAGCGAAGAGCCATTGGGATTGATCTTCGCCACATCGATACGGCCCATCGGTGCCTCCAGGCCGAGGCGGTTCTTGCAGTACTCCTCGCTCTCCCAGGCGCGCAGCGTGCACAGCACCTGTGCTGCGAAGGCTTCGTGGATCTCGTAGAAGTCGAAGTCCTGCAGGGTCAGGCCATTGCGCTTGAGCATCTCCGGCACGGCCACCGTCGGCGCCATCAGCAGCCCCTCGCCGTGGACGAAGTCGACCGCGGCCACGTGGGCGTCGCGCAGGTAGCACAGCACTTCGTGCCCGCGCGTGCGCGCCCATTCTTCCGAGGCGAGCAGGCAGGCCGACGCGCCATCGGTGAGCGGGGTCGAGTTGGCGGCGGTCAACGTGCCGCGACCGGAGGTCTTGTCGAAGGCCGGCTTCAGCGAGGCCAGCTTTTCCAGGGTGCTGTCGGGACGCAGGATGTTGTCGCGCGAGACGCCACGGAAGCTCACCACCAGGTCGTCGAAGAAGCCGCGCTCGTAGGCGGCGGCGAGCTTCTGGTGCGACGACAGCGCCCACTCGTCCTGCGAGTCGCGCGAGATGTTCCACTGCTTGGCCATGTCCTCGCAGTGGTCGCCCATCGACTTGCCGGTGCGCGGCTCGGCCACGCCCGGAAACTCGGGCTTGAGCTCGCGCAGATGGAATCCCTTGAACGCGGCCAGCTTGTCGCGCGGGGTCTTGGCGCGGGCGGCTTCGAGCAGGCGGCGACGCAGCTTCTGGCCGTAGACGATCGGCACGTCGGAGGTGGTGTCCGATCCACCACCAATGCCGACCTCGATCTGGCCGGCGGCGATCTTGTTGCCGATGTGGACGATCGAGTCGAGCGAGGTGCCGCAGGCGCGCTGCAGGGTGATGCCCGGGGTCAGCGGCGACAGTCCCGACGACAGCGCCGCTTCGCGACCAAGGTTCCAGTCGCTGGAGTGCTTGATGACCGCGCCCATCGCCACTTCGCCCAGTTGCTGGCCATGCAGGCCGTATTTCTCGACCAGGGCGCCCAGCGTCCGTACCGACATGCCCAGGTTGCCGACGTCCGCATAGGCCGTGTTCTGGCGGCAGAACGGGATACGGACGCCACCGAGCACGGCAACGGGACGGGCAGGCTGCATCGCAACACCTCATGCGGATGGGGGGATCACCCGGCCGTTAACGGCGGCACGGGCATAATGGCCGCAGTGTAGCGCCGCCTTCGCGTGCGACCAAACGCCACCGTATCCATGAGTCTTGCCGAACCTGCCCCGACTGCCCCTTCCACCACGCTGCACGTGCTCGGCGCGCTGGCGCTGGAGCTGCGTGGCGACGCCCCGGTGTTCCGCCAGGCCCTGGCACAGGCCGAGGTCGGGGCCCTGGCCGGGCTGATCGCGCACGACCTGGCCGGCTTCGCCCCGGAAGCGGCAGCGCTGGAGCTGGTGACGGTGGGCGCCCACTACGACCCGGTCGAATTGTTGCGGCCGGGCTGGCCGCTGCACCTCGAACTCGACCAGCTGGCTGCACGCGCACCGCGCACGGCAGCCGATGGTGGCGGCCGGATCATCGCCTTCGGCGCGCACGACGCGCAGCTGCCTGGCGCGCTGACGCCATCGCCGGACTTCGTCGGCGGACCGCTGCGGCTGGTGCCGTTCGTGCTCGGTGGCGATGCCGCGATCGCCACGCGCGTCGGCGACGCCTTCGAGCGTGAACTGCTCGAGCGCGGCATGGCCGGTGCGGCCACCGCACTGGCGGCGCAGGAAGCGTTTGGCCTGCAGGTGGAGCACGCACGCTACCTCACCGTGCACGACCTCACCGCGATGATGGCGATGCAGTACGACCACGCCGGCCTGGGCCCGCTGTGGCCGCTGCTGGAGACCGCGCTGCTGCAGCCCGAGGGCGAGCACTGGCTGGACGCGCCGCCTGAGCCGCTCGTGCACTACGCCAACGGCGAGGCGCGCATTGCCCTGTTCGAGCCGCGCGCATGGAAGGCGCGCTACGCCACCGACGCCCCCTGCGCGACGCAGGAGTGCCGCGACAAACTCGAACGCCTGCACCAGCATTTCCAGGCCAGGCAGCGCCAGATCGCGGCGGTGCTCGGCGCGCATGGGGTGCCGGTGAATTTCGTGCACTGCGGTGATGAGCAGGCGCGCGAGGCGCTGGACTGAAGCAGCCCCGGCTGAAGCCTCAGAACTGGCTTTCGTAGATCGCGTAACCGGCGTCGACCATTCCCAGGGCCTGGTAGGTCCGCTGCGCGTCGGCGTTGTCGCGTTCGACATACAGGCGCAGGCCGATCACGCCGGGCGTTGTCCGCGCCAGTTGTTCGACGTGCCGGTACAAGGCCGCGAACACCCCCTGCCGCCGATGCGCAGGCGTGACGTAGACGCTCTGGATCCACCACCAGTCGCCGTTGCGCCAGTCGCTCCACTCGCGCGTGAGCATCAGCGTGCCGGCGGCGCTGGCAATGGTTTCGCGGCCGGCGACGGTCGCTTCGCGAACCGCCACGAAGTAGCGGGCCTTGGCCGGATCGGCAATCGCCGCCTCGACGCCGGCCAGCACCGTGGCCGGGTCCAGGTGCTTGTGCTCGGTTTCCAACGCCATTGCCGCCGCCCACTGCGCGAGCAGGTCGCGGTCGTGCGCGCTGGCCGCGCGTATGCGCAGCGGGGCATGCATCGGGCGATCGGGCACGGTGCGGTTACTGGGTGACGGTGATGACGCCGCAGGCCACGCGGCCGCCGGCATTGCCCGTGGGCTGGGTCTTGTAGTCGTCGGGACTGGCGTGGACGATCACCGCCTTGCCGGCGACGTCGTTGCCGGCACCGCCGCCGAGGGTGACGCCACTGGCGTGCACGTCGACCTTCGCCACGCCGTCGGCATCGGCGACGATGTTGTTCATGTCGCCGCCGTGGTGCGCGCTGCTGTCCACCTTTCCGTGCGGCGAACCCGTCGGATTGAAGTGGCCGCCGGCGCTGCTGGCGTCGGCTGCGCTGCAGTCGCCCTTCTCGTGGATGTGGATGGCGTGGGTGCTGTTGGGAGCGAAGCCGCCGATCTCGCCGGTGATGTGCACGCCATCGCCCATCGGCACCACGCTCAACTTGCCGCTGACCAGGCTGGCCGATGCCGCGGCGAGATTGACGGTTGCGGCCTTGGCGGTCGACACCGCGGTCGGCGTGGCTTCCCTGGTCTTTGGCGTGGAGCTGCAGGCAGCCACGACCACCACTGCGGTGGCGGCGAGCAAAGTGTTCAGCGTCTTGTTCATCGACTTCTCCGTGGGGTGACGGGTCCGGCGCACCGGGCCGCGTCGTTTGATCCGAGCCGGATCGCATCGCAGCCTAGCTGCGCGGCGGTCATCCAGCGGTGAAATGGCAACCGGCCGGCGTTCACGCCGGCCTCGCAAACCTCGGCGCGCCTGCGCCGCGGGCATCACGACATCTTCCGCTGCGGGCGGCGGCGAGCCGTTGCAGCGACGGCTCAGGATCGACGCCGGCCGGGGCCAAGCTTGCGTGTCAGCGTGTTGCGACCCAGGCCCAGCCGCGCCGCCGCCTCGGTGCGGCGGCCGCCGGTGTGCTCCAGGGCCGCCTCGAACAGCGCCCGTTCGAAGCGCTCGCGCGCCTGCGCGTGGATGTCGTCACTGCCGAGCGCCAACTGCGCCCGCGCCCATGCCGCCAGCCGCGCGTCCCAATCATGGTCGTCGCCAGCGGCGCTGTCCTTGCCCGGCGTGGCGGCAAGCGCTTCGTCCAGGTCGGCGCGCGCGATGGTTTCGCCCGGAGCGAGTGCGGCCAGTCGCCAGCACAGGTTTTCCAGCTGACGCACGTTGCCGGGCCAGTCGTAGGCGAGCATGCGTTCCAGCGCCGGTTTGGCCAGGCGCTTGGGTGGCGCATCGAATCGCACTGCCGCCGAGGCGAGGAAGCGTTCGGCCAGGCGCGCGATGTCCTCGCGCCGCTCGCGCAGCGGTGGCAGGTGCAGCCGCACGACATCGAGCCGGTGCAGCAGGTCGGCGCGGAAGCGACCGTCGGCGACCAGCGCTTCGAGGTCCTGGTGGGTGGCGGCGATCACGCGCACGTCGACGCGGATCAGTTCGCGTCCGCCGACGCGGAAGAACTCGCCTTCGGCCAGCACGCGCAGCAACCGCGTCTGCAACGGCAGCGGCATGTCACCGATCTCGTCGAGGAACAGCGTGCCGCGGTGGGCCTGTTCGAAACGGCCGGTGTGACGGCGCTGGGCGCCGGTGAAGGCGCCGGCCTCGTGGCCGAACAGTTCGCTTTCCAGCAGCTCCGACGGTATCGCCGCGGTGTTCAACGCAACAAACGGCTGCCCGGCGCGCGGCGATTCGCGGTGCAGCGCGCGAGCGACCAGTTCCTTGCCGGTACCCGTCTCGCCGGTGATCAGCACCGACAACGGCGCCTGCGCCAGGCGCCCGATCGCGCGGAACAAGGTCCGCATCGCCGGGGTATCGCCGATCAGGGCATCGTCCTTGGGCAATTCGGACGGCGCCGGCGCTGCGCTCTCGCCAACCGCCGCCAGCGTGCGCGCCGCCAGTGCGACGGCTTCGTCGAGGTCGAAAGGTTTGGAGAGGAATTCGTGGGCGCCGCCGCGGAAGGCGCCGGCGGTGCTGGCGACGTCGGTGTAGGCGCTCATCACGATCACCGGCAGTTGCGGCACCTGCGCCTTCAGGCGTTCGAGCAGGACCAGGCCGTCATCGCCCGGCATGCGCACGTCGGTGAAGAGAAGGTCGGGCGCGCCGCGGTCGGCCAGCGCGGCCAGGGCATCGGCCGTATTCTCGAATCCGTCGACGCTGTAACCGCCCTCGCGCAGTGCCGTGGCGAGCACGAAGCGCACGCCACGATCGTCGTCGACCACCCAGATCCTTTTCACGTGCCTTCCTCTTCCTCGATCTGCAGCGGCAACAGCAGGGTGAACACGGTGTGGCCGGGTCGCGAACGGTACGCCAGCGAGCCGCGGTGCTCGCGCGCGACCTGCTGGGCCAGGGCAAGGCCCAGGCCGCTGCCTTCTGCACGGCCCGAGACCAGCGGCAGGAACAGCTGTTCGGCCAGCTCGTCGGGAACGCCGCGGCCGTCATCGACGATTTCCAGGCGCATGGCGATGGGGTGCACGGCATCGCCGATGCGAACTGCGTGCTCGGCGCGCGTGCGCAGGGTGATGTTGGTGGCGCCGGCTTCGATGGCGTTGCGCACCAGGTTCCATACCGCCTGCACCAGGCGATCGGCGTCGCCGCCGAATTCGGGCAGGCTGGGGTCGTAGTCGCGGACCAGGCGCACGGCCCAGCCGGCGTCGCTCTCGGCCAGGCGCAGCACGCGTTCGAGCACAGCGTGGATGTTCAGCGGCGCATGCGGGCGCGGCGGTGCGGGTGTGAGCAGCTGGTCCACCAGCGCGGTCAGGCGTTCGACTTCGCTGCCGACCAGGGCCACCAGTTCGCCGGCGTCGCTGTTGACGGCGGTGTCGGCGTCGATGCGCCGGGCCAGCAGCTGCGCGGCGCCCTTGAGGCCGGCCAGGGGATTGCGCAGTTCGTGCGCCAGGCCCTTGAGCGAGGCCGACAGGGCCGACGGCAGCAGCAGCGCCGGGTCGTCGCCGGGAAATTCGTCGACCGGATGCGCTTCGAGCAGCCAGCCGCCTTCTTCACGGCGGCTCAGCCAGACATCGGCGAAGCACTCGTCACCGTCGGCGAAGCGCAGGCGGCTGCGGCGCAGTCGCAGCGGCGCATCGGCGGCCGCATCGAGACGGCGCATGGCATGGGCGAAGTGGCCGTCACCGCCATCGAGCCCGGCCAGTGGCCAGGCCACCAGCCGCCTCGCACTGACCCCGAGCCAGCGCGAGAACGCGGCATTGCAGCCGACGATCGCGCCTTCCTCGTCGCTCCACGCCAGCGGCGTGGTCAGGCCGTCGAGGTCGGGCCGGTCGAAATCGGTCGGGGCGGGCACGGACATTGCACCATGTTAGTGCAAGAGCGCGGCCCCGGTCGCCGTCGTGTAGCTGTACCAGACGTCGTCCGGGCCTCGATGCAGCCGCGAGCCGAGTGAGCCGCGCTCGGTCAGCAGCAGGTGGGTGACCTTCGACCAGGCCTCGACGAACCCTTCTTCGCGGCCAGGATGCAGGCGCCAGCGATAAAGGGCGCAGAAGACAGGCGTCGACATCACTTCGAGTCTTTGTCAGTGTCACGTTGATCGCGTTGTGCCGGGCGTTGCTGCCAGCTGCGATGGGCTGACGCCGAGCATGCGCCGCATGCATCGTGCCATGTGGCTGGGATGGGCGAAGCCGGTTGCCAGTGCGATGCCGGTGATGTCCAGGTCGCCCTGGCTCAGCAGCAGGCGCGCGCGCTCCACGCGACGCTGCATGACGAAGCGATGCGCGGGCATGCCCACCGCATTCCTGAACAGCGGCTTGAAGTGCGAAACGCTGTAGCTGGCAACCGCGGCGAGGTCGGCCAGCGACAGGTCTTCGTCCAGGTGCGCTTCGATGTAATCGACCACGCGCTGCAACCGCCACGCCGGCAACGCACTGGCCTGACCAGGCAGTCGTGGCAGATGCGCATCCGCGGAGGACCTGCGCGAACCGACTGCCAGCACGCGCGCCGCCAGTGTGCACGCCAGGCTGTCGGCGAAGAGGCGACCGGATGGATAGCCGTCGAGGGCCTCGCTGCGCATCATCCAGCCGATCCGTTCGATCTGGGGATCGCGGACATGGATCGCAGGCGCGGGATCGGACGCGTCCGCACCCAGGCGCATTGCATCGGCTGCCTGCCGCATCATCTCCGGCGCCAGCCGCAGCAGCAGCGATGTGGCGGGCGCGGACAGGATCCAGCGCGTGCTGGAACCGGCGGGCACCACGCAGAACTGTCCATGCAGGCGGGTTCCGCGGCGCTCGGCCCGCTCGGCCCGGTACGAAACCGGGACCGGACCACCGACGTGCAGGCAAAGGACGTGGCGATGGTCGACGGGCGAATCAAAGCGCCCCGATGGCACGGGCGAGGTGAGCACGTCGAGCCATGGCAGGCGCGATCCCGGCGGGGAACCCGCCAGGGCTTGTGTCGGAGCAACCGGGTAGCACGAGGGCCGGGCGGCGTCGGTCATGGCCGTCATGGTTCTACCTCCCCCGGGGAGCGAAGAAGGCCCGAAAGTCACCCTTCGTGCCTGCAGCTCCGTATCGCCGACGTTGCCGTCGCGGTGGCTGCCACGCCTAGTGCGCCCCCGCCAACCTGGCGCACTTGGACATGGTGTCGAACACTTTCTTCTCCGCCGCGGGTGGCGCGGGGAGGGTGTTGAGCGCCTTGAGTTCTTCGATGGTGCTGGTACTTGCGATACCTGCTGCCGAGCATCGGCAATAGACCTCCCGTCGGGCCGCGGTCAGTCCGCGTTTCAGTTGCGTCTTGCTCAGGCAGCTGTCGAGTGTGGTCTGGCGGAAGTTTTCCCTGAAGGCCTGGTCCGCCTTGTCCGCCTGGTCAGCGCAGGCAGCGATGGACAGGCAGGCGGCCACCAGCAGCGCTGGAAGGCACCTGCGAATCCGCTGACCTGTAACCCTGACCGCAGCAGGACCATCCCCGAGCCTGACCAGTTGCATGCGCTTCCCCAGATGGGCGCGGCGTGGCCCCGCTGCGGATTGTAGGTCCAACGCAGGGGCATGCAAGGCGCGCAGGCATACGCTCACATTCCTTTGAACGCCGCTTCCACCGCGCCGATGCTGACCGGCTTCTGCAGGACTCCATCGAAGCCGCTCTCGAGCAGCGCCTCCATCTCCTCTGGCAGCACCGAGGCAGTGTAGGCGACGATCCGCAGCGACCCGCGCTGTTGTTGTCGCAACGCCCGGCAGACCGCACGGCCGTCCATGCCCGGCATGCCGATGTCGAGCAGCACGGCGTCGAAGGGCTGGTGCTGGAAGCATTCAAGGGCGGATGTCCCGTTCTCGCATTCGACCGTCGACCAGCCAGCGCGCTCGAGGATGGCGCGGGCGAGTTTCCGGTTGACCAGGTCGTCATCGACTATCAGAACGTGCGGCATGGCTTGCGCCCTCTGTGGTTGCGGCCTGCACCGGTGCGCCCGGATCGCCTGCGTGCGGCCCGCGTAGCGGGATCCAGAACGTGACCGTCGTACCTTCCGATTGCTTCGACACCACCTCGATCCCGCCGCCGTGCAGGGCGATCAGTTCCCGGGAGAACGCCAGGCCCAGCCCGGCGCCGGCCTGGGCCATGGCCTCTTCGTCGCGGCCTTCGCTGAAGGGTTCGAACAGATGGCTCTTGACCGTATCGCTCATACCTATGCCGGTATCGGAGACGCGAACCGTGACCTGTTCGCCCTCGATGTAGAGGTCCATGCCGATGTGGCCGGTGCGGGTGAACTTGACGGCGTTGTGCAGCAGGTTGTTCATGACTTCGCGGATGCGCACGCCATCGCAGATCACCGTTTCGGGGAAGTCGGCGGCGATGTCGAGGCGATACTCGAGTCCCTTGCCTTCGGCGACGATCGCGTGCGTCCTGGACACGCTCATCGCGGTCTGGCGCAGATCGACTTCGCGCAACTGCAGATGCAGCTTGCCGTGCCGCAGCTTGGTCAAGTCCAGGATCATGTTGACCAGGTCGAGCAGATAGCCGGCGCTGTCGTGGATGTATTGACCGTACTGGCGCTGTTCGGCTTCGCCGGAAGTGGTCTTGACCAGCTCCGAGAAGCCGAGGATGCCGTTGAGCGGCGTGCGCAGGTCGTGCGAGATCTTGGCAAGGAATTCGGACTTGAGCTGGTTGGCTTGCCGTTCGCTCCTGGCCAGGCGCTGCAGTGTCCGCCGCTCGCGCCTGGCGAGCACGGCCGCGAGAACGGTGAGCATGCCCACGCCCAGCGTGAACGCCGAACTCCCGATCAGGTAGATCCGCCGATGCCGATGGAACTCGCGCAACGCGTCGTGGCGGGAGATGCCGACCACGAGGATCAGCTGGTAGTCGCCGAGGTAACCGCCCGACCACAGCCGCGGAACGGCATCGACTTGCGGTTGCGAGACCTGCTGGATGGTGCCGTCCTTGAGGCGGTAGATGACCGGACCCTTGGGCCACCGCGACATCGAGATGGGTGCGCCGCCGACCAGCACCGCGCGCACGCGTCCGTCCAGGCCGAGGATGGCGGCGATGTCCCGGGGACCGAGCTCGACCGTCCCGAACTGACGTGACATCGGACCGACGTTGAGTTTGCGCAGGTTGCTGAGGATCTGGTCCGGGCGGATGCTGGCAATGGCGGCGCCGGAGAACGAACCATCCGGCAGCCTCACCGGCCGGCTGAACACCAGCGTGTCCGGATGCCCCGCATGCGCCGGCAGCGGCGTCGACACCCGTGGCCGGTCGACCACCGGCATGCCCGAAGGCAACACCTTCGACAGCCATGACTTGTCCACCGGAACTTCGCCCAGGACGGTCCGGTTGGCGGCATCGACCACGCCCAGCCGGACCCGATGCGGCCTGACATACCCGGCGCTTCTGAGCAGCTCGATGATGTCGAGGTCGGCATCGTCGGCGACATAGGCCTGCCGGACCACGCGCACCATCCGGTCGAGATCGTCGAGGCGATGCTGGGTCTGTTCGGCGAAGGAGCGGCTGAGTCCATTGGCCTCGCGGTAGCCCTCGGCCAGCGCGCGGTTGCGGTCCTTGGTGATCTGTCCGAGGGTGACGATCCAGGCGAAGCAGATCATCAGCGGACCGATGAGCAACATCAGCACGGCCGGATCGATCCGGCTCGTCCAGCGGCGCAGGCGTGACTCGCGCAGGGGAGGCGCCCCGGTCGTCATGCTATTGCCACTCCAGCCGCCAACCCGCGATCAGCTCGGTTTCGTTTCCCAGCGTGCGGTGTTCGATGCCGAAGGTGATGGCCTGGCGATGCGGCAATGGCCACACACCACGTACGTGCGAGATGAAGTTGTCCGGGTCCGTGCCGTAGCCGACGCCGGCGGTCAGCTGCAGGCGTTCGCGCTCATGGGTGAGGTCGGCAACGTAGGCGGTCGTGTTCGTGCCGAAGGTCGGATCGCCGTGGTACGCGACCAGCGTGGCGTAGGTCCAGGTCGACGTCGGCACGCTCAGACCCAGGTGCCAGAGCCGGTCGTGCGCGGGCGTGGCGCCGAATTGCTGGCGCACGCCGGCAAAGCCCTGCACGCGGCCGCCGAGTTTGTGGCCGACGTTGAGCTCGACGCGTTGTTCGTCCTCGACGCTGTCGTGTTGCCGGTACTCGTAAGCGACTTCCCAGAAGTACTGGCCCGGAACGCGCCGAAGCCAGCTGAGGCGGCCGGCATTGAGCGGCAGCACGGCCCGGTCCCTGGGGTCGAGCGAAACCAGTTCGCGATCGTTGTTGACGTACGTCGCGCGGAAGACGTCGCGCACGTTCGGCGCGATCTCCAGGTCGGCGAGCAGGCGGTTGGAATCGCCCGCCGCCAGATCCTCCCGGCCCGCCATCAGGTCGAGTCGATAGCGCCAGCCCTGCGCCAGCTGGGCAAATCCGGCCTGCACCTCCGGATCGTCGGGCCATGCCGCCTGCAACGGTTGCAGGCGCTCGCGCGCGAGGGCGTAACGGCGCTGTTGCAACGCCACCATCGCCAGTCCCGTTTGCGCATCGCGGTCGTCGGGGCTGGTGGCCAGCAATTGCCGATAGATCGCTTCGGCCTCGTCGGGGCGGAACTGCTGGCGCGCGACCCGGGCAAGGCCCAGTCGTGCCGCGCGCGACGACGGATCGGCCTGCAGTACCTGCTCGTAGAGGGTGCGTGCCTTGTCGGGACGTTGCTGGAATTCGTAGGTGACGGCCAACTCCAGCGTTGGCGCCGGCTCACCCGGCGCCTGCTGGTGGGCGCGGGACAGGGCGGCGGCGGCATCGCCCAGGCGCCCCTCGTCGCGCGCACGCACACCGGTCAGCAGGTCGACGCGGTAGTCGGCGGCGGCGACGTCGCGGCACTGGAGCAGCAGCGCGTCGATCTGCGCCGTCGGTGGCGGCTGCTGCGCCATCAGGCGCTGTGCACGGTCCAGATCACACTGCGCGGCAGCGGCGAGCGGTGCAGCGCACGATGCGGCCAGCAGTGCGGCGAGCAGCGGCGGCGGCACGATCGCGGCCTTCATTGTCCGATCCCGTAGCGCAGCAGGACCAGCCCCGCCAACAGGACGAGGATGACGATCTCCGCGTACAGCAGCTGCCGCTCGCGCCGGATGTCGGCCTGCAGGTCTGCGCGGAAGCGGGCCGCGGCTGCGGTGGAGTCGGGTGCGCTCATTCCAGTTGCCTCACCCGGCCGATCTTCACGGTCTTGTCCCAGCTGCGCTCGGCGCCGCGCAACTCGGCGACATAGGCGGCGAACGAAACCGCGCACAGCACCGGGCCATAACCCACCACCGCCAGCAGCGGACGCACCAGCCAGGGCGGTGCACCGGCGCGCTCGAGCCGGTACAGGCCCCAGCCGGCGACCATGCAACCGCCGACCCAGGCATACAGGAGCACCACGACAACGGCGCGCCAGTCCCAGGCCTGGTGCAGCGTCGGGAACGAATTGATCAGGTAGTGCGGCCGATCCGGGAAGATCGACAACGCCATCAGGCCGAGCGACACAAGACCGGGAAACAGGATCCCTTCCAGCCAGGCGCGCCTGGCGGTGAACGGATCGATGAGGCACGAGAACAGCAGCACGAACAGATACACGAATGCGTTGATCAGCCACAGCAGGTGGAACGCGCGCCATGCCCAGCCGTGGTGCAACAGCAACAGGGTCAGGCATGCCGCCATGGCCAGCAGCATCAGGATCGGTGTGAGCACGGTGGCGAACCAGATCAGCCCGAACATCCAGCCGCCGATGCCGCGGTGCGAGAACGGGCGGAACCAGGCATGGCGGAAGGCCCAGGTCAGTTGCAGGTTGCCGCGCGCCCAGCGCAGGCGCTGCTTCCACAGGCTCGACAGCGCATCGGGCTCTTCGGCCCATACGATCGCGTTGCCGTCGAACAGTGCGCGCCTTCCTTGGAGCTCGGTCAGGAAGGTCGTATAGGTGTCCTCGGCCAGTGTCGAGGTGTCGATTGCGCCACCGATGGCGATCAGGTTATCGCGTGAGTGCAGTTGCGCGCCGCCGGCGACGCAGGCCATCACGCCCATCACGTTCTGCGCGCGGCGCGAGGCCGCCTGGGCGGTGATGTACTCGAAAGCGATCGAGCGCGAAACAAACCCGCCCGGCGCGCTGCCTTCCTTGATGTACGCCGTGACCGCACCCACCTCGGGATCGGCCAGGTGGCGCACCATCTTCGTCAACGCGTCGCGGGAGAAGACCACGTCGGCGTCGGTGATCAGCACCGCCTCCATCCAGTCGTCGTCCAGCACGTGCGCCAGGCCGTAGTTGAGCGTGTGCGCCTTGCCCTGCCCGCCCTTCTCGCGACGCAGGTGGAAAACGGTGCCGGGATAGCGCAGGGCCGCCTCGCGCGCCACCTGCGGGGTCTGGTCGGTGCTGGCGTCGTCGATGACGTAGACGCGCAATGCATCGCGCGGGTAGTCCAGCGACATCATGTGCTCGATGGTGTTGTCGATCACCAGGCCTTCGTTCCAGGCCGGGATCAGCACGGCGACGCGTCGCCTCACCGGTGCGCAGCGCGCGTAGTGGTTGCGCACGCCGTGCACGCCCACCAGCAGGAACTGGATGAACGCTGCCAGCTGCGGCGCCGTGCCGAGGAAGACGGCGACCACACACACCCATACCCAGGATTCCTGCATGCGCGTCGCCTCCGGATCGCCTGCGGGCACGCATCCGGCGATGACCGTGGCGCCTGTTTACCACAACGCCTCGTTGCGGCCTGCGAATGCCGCGGCACGTGAAGGCAACCATCACAACGAAGCGGATAGCGTTTCCACGCACCAGCTCCCGGATACGAAGAACCATGCGCGTGTTGGTCACCGGTGCGGGCGGACCTGCAGCGGTCAGCGTCTGGAAATCGCTGGCCGCCGAGCATGAACTGCTGCTCGCCGACATGGACCCCGATTCGCCGGGTCTGTACCTGGTGCCCGCGCAGCAGAGGTTCCTGATTCCGCGGGGCGAATCGCCCGAACTGGTTCCCGCCCTGCTCAAGCTGTGCCGCGCGAACTCGGTGGAAGTGCTGATCTCCACCGTCGATGCCGAACTCGCCCCGGTGGCCGAGGCCACGGCTGCGTTTGCCGCGATCGGCACGCGCGTGCCGCTGTCGCCCGCGCAGGTCCTGCACCGCTGCCGCGACAAATGGGCGCTGCTGTCGCACCTGTCCGGGAATCCCTTCGTTCCGTCCTGCGTGCAGCTTTCGGCAGAGACGTTGCCCACCATCACGCGCTTTCCGTGTTTCGCCAAACCGCGCGCAGGCTCGGGCTCGCGTGGGATTGCCCTGATCGAGAGCGCGCAGGACCTGGCCGACCTGCCGCTGGACGATACGTATCTGGTGCAGGAGCTGTTGCCTGGCCCGGAGTTCTCGGTCGATGTCTATGTGAGCCAGCACGGCGAGCTGGTCGCGGCCGTGCCGCGGGAAAGGATCCGCACCGACTCGGGCATCGCCATCACTGCGCGCACGCTGCACATGCCCGAGCTGATGGAGGCCGCGGCAAACATCGCGCGCACCGTCGGCATCCGCTACGTCGCCAATGTCCAGTTCAAGCAGGCCGTCGATGGCCATTACAAGTTGCTGGAGATCAACCCGAGGTTTCCCGGCAGCCTGCCGTTGACCGGCGCCGCGGGCGTCGACATCCCGCGCCTGCTGATGGACGATCTGCAGGGCAGGCCGCTGCCGGCCGGGCCGATGCCATTCACGGAAGTGTTCATGGTCCGCTATTGGACGGAGAAGTACCTGGACCCGTCGGAATGGCAAGCGCTGTGCCGCCGCTGAGCGTCCAGCTCATCCGACATGCGCAAACCACGGCCAATGCCGGCCAGGTCACGGACAATCACGCCGACATCCGCTTGACCGAACTGGGCGAGCACCAGGCACGCAAGGTGGCCACGTCAATCCGGAATGCGCCGGACCTGATCGTGGTGTCGCCATACCGCCGCACCCTGGATACGGCCCTGCCGCTGATCGAGGCCTATCCGGGGACGGCCGTGGAGACGTGGCCGATCCAGGAGTTCTCCTACCTGGCGCCGGCGCGGGCGAACCGCACCAGCTTCGCCGAACGCAAGCCGATGATCGCCGAGTACTGGCAACGCGCCGACCCCGGGCACGTCGATGGCGAAGGCGCGGAGTCGTTCGCGCAGTTTGTCGCGCGCTTGCGCGCCTTCCACGAGCGGCTGTGGCAACAGTCCGGCCGCGTGGTGACGTTCGGCCACGGCCAGTTCCTCCGCGCCTTCACGCTCGGTCTTCGCGATGGCTTTTCCGGCTCGCGCGAGGCCATGCTCAAGTTCCGCCAGGCCGAGGTCTCCAAGCCGGTGCGCAACGGCGAGATCATTACCGTGACGCTGCCGCCGCCGGGCGAGGTGATCGGTGGACGCTGATGGCGATCTTGATCTGGCTTCGGCGGCGCGCCTGCTGGGCGATGCCGCGCTGGTGCCGCTGGTGGTCGAGGCATTCGCGGCATCCGCGCCACCGCTGCTGCAGCAACTCAGGCAACGCGTGCTGGCCAACGACGAAACCGAAGTGCGACGCCACCTGCATCGCCTGACGCCGACGTTGGCCCTGCTGGCCAGCGGCGACCTGCAGGACCAGTGCGGGCAGGTGTTTTCGATGTGGCACGCGCCGCAGACCGCCGAACGCGAGGCGCGCTCGCTGGCGTTGGTCGACCGCATTGAGTCGCTCGTGCACGAGGCCGCGCACGCTGCCGATCGAGCGGGCGACGACGATCCGCTGACGAAGTTGCGTCCTGACGACGATCCGTCCTGACTGGCGCGAACCTCTCCGTCGAGTTCACGGCCCCCGCTGCCGGACCACTTCCAGCGGTTCGGCCATGACATAACCGGCGAATCGCCCCCAATAGCGCGCAGTTGCCACGATCAGGTCCGGCGCAAGGTAGGCACGCAGCGACGTCTGGCTGGAATAGGCCTCGATGGCCTGGAGCTTGCGCTGCAAATGGTCGCTGATGTCGATGAACTGCCCGGGACGGAATTCGACCGTGGCGGACGGCGTCTGGTAGCAGAAGATGTTGCCGACCGAACGCGCGGCGACCATGCTCGCGCGGTAGGTATTGCGGTGGTCCTGGTGGGTGTCGTACTGGGAATGCGTGTAGATGTGGGTCGGCTGGATGTCGGCGATCGCCTGTTCGATCAGCTCGATGCTGGCGCCGCCCTCGGGCACCATCGTGTCGTTGAGTTCGGCCAGGATCAGGCGCGCCTGCAGCAGCTCGGCTGCAGCGTGCGCCTCGCGCGCGCGGATCCTCGCGTCGCCGCCCTGTGAACCGTGACTCAGGGTAAGGATCGTCACCTCGTCCTGCCTGGCCGCGTGCATCGACAAGGTGCCGCCGCAACCAATCTCGACATCGTCGGGATGCGCGCCCACGGCCAGCACCGAGCGGCGCTCCTGCTTGCGGCGCCGGCGCGTGAGCTGTGCCAGCTTGTGCACCTGCTCCAGGAACACGTCCTTGGCGAAGGGCTTGAACAGCATGCCGTCGGCATGGTTCTGCACGGCGGTGCGCGCGTACTCGGCGCTGACCACGCCGGTCATCACCAGCACGCAGGTCCATTTGTGCGCCGCCTTGACCTCCTGGATCAGCTCCAGCCCGCTGGCGCCGGGCATTTCCACATCGGTGATGACCAGGTCCCAGTCACGGGCGGGCAGCGCCGCCCTGCCCTGCGCGGTGTCCCCGGCGAGTGTCACCTGCGCCAGGTCGCCCTCCTCGAGCCATTGCCGCACGATCAGGGCGTACTCGGGGCTGTCTTCCACCACCAGCACCTGGAGCGGCGGGTTGGGGGACATGTGCGCGGCCTACAGCACGCGCTCGAGCTTGCGCTGCAGCGCGGTCGATTCGGCCGCGCAGTCTCGGCCCGGGGTCAGCCCCTGGCTCCGCGCGGCGGCAATCTCGGCCTTCGCTGCCGCCATGTCGGCCTCGAACGTCGGATCGGCGTGCAGCCTGGCAACGGTCGCCGCTCCCATGAAGCGACCTTCGAGGATGTCGCTCTGCCAGTGCACGTTGCAGACCAGGCGGCTTTCGCCGAACGTGCGCCCGCGCGCGATCACGGCGTCGGCGCGATCGGGGGCCAGCTCGGTGAGGATCAGCGCCCATGCCCAGCCGATCGTCGTGTGACCCGAGGGATACGAGCCATCCTTGCGCAGCGCGGCTTCGTCGTCCGGCGTGCAGCTGGCTTCCTTTGCGAGCACGAACGGACGCGTCCGGTTGTATTCGTTCTTGGCGCCGTAGGTCGAAAGGCCAGCGTCGACCATGCTGCGCTGGAGCAGCATGTACAGGCGCGGCGTCGCCTGTTGCGACACCGGGATGCCAAGCGCGCACTCGAACGTGCCGGCGGCGTGGGGGAAATGCAGTTCGGCATCGCTGACCGCCTGCTGCCAGCGCGGTGTGCCACGCAGGGTGATGGCTTCCTCGCGCACGGCCTGGTCGTGGGCGAACGCGGCCGAACCGGCCGTCGGCGGCTTGGGCACCAGCGCAAGACTGTTGAGGTACTGCTCCTTGTGCAGGTAGCCGGCGGGGATGCCGGGGCGGATTTCGGGTACGGCCGACGGTGCGGGCATGGCCGGTTCCGCGGCGGCAGCGGGCGGGGCCTTGTGTGCCTGGCTGGCGCAGCCGGCGAGCAGGGCCAGGTTCATGCACAGGGCGACATGCAGGACGTGGTGATTGTTCATCGGATGTCTTGGCGGCTCGCTCGACGGTAGACGGAACCTTCCCGACGACGCGGTGAAAGCACCGTGACAGCCGCTGCGCCGTGGCTCAGTGCCCGCTGGATTCCACCACGCGGCCGAAGCGGATCTTCACCGCTCCCGCCTCCACGTTGTTGACGACACCGATCTCGCCGGGCGCGAGTTCATACACGGCCGGCCAGGTATGGCGGAAGCCGAACGGCCACGCCGGCTGCGGCAGGCGCTGCCAGTGCGCGCCGCCATCTTCGCTCCAGCTGACTTCGTTCTGGCAGGAGCTGACAAACGCGGTACCCGCTGCAGTGACCATCACGTGCGGTCCGCAGCGCTGATCGGGAAGCGCGCTGCCCAGGCCCTGCGGCCATCGCGTCCCGTCGGGCGAGACCTTGAAGGACACCGGACAATGCTTGTCCTCTCCGCAGATCTCGAACACAAGCAGATAGCGGCCATCGGGCAGGCGCGCCATGACCGGCATGCCCGGACGCAGCTTGCCGCCGCCGGTTTGGGCGACGATCGATGCCCGCGGTTGCCAGGTCTTGCCGCCGTCGCGCGAGATCCGCTGCGATACCACCTGGTTGTAGGCGGGCGTCGCGTCGGCCAGCGTCTCGTCGGCGTAGAGCACCGACAAGGCGCCATCGGCGAGCACGGACAGCATGGGCTCCCACAGGCCGCGGTCCTTGCGTCCGTTGGGCGCTTCGTTGCGGTCGATGGTGCTCAGGAAGTTCCAGCTGCGCCCCTGGTCATCGCTTGCGTAGAGGTTCAAGCGGTATGACGTGCCATCCACGAGAGAGCGCATCGCCAGCAGCACGCGGCCATCGGCCAGCACCCGCAGTTCGCCGTTGTCGATCTGGCGCCCCGCTTCCGCCCCCACTGAAAGGGGCTGCCACGTTCGCGCGCGATCGCTGCTCGAGGAGATCGCCAGTGTCGACGGCGCGCCCTTCTGGAAGCGGGTTGTCACCGCAAGCCAGCGACCGTCCGGCAAGCGCGCCAGCCGGCCCCAGCCCGCATCGCGCGCTGCAATCGTGGCCGTGTCGCCCCATTCGACCGTGGCAGCGGCGACAGCGATCGACGCCGTCGTCGCGAAGAGGGCGAGGAAGGCGCATGCGAGCCGCTTCCCCATCTGTCGAGCCGCGTCGCCGGGCCGCATGGCGTCACCAGAACGTCGCGTAGAGCGCCACCAGGATCGCCACGACGGCGAACGCGGCGATGTTGAACGACGGCGCGGTGGCATAGCTGACATCGCCGGTGCGGATGCGGTCGCGATGGCCGCTGGCCGTCGTCGCCAGCGCCACCACCGTGGCCAGTGCGAAGGAGAGCAGGAACACCACGCCGATGCGATCCATGAATGGCAGCGTCGGCCAGGCAAACTTGAGCACCAGCGACAGCACGAACGAACCGCTGGCTGCCGCGAGCGCGCCGGCTTCGTTCGCGCGCTTCCAGAACAGGCCTTGCAGGAAGATCACGACGATGCCAGGGGTGAAGAAGCCGGTGAATTCCTGGATGTACTGGAAGCCCTGGTCGAAGCTGCCCAGCAGCGGCCGCGCGGTGAGCACGGCGATCACGATCGCGGTCGCCGCGGCGATGCGGCCGACCCTGACCAGCTTCGCCTGCGGCGCCTGCACGTCGCGCTTGGCATAGAAGTCGAGGGTGAAGATCGTCGCCACCGAATTGATCTTGGATGCCAGCGAGGCCACGATCGCGGCCACCAGCGCGGCGAACACCAGCCCGAGCACGCCACTGGGCAGCAAGCGCATCATCGTCGGGTACGCGGCGTCGGGACGCTCCAGGCCCGGCGCCAGCATCACCGCGGCGATGCCCGGCACGACCACGATCACCGGCATCAGCAACTTCAGGAAGGCGGCGAAGACGATGCCCTTCTGCGCCTCGCGGATGTCCTTGGCGGCGAGCGCACGCTGGATGATGTACTGGTTGAAGCCCCAGTAGCTCAGGTTCGCGATCCACATGCCGCCGATCAGCACGGAGATGCCCGGCAGGTCCTTGTAGAACGGGTTGTCGCGGTCGAGGATCATCTCGAACTTGCCCGGATGCTGCGACCACAGCGTCATGAAGCCATCGGCGATGCTGCCGTGCCCGATCTGCCCCAGGGTGATTCCGGTCACCAGGAGGCCGCCCAGCACCAGCAGCGTCACCTGGACGATGTCGGTCAGCGCCACGGCCTTCAGGCCGCCGTACAGCTGGTACACCAGCGCGAACGCGCCCAGCAGCACCAGCGCCAGCGTCTGGTTGATTCCGGCCACCTGCGACACGGCGATCGATCCCAGCCACAGGATCGAGGTGAGGTTCACGAACACGTACAACCCCAGCCAGAACACCGCCATCAGCGTGCGGATGCGGTTGCCGTACCGCTCCTCGAGGAACTGCGGCATGGTGTTGATGTCGTTGCGCAGGAACACCGGCAGGAACCACTTGCCGACGATCAGCAGCGTCAGCGCGCCCATCCATTCGTAGGACGCGATCGCCAGACCGATGGCATAGCCGGACCCTGACATGCCGATGATCTGCTCGGCCGAGATGTTGGCCGCGATCAGCGACGCGCCGATCGCCCACCACGGCAGCGCGCGGCTGGCGAGGAAATAGTCCTGCGCGGATTTCTGGTGCCCGCCTTTCTCGCGCGAGACCAGCTGGGCCAGGATGAAGATGCCGGCCAGGTAGGCGAGCACGATACCGACGTCGAGAGTGGAAAGGCTCATGCCTGGTCTCTAGCAAGGTGGAGTTTGGTTGCCGCGTGCGGATCGCCGGCAAAACGCGGTTCGGCCAGTCCGGTCACACCCGGTTCCAGCGCGAACACATCGCCGGCATGGCGGTCGGTCGCGCGCGCGGCGGCGTCCATTCCGTCGTGGGCGCTGGTGACATAGAGCGTGCGCAGGTCCGGGCCGCCGAAGGCCGCGCGCGTGGGCTGCGCGGTGGGCAGCCGGATGCTGCGGTCCTGGCTGCCATCGGGGCGGTAACGGACAAGGCGCGATGCGCCCCATTGCGCGTTCCACAGTCCGCCCTCTGCATCAACGGCGGAGCCATCGGGTTCACCCTGGTGCGCCGACAGGTCGACGAAGGTCGAGACCGGGCCGAGCTCGTCGCCGTAGGCGCAGCGATCGATGCGCTGTCGCAGCGAGTCGCAGAAGTACAGCGTGCCGCCGTCCGGGCTGAAGGCGACGCTGTTGGCGATCGCCACGCGCGGCAGCGGCAGGCTCTGCAGCGACAGGTCGGCATTGAGCCGGAAGAACTGGCCCAGCGCCTGTTTCGGCCCCGCGGACGGCTCGTGCATCGTGCCGAAGACGAAGCGGCCCTGGCGATCGCACGCGCCGTCGTTGGCGCGGGTTTCGGGCGCCTGTTCGAGGTGGAGCAGCTCGCGCAGTTCGCCGCTGTCGAGGTGGAAGAACGCCAGCCGCGACGCCAGCGCCAGCAGCAACCAGCCATCGGCCTCGCACAGGGCGAACGAGGCCAGGCGTTCGGGCATCGGCCACGAGCGCACCGCGCCGTCGGCCGGCACGTAGCGCCACAACATCGCGGCGTGGATGTCGGTCCAGTACAGCGCCTGTGCGCGTGGGCACCACACGACGCCCTCGCCCAGCCGGTTGCCGGCGGGCACCGCCACGCGCAGGTCTTCGCCCATGGTCAGACCCAGCCGCCGTCGACGATGAAGCTCTGGCCGGTGCACATGCGGCTGTCATCGGCGGCCAGGAACAGCGCCATCCGCGCCAGGTCGTCGGGCTGCAGGTGGCCGGGCAGGCACTGGGCGCGGCGAATCTGTTCCTCGCCTTCCTCGTCGAGCCAGAGGCGTCGCTGCTTCTCGGTGATCACCCAGCCGGGCACCAGTGCGTTGATGCGGATCCGCTCGTGCCCCAGTTCGCGCGCCAGGCCGTTGACCAGGCCGTGCACCGCCGACTTGTTCATCGCGTACATCGGGTAGCCGGCGTTCTTGATCATCCAGCCGGTCGAGCCCAGGCAGATGACCGAGCCGCCGCCGAGGGCGCGCATGTCGGCGGCCACCGCCTGCGTGGCGAAGTACTGGTGGCGCAGATTGACGGCGACGTTGCGTTCGAAATCGGCGGCGCTGGTCGCGCCGAAGGCATGGCGCACATCGTTGGCGGCGTTGTTGACGAGGACGGCGATCGGACCGATGCGTTCACGCGCCTGCACGATCGCGGCATGCAGCGCGTCCAGGTCGGTGACGTCGCAGCGCAGGTAGAGCGGCGCGTGCTCGACTTCGCCCAGGCTGGCGATGAGGGCCTGGGCGCCGGCGTCGTCGATATCGAGGAACGCTACCCGCGCGCCCTGGGCGGCGAAGTGCGCGACGAAGCTGGCGCCGATGCCGGTCGCGCCGCCGCTGACCAGCACGCTGCGTCCGGACAGGCTGGGGTAGCGGGCCATCTGCCCGGAACCGCCTGGGTTCGTGTGGTCGCTCATCGTCGCCTCACCATTCGGCCACGCTGCCGTCGGCATGGCGCCAGATCGGATTGCGCCAGCGGTGGCCCTCGACGGCGCGTTCGTCAACGTAGCCCTGGTTGATCTCGATGCCCAGCCCGGGGCCGGTCGGCATGGCGACGTAGCCGTCCTGGTAGGCGAACGGCGAACGGTCGGCGAGGTAGTCGAGCAGGTCGTTGGCGGCGTTGTAGTGGATGCCCAGGCTCTGTTCCTGGATGAAGGCGTTGTAGCAGACCGCGTCGAGCTGCAGGTTCGCGGCCAGCGCAATCGGCCCCAGCGGGCAGTGCAGCGCCAGGGCGACGTCGTAGGCTTCGGCCATGGCGGCGATCTTGCGCGTCTCGGTGATGCCACCGGCGTGCGATGGGTCGGGCTGGATGATGTCGACGCCGCCCATCTGCAGCACCCGCTTGAAGTCGAAGCGCGAGTACAGGCGCTCGCCCAGTGCGATGGGCGCGGGCGACAGCGCGGCCAGCTCCGGAATGGCCTCGAGGTGTTCCGACAGCACCGGTTCCTCGATGAACATCAGGCCGAACGGCGCCAGCTCGCGCATCAGCACGCGCGCCATCGGCTTGTGGACGCGGCCGTGGAAGTCCACCGCCAGGCCGATCTCCGGCCCGACCGCATCGCGGACGGCCTGCACATTCTCGAGCACGTGCGTGACCTTCTCGTGCGAATCGACGATCTGCACTTCCTCGGTGGCATTCATCTTGACCGCGGTGAAGCCACGCGACACCGCTTCCTTCGCCGCACGCGCGGTGTCGGCCGGGCGATCGCCGCCGATCCACGAGTACACGCGGATGCGATCACGCACACGGCCACCGAGCAGTTCGTACACCGGCACGCCCAGGGCCTTGCCGTGGATGTCCCACAGCGCCTGGTCGAGGCCGGCCAGGGCGCTCATCAGCACCGGGCCGCCGCGGTAGAAGCCGCCGCGGTAGAGCACGTTCCAATGGTCCTCGATGCGGCGCGGGTCCTTGCCGATCAGGTAGTCCGACAGCTCGTCGACCGCGGCGGCGACAGTGTGCGCGCGGCCTTCCACGATCGGTTCGCCCCAGCCGCTGATCCCCGCATCGGTGTCGATGCGGACGAACAGCCAGCGCGGCGGAACGAGGAAGGTGGTGATGGCGGTGATCTTCATGGATGGGGGTCCGTGTGGGTGCTGCTGGTATTCGTCTGGTGCCAGCCGTCGACGAAGGCGCGCGCACGGCGCCCCACCTCGACGGAATCCATTCCAGGTGCGTAGAGCGCCGAGCCGATGCCGAACCCTGCGGCGCCGGCCTGGCGATAGGCGGACATGCGCTCAGGGGTGACGCCGCCCACGGGCAGCAGCGCCGTGCCGGCAGGCAGCACGCTGAGCCAGGCCTTCAGCACCGGCGGCGGCAACTGCTCGGCCGGGAACAGCTTCAGCGCGTCGGCGCCGGCGTGCAGCGCGGCGAATGCCTCGGTCGGCGTGGCCACGCCGGGGGTGCAACGCATGCCCGCGGCGTGTGCGGCGGCGATGACCGCGGTGTCGGCATGTGGCATCACGATCAGGCGGCCGCCTGCGCGTGCGACCTCCTCGACCTGTCGCGGCGCCAGCACGGTACCGGCACCGACCAGGCAGTGCTCGCCCAGGTCGCGGGCCAGCAGGGCGATGCTTTCCATCGGCCGCGGCGAGTTCAGCGGCACTTCCAGGATGCGAAAGCCGGCATCGAACAATACGGCGCCAATAGCCGGCGCTTCTTCCGGCGTGAGCCCGCGCAGGATGGCAACCAGCGGAAGCGGTTGCAGCCAGGCGGCGCTCATGCGAACACCTTCAGCGCGCGGGTTTGCGGGCCTTGCCGCGTCCCCGTATGTTCGCGCGCGAATCGACGATCATCCCGTGCATCGCGTCGCGCGCCAGCTCGGGGCGCTTGAGCCGGATCGCGTCGTAGACCGCGAAGTGTCGCGGCAGCGAATACTTGAAGTCGACCGCGGTCTTGGCCGAGAGCAGGAAGTACGCACCCAGCGCGGTATCGATGACCGAGAACAGCGACCCCATCAGCTCGTTGTTGGCCGCGTCGAGTACGCGCTCGTGGAAATCCAGGTCGGCCTTCGCCCACTCGTCCAGGTCGGCCGCGGCCGCCATGGCCTCGTAGGCCGTCTTGATTCGCGCCAGTTGCTCCGGCGTGCGCCGGCGCGCCGCCGCCGCCGCCGCGGCCGGCTCGATGATCTCGCGCATCTCCACCAGCTTCTCGACGAAGTCCTCGGTGGGCATCGATGCGCAGCGCCAAGCCAGGATGTCGGCGTCGAGCTGGTTCCAGTAACGGGTGTCGCGCACACGCGATCCGGTCTTCTGCCGGGTCTCGATCAGGCCCTTGGAACCGAGCACCTTGAGCGCTTCGCGCAGCGCCGTGCGGCTCACCGCCATGCGCTGGGCGAGTGTCTCCTCGCGCGGCAGCAGCTCGCCGGGCTTGAGCTCGCCACTGACGATCAGCCGGCCGATTTCCTGTATTACCTGGTCGTGCAGGTTGCGTACCGCGATCTGTCTCACTGGTTCCCCTTTGGCACGGCGCCGGGCACGTGGCAGCCACTCGTATTATCCGACAATAGGGGTATAGCACGACTGTGGTCGGGCCGGAGATGGGGTCCTGGGTCATGGCGCGACCTGCGTGAGTTCGATGTAGTCGTAGTCGAGCGGGCGCTGATCGTTGGCAATGACGATCCGGTTGCTGCCGGCCTGCAACGGCGCGTCGAATTCGGCAATCCGCCAGCCTTCGGCCGTGACTGCTGCGGCGTTGCCGGCCAGCTTGCGACCGTTGACCTGCACCTGCGGCACCGCGGCGAAGCCGATGTCGGCGTAGCGCACCTGCAGTCGGCGCGTAGCAGCCTTGCCGGCATTGACCTCGAAGCTGAGGTCGGCGCCGGCGCCGCTGGCCAGCCGCACCTTGCGACCCGCCGACGCGGCCGCATCGTCGATCTGCGCGCCGCGCCTGCGCACGGCGTCCTCGGCTTCATAGCGATTGAAAGCCAGCGGCACCGATGCGTACAGGATTTCGTTGGCTTCTTCGCTGGCGGGGGCTGCCGCAGTAGAGGACGACGTCACATGCAGAAGCTTGCCGTCACCGCGCATGACCATGGCCTGGGTCCAGCCGGCGTGGATGTTGCCGGTGAGCTTCTGCACCGGTGCCGGCATTTCCCACCAGGGGCCGCGGCCGCCGTTGTCGTTCCAGTACAGCGTGCGACCGCCGGCATCACCGCCACCGCCGGCGCGCTGCGCGGCGACCAGCAACACGCCGTCGGCGGTCTCGCCCGGGAACCAGCGCACGGTCGGGCACGCCGATGGCCAAGCGCCGGATGCAGTGCGGATGGCCACGCCCGGGTCGGCCGGGTTGCCCCAGTCGAGCCCGTCGCGGCTGGTTTTGAGATGCACCTGACCATTGCGCTCGCCGTCGATGTTCTCGTAGACCATCGCGTAGCCGCTGCCGGTCCGGGTGACGATGGCCATGCCTGGCCGTTCGACGCCGCCCGGCAGGGCGACGTCGACCTTTTCCTGGCCCCAGCTGCGGCCACCATCGTTGGATACCTTGTGCCCCAGCAGCTGGTTGAAACCGCCCTGCTTGTGCTGCTCGCTCGAGTAGTAGGCGACCATGCGGCCGTCATCGAGAACGACGATGTACGGCTCCCACACGCCCTGGTTGAGCCGGTCGCTCGGCTGGCCGCGGCCTTCCACTATCGTGCTGCGCCCGGACCAGCTCTTGCCGCCATCGTTGCTGGCATACAGCTGCAGGTCCTGCTGGATCAGCTGGCCCTGGTCGTTGCGATGGATGGCGTTGGCCGCCAGCAGCAACGTGCCCGCCGCCAGGTCGCCGCTGGCGCGGACCAGCTCGCTCAGATGCGGCTGCCAGCGCAGTTGCCAGTGCTTGCGGTCACCGTGGGACTGATCGTCGACTTCACCGATCTGCTTCCAGCGATCGCCATCATCGCGACTTTCGTACAACGGAATGCCACCGGCGGACGATGGCTCGAACACCAGCAGCATCCGGCCGTTGTCCTGCGCGCCCGGCTGATGGGCCAGGCGCACGGCCGATGCGTAGCCGACGCCGGCAGCGAGGCGCTCGCCGACGGCCACGGCCTTGTCTTGCGCGGCCGCAACCGCACCGGTGCACAGCAGCACCGGCAGCAGAAGGCTTGCAGCGTTGGCCGCGCGCAGGGTCACAGCTTGAACCGGAAGCCCAGGCCGATGGTCTGGTCCTGGAAGCGGATATCGCGCGGACGCGTATCGCCGTCGCCCCAGAACTGGTGCAGGTTGTTGCCCAGCAGGTTGGTGGCCGACAGCACGATGGTCGACTGCTCGGTCACGTCGTAGCTGATCGAGAAATCGAGCGAGCTGGCCGGCTCGATCTGGTCTTCGTTGCTGGCCACGGTGGGCTGGGTGAAGAAGTCGATGTAGCGACTGCGGTAGCCATAGGCCAGTCGCGCCGACACGCCGAAGTTCTCGTAGAACAGCACCGCGTTGTAGTTGTTCTTGGAGACGTTCTGCAGCGGCTGTTCCACCTCCGGCCCGCCGATGAACTCCGGCGAGCGGGTGGAACCGTCGATGTAGGTGTAGTTCAACTGCGCGCCCAGGCCGTTCCATGCGCCGGGCAGGAAGTCGAAGGTCTGTTGCCAGGCCATTTCCACGCCCTGCAGGTGGCCGCTGCCGGCGCTCTGCGGCGACGACAGCTCGAATGGTTCGCCGCCGATGGTGACGTCGGTGACGTAGTTCTGGATGTAGCCGTCGATGTCGCGGTAGAACAGGCCGGCGCTGACGTAGCCCACCGGCGAGAAGTACCACTCCAGCGAGGCGTCGTAGTTCTTCGACTCGATCGGGGTCAGGTCCGGGTTGCCGCTGGCGGCGATGCCGGCGCGGTTGATCGTGCCCGGGTTGAGCGAGATCGACGGATTGAGGGCGCCGAAGTCCGGATAGCTGAGGGTCTTGGCCGCGACCAGGCGCAACTGCCACTCGTCGTTGAAGTGGATGTTGGCGCTGGCGTTGGGAAGTGTGTTGGTGTCCTTGGTGTTGCGCGTGATCGGGCTGTAGACGCCGGTGCTGGCGTCGAACGAGAACGCATCGAGGTCACGTTCGACCTTTTCGACGCGCACTCCCACCAGGCCGTCGACGCGCACGCCGAACAGGTCGGTGTCGTACTTGGCCTGCAGGTAGCCGGCGAACTTTTCCTCGCCGATGTCGAAGAAGCGGCCCGGATTCTCCGGCGCCAGACCGGTCGGCAAGCCGTACAGCGTGCGCAGGTAGTCGGAGCTGTCGATCAGGTAGTCGTAGCAGGGCACGAGGAACTTCTGGTGCAGCGCTTCGTTGCCGCGCTTGCTGCAGAAGAAGTTGGCGCCCGGGAAGCGGCTGACCACCTGGTTGTCGGGATTGGGGTTCTCGACGATGTTGCCGGTGCCGGCGCCGCCCGGCGGCGGCGTCGATATCTCGACGCTGCCCTTGGCGGTGGAGGTGCGGTCGGCGTAACGCAGGCCGAACTGCAGCGAGGCGATCGGACCGTCGGTGAAGTCGAAGTGGCCATCGCCGCGCCAGTCGTTTTCCTCACCGTAGGAGTAGCCCCAGGTCTGAAACAGGCCGTTGAGGTAGAAGCGCGACGGATCCAGTGCCGGATCGCCGGCCAGGTACCAGTTCTGGTGGGCGCCCGCGGTGCCTTCCCAGACCGTGGTGATCGGCCCGGCCAGGAAGGTGTCGATGATGAAGTTCTCGTCGCGGTAGTAGCCCGACGTGCGCGACAGCTCGGTCGACAGGTGCAGCTGGTCGCCGTCCCACTTCACGCCCAGCGCATTCTGGATGTCCTGGCCGCGCTGCTTGTGCGCCTGGGTGCTGGTGGCCGAATAGGTGTCGCCGGTCCAGGAGCCGCTGGATGCGTCGCACACGGTCTGGCCGGCCAGCGGCCCGTCGAGCTGGTTGGCGTAGCAGTTGTTGCCGACGCCAAGCTGCGTCGGCGTGACCACGCCGACCGGGAAGGTGAAGTAGAAGGCCTGCGAGAAGCTGTCGCGGACCCAGTCGTACATGCCTTCGAGGTAAACCTCGGTGTCGTCTCGCGGCTTCCATTGCAGGGCGTAGTTGAACGCGCCGCGCTCGCGGTAGCCGTCGTTGTAGGCGGTGCCCCAGCCATTGGGCGCGGCAATCAGGTCGCCGCCGTCGGTGCGGATCGGCGCGCCGCTGCCGTCGGTCACGATCTTGGGGAAATCGCCCCAGACCGCGTCATAGGCGTATTCCTTGGCCTGGTAGCCGAAGTTGACCAGCGCACCGAACTCGCCGGCGTCAGTGTCCCAGCGGTCGGAGAACAGCAGGCTGGCGTTGGGGTCGACCTTGCCACCGTACTTGCTGTGGGTGGCGGTATAGGTGCCGGCGATTTCGCGGCCATCGAAATCGAACGGACGGCGGAGCTGGATGTTCACCAGGCCAGCGATGCCACCGAGAGGGAGGGTGGCGTCGCTGGTCTTGTAGACGTTGAGCTCCCTGACCGCGGTCGCCGGCAGGTTCTGGAAGGCAAAGCCACGGCCGGATGCGCTGAATATCTCGCGGCCGTTGAGGGTGCTGATGACATTGGGCAAACCGCGGATCACCACCGAGGTGGCCTCGCCCTGCCCGCCCTGCGCGATCTGCACGCCGGTGACGCGCTGCAGGGCGTCGGCGACGCTGTTGTCGGGCAGCTTGCCGATGTCCTCGGCGACGACGGAGTCGACGATCATGTCCGACTCCTGCTTGATGTTCTGCGCGGTCTCCAGGCTCTGGCGCAGTGCCGTCACCACCACCGTGTCGAGATCGGTCGCCTGCTGCGAGTCGGAAGGGCTTCGATCGTCGGGCTGCGCCTGTTGCACTGCGGCGCCAGCCGCGGCCTCCTGCGCTTGCGCCATCACCGGCAGCATCAACGCGGACAGGATCGACAGCGACAACAGCGAGCGGGAATAACGTCGGTTCATGGCATCGTCTCCGGACGAAGGCGTGAGCGTTCCGCGCCGGTCGCACATGCGACCGGTGGAAGCTCGAGTCAGAGGGCGGGAACTTCTTTCTTGGGGGCCTTGGTGAGCGTGCGGATGATCTCGATCTCGCGTGCCCGGTATGGCTTTCCGTCGCCGTGCAGCAGGTCATGGAACCAGAGCGTCGGCGGCTTCTGGGTGTACGGACGCTCCCACGAATCCCACGGGAAGCGGGTCTGGGTCTTGCCGTCGACGAAGCCCCAGTTGTACATCGCGATGTTGTGGCGCTTGGCCACCGGCAGCACACCGTCGATGGTGGAGCCGGCGCCGCGGGCGAGGTACTCGGTGCACAGCAGCGGGCGTCCATAGACCTCGAGTTCGCGCACGCGCTGCTCGAAGTCCTCCGGCCACGAATAGGTGTGGAACGAGATCACATCCGACTGCTCGATCTGCACCTTCTCGACGCGATTGAGCTTGTCGAGCTGGTTCCAGTCCGGGTTGTGCCAGATGCCGCTGGTGAGCGGCTGGCTCGGATTCTGCGAGCGCGCCCAAGTGAAGACCTGCGGCAGCAGCTCGGCGACGCGGTCGAACTTGTGCTTGGACTCGCGCGGCGTGTAGTAACCGCTGCCACCGCCTTCGTTGTCGGGCTCGTTCCACACGTCCCAGGCCAGCACGCGGTCGTCCTTGCCGAAGCTGGCGACGATGTCCTTTACGTAACGCTCCAGGCGCGCGTGCTGCTTCGGGTCGTCGAGCGCGGCGGTGCCCGGGCTCTGCACCCAGCCGGAGTTGTGCACGCCGGGGATCGGCGGGCGCTGCGGGCCCAGCGCGGGATCGGGGTCCCAGCACGAATCGAACAGCACCAGCATCGGCCGGATGCCGCGCTTGGCGGAGATCTTCAGGAAGGTATCGAGGCGGCGCTTGAAACCGGCCGGATCCTTCTGCCAGGCCAGGTCGTGCAGGAACACGCGCATGGTGTTCATGCCCATGTCCGCGGCCCAGCCCAGTTCCAGATCGATGCGCTCGGGGTCGAACGTTTCGGCCTGCCACATCTCCAGCTGGTTGATCGAGTTGGCCGGGATGTAATTGCTGCCCACCAGCCACGGCTGGCGCTCGTACCACTCGTTGGCCTGGGTCTGCGACCAGCGTGCGCCGTCGGCGGCCTGCGCCAGTGGCGCTGCCGCGAGCAGCACGCCAGCCAGCAGCGCGCCTGCCAGCGAATGCGTAAGCCACTTGTGCATCGGATGCTTCTCCTTTCACTTGGATTCGGACATGCCTCCGGCATCCACGATGGTCTGGACCATCGCGCCGCGGTGGCATCGACGCCTTCCAGGCCGCCGCTCAACCGTTGTTTTGAAACACTGCTCTTCAGCGGGTCTTGCTTGCGCCCTGGTCGACCGAGAACCGGTACACCATCCGGTTCACGTATTGCTGGCCAGGCGCCAGGCGCGCCGAACCGAAGCTGCTCTGGTTCGGCGTGTCGGGGAACAACTGCGGTTCAAGCACGAAGGCATCGCCCTGCCGGTACACGTGGCCGCTCTTGCCGACCGTGGTGCCGTCCAGGAAGTTGCCGGAATAGAACTGCAGGCCAGGCTGTGCCGACGACAGCGACATCACCCGGCCGGAACGCGGATCGTGCACGCGCGCGACTTCGCGCAATTGCTTTACCGGTGCACGGCTGATGACCCAGTTGTGGTCGTAGCCGCGGCCATACAGCAGCTGCTGCTCCGAGCCGGTGCGCAGGTCGCGGCCAATCGCCTTGGGCGTGCGGAAATCAAAGACGGTGCCGGCAACCGGCGCGATCTGGCCGGTCGGGATCAAGGTGTCGTCGACCGGCGTGTAGGCATCGCCGGCGATCATCAGCTCCTGGTCCATGGCCGCGCCCGAGCCTTCGCCGGAGAGATTCCAGTAGGCGTGGTTGCTCAGGTTGACGATCGTGGGCTTGTCGGTGCGGGCGCGGTACTCGATGGCCAGCTGGCCGTTGCCTTCCAGCGCGTAGGTGGCGGTGACGGTCAGCTTGCCCGGGTAGCCCTGGTCACCGTCGGCGCTGACGTAGCGCAGCGTCACGCGATCGGGCTTGGCTTCCACCACTTCCCACACGACCTTGTCGAAACCGCGGGTACCACCGTGCAGGCTGTTGACGCCGTTGTTGACCGGCACCGTGTACTGGCGGCCGTCGAGGGTGAACTTGCCCTTGGCGATGCGGTTGGCGAAACGGCCGACCGTGGTGCCGAAGTACTGCGGCGTGGCAAGGGTGGCGGCGAAGGTGGCATCGCCGAGCACCACGTCGGCGTAACGGCCGTCGCGATCGGGAACATCGAGGGAATACAGGGTGGCGCCGAGCGTCGACACGCGCGCCTTCATGCCGCTGCCGTCGCTCAGCGCGATCGTTTCAACGGTGCTGCCATCGGGCAGCGTGCCCAGTGGTGCGCGCTCCTGCGCGCTCGTCGTCGCGGCAGCCGCAAGCGCCATTGCGCCCGCGCACCACATCGCCTTCGCGTTGCCTTGCCCCGTCACTGTCGACCTCCCAAATCGGCGTGGACGTTACAAAAACATATAATCAGACAATACGCACGTTGCGCCGCAACAACGGACGAATTGCCCGGTTCTGCCCGAGATCCAGCCCCGTGCCGGCCCTACTTCGAGGGCCGGCCGAGCGCGTCGATTTCGAGGAATCCGCGCACCACCGCATCGGCCGACGGGACCGGGCGCGACGCGATCCCTGCTTCGTCCAGCGCGGCCTGGTACAGCGCGCCGACCGCGGCGGACCCCACCAGTGGGACCTCGGTGCCGCACATCTCGGGGAACAGCGCCAGCGCATCGGCGATTTCCGCCCCGATCAACAGTCCGCGCAGATAAGCGCTGGCGTCCGTGCGCTCGAGCACGCCGCGGATCACCCGGGCGCGGGCACCGAACAACAGCGCGCCCAGGCCCAGCGCGCGTGCACTGGCGTTGCGCACGCCTTCGCGGAAAGCGGGTCCATCGTGGGCCGGGCCGTCGATGATGGAAGCGAGCAGGCCGGCGGCGGTGAGGCGATCGAAGATTTCCCCGGACATCGCGGTCATGAACTCGGTGACGAGCCCGTCGTGCATGCGCACCCATTTGGTATGGGTCCCCGGCAAGGCGACCACAGGGGCAGCGCCGAGTTGCCCGGAGGCGAGCAGTCCGAACAGTTCGGTTTCCTCGCCGCGCATGATGTCGGGCGAGCCGTCGGCGCTGCGGACGCAGGCGATGCCCGGCACGATCGACACGTCCAGATCGCCGATGGCAACCGGCAGCAGGCCGCGCGACAACTGTTCGAGGCCGGCGGGACTGTCGATGTAGCCCGCGTCTGCCCAGCCGATGTTGGAGCCGATCATGCCGGCCGCGTAGACACGCGATGCCTGCGGCCAGCGCGCGCGGACTTTCGCCGCCATTGCCATCATGCCGTCGCGCGACAAACCTGCCACGCCGGCCGCCTCCTCGAGCGTGTCATGCACCTGGCCGTCTTCGCCGATGAGGTACGCGCGGAAATTGGAGCTGCCCCAGTTGATGCCGACGATGGCGTCGCTTTGCAACTCACTCATGCTGGTACTCGCGATGGGCGGACGATGGCCGAGCGCATTGCATGGCTCGGCGCTGGCAAAGGGCCACTGCTGCGGCGCAGCTTTGCATTTGTCGGATTATATGATTATGTCGCCGACCACAGGCAATGTGCCGATCCACCCTGGTCCGGGCCGACTGCGCCCGATGGCGATCCATGCAGGAGTAGAAGTCATGTCCCACTGGATGTTGCGAGCCGCAGCCGGCCTGCTGATGCTGGGCTCCACGATGTCGCACGCGGCCGACGCCGACACGTTCGTGAATCCGCTGCTGCCGTCCGGTCCGGACCCCTGGATCGTTCGACACGGCAACAGCTACTACTACATGAACACCCTGGGCAACCGGCTGGCCATACGCAAGACTGGCGACGTCACCCGCCTGGCGGATGCCGCGGAGATCACGGTATGGCGGCCACCGGCGACGGGGCCGAATGCGATATCGATCTGGGCACCCGAACTGCATCGCATCGACGGACGCTGGTACATCTACTACACCGCCGCAGCCAGCGGCCATGACGACGACGACCATCGCGGCATCTTCGTGCTTGAGAACGGCAGCGACGATCCGACGCGGGGGACGTGGACCGATCGCGGCCAGCTGAAGACGCAGCACACGGGCATCGACGGCACCACCTTCGTCCATGGCGGCAAGCGCTATTTCGTCTACTCGCCGTATGTGGGACCGGACAGCGTCCTGTCGATCGTGGCGATGTCCGACCCGTGGACCCTGAGCGGCGCGGAAACCGTGATCGCACGGCCCGACCACAGCTGGGAGCGCCAGGGCGGCCGGCAGATTCTCGAAGGGCCGGAGTACCTGGCCGGCCCCAAGGGCGATCTTTTCCTGTCCTATTCCGGCAGCGCCTGCTGGTCGGACGACTACGCGATCGGCCTGCTCAGCGCCGCACCGGGCAGCGACCCGCTCGATGCCTCCGCCTGGCGCAAGGCGCCTGCGCCGGTGCTGGCCAAGGATGCGCAGCGTGGCGTTTTCGCGCCGGGACACAACGGCTTCTTCCAGTCGGCCGATGGCAGCGAAACCTGGATCGTCTACCACGCCAACCCCGGGCCGGACATGAAGTGCACGGCCAAGCGGTCGCCGCGTATCCAGCGCGTGTTCTGGACTGACGACGGTCGACCACGGTTCGAGCGCCCGGCCGGCTCGAGTATCCGATTGCCCAAGCCGGCGCAGGGTGCGGGCTCGAAGTAGGCCCGTCGCGGGGCCCAGTCCCACAAAGTCGCGGAACAGGCTCGGCCAATGCGGCGTGGGCCGGACACGCTATTGTGGCGGCCCGACCGTTGCCCGGACCCGTTGATGCCCGCACCCGCCGCTCCAGCCGCCGCACCGACCCGACTCAGCCACGCGCTCAAACCCCGTCAGCTGATCATGATGGGGCTGGGCAGCGCGATCGGCGCCGGCCTGTTCCTCGGCTCCGGTGTCGGCGTGCAGGCAGCAGGGCCCGCGGTGCTGGTGTCGTACCTGGTTGCCGGCGCGCTGGTGATCATCGTCATGAACGCCCTGGGCGAAATGGCCGCGGCCAAGCCGGCCAGCGGCGCATTCTCGGTGTATGCGGCCGACGCCATGGGCGCCACCGCCGGTGCGACGGTGGGCTGGTTGTGGTGGGCGCAGCTGGTGATCGTGATCGCCGCCGAGTCAGTCGGCGCCGCCGGATTGCTCTCTACGGTGTGGCCATCGCTGTCTGTGCCGTTGGCGTCACTGACCTTCATGCTGTTCTTCACCGCCATCAACCTGATGGGCGTGAAGAACTTCGGCGAGTTCGAGTTCTGGTTCGCGATCCTCAAGGTGGTCGCGATTGTCGCCTTCATCCTGGTCGGCATTGCGCTGCTGCTGGGCCTGCTGCCCGACGTGGCATCGCCGGGCCTGTCGAACTTCTTCGACCACGGCGGCTTCGCGCCCAAGGGCCTGGCCGGCATCGGCGCGGCCTTGCTGGTGGTGGTGTTCGCCTTCGGCGGCACCGAGATCGTTGCTGTCGCCGCGGCCGAGACGCAGGACCCGGAGCGCAGCATCGCCCGCGCGATCCGCACCGTGGCCTGGCGCATCCTGGTGTTCTACATCGGCTCGCTGAGCGTGATCATCGCGGTGGTGCCGTGGACGAGCACGGCGTTGTCGTCGCCGTTCGCGGCGGTGCTGGAGGCGGCGCGGATTCCCGGCGCGGCCACGGCCATCACCCTGATCGCGGTGATTGCGCTGCTGTCGGCGCTCAATGCCAACCTCTATGGCGCTTCGCGCATGATCCATTCGCTGGCCGAGCGTGCCGAGGCGCCGCGCTGGCTGGCGCGCGTCAATGCCCGCCACGTGCCGGTGGCCGCGGTGCTGTCGTGCGTGGTGTTCGGATTCATCGCCACCGGCATGGAGCTGCGCTACCCGGGCAAGGTGCTGCCGGTGCTGCTCAACGTGGTCGGCTCGACCTGCCTGCTGGTGTGGACGATCTCGCTGCTGTCGCAACTGATCCTGCGTCGCCGCGCCGATCGCGCCGGTACGCCGCTGCCGTTCCGCATGCGCGGCTTTCCTTACCTGACGGTGATCGCGCTGGCGATCCTCGGGCTGATCTTCCTGCTGCTGCTTTCCGGCTCCGACACGCGGTTCCAGTTCCTGTCGATGCTGGGGCTGACGTTGGGGATTGCGGCGGTCAGCGAGGTTGCGCGGCGGCGGCGGGGGTGAGTGGCGGGCGGTTTGGCAGTCGACTTCTTGTCGTAGCTCGGGCACCCATCCCCTCCCAACCCTCCCCTTGAAGGGGAGGGCCGGTGCTCCGGACCTTGTCGGTGGGAGCGCTTGTGCTCCGGACTTTGATGTTGCCCCTCTCCATTGCGGGAGAGGGGCGTCGTCTGCATCAGTTCTCGTACGCCGACTCACCGTGTGAGGTGATGTCGAGGCCTTCGCGTTCGGACTCTTCGCTGACGCGCAGGCCGACCGTGTACTTCACGATCAGGAAGCTCGCCAGGGCGACCACGCCCGAAAGCACCACCGTCACCAGCACGCCCTGCAGCTGGATCCAGACCTGCGAGGCGATCGAGTACTCCGGCAACGCAGTCTCGGTGACGTAATCCCAGATGCCCGAACCACCCAGCGCCGGCGATGCGAACACGCCGGTGAGCAGCGCACCGAGAATGCCGCCGATGCCGTGCACGCCGAAGACGTCGAGCGCGTCGTCCGCGCCCAGCAGGCGCTTGAGACCGTTGACGCCCCACAGGCACACCGCACCGGCCAGCGCACCGATGATCATCGCGCCGCAGATGCCGACGAAGCCGGCCGCCGGCGTGATCGCCACCAGGCCCGCAACCGCGCCCGACGCCGCACCGAGCATGGACGGCTTGCCCTTGCTGATCCACTCCAGCACCGTCCAGCCCAGCACCGCAGCGGCCGTGGCGAGGAAGGTGTTGACGAACGCCTGCGCCGCCACCGCGTTGGCCTCGAGCGCGGAACCGGCGTTGAAGCCGAACCAGCCCACCCACAGGATCGACGCGCCGACCATGGTCTGGGTCAGGTTGTGCGGCTTGATCGCCTCACGCCCGTAACCCACACGCTTGCCGACGACATAGGCGCCGACGAGGCCGGCAACGGCCGCGTTGATGTGCACCACCGTGCCACCGGCGAAGTCGAGCGCGCCCTTGGCGAACAGGAAGCCGGACTGGGCCAGCACGCCCGGGACGGCATCGTTGCTGGTGAACGCATCCGGGCCCGGGAAGAACCAGACCATGTGCGCCATCGGCGTGTAGGCGAAGGTGAACCACAGCACGGTGAACAGCATCACCCCGGCGAACTTGATGCGCTCGGCGAAGGCGCCGACGATCAGCGCGCAGGTGATGCAGGCGAACGCGCCCTGGAACACGAAGAACACCAGCTCCGGGATGTAGACCCCCTTGGTGAACGTCGCGCCCATCGCCGTGGCATCCAGGCCCTTGGCGAACAGCCGGTCCCATCCGCCGATGAAGGCATTGCCGCTGGTGAAAGCCAGCGAGTAGCCATACAGCGCCCACAGCACCGCCACCAGCGAGAACACCAGCAGGCACTGCATCAGCACCGACAGGACGTTCTTGCTGCGCACCAGGCCGCCATAGAACAGCGCGAGCCCGGGCAGGGTCATGAAGATCACCAGTGCCGAGCAGACCAGCAACCAACCGACGTCGCCCTTGTTGGCGACCGGCGCGGCAGCCGCGACCGCTGCGGCGTCCTGTGCGAGGGCAATGCCGGGCATCGCCAGCGCGGCGAAGGCGGCCAGCAATCGCGGATGGCGGAAGGCGTCGACCAGTCGACTCTGCTCGCGTTTGTGTGCATCGTCATTCCCGCGAAGGCGGGAACCCAGTGTCGTTGCGTGTGCCACGTCGGCGTTCTCCGTGGAGGCGATATCAGGCGAAGCGGAGTCGCTGGGTCCCCGCCTGCGCGGGGATGACGGCTCCGGAAGGTGATGGGAGGTGTCGAGGTTCATGGCCGCCTCCTCACAACGCATCGTCATCGAGCTCGCCGGTGCGGATGCGCACCGTGTGCTCGAGGGCTTGAACAAAGATCTTTCCGTCACCTACCTTGCCGGTGCGCGCGGCCGTCTGCAGTGCTTCCAGCGCCGCCTCGAGCACCGACTCGGCAACCGCGCACTCGACCTTGAGCTTGGGCAGGAAATCGACGACGTACTCGGCGCCGCGATAGAGCTCGGTGTGACCTTTCTGTCGTCCGAACCCCTTTACTTCGGTGACGGTGATGCCGGACACGCCGACTTCGGTGAGCGCTTCGCGCACCTCGTCGAGCTTGAACGGCCGGATGATCGCGGTGATCAGTTTCATCTCGCAGCTCCGTGGGTCTGGATGGCTCGTCTGTGATGGTTCATCTCGGATGCGCCTGCCTCAGAAGGTCTTGGTCAGGGTCAGCACCACCGTGTCCTCGCCGAGGAAATTGCCGTAGCGGTTGGTGTACAGCGCCTCTTCGGCATCGGTGTCGAGATAGGCAAGGGCAATGGCGAAGCCGCCGTCGAAAGACTTGGTGACGCCGAGCTTCCAGTCGACGTATTCGAAGTCCTCGTTGTTCTCGATCCACTGCTTGCCGGCGTGGGCGTTGAGCGTCCACGTCGGGACGAACTCCCAGTTCACCGCGGCGTCGAGATAGCCGCTGCCATCCGAATCGGCGTAGCCGAACAGATCGGTGAGGGCATAGGAGTACTTGGCGGAGAACACTCCGGCGCTGATGCCGAAGTAAAGCTCGCCGGTGTCTGGGCTGTTGAAGCCCGAGGGGTAGTCGCCGGGATACCAGTAATAGAGCGCACCGACGTCGAAGCCGACGGACTCGCCGATCTTGCCGCGATAGCCGCCGTAGAAGTCGAGCTCTACGCTGTTGGAGATCGAATCAGGGAAGACGTTTGTGTCGGACAGCCAGCTGACATTGCTGCCCCAGCTGCCGACGTAGAAGCCACTGTCGGCGGCATACTCGATGCCACCCTGCAGGGCCGGTTCCTGGTTGTTCTGCGAGATGCCGCGGAAGAGATAGTCACTGGTCAATGCCAGTGAGCCGGACGTGCCGGCGTGTGCGCTTGCCATTCCCATGCCGACGAGCGCGATGGAGACGATGGTTGCAGCGCAGGTCTTGCTTGCAGTGGTTCGAGACGACATGACGCAGGCTCCTCATAAGCGGTGGCCCCTCCCCGGTCATTGCTTCGTGCTCTTGCAACGCGGACGTTGGTGTCGTCTCCCGCGCCATCACAGGGACGCACTTCGCCTTGCGGCGGGCGCAGCCCGTCGATCTGGGTTACCTCATGGATTAGTTGAAGCGGTGGCTGGCTGGAAGGGGGCTCGAAGAGCGCCCCTCCCCAACCCTCCCCTGCATTCGCGGGGGAGGGAGTCGGGCGTCAGACGGTGTAGTACATCTGGTATTCGAGCGGGTGCGTGGCCGCGCGGAACTTGGTCACTTCCTGCATCTTCAGCGCGATGTAGCCGTCGATGAAGTCGTCGGTAAACACGCCGCCGGCCTTGAGGAAGTCGCGATCCTTGTCGAGTGCTTCCAGCGCCTGGTCGAGGCTGTGGCACACGGTCGGGATGTTCTTCTCTTCTTCCGGCGGCAGGTCGTACAGGTCCTTGTCGCTCGGAGCGCCCGGGTCGATCTGGTTCTTGATGCCGTCCAGGCCGGCCATCATCAGCGCGGCGAAGGTCAGGTAGCCCGACTGGATCGGATCCGGGAAACGGATCTCGATGCGGCGCGCCTTCGGGTTGGCCACGAACGGAATGCGGCAGCTGGCGGAACGATTACGGGCCGAGTAGGCCAGCATCACCGGCGCTTCGTAGCCCGGCACCAGGCGCTTGTAGCTGTTGGTGCCCGAGTTGGTGAAGGCATTCAGCGCGCGGGCGTGCTTGAAGATGCCGCCGATGTACCACAGCGCCATCTGCGACAGGCCGCCGTAGCCGTCGCCGGTGAACAGGTTGACGCCGCCCTTGGCCAGCGACTGGTGCACGTGCATGCCGCTGCCGTTGTCGCCGACGATCGGCTTGGGCATGAAGGTCGCGGTCTTGCCGTTGCGGTGGGCGACGTTCTTGATGACGTACTTCATCGTCATCAGCTCGTCGGCCTTCTTCACCAGCGAGTTGAACTTGGTGCCGATCTCGCACTGGCCGGCGTTGGCCACTTCGTGGTGGTGCACTTCCACTTCCATGCCGACCAGTTCCAGGGTCTTGCACATCTCGGCGCGCAGGTCGTGCAGCGAGTCTAACGGTGCGACCGGGAAGTAGCCGCCCTTCACCATCGGACGGTAGCCGGTGTTGCCACCGTCGTATTCGCGGCCGGAGTTCCAGTGCGCTTCTTCCGAGTCGATGTGGAAGAAGGTGTGGCCCATTTCATTGGCGAAGCGGACCGAATCGAAGATGAAGAATTCCGGCTCCGGGCCGAAGAAGGCCTGGTCGGCGATGCCGCTGGACTTGAGGAAGGCCTCGGCGCGCTTGGCGACGCCGCGCGGATCGCGCGAGTAGGCCTGCATGGTCGCCGGGTCGAGGATGTCGCAGGTCAGGACCAGGGTCGGATCGGCCGTGAACGGGTCCAGGAATGCGGTGCTGGCGTCCGGCAGCAGGACCATGTCGGACTCGTTGATGCCCTTCCAGCCGCTGATCGAGGAACCGTCGAACATCTTGCCGTCCTCGAACAGGCCCGGCTCGACGATCGACTTGGGGAAGGTCACGTGGTGCTGGACGCCGCGCATGTCGACGAAGCGCAGGTCAACGAATTCGACCTTGTGGTCCTTGATCAGCTTTTCTACGTGTTCGAGCGACATGGGTACTCCGGGACAGGGGATGGCTACTTGGGAAAAACTCGGCCGCGTCGGCCGCACTTGTCTATATCAAAGCAATGAACGTGCCAATGTTTCAGGTTTCGCAAGTCGTTGATTTTCAAGACCTCGCCAGGGTCCAGCCAGTACCACTGCACCAACATGGTGCGGTTTCGAGTGCGACTTGCCTCAACCGGGTGCATGAGCCCTATCCGGTATGCTGCCGCGTCGCGCGTCCTTTCCCACCCCAGTTTTCCTGACGGCCCATTGCATGACTGACCTGTTCGCCGCGCTGCTGCTCGGCATCATCGAAGGCATCACCGAATTCCTGCCGATCTCCAGCACCGGCCATCTGCTCATCGCCGAACGCTGGCTCGGGCACCGCAGCGATCTGTTCAACATCTCGATCCAGGCCGGCGCGATCCTAGCGGTGGTGCTGATCTACCGGCAGCGGCTGTGGGACCTGGCGATGGGCTTCATCGGCCGCGGCGCCGGCGCCGGGCACAGCCCGGCCGGCACGGCGCTGACGTCGGCACAGGCGCGCGACTACGCCTTCAAGCTTGCCGTGGCATTCGGCGTGACCGCAGTGCTCGGCCTGGTGGTCAAGAAGCTGGGCTTCGAACTGCCCGACCACGTGACTCCGATCGCCTGGGCGCTGATCCTCGGCGGCGTGTGGATGATGGCGGCCGAGTACTTCGCCGCCAAACGCGCCGACAAGCTCGGCGAGCGCGCCGCGATCACCTGGACGGTGGCGATCCTGGTCGGCATCGCCCAGGTCGTCGCCGGTGTGTTCCCGGGCACCTCGCGTTCGGCGGCGACGATCTTCGTCGCGCTGCTGGCCGGCACCACCTCGCGTGCGGCGGCCACCGAGTTCGCCTTCCTCGTGGGTATCCCGACCATGTTCGCGGCGACCGGTTACGAGTTGCTGCACGTGCTGGGCAATGGCGAAGCCGCGCATGAGGACTGGACCGCGCTGGCGGTGGCATTCGTCGCTTCGGCGATCACCGCGTTCGTGGCGGTGAAGTGGCTGCTGCGCTACATCCAGAGCCATCGCTTCACCGCGTTCGCGGTCTATCGCCTCGTGCTTGGCGCGGCGCTGCTCCTGCTGGTGCCGTCGGGAAGCTGAACCGGCACCGGCTTGCGCCGGTGCGCCTTCACCCCGTTTTAGGCCGTGTTGCGTTCCCATTGGCACCCGCAATGGAGACTGCAATGAAACGATTCGTGATGCTCGCCCTTCCCCTGGCCCTCGTCGCCTGCGCCAAGGCGCCGGCTCCGCCGGAAGCAGCGACGCAACCTGCTGCGCCGACGTCGGTCGTGGCGGCACCGGCCGAGCCTGTCAGCGCGATCGATGCGACGCTGCTGGGCAGCCAGCACTGGCAGCTCGAGAAAGCCGTCGACGCCAAGGGACAGGCCATCGAGGCGCTGTTCGCCCGCGCCGACAAGCCGCTGCAACTCGATTTCCGCGACGGCCGCGTCAGCGTGAGCAATGCCTGCAACCGCATGGGCGGCGGCTACACGCTCACCGGCGACCGCCTGCAGGTGGCACGCATGGCCGCGACGCTGATGGCCTGCACCGACCCGAAACTGATGGCGCTGGACCAGGCCATCGGCAAGCGCCTGGAAGCGGCGCAGACGGTCGCGCTGCGCAATGACGGCCAGCCGCAGCTGACGCTGACCTCCGCCGATGGCGAGGTGCTGACGTTCCGCGGCGAGGCCACGGCCGAAACCCGTTACGGCGGCCCGGGCGAGACGGCGTTCCTGGAAGTGGCCGCGCAGGCCAAGCCGTGCAGCCATCCGCTGATCCCGAACAAGCAGTGCCTGCAGGTACGCGAGCTGCACTACGACGATCACGGCCTCAAGACCGGCACGCCCGGCCAGTGGCAGCCGCTGTACGAGGACATCGAGGGCTACGAGCACACCGATGGCGTGCGCAACGTGGTGCGCGTGAAGCGCTACACGATCAAGAACCCGCCGGCAGATGGTTCATCGATCGCCTACGTGCTCGACATGGTGGTCGAGTCGGAGAACGCGGCAGCCGGCAAGAAGTAAACCGGCGCGCAGGTCAGGCCGGCACGCGCGAAGGCTTGCCGGCCTTGATCGCATACATCGCCGCGTCGGCCTGCACCAGCAGTTCGGCGAGGCTGGCACCCGGTGTGTCGGCCGGGTCGATCACGCCGACGCTCAGCGACAACGTATAGGGCTGGTTGGCGTGCATCGCCGCCAGCTGTGCCGCGCCGACCTCGACCCGCCGGCGCACGCTGGCCGCGTCGATGGCGTCGAGCGCGAGCACGGCGAACTCGTCGCCACCCCAGCGTGCCAGCACGTCGGCTTCGCTGAACACCACGCGCAGCAGTTCGGCGGCCTGGCGGATCATGATGTCGCCGGCGGCGTGGCCGTGGCGATCATTGACCGGCTTGAGGCCGTCGAGGTCGATGAAGATCAGGCGACACGGCTGCTGCAGGCGCCGCACCACTTCCAGTTCCTGCGTCGCCAGCAGCTGGAAACCGCGGCGATTGTGCAGACCGGTCAGTTCGTCGGTCAGCGACAGCAGGCGCACTTCGTGCTCGGCGCGTTCACGTTCGGCCATCTCCTCGCGCAGCAGCTGGTTGGTGCGCGCCAGCTCCTCGGTGCGGTCGAGCACGCGCTGTTCGAGATCGGCGTGCATCTGGATGTTCTCCAGCGCCACCGATGTTGCGTTGGCCAGCGTCTGCAGCAGGTGGGTCTCGTCGGCGCTGGGCGTGTGGTGCTCCGCCCAGTAGCTGCCGATCGCGCCGATCGGCTCGAGGGTGCGGATCGGCGTCATCAGCAGGCTGCGGACGAACGTTGGCCGGTACGCTGCGTGCGGGATGCGATCGTCGGCGTAGATGTCCTCGATCGCCACCGCGGTGCGGTTGAGCATGCACCAGCCGCTGATGCACTGGTTCAGCGGGAAGCGCTGGCCTTTCCACAGCGGCGAGATCGCATCTTCGTCGAAGTAGTAGCACTGCCCGGCGTCGCGCAGGACCAGCGACGCGCCGTCAGAGCCGGCCAGAGTGCGGGCGGTGCCGCGCACGATCGCGGCGACGCTGTCGAGGTCGCGCGCCAGCGACAGCTGCTGCACGGCCTCGACGAGCGATTCCAGTTTTGCCTGGTACTGCATCGCAACCCCCCTGGTGCGATGTCTGCCCGCGCAGGCGGGCAGGTCGATCAGTCCTTGACCTGTGGATTGAGCGAATACGTTGCGTAGATCGAGACTTCGTCCAGGACGTGGCCGTGCATGGCCTCGAACACCTGCGCGGCGGTGAAGCGGTCCGGCACGGTCAGGTGATCGATGTCGAGGGCGAACAGACGGAAGAAGTAACGGTGCAGACGCAGATCGTTCGGCGGCGGGAACGGCCCGTCGAAGCCGTACCAGTCGCCCGCCATGGAGGCGTCGTCGGCGAACCAGCCGGTGTAGTCGTTCAGGCCCTGGCGCGCGCCGGCCGGTCCGGACGGTCGGGTCTTGCCGTGCGGCACGACACCGTCGCTGCAGCTGCCGGCGACGATCTGGCTGACGCCGGCGCCAATGTCGACCATCGCCCAGTGCACGAAGTCGCACCGCGGTTGCTCGGATGGGATCAGCACGCCGGGCTTGCCGACCATCTCCGCCATCGTCGGCACGTCCGGATCGATGCACAACAGCACGAACGACTTCGTCCCCGCCGGGGCATCGCCCCAGGCCAGGTGCGGATTGCGGTTGGGCGCAAAACCAAAACCGTCGGCCGTGGCCTGGCCGGCGGCGAATTCGGCCGGCAGGCGCTGGCGGTGTTCGAAGCTGTCGCTGCGGATGTGCATGGATCGTCCTCCTTGCTTCAGTTCATTCCGCCGGATAGCCCAGGCGCTGGGCAACCGGCGTCAGCACTGCGAACTCCTCGGCCAGGGCATCGCGGAAGTCGCGCCAGTGACCGGCGGGGAAGTGCGGCGGGCCGAGCATCTGCTGCGGGGCGACGGCCACATTCGCGCCCAGCGCATCGGCGATCGCCTGGGCGATGCCGGCGGGGTTGGCGTCGTCCATGCGGATCAGGCGATGCGGGAACAGGTCATGCTCGCTGAGCTCGGCGATCTGCTCCATCGTCCTGGCCATCCAGCGCGCGCCTTCCAGCGGCGAGGCCAACGCCAGCGGCACCGGGCCACCGAAGGCGAGCCAGTCCAGCAGCATGTCGCGCGGGTCGCGCACGGCCACCATCAGCACCGCCTCGGGCAGCTGCGGGCGCAGGCCCAGCAGCAGCGCGTTGTCCCACCACAGCAGCCAGTCGAAGGCATTGCCATCGTGGATGCCGCGCGCGGGCAGGCCGGCGCGCCACAGGCTGACCAGGTAGGCCGGATCGAGCGAGCCGTCGAGCAGGCCCGACACGGTGTCGTAGCGCTGCAGCGGATCGGTCGGCGGCTGCGCGCCGAAGCGGTCCACCAGCAAAGGCGCGGCGGAGTGCTTGATGGTCGCGGCGATGTATTCGACCAGCGAGCCCGGCGCGCCCCACAGCAGCAGCACGCCCGGGGCCGGATCCGGCAGCGGCGCCAGTTCCGGCCACTGCGTGATCGGCGCGCTCGGCTGCGGCAGCGGCAGGCGCTCGCCGACAACCTCGGCGTGCAGCTCGGCCCAGGTCGCGGCGGCGGCATCGGGCTGGCCGGCGGCGTCGAAGCAACGGCCCAGCAGCTGGCGCAGGCTGCGCTTCACGTTCGGGTCCGGCGCCTGTGCAAGCAGGCCTTCCACGCGCAGGACCGCGGCGTCGGGGTCGCTGCGCAGCAGCTGGTCGATGATGCGCAGCTCGGCCATGGTGTGGCCCGGCTGCAGTTCGGTGATGCGCTGCGCGGTGGCGTAGGCCAGTTCCGGCTCGCCGGCCTGGTCGTGCAGGGTGGTCTGTGCTTCCAGCGCCGGCACGAAGTCGGGCATCGCCTCGCGCCAGCGCGCGATCACTTCGCGTGCCGGGTCGCTGGCGAACTCCTCGAACAGCAGGCGCGCGCGCCACAGGTCGGGCGCCTGCGGGTGCTCGAGCAGAACCGAGTCGATCGTGGTGCGGGCTTCATCGAGCAGCTCCAGGCGGCGCCAGGCTTCGATTAGCGGCAGGATGCTGCGGCGGTCCAGCGGCTGGGCGAGGAAGGCCTGGCGCAGGCGCGGCAGCGCGCGGTCGTTGCGGCCCGCATCCAGTTCAAGCTCACCGACCAGGCGATGCATGCCCGGCGTGCCGGTCTCGCCGTCGAGCAGCGGCGCCAGTTCGTCGGCAGCCTCGCCCGGACGCGATTGCAGGCGCATCAGGTTGGCGACCATCAGGCGCAGCGGGCGCGAACCCGGATCGCCCTCGAGCAGGCTGCGGAAGGCCTGCTCGGCGAAAGCGTAATGGCCCTTGCCGAGGTAGGCGAAGGCGAGCGCGTGGCGCAGCTGGGCGTCGCCCGGGGCGCGCTCGGCGGCGCCGCTGAGGATCGCCAGGGCGCGGTCGGGTTCGCCGCGGCGCAGCGCCAGGGTGCCTTCGACCGCGGCCACGTGCGGGTGCTCGGGGGCGATGCGCGCTGCGGTGCGGATCAGGCGCTCGGCCTCGTTCAGGTCGGCGCGGCCGATCGCCAGGTGGGCCTGGATGATGTAGGCCGGGAACTGGTTCGGATCCAGTCCGGTGGCGCGGGCCAGCGCAGCCTGGGCTTCGTCGAGCTGGCGTTCGGTCAGAAGCAGGCCGGCGCGCTCCAGGTGCAGGTTGGCGTCGTCAGGCGCCAGCTCGATGGCCTGGCCAATGGCGGCAAGCGCGCCTTCGCGGTCGCCGTCCAGGCGCAGTGCAGCGGCGAGCAGGCGGTGCGCGGTGGCGTCCTGCGGTTGCGCGGCGATGGCGTCGCGCGCGGCGCTGAGCGCTTCGCTGGCCACGCCGCGGCGCAGTGCGTCAATGATCGGTTCGTACATGGACTGCTCGATGATTCAGGCGAAAGCGCGATTGTAGCGGCAGCAGGCGCCATGCCCGGCCTGCCAACAGGGGTTTATCGGCAGTTGCGGCGGGGACTTGAGCCGCGCCGGGGCGTGGCGGCGCGATTTCGGGGGCCGGGGCCCGGCCAGGCCCGGTCCTTCAGGCGCTATCGGCCGCGTCGAGCATGCGCTGGGCGATCCAGCGTTCGGCAAAGCCGTCGAGGGTGGCGCCTTCGAGGAAGCCGCAATGGCCGCCCCAGGGTGCGATTTCCAGCGCCGCGCTGCGCGGCAGGGTCAGGGCGTGGAATCCCGCCACCGGAATCACCGGGTCGTCCTGCGCCATGAGGATGCTGGCCGGGACCTGCAGCGCGGTCAGGCGGTCGCCGGCGATCGAGTACCCGTCGAAATAGCGCTCGAGGGTGCCGAAGTCGGTGTGGCGCTCGACCATCCACTGCGTCAGCGGTCGCATGCGCAAACCCAGGACCTCATCGTCGAAGGCATGCACCTGGGGGAACAGCTCGCGCTTGCGCGCCAGCGAACCGCGCCATTTGCGCTCGAAGTACCACAGGTACAACGGCAGGCCCTGTTCCATCTGCTCCATCGTGCGGGCCGGATCGAGTACCGGGCATACCGCCGCCACGTGGGTCAGCGCCAGGCCGGCGTCCGGCGCGCGCAGCGCCAGGCGCAGGGCGAAGTTGCCGCCGAGCGAATAGCCGGCCACGGCCATCGGCCGGCCCGGGAAACGGCGCGCCACTTCCACCGCCGCGCGCACGACTTCGTCGATGCGGTTGGAATGGAACAGCCCTTCGTTGAGGTGATGGGTGTTGCCGTGGTCGCGGAAGTTGAGGCGGAACACTTCGAATCCGGCCTTCAGCAGCTGCACCGCGGTCAGGCGCATGTAGCTGGAATCGACGCTGCCCTCCCAGCCGTGCAGCAGCAGCACCAGGCCGCGCGACTCGCGATCGGGCATGACGCTGTGCAGGCCGTGCAGGCGGGCGTCGCCGGCGTCGATCAGGTGTTCGCTGCTCACTGCGCCCAGCTCGGCCAGGCTGCGTTCGCCATGGCGGCGACGCAACACACTGGAGCCGAGCGCGGACTGTACGTGCGCGTTGCGCAACCAGCGGGGTGGTTGGTAATCGGCGGCGGTCAGCATGCCTGGGACCATAGCGGTACGAATTCGAGTGCGCCCACTAAACCCAACGTACTCTTCAACTCGTCATGGCCTCGACAATGCGCGATCGGGCCAGATCGGCGAGACGGCGGCGTCCGTCGGCCTGGCCAGGCGCGATTGGTTCGAGGAAATGCACTTCGGCCAGCCGCGTCGGCTCGCCGAGCAGGCGCACGAAGTTGCCCAGGAAGCTCTCGCCGGGCTGGAACGCGACCACCTGCTGGGCCTGGCCGCCCTCGCCGTAGCGCAGCGCGACCGGCTGCACGGGGACTCCGGCTTCGACCGCGGCCAGGAAGATGCGGGCATGGAACGGGCCGATCTCACGACCGCCGCGAGTGCCGCCCTCTGGGAACACGCCAACCGAACGGCCGCCGCGCAGTCGCGCCAGCATCTCGTGCAGGACGCCGCCGAGCGATTCGGTGCTGCCGCGCGAATGGAAGATGGTCTCGCCGCGCGAAGCCAGCCAGCCCACCACCGGCCAGCCCTCGATCTCGCGCTTGGCGACGAAGCCCATCATGCGCTGGCTGTGCAGGGTCTCGATGTCGATCCAGCTGACATGGTTGGCGACGAACATCGCCGCGCCGGGCAGAGGTTCGCCGTAGCGGCGCAGGCGGAAGCCGAAGATCCACATCAGGCCGGCAGACCAGGCGCGGATCGCGCGATGGGCCAGGTTCTCGTTGCCGACGCGCACGCCTGCTGTCAGCGGTGTGCCAAGCAGCAGCACCAGCGGCAGGTCGACGAGGATGTGCCACACCAGCAGCGGCACGCGGATGAGATAACGGAGGGCGCGCGCGGCGGGCGCCGCGGTCGGCGCCGTCGCGCCGGCATGGGGGGACGGCGCATTCATTGATGGCACGATACCGAAGCGATGTCGCTGCGGCCAGAACTGTTTCGCCATACGTCGATGGATGTTGCGGGCGTGAATGGCCGCCACGGCCGGTCGACCGCATCGCGGGACGGGGTCGCCGGCAACCCCGTCCCTGCGGCAATCGCGTCAGGTCATTTCAACGCGAACATTCCAGCGCGATCATTTCAGCGCGCACGCCATCACCTTCTCGGCGTCGCCCTGCGCGCCCAATGCCACCTTCGACAGCGACAGCTGCGCCTTGCCCTTCGCCCGCAGGCTGAGCAGGGTGTCGAGCTTCGAGGTGTCCGCGCCGGCCGCGGCGAAGCACTTCAGCGCGATGCCGAGCGTGGTCCAGCGCGCGGGTTCGAGGCTGGCCAGCGACTCGGCCAGCGGCAGCTGCGCGCCGCAGCCCGGGCCGCAACCCACGCCGACGGAAACATCGCCCGGCGCATCGGCGCGTACCGTCAGCACCAGCATCACATCGCCGTTGGTTTCGCGGGTGAGGTCCTTGGCGGCGTCGGAATGCAGCGACACGGTGGCCTCGCCGCTACCGGTCCATTCGATGCGGCGAGCATCTTCCTGGGCCAGGTGGTCGATTGCGCGCACGCGCACGCTGCCGTCGGGCGACGCGGCCGGCAAGGCGGCGACGTCGACCGCCGCGCCCTTGGCGCCCTGCAGCCGCATCACGATGCCGGGCGTCAGCACGCCGCGGGCGTAGTACACGCCCGGCCGCCCCATCGCCGCGGAAACGCCCGGCTCTTCCGGCAATGCCGCCAGGGTGCCGTCATCGCCATAGGTCAGGCCGAAGCCGAAGGCGAACTGCGGTGAATAGTCCGGCTGGCCAACGTTGTTGGCGTACTGGTCGGCGCGGCGCGGCCACGAGAAGCCGAGCTTGCCCTTGAAGTCGTGGGCGAGCTTGCCGTCGGCGCCGCGCAGCAGCACGTCGGCGATGCCGCCGCCTTCGCTGCCGGGCAGCCAGGCGGCGACGAACGCATCGGCGGCGTTGATCTCGCGGTTCATCCACAACGGCCGGCCGCTGAGGAACACCGCCACGACCGGGATGCCTTCGGCCTTCAGGCGCTGGATCAGTTGCAGGTCGCGATCGTCGCCCGGCTTGTACCAGAGCGTTGGAATGTCGCCCTGGAATTCGGCATACGGATCCTCGCCGAAGACGACGATCGCGGCGCCGGGCTTGCGCGTGTAGCGGCCGTCGATGGCCAGTTCGGCGTGGCCACCGGCGCTGCGCACGGCTTTGTCGATGCCTTCCCAGATCGTCTCGCCGTTGGGGAAGTCGGCTCGCGTGCTGCCCACGCCCTGCCAGTTGAGTGTCCAGCCGCCGCTCTGCTTGCCCATGTCGTTGGCGCCGTCGCCGGCCACGAGCAGGTCGAGTTTGGGATCGAGCGGCAGCACGCGGTGGTCGTTCTTCAGCAGCACCAGCGATTCGCGCACGGCCTGGCGCGCGACCGCACGGTGTCCGGGCGCGCCAAGCAGTTCGAACTTGCCGCCGAGCGGCCGCTGCGACGGCTTGCCGGCGTCGAACAGGCCGAGGCGGTACTTCACCCGCAACACGCGGCGCACGGCATCGTCCAGGCGCGCGCGCGGCAGCTCGCCGGACTGGGCCGCCGCCAGCGTGCTTTCGTAGATGCCTTTCCAGGTATCGGGCGCCATCACCATGTCGATGCCGGCGGCGATCACTTCGGGGCAGCGGTCGTTGCTGCAGCCCGGGACCTGGCCGTGGGCGTTCCAGTCGGTGACGACGAAACCGTCGAAGTTCATCCGCCCTTTGAGGACGTCGGTGATCAGGGGTTTGTCGGCGGCGAGCTTGGTGCCGTGCCAGCTGCTGAAGGAAGTCATCACCGCCTGCGCGCCGATCGCTATCGCGGTGGGATAGCCGGCGCCGTGGACGTCGCGCAGCACATCCTCGCTGGACTGGTTGTCGCCCTGGTCCTTGCCGTCGGCGGTGCCGCCGTCGCCGAGGTAGTGCTTGACCGAGGAGATCACATGCTGGCCGTCGAGGAAGCCCGGCGTGCCGGGCTTGCCCTGCAGGCCTTCGACCATCGCGGCAGAGTACGCGGCGACGACTTGCGGCTGTTCGGAATAGCCTTCGTACGAGCGCCCCCATCGGTCGTCCTGCGGCACGGCCACGGTGGGTGCGAACGCCCACTCCATGCCGGTGACGCGGGTCTCGATGGCGGTGATGCGGCCGATCTGGCGGATCAGCTCGGGGTCGCGGGCAGCGCCAAGGGCGATATTGTGCGGAAACACGGTGGCGCCGACGACGTTGCTCTGTCCGTGCACGGCGTCGATGCCGAACAGGATGGGAATGGCCTTGCCGCCGCCGCTGGTGTCCATCGAGGCTTCGTAGAAGGCATCGGACAGCGCGAGCCACTCTGCGGGGGCGGCGTTGTACTTGCCTCCCGGATCGGAGTTGCCACCGGCGAGCACGGACCCGAGGCGGTACTTGCGGACGTCGTCAGGCGTCAGGCTGGCGATGTCGCCCTGGACGATCTGGCCGACTTTTTCTTCCAGCGTCATCGACGCCAGCAGTTTGTCGATGCGGCGCTCCATCGCGCGGTCCACTGGCAACGCGCACGCCACCTTCGGCCAGCGCTCGGGATGGATGGCGCTGTCGTCGGCGGCAATGACGGCGCCGGCGCCTGTCGCCAGTCCCGCGGCCAGCAGGCAGAGCCAGATTCGCTTCGTGCGCGGGCACGCCGCGGTTGCTGCAGTGTCCAAGGGCCGTCTCCGTGATCCCCACACCAGGCGCTTTCGCTGGCGGGGCAAGACTGCGGCCCTCGTGCCTGCTGCGTCAATCAACCCTTGGTCTAGCGGGGTGTGTTGGCGGGGGAGTGGGCGCTGCAGCTAGGTGCGGGCGACCACGGCCAGGGTCAGGCGGGAGATGCAGACCAGGCGGCCGCGTTCGTCTTCGATGCGGATGTCCCAGACCTGGGTGCGGGCGCCGATGTGGATCGGGCGCGCGGTGCCGGTGACGATGCCATCGCGGGCGGCGCGCAGGTGGTTGGCGTTGATCTCGATGCCGACGCAGACTTCGTCGTCGCCGACGCACAGGTTGCCGGCACTGCTGCCCAGCGTTTCGGCGAGCAGGACCGAGGCGCCGCCGTGCAGCAGTCCGTACGGCTGGCGGGTGCGCTGGTCGACCGGCATCGTGCCGCGCACGAAGTCGTTGCCGATCTGGGTGAAGACGATGCCCAGCGGTTCCATCGCGGTGCCCTTGGACAGCGCGTTGAGTTCGGCCAGGTCGGGAACGCCGCGGAAAGGCGAGCGCTGCGGTGCGGGGGAAGTGTCGTCGCTCATTGCGCCACATTAGCCCAGCGGGGGCAGTGGCAGCCAGCCGTTGCGGTGGCTCAGGCGACAGTCGCGAGGCGTGCGCCCGCGGAGGAAAAAATGGGCCCGGTGGACGGCACGTCGCCACGGAGAGAGTCCGACGTGCCGGCCCCGGGCCAGGGGGAAGCGGGAAGTACCGTTGTGTGTTGCGGTGTTGCCGGTGGTGCTACAGCGCGATGGGGTGCGTCATCCGTTTTTTTCATTCGTTGCGATCACGTCCGGGCCAATCACGCGCAACGGAAGCGCGGCTGCATCCAGTCCTGGGCATAGCGACGGTTGCTGGCGTAGCCGCTGCTGTTGCCGTAGCCGACGCCAAAGTCGCGCTCGCGGTGAACATGGCGCTGCGGCATCGGAACAACGTTCGAGCGCGTGGCAGTGGCGGGGACGGTCGGGGTGCGGGTGAAGGCGTTCATGGCGTGATCCTGGCGAAGAGGTGGTGCGGTGTGGCGAGGTGCGGTCAGGCGCAACGGAAGCGCGTCGGGCCCCATTCGGAGGTGTAGCGGCGGTTGCTGGCGTAGCCGCTGCTGTTGCCGTAGCCGATGCCGAAATCGCGTTCGCGATGCTGGCGGGCCGGGGCGGCGTTGAGCAGGTTGGCGGTCAGGCGGGCCGGGGCTACCGACTTGGCAAACAGGCTGGAGAGGCGGATGGCGTTCATGGCGGTGTCCTGTGTCAGCGGGGGAGTGACTTGGTGTGTTGGTAGACTACAACACCAGATCTATTCCGCCATGGGCCAGAAGTCACCCCACCTAAGACCTACCTGGTGAAGCGGGACCACATTCGGAACTTGCTGATATAGATAGCTATTTGGAGCGAACCGTTGCCATGACTGATGGCAGGGGTCCGGGCCCGGGGCGCGGCTGCCGGGCTGGAGGGGCCCGATCCGGGCCAACGGGGACAGTGACGAGCGTCACGGTCAGCACACTGAACGGGGCGCCACGCCAGGGGGGCGAAGCGGCCAGTGCGCGAAACCGGCGCGAGAAGCGGGCCTGGAAGCGGCGAAACCGGCCTCAGAGGATCGGTGCGAGCCCGGCGCCGAACGCGGTGAAGATCCGCGTGGTGATGCCTTTCAGGCCCAGCGCCACTTCCGGGAAGTCACCGACCGGCTCGTAGCAGGCGCGGAAGCCCGGATCGCTCGGCAGCATCGGTTGCGGGCAATGCGGGCCGGGGGCGAATTCGTAACTGGTGGCGTAGCGCATCGGCCACAGGTCGAAGATCGGCATCGCCTCGAACATCTTGCCCAGCGAGTAGTCCAGGCCCGAGAACACCGGCGGCTTGTCGCGACGCGCGATCACCCACGAGTTGCCCGGCTCCATGTCGCGGCGGATGCTCTGCGCCAGCGCCTGGGCGAATGCCGCATCCTCGATCACCACCGCGCTTTCGGTGTTGTAGTGATCGCCGCGCGGATCGAAGTTGTGCGTACCGACCACGCCGATCTTCTCGTCGATGACCATCGACTTGGCATGCATGCCGATGCGCACGCCGGCACGCTCGAGCGGCACCGGCTGGTTGGCCTTGCGCGAGCCATAGCGCAGCGCGGTGTACTCGCGCGACAGCGCGCGCCGGTACTGCTCGCGCTCGACGGCGCTGCGGCGGTCGTAACGTTCGCGCAGCTCGCGGTGGGTTTCCTGTGGCGTGGCCGAGCCGCGCTGCGTCGTTTCCGGCTCGATGCCCTCGCCCGTCAGCGCGCGCTCGGGCTCGAGGGCGGCCGGATCGATGTCCGGATCGTCGTCGTCGATCCCGCTGCCGGCGTTGTCGAAGGCCGGCAATGTGGCGCCGGTGGTGGCGACATCGATCGGCGCATCGCGCGGGAACGGCTTGTACTCGAAGATGTTGAAGCCGAACTCGCGCAGGTAGCGCCGCTTGTACTTGTACGACAGCGCGTAGGCGATGAAGGCGTCGGTCGCGGCCAGGCTGTTGGTCGACACGATCACCCGCGGGCGCTCGCCCGGCGGACGCTTGTGCAACTGGCGGAACATTTCCTGCGCGGAATCCGACAGCACCAGGTAAGGGGTCTGCAGCAGCACTTCCGTGCGCGCCGACTCGATCAGCTCACGCAGCGAGCCCGATGCCACCGCCTGCTGGGCGGCGCCGTTGCTGCGGTGCTTTTCCGGGGTGTCGGAGATATAACGCACGTCGCCGACCGGCAAGGCGCGCTGCGCCAGCCGTTGTTCGACCAGGCTGGCATCGGCGGCATCGCGCTGCATCGCCTGCGCGCGCTGCGGCCGTTCGTACTGGATGTGCGGCAGCGCCGGCACGCCGCCGCGGAGCAGGCGATCGCCAACGTCGTTGAGGCGTTCGACCGGCACGCTGCGGCGATCATTCCAGAACAGCGAGAAGTCCTCGCCCATCACGTGCGCGACCGGTCCGGCCACGAGCAGATCACGGTCGCGGAAGTTGTACTCGTCGTCCCAGTCGTAATAGTCGTCCTGGTAGTTGCGCCCGCCGGTGATGCCGACCGCGCCGTCGACCAGCAGCAGCTTGGTGTGCATGCGCTGGTTGAGCTTGTTCCAGCAGCACGCCGCGGCCAGCGCGTACTGCGGGTAGCTGGTCTGGGCGCGGCCGAGCACCGGGCTGTACAGGCGCAGCTCGAAGTTGACGTGCGCGGCCGCCAGCGCGGCCAGCGTGTCGACATGCTTGAGCGCGGACAACTGGTCGATCAGCACGCGCACGCGCACGCCGCGGCGCGCGGCGGCAAGCAGTTCGTCCATCACCAGCCGGCCGGCATCGTCTTCGTCGAAGATGTAGGTCTGCAGGTCGATGGCGGTGGTGGCGCTGCGGATCAGGTTGATGCGCGCCAGCAGGGCATCCGGGCCGACGTCGATGATCAACGCGTAATGGCGCGGAGCCTGCGGGGTGGATTCGGCGAATGCGCGCGCCGCCAGCTGGCGCAGTGGCGAGGATTGCGCGCAGGCGTCCTCGCGGGTGCAGTCGACCCGGGTCGGTCGCGCCGCGGCCGCGATCGCGCTGGCGCGGTCGCGCTGGGCGTTGGACAGCGAGGCGCAGCCGGACACTGCCAGCGCGAATACCACCGCTGCCAACTGCACGAACCTGGACATCACCGTTCCTCGACCAGGCGCACGCGCATGTTGAAGCGAACGCGGTCGGTCAGCGCCAGTTGCCAGCCGTCCAGGCCGTAGTCGGAGCGGTTGATGCTGCCGCTGGCGACCACATCGCAGTCCTTGCCGGGCAGGTCACAGGTGGCCGGCGACAGGTAGAACGACTCGATGCGGCTGACACCGTGCATGGTCAGCCGCCCACGCAGGCGGCCGCCGGCGCGGATCAGCAATTCGGGGTGCGGATCGGACTCGAACTGCACGCTGGGGTAGTGGGCCGAGTCGAAGAAACTGTCGCCACGCGCCATCGCGGTGTAGCGCTCGGAGCCGGCAACGGTGACGGCCCCGGTGCGCAGGACGATGCGCACGACGTAGCGGCCGTCGGCCAGCTTCGTCACTTCGCCGTCGTACTGCGGGAACATGCCGACGACCTTCTGCCCCCAGCGCGTGCGCAGTTCGAAACCGAAACGGGTGAAGCGGCCGTCGAACGCCTGCGTGGTCGAAGCCCCCGCAGCGGCGGGCGCCGCCGACGGCGATGCCTGGTAGGCCAGCGCCGGCCAACCCGTCAGCACGCACGACAACAGCGCCACCAGGGCGCATCGCGAACTCGACGTCACGGCCACCAGAAGGCGCTGAGCTGGGCTACCCCCGGTTCCAGGCTGGTGTCGGCCGGAACGCTCAGCACGGCAATGCCACCGGGCGGCATGCCGCGGTAGTCGCCGGACTGGCCGCTGTGGAGCAATGCGGCCAGGCGCTCCAGGCCCGGGTTGTGCCCCACCACCATCAGCCGCTCGGACTCGCCGTGGGCGTCGGCCAGGGCGATCAGCGTGCCCGGGGTCGCCTCGTAGATCGACGGTTCGATGCGCTGGTCGACGTAACCGATGGCGCCCAGTACCGCTTCGAGGGTTTCGCGGGTTCGCCGCGAGGGCGAGCACAGGACGCAGTCGGGCACCAGCTTGTTGGTCGCCAGCCAGCGGCCGGCGGCTTCGGCCTCGGCCAGCCCTTCGGCCGACAGGGGACGGTCCAGGTCGGCCTGGCCGTTACCGGCGGGTTCGGCGTGGGCATGGCGCAGCAGGATCAATTCACGCATTCGCGTCACTACCTTTTTCGCGTCTGGACCGGGGAATCGGAGGGAGATCGTGCGGGCATTATCCTCGACCGGCGTGACGCCGCGCTGATTGATGTCGCACAGAGCGACAACGCCCTCACGCTTTCTTCAACCACTTCAACAGGGGCTGCCAGTCGTCCTGGTGGTCGCGCACCTGGGCGGAGTGGTAGTCGAAAAGGCTTTTGCCCAGTCCGGTCAGGACCACGTAGGCCTGGCTGTCGCGCAACTGCGCCACCACCGGGTACGGCCAGGCGCCGAGCAGTTCCAGCGCCTGCTGCGAGGCATTGGTCCACGGCTTGATCTTGTTGCCGACCAGGCCGACGCGCAGCTGGCCCTTGCGCACGCGCGGGTGCCTGGCCAGCGAATCGAGGAACGGCACGGTCGCGTCGATGTCCAGCGCCGACGGCTGCACCGGGACCAGGATCGCGTCGGCCTGGTCGAGGAAGCTGTCGAGATCGTCGGCCATCGCGCCGGCAGGTGCGTCGATCACCAGACGCTGGGTGTCGTCGGGCAACTGCTTGCGCCAGGCCTTGCGGCGGGTGCCGTCGAGCGGCAGCACGGCGCTTTCGAGCAGCGCGCGCCGTTGCGCCCAGCGGGTGGAGGACTCCTGCGGGTCGGCATCGACCAGCGCGGTGCGCAGACCTTCGATGGCCGATTGCGCGGCGAGATGGGTGGCGATCGTGGTCTTGCCGACGCCCCCCTTGGAACTGGCCACCAGCACGGTCTTCATGCGAACTCCCTCTGGATGGAAGCCGCAGCGTACACCGGGGCCCGGGGCGCGACCATCGCAGCGACGGGCGGCTCAGCCGGGCGGACCGAGGGTGATCAGCCGGGCCGTTGCGAGACAGCCTGCTGCCCGCGGGGGGATGACTGGGCAACGGCTATCATCAACCACAGACACGGATGCCCGGAAAGCCACACGTAATGAGCGAGCTGCAGGACCTGACCGCGCTGATCCGCGCCAACACCCCCCTGATCGTCATCGAGACCCGCGACGAGGCGCGCGTGGTCGAACTGTTCCGCCAGGCGCTGATGCAGGTGTGGCGTGCCCTGCACCGCTGGTCGATCACCGAGGGACTGCGCCGGATCGACCTGGACAAGGAGGATCCGCCGGAGGTCGCGCCCGATGCGTCCACGACCTTGCATGCGATCCGCGATGCCACCCAGCGCGGCATCTACGTGCTGCTCGACATCCATCCCTACCTCGGTTACGCCAGCACCCAGCGCCTGCTGCGCGACATCATCCAGCGCCGCGACTGCCAGCCACACGTGCTGGTGCTGGTCGGCCACAAGGTCGAGTTGCCGCCGGAACTCGATGCGCTGGCCGTGCGCTTCACCCCGCGCCTGCCCGATGCCAACGCGCTGCTCAAGCTGGTGCGCGAAGAAGCGGAGTCCTACGCACGCGAACACGGCGGGCGCCGGGTCGAGGTCGATGCCGAGACGGTGCAGCAGATCGTGCGCAACCTGCGCGGGCTCGATCCGATCGATGCGCGCCGCATCACCCGGCACCTGATCCACGACGACGGCGCACTCGGCCCGGCCGACCTGCCGCAGCTGGCAAAGCTCAAGTTCGAGCTGCTCAACCGCAGCGGCCACCTCCATTACGAGTACGACAGCGCGCGCATGGACGATGTCGCCGGTGCGCGTCGCTTCAAGCGCTGGATCGAGCAGCGCCGCGGTGTGTTCACCAGCGGCGATGCCCCGCCCGGCCTGGACCCGCCCAAGGGCGTGCTGCTGCTGGGCGTGCAGGGTTGCGGCAAGTCGATGCTGGCCAAGGCGGTCGCGGCCGGTTTCGGCGTGCCGCTGGTGCGCCTGGACTTCGGCACGCTTTACGACAAGTTCCATGGCGAGACCGAGAAGAACCTGCGCGCAGCGCTGTCGTCGGCCGAGCAGCTCGAGCCGTGCGTGCTGTGGATCGACGAGATCGAGAAGGGCCTGGCCGGTGATGGCGGCGACAGCGACGGTGGCGTGTCGCGACGCGTGCTGGGCTACCTGCTGACCTGGATGGCCGAGCGCAAGTCGCGCGTGTTCCTGGTCGCAACGGCCAACCAGATCGATGCACTGCCGCCGGAATTGCTGCGCAAGGGCCGCTTCGACGAGATCTTCTTCATCGACCTGCCCGACGCCAGCGCGCGCGAACAGCTGTTCGCCCTGCACCTGCGCCGGCGCGCGCTGGACTCTTCCAGTTTCGACATGGCATCGCTGGTTGCAGCCAGTGACGGCTTCTCCGGTGCCGAGATCGAGCAGGCGATCGTCGCCGCCCTGTACGCCGCGCACGCGGCCAAGGCGCCGCTGAACGACTTCACCCTGCGCGGCGAACTCAAGCAGACGCGGCCGTTGTCGGTGCTGATGGCCGAGCAGGTGCAGGCGCTGCGCGAGTGGGCCAACGGGCGGACGGTACCGGCGGACTGAGCGCTGCCAGGAGCGCGCTGCTGGACTCAGACCGCGGCGAGGTCGAAGGAAATGCTGATGCGTTCACCGCTGCCGGTGTAAGGCAGGGTCCGATGGAACAGGTAGGACGGGAACAGCAGCAGCGTGCCCGTTCGCGGGCAGACCTGGCGCAGCTCGGCCTCCGGCCACTGCGGCAGGCTGGCGAACGGGCGGCCGAACTCGATCCAGCCGGCATGGCCGGCGTCGTCGGCGCGGATCGCCGGTGGCAACTCGACGTAGTAGGCGCCCGACAGCCACGAATCCTCGTGGATGTGGGTATCGATATAGCCGCGCTCGGCGGCCTGGGTCGCCCAGACGTGCAGCCGGTACTGGTTCGGCACGTTGCGCAGGAAGACATCGGCGTCGGCGCCGGCCGTGGCGGCCTGCGCGCGGCAGCGCTGCAGGAAGGCATCAATCGCCGAACGCAGCCGCTGCTCGAAGCCGGTGATCGCGGCGGTGCGGTCGGCCAGCAGGTCGCCGCTGAGGTAGGCATTGCGCGCCGCCAGTCCGGCCGGCTCCCAGCGTTGCTGGCTGTGGCGGCGGATGTCGGCGGCGAGCGCGGCATGGAATGCGGTGTGATCGATATAGGCCTCGGGCGGAAGCAGCTCGATCGCGTGCACGTGCCGATGCAGGCCCAGCCACTGCCCGGCCGCTTCGGCCTGGCCCTGCGCGGCCATGGCAACGCCGAGGTGGGCGATCGCGCGCTGATCGTCGGGTTGCTCCCGCAGCACCTTCGACAATGCCTGGCTGGCGCTCGCGGGCTGTCCGTCCTGGAGCAGGGCGATGCCGTGCTGGCGTTGCAGCACTGGCGAGCTCACGCCGGCGGCGATGGCGTGGGCGTAGGTGGCCACTGCCGCCGTGGTGTCGCCATTGAGCAGCAACTGCTCGCCGAGGGTGTCGACCGTGTCGACGTCGCGCGGCGCCAGTTGCAATGCCTGCCGGGCGTGCGCTTCGGCGCGCGCCGGTTCGCCCAGCTTGCGCAGCACGATTGCGGCGTTGCGGTGGGCTTCGGCGAAACCGGGTTGCAGCTGCAATGCACGTTGTGCACAGCGCAGGCCTTCTTCCAGGGCGGTGCGGTCGAACAGGTTCGACAGCAGCGCCGCCAGGGCCTGGTGCGCGCTGGCGGCGCCGGGCTCCAGGCGCAATGCATTGCGTGCGGCCGCAATCGCCGCGGGGTAGTCCTGCAGGCGGCCGTGCGCGGCGGCGAGGTTGTTCCAGGCCTGGGTCCATTGCGGATCCAGCCGCGCCGCCGCTTCGAAACCGCTCGCCGCGGCGCGAAAATCGCCGCCCACGTAGGCCGCGGTGCCATAGCGGAACGCGGCCCGGGGTTCCTGCGGCAGCGCGCGCATCGCCGTCGCCAGCAATGGCAGCGCGGCCGCGCCATCGCCGGCCTGCAGCAGCAGCGTGCCCAGGTCGAGTGCGGTGCCGGCATCGCCGGGGCGCAGCGACCAGGCGCGTTCGAGCGCGACGCGGCCACCGCCGCCATCGCCCTGCGCCTGCAGCACGATGGCATACAGGCGCCAGGCGTCGAACGACTCCGGTGCAAGCTGCAATGCCGCCTCGCAGTCGGCACGCGCTGGCACGGGCTGGCCCTGCTGCAACGCGGCCCAGGCGCGACGCAGCAGCGCCGGCACCTCAACGCTGCTCATGTCAGTAACCTGCCGCCTGGCCGTCCTTGCGCGATTCACTGGCGCCGACGTAGCCGCCGTTGGGATTGACCATGATCGCCTGGTAGCCGCCATACGGGCCGTCGGCGAAGCGCACCGAGTGGCCCTTGCGCATCAGCGCGCGCACGGTCTCGTAGGAGTAGCCGGTTTCCAGGTCGAGCTCGCCGCCGTCGCTCATCACCGTCGCCTGCCCGGCCGGCTCGGTGCTGCCGTCGTGCTGGATGCGCGGCGCGTCGCCGGCTTCCTGCAGGTTCATGCCGAAGTCGATCAGGTTGAGCAGGATCTGCACGTGGCCCTGCGGCTGCATCGCCCCGCCCATCACGCCGAAGCTCAACCATGGCTTGCCGCCCTTGGTCACGAACGCCGGGATGATGGTGTGGAACGGACGCTTGCCCGGCTGGAACGAATTGGGGTGGCCTTCCTTCAGCACGAACTGCTCGCCGCGATCCTGGAAGATGAAGCCCAGCCCCGGCGGCGCCATGCCGCTGCCCATGCCGCGGTAGTTGGACTGGATCAGCGAGACCATCATGCCGTCGGCGTCGGCCACGGTCATGTAGATGGTGTCGCCTTCGTCGAGTTCCTTCGGCGTGGCCGGCTGCACTTCCTTGAGCGCCTTGTCCATCGAGATCAGCTTGCGGCGCTGCGCGGCGTAGTCTTTGGAGATCAGCTGCTTCACCGGCGACTTGGCGAAGTCCGGGTCGGCGTACCAGCGCGCGCGGTCGGCGAAGGCGAGCTTCTTGGCCTCGGCGAACAGGTGCACGTGCTCGGGGCTGCCGAAGCCGTAGGACTTCATGTCGTACGGCTCGAGCAGGTTGAGGATCTGCAGCGCGGCGATGCCCTGGCCGTTCGGCGGCAGTTCCCAGACGTCGTAGCCACGGTAGTTGGTGCTGACCGGATCGACCCACTCACCCTGGTGCGAGGCCATGTCCTCGTAGCTGAGGAAACCGCCGTTGGCCTTGAAGTAGGCGTCGATGGTGTGGGCGATGTCGCCCTTGTAGAACGCATCGCGACCGCCCTGGGCGATCTTCTCCAGGGTGTTGGCCAGGTTCGGATTGCGCCACATCTCGCCGGTGGTGGGCCCGCGCTTTCCGTCGACGGTGAACTGCTCGCTGAAGCCCGGCCACTTCGACAGCGTCGGCACACTGCGATCCCAGTAGTAGGCGATCACTTCGTGCACCGGATGGCCTTCGCGTGCGTAGCGGATCGCCGGAGCGAGATCGTCGGCCATGGGCTTGCGACCGAAGCGGCCGTGCAGCGCGAACCAGGCATCGACCGCGCCCGGCACCGTCACCGGCAGCGGGCCGTGTGGCGGAATGTCGGTCAGGCCACGGCGCTGGAATTCGGCCAGCGTCAGCGACTTGGGCGAACGGCCCGAGCCGTTGTAGCCGTAGAGCTTCTTCGTCTTGGGATCCCAGACGATCGCGAACAGGTCGCCACCGACGCCGCTGCCAGTGGGCTCCATCAGGCCGAGCGCGGCATTGGCGGCAATCGCCGCGTCGACCGCGCTGCCGCCGCCCTTCATCACGTCCAGCGCGATCTGCGTGGCCAGCGGATGCGAAGTGGCCGCGATCGCATGCGGCGCATAGACCTCGCTGCGGGTGGCGAAGGGCTTGCCGGTGATGCGGTCGGCGCACATGGCGGAAAGGGGAAGGCTCAGGAGGACAGCGGTGAACAGCAGACGCATTGCCGGTGATCCGCGCGGGAAAGCCGCATCCTAGCGCGGGATGCGGTTGCCGGTACCGTGTCGGTTCGCCCGGTCATGAATACGCGGGCGAACGGACGCAGTTCAACTCATCAGGGCCAGGCTGGCGGATTGGCCGCCCAGGCTGCCTGCACTTCGGTCAGCGTCGAGCGCTCGTCGTCGCGCCAGTCCGGCAACAGGCGGGCGAACTGGCTGGCGGTGTTCCACAGCTGCGGCTCGGTGCGCACCGCCGCGGCGTACCACTGCACGGCTTCGTCCTTGCGGCCCAGCGACCACAGCGTCATCGCGAACGTCGGCGGAATCCAGCTGGCCGTGACGCTGCGCGCTTCCAGCAGCGTGCGCCACTGGGCGAAGGCGCCGTCGCTGTCGCCCGCGCGGTAGAGATCCCAGCCGTAGTTCCATACGACCGAGCGCCACATGCCGTCGGTGCGGTCGATCTGGCCGAGCGCGCGTGCATACAGCTGGCGCCCGAGGTCGGCGCGGCCGGCCTCCATCGCCAGGTGCGCAAGCTGTGCGACCTCGGCCTTGGCGTGCGGATTGCGCTCGGCGGCGCGGGCGAGTTTTTCCATCGCCACTTCGCCGGTCTCGCGTACCACCACCACCGGCTTGACGGTGTTGGCATCGGCGGCGAAGTAGAACTCCGCGGGCTTGGGCAACGATTGCGCCGACGCGGCGCCGGTGGCGGCCAACAAGGCCGTCATGAGTAGGCTTCGAGCAAGCATGGTGGGGTCCCCTGTAACGAGCCAATCGTAACCCGCAATTGGCGCGCTGCGTCACGATCCGCAGGAACGATCTGCACGATTTTTTCGCCCCCCCGGCATGCCCGGGGAGCAAAGGCGGAACGACCCGCGGGACGGCCTCACGGTGGGCGGGCCCGACCCCGGCCGGTCGCGACGGCAAGCCGTCACGGCCGGGGCGGCGCTTGCTGCCACCGGGTCAGGGCAGCAGCACGACCTCGTCGAGTACCCACATCGGGTTGTATTCGCCCGCGGCGAAGGTGAAGCACAGGTCGTGCTTGCCAGCGGTCGCCGGCAGCGTCGCCTGCAACGTGGTCAGGCCATCGGACTTGCGCGCGGGCGCCAGCGGCAGGGTTGCCACGGGCGCGCCTTCGCAACCGTCCAGCCGCACCTCGAGCGCTCCGCCGGGGACCTTGGCCGGACGCGTCACCACCTGGCTGGCGTCCTTCCACAGCTGGAAGTTGTGAGGCAGCTGGCCGACACGGACCTCCAGGCGGGTGATGCCATCGAGGCTGGCGGCCTTGTAGGTCCAGCACGGGTCGAACACGTCGGCCGTCAGCAGGGCGCGCTCGCTGCCCTCGCCCGCGGCCGGCGCGTCGTCCTCCATGCGCAGTGTCAGGCCCTTCTTGCACGATTCCAGCGCGTTGCTGTCGCGCGCGCGCAGGCTGCGCAGGTCCAGGGCGAACGTGCGCGGCGCAGCGAGAGCGAGACCGTCGGCAAATGCGTTGGCGCTGATGGTCGCGGGCAGTGCGAGGCTCAGCGGTTCGCCGTAGGCCGGCGACTTCGCCGTCGGCTCGCTGCCGTCGGTGGTGTAGCGGATCTGGCCGAAACCACTCTGGTTGGAGAGCGTCAGCGTGCCCTTTCCCTTGTCCTTGCCCTCGCCGGCCGGCGCGGCGGCGAAGCGGACGGCAAAGGCGCTGTCGGCGGCGTCGAAACCTGCCGCGCGGTAGCGGGCCATGTCCGGCGCCATGCGCCGCAGGAAATCGTCCCAGTCGTGGCGCGCGGTCGGCGTCCAGACGTTCTCGGCCAACGCTGCCGCGCGCGGGAACATGGCGTGCTGCATGCGCTGGTTGGTGCGCTGGTGTTCGGTCCACAGGTTGGCCTGCGCGCCGAGCACGTGGCGGGCCTGCTCGGGGTCGAGCTGCGCCGGAATCACGTTGTAGTTGTAGTAGTCCTTGAGCGTGAACACGTCCAGGCGGCCAGGCGTCTCGTCGGCGGCATCGCTCTGGACATGGTCGAGATACAGGTCCGGCGACGGCGCCAGCACCACGTCATGGCCGGCGCGCGCGGCTTCGATCGCGCCGTCGGTGCCGCGCCACGACATCACCGTGGCATCGGCCGGCGGCCCGCCTTCGAGGATCTCGTCCCAGCCGATCAGGCGGCGATCGTGCGTTTCGATGTAGCGACCCAGCCGTCCCATGAACCAGCTCTGCAGCTGCATCTCGTCCTTGAGGCCGAGTTCTTTCAGCTTGGCCTGCACGGCCGGCGACTGCTGCCACTGGTCCTTGGCCGCTTCGTCGCCGCCCAGGTGGATGTACTTGCCGGGGAACAGCGTCATCACTTCACCCAGCACGTTCTCCAGGAAGGTGAAAGTGCCGTCGTCGACGTTGAACAGCCAGGTGTGCACGCCCCAGTCCGGCGACACCGGCGGCGCCTTGCCGGTCGAGCCCAGCTGCGGGTAGGCGGCGATTGCGGCCTGCGCGTGGCCCGGGAGGTCGACCTCCGGAACGATGGTGATGTAGCGGTCGGCGGCGTACTTCACCACGTCGCGGATCTGGTCCTGGGTGTAGAAGCCGCAATAGGGCCTGGGCTCACCCTTGGCGTCGCGACCGGCGGCGCCGGCCGGGATGCGGCAGCCGCCGACTTGGGTCAGCTTCGGGTATTGCTTGATCTCGATGCGCCAGCCCTGGTCGTCGGTGAGATGCCAGTGGAAGGTGTTGAGCTTGTGCAGCGCCATCTGGTCTAGCAGCGCCTTGACCTCGTCGGTGCTGCGGAAGTGGCGGGCGACGTCGAGCATCAGGCCGCGCCAGGCGAAGCGCGGGGCATCCTCGATGCGCTGCGCGGCAATGGCGGTGGTGCCCTGGCTGCCGTCGGCGGTGGCCAGCTGCCACAGCGTGACCGCGCCATAGAACAGGCCGGCCGGGGCGCGCGCCGTCAGCTTCACGCCCTGCGCGGTGATGTCGAGGACATAGGCCTCGTCGCCCGGCAGTGCGGCCTTGGGGTCGACGGTGAAGGTGATCTTTGCCGCGGCGTCGGTGCCGACGGCAGGAGCGAAGCCACGCGACTTCAACAGGCGGGCGGCGAAATCGTTGGCGATGCGGCCGGCCTCGGCGTCGCCGCCAACCACCGCGATGCGGGCATCGGGATCGAGGACGAAGCGGCCCTGGCCCGGTTCGACCTTGGCCGGGCGCGGAATGACCGGCGTGGCGGCGGCCGCAGTCAGGGGCGCACTGCCGGCAGGGGTGACGCTGGCGTCAGGCGCGGCCTGGCGGTTGCATGCCGACAGCCCGATGGCCATCGTCACGCCGGCTACTGCGGTCAGAACGGTGTGCAGTTTCATCGATCCCTCTTCTCATCTGCGGGCGGCGCGGACGGATGGACGCCGCCGGTGACTGTCGCAAAGCAAGCGGGCCCGGAATGACCGGGCCCGCTGCTTGGAACGGTTCCCTTGCGGGAACCTGCATCAATACTTGAAGCGGAAGTTCAGATAGTACTGGCGACCGTTGTTGTAGAACGCCTGCGGGTGGCCGTCGGCGACGTAGTACTTCAGGGTCGGGTTGTTGAGGTTCATCGCATCGAGCGTGACCGAGAACCAGTCCGTCGCCTTGTAGCCGACCGACGCCGCCAGCGTGCCCAGGTCATCCTGGAAGTACTGATTGGCGCGCAGCATGCCGTGGTAGAACGACGAACGGTAGGTGTAGGCCAGGCGGGCGTTGAAGACGTCGTTCTCGAAGTACGCCGACAGGTTGTAGTTGTTCTTCGAGGTGCCCACCAGCGGGTCGCCGCCATCGGCCTCGCCATCGGCGTAGGTGTAGTTGGCGGAGATGCCGAAGAACTCGCCGATCGGCTGTTCGTAGGTCAGCTCCACGCCCTTGACCTTGCCGTCGCTGTTGATCGGGATGGTGACTTCGTAGTCTTCGATGTTGCCGGTCTGGTCGTTCACGAACGGACGGGTGACCGTGCCGTACTTGACGTAGTTGTCCAGGTCCATCGAGAAGACGCTGGCCGCCAGCAGGGCGCGATCAGCGAAGTACCACTCCAGCGAAGCGTCGAAGTTGGTCGAGATGATCGGTTCCAGGTCCGAGTTGCCGGCCGTGCCCGTGTGGGTCAGGTTCGACAGCGAGACCGCACCGGCCAGCGCGGAGTAGTCCGGCAGGGTCATCGTCTGCGAAGCGGCCAGGCGCAGCACCCAGTCTTCGTTGAAGGTGTACTTGAAGTTCGCGCTCGGCAGGACCTTGTCGTGCGTGTTGATGTCGCGCACGCGGGCGAAGTCGCCGAACAGGCTGCTCACGTCCGGAGTGATCGCCGTGCCGGCCAGGGCGCGGAAGTACTGGATGTCCTGGCGGATGTCGACGTAGCGCAGACCGGCGTTGCCGCTCCAGTTGTCACCTTCGAAGTTGGCCTGCGCGTAGACGGCCGTGTTCTCTTCGTTGATGTTGAACTCGCTGCCGTAGTTGTGGCGAGCGCCGTCGTTGCGGACGGTGGAGTTGTTCTTGACGGCCTGCTCGAGCGCACCCTGGGTGAAGTACCAGATGTTGCTCGGGAAGTTGCCGCCGAGATCGTTGCCGAAGTCGCCCGGGTAGTAACCGACATCACCATTGGCCAGCGCGCCGGCGATGTTGCCCGGATCGGAGCCGTACGGGCTGTTGACCTCACGGGTGTGTTCGGCGTAGCGCACGCCGAAGTCGACCGACGACAGCGCGCCGCCGTGGACGAACCAGGAGGCATCGGCCGAGAACCAGTCTTCCTTGTCCTGCACGTCGTAGTACTGGATGCCCCAGGTGCCGAAGCCGTTGGTGGTCGGGCCCGACGGATCGTTGAGGTACCAGTCGACCGGGTTGCTGCCGCCGTTGACGGTCCAGCCGCCGCCGTTGCTGCCGGTCACCACTTCCGCGATGTTCTGGGTCGGGGTTTCGCCCTTGCCCTTGGTGGTGCCGACCTGGGTCTTGAGCGAGAAGTCCTCGCTGATGTCCCAGGCAGCGTCAAAGGTGACGTAACCGGTCTTCGCGGCCGATTCCGGGCGCGAGATCATGTCGTAGATGCCGTAACCGACCGGCATGCCGTTGGCATCGGTCTGGCCGGAGTAGTCGGCGTGGACCAGCGTGCCGTTCTGCACGACATAGCCCGGGTTCGGTGCCTGGTTGGGCACGAAGTTGCCGGTCCACAGCATGTAGTTGCGGTTGTAGTTCTTGGCGTCCATGTCGGACACGAACGCGCTCAGGCCCAGGGTGATGTCGTCGCTGGGCTTGGCTTGGAACTCGACCAGTCCACCCTTGCGCTCACGGGTCTGGGTGAAATAGACCGAACCGGGCAGGTTCGGGTACATCACGCCGGCGAGGTCGGGGTTGGAGATGGCGGCTGCCGAATCCGGAGCGATCGTCGAGAAGCCGCCGACGATTTCCTGGCCGTCACGACGCAGTTCGCGTTCCTGGTAGAACAGCTGCGCCATGAAGCCGAAGGTGCCGGCGTCGTTCTTGTAGTTGAACAGGCCGCTGACCTGCGGCTTGGTGCTGCCCGGCAGGTCGGAGTAGACCGCACCGATCGAGCCTTCGGCCGAGATCTGGTTGGCGAAGTCGAGCGGCTTGCGGGTGATCACGTTGACCGAACCGGCGCTGCCGCCTTCGACCAGCTTGGCTTCGGAGGTCTTGTTGACGATCGCCTGGCTGACGATTTCCGACGGCAGCAGGCTGTAGCTGACGCTGCGGCCCACGGTCTCGACCTGGCTGAGGATGAACCAGTCGGCGCTGCCGATGGTGTGGCCGTTGACCAGGGTCTGGGTCAGGCTGGGGCTGGTGCCGCGCAGGCTGACGCGGTCGCTTTCGTCGAAGCCGCCTTCATTGGCGCTCGACGAGCTGATGCTCACGCCCGGCAGGCGCTGCAGGGTGTCGGCGACGTTGTGCGCCGGCAGCTTGCCCACGTCTTCAGCGGTGACCACTTCGATGTGGGTCTTGGCATCGCGCTTGGTGTCCAGGGACTTTTCCTGGGCGCCGCGGATACCGGTGACGACGACGGCGTCGAGGTCGGTGGCTTGCTGGCTGGAAGCCGGAGCCTGACCTGCAGCGGCGTCCTGCGCCATCGCGTTGCCGGCAAAGCCGAGCGCGGCGACGATACTGATCGATAGCATTGACTTGCGAAGTTTCATTGCTCTCCCTCCCACGGGCTGTGTGCGACTCCGCGATACCGTTTCTTGCGTCGGCGTTGCGGAATCAGTTTTCTGGTCCGGGCCCGGCTTTCGCCGCGGCCCGGTGCCGTTGTGCTGTGCTGTGTCGTGCCTGGTTCATGCGTGCGTTCACTCGCCCGCCTGGCCTGTTTCGTGCTCGATTGCGTGCTCGAGGTACCAGCTGGCCGCGCCAATCACGCCCAGGCGTTCGTTCTCGATCAGCCGCACCGGTACGCGCTCGAGCGCGGCGTGCATCACGCCCTTGTCGAGCAGGCGCGCATGGAACTGGCTTTGCGGCAGGAAGTCCTTCAGCCGCGGCAGGATGCCGCCGGCGATGAACACCGCCTTGGCGCTGCTGACGGTGATCAGGTCGCCGATCACGCTGCCGAGCAGGGCGCAGAAGGTCATCACGGCCTCACGCGCGGGCACGTCGCCCAGGCGCGCAGCCTCGGTGATCGCGGCCGGGGCGCGCAGGCTCGGCTCGATGCCGTCGATGGCGCAGATCGCGTCATACAGATGCACCAGGCCGGGGCCGGAAACGAAACGTTCGGTCGGTACGTGCGAATGGCCGCGCTGACGGGCCCAGTCGAGCATCGCCGCCTCGCGGGCGTTGCCCGGGGCGAACGCGGTCTGGCCGGCTTCGGTTGGCAGCACGACGGTGCCGCCACGGTGCGGGATGCGGATCGCCGCGCCCAGGCCGGTGCCGGGGCCGACCACCAGGACCGGACCGGCCGCGGCTTCGCTGACGCCCGGGGTGAGCAGCAGCGAGTCGCCCGGGTCCATGCACTGCGCGGCATGCGCGGCAGCCTGGAAGTCGTTGATGTACTGGAGTTCGCTCAGGCGAAGTTCGCTGCGCAGCTGCGACAGCGAGATGCGCCAGGGCAGGTTGGAATTGATGACGGCATCGTCGAGGACCACGCCGGCGCTGGCGATGGCGACGCGGTCGATGCCGGCGCAGGCGCTGTGGCCGTCAATGAAGTCGGCCAGGATCGCGGCCAGGCTCGGGTAGTCGGCGCATACATAGGTGCGATGCGCCAGGACCACGACCTGGGATTCGCCGACGCCACCGGCGCGGACCAGGCCGACGCGGGTGTGGGTGCCGCCGACGTCGGCGGCAATGAAACGTGCATCGGGATGTGCGACGGCAGCCACGGCGCTCACCCGCGGACGGCGCGCATGGGCAGCGCGCTCACGTGAGGGCAGGATTGGCTTGGCGTTTCCTTCGAATCCCACTGCATGTTCCCTCCGCTGGCGCCGGTTCCCCACCGGCACGGGCCGAATTTGGCTCGCCTCTGACAACGTTGTCAACAGAAAGTTACGAAATTGTCAGAAAGGCCGTAAACACGGCCCGGACACGGGCAATTTTTGCTGCGTCGCAGCATGCCGAATCAGGCGGATGCACCCTGACAGCCTTATTTGAAAGGGTCTCTAGCGTGCCGGCCCGAGTTGTGACAACGTTGGCCGAGGGATGTCGTATGAGTCATCGTGCGACATTGACCGCATTCCTTGGGAGGGGAACCTTGAGCATGTCCACCACCACTGCCACTGGACCGCGCAGCCATTACGGCTCGATCGCGATCATCGGCGCGCTGTTCTTCATCTTCGGCTTCGTCACCTGGCTCAACGGCCCGCTGATCTCGTTTGCCAGGCTCGCCTTCGATGTCAGCGAGACGCTCGCGTTCCTGATTCCGAGCGCGTTCTACATCTCCTACTTCTGCCTGGCGCTGCCGTCTTCGATGATCCTCAAGAAGACCGGCATGAAGAAGGGCATGGCGCTGGGCCTGTTCCTGATGGCGATCGGCGCGGCCGTGTTCGGCCAGTACACGACGGCGCGCGTCTACGGCGGCGCGGTCGGCGGCATCTTCATCATCGGCGCCGGCCTGGCCGTGCTGCAGACCGCGGTCAATCCGTACATCAGCATCCTCGGCCCGATCGAGGGCGCGGCGCAGCGCATCGCGGTGATGGGCATCTGCAACAAACTCGCAGGATGGGCTGCGCCGTTCGTTATCGGCACGCTGGTCATGCACGGCATGGGCGATGTCGCCAGCGCGGTTGCCGGCGCCGATGCGGCGACCAAGGAAACGGTGCTCAACGAGTTCGCCGCGCGCATCCACACGCCTTATATGGTCATGGCGGGCCTGCTCGCGCTGCTGGCGGTGGCGATCCTGTTCTCGCCGCTGCCGGAAGTGCGCGCCGAAGAGGTGAACTCCGAAGGCGACGCGGGCGAGAAGAAGAGCCTGTTCCAGTTCCCGCACGTGTGGCTGGGCGCGCTGTGCATCTTCGTCTACGTCGGCGTCGAGGTCATGGCCGGTGACGCCATCGGCACCTACGGCCAGGCCTTCGGCCTGCCGCTGGACGAAACCAAGTTCTTCACCGGCTTCACCCTGGGCTCGATGCTGCTGGGCTACGTGGTCGGCCTGATCCTGATCCCGCGCTTCATCTCTCAGGAACGCTACCTGAGCCTGTCGGCGGTGCTCGGCGTGCTGCTGGCGCTGGGCGCGTACCTGACCACCGGCTACGTCTCGGTGGGCTTCGTCGCCGCGCTGGGCTTTGCCAACGCGATGATGTGGCCGGCGATCTTCCCGCTGGCGATCCAGGGCCTGGGCCGTCTCACCGAGAAGGGCTCGGCGCTGCTGATCATGGGCATCTCGGGCGGCGCGGTGATCCCGCAGCTGTTCGTGCACTTCAAGCAGCACTACGACTTCCAGCTGGTATTCGTGCTGTTGATGGTGCCGTGCTACCTGTACATCCTGTACTTCGCGCGGCGCGGCCACAGCGTTGGCCATGCGGCGGCCGTCACCGGCGGCGCAACGGCGTCGCAGCACGGTTGAGCCGCACCGCGATTCCCATCGTCGGCGGCGGTCGTTAGGCTAGCCGTCTTTACGCCGCGTCACCGGACGCGGCGGTTCCACCGGCGAAACTCCGCCGGAACCACGCGAGGATTCGGTGCGCAGACCCACGATCAAAGACGTCGCCGAGCGCGCCGAGGTGTCGCTCAAGACCGTCTCGCGCGTCATCAACGACGAACCCAGCGTGCAGGCCAGCACCCGCGCCCGCGTGCAGCAGGCCATTGCCGACCTGGGCTACCAGCCCGATCCGTCGGCGCGCAGCCTTCGCAGTGCGCAGAACTACGCGCTCGGCCTGGTCTACGACAATCCCAACCCCTACTACGTGATCGCGGTGCAGAACGGCGTGCTGTCGGTCTGCCGCGAGACCGGCTACGGCCTGCAGATCCATCCGTGCGACTCGTCCTCGCCCAATCTCGCTGGCGAGCTGATCGACTTGGTGCAGCATTCGCGCCTGGCCGGACTGGTGCTGGCGCCGCCGATGTCGGAGCGCAACGAGCTGGTCACCGAGCTGGTCGCGCACGGCATCCGCCTGGTTCGCATCGTGTCTGCCGCCGCCGATCCGCAGGACGGCAGCGCCTGCATCTACGTCGACGACCGCGACGCCGCCTACGAGATCACCGAGCACCTGATCCAGCTGGGCCACAGCCGCATCGGTTTCCTGTGGGGCGGCAAGTCGCACGGGTCCTCGTGGGAGCGTTACAAGGGTTACGAGGACGCGCTGCACGAGTACGGCATCACCCTCGACCCGGAACTGGTGGTCGAAGGCGATTACTCGTTCGACGATGGCTTCCGCGGTGCTCGCCGGCTGTTCGCACTGGCCGACCGGCCGACCGCGATCTTCGGCAGCAACGACGAGATCGCCGCCGGCGTGCTGGCGGCGGCCAAGTCCAGCGGCATGAACGTGCCCTACGACCTGTCGATCGCCGGCTTCGAGGACAGCCCGTTCTCCAAGCAGAGCTGGCCGGCGCTGACCACGGCCAAGCAGGCCACGCAGGAAATCGCCCGCCACGCCGCGCACCGCCTGCTGCAGGAGATCCGCGAGCACGCGCCGACGCGGCCGCTGCCCAACGAGGGCTTCAGCCCCGAGCTGGTGGTTCGCGGCTCGACCGCACCGCCGCGCCCGAAGGCCTGACCGGGCGGCACCGTCACCTGCCTTTATCGCGCCTTCGCGCAGTCTGCTGCGGCCCACGTTTCCTCGCGCGAGGGGAGCTTCGATGTCGGCCGCCCTGCCCATTGCCCCACCCGCACCCGATGCCCTGAAGGATCCGGCGCTCGTTCCGCTGTTCGAACAGGACCGCACCCTGGTCAAGCTCGGCCGCGACATCCGCGTGCTCAAGGCCATCGACTGGCCGATGGAGCTCGAGCAGCAATTCCTGGCGGGTTGGAGGGTCGGCCGCCCGGAACTGCCGCTCCCGCCGACTCAGCCGCACCCGATGGACGCGCAGATCGAGGGGCTCGATGCCCTGCTCTCGCGCATCGACCGCGGCCATCCCCTGGGCATGTGGCTGTACAAATCCGCGTGGAGTTACCGTGTCGCCGCGCAGATGCTCGGCGCCATCGGCACTCCCGAGTACACCCGTTGCTCGGCGCTGCTGTACGGCCGGCCGGACTATCTGTATCCCAGCCAGGACTCGACCAATGCCGACATGGCGCGCGAACTGCTGCGCGTCACCGACGAGCTGATCAACGACCGCCTGCTGCCCGACGTGCCGGTCGACATCGACGCACCGGAGTTCGCGCGGCGGCTGCGCGAGCGCATCGACCCGTTCTTCAATCACGACAAGGTCGAGGTCGTGCTCGATCCGAACCTGGCCTCCAAGGCCACGGCCGGCAGCAAGCGGGTGACCCTGCGGGCGACGGCGATGTTCTCCGAGCGCGACCTGGAGCAGCTGATCCAGCACGAGGCGTTCATCCACACACTGACCGCGCTCAACGGCAAGCACCAGCCCTACCTGACCTCGCTGGGTTGCGGGGCGCCGCGCACCACCCGCGCGCAGGAGGGACTGGCGACATTCTCCGAGATCATCACCGGCGCGATCGACATCGCCCGCCTGCGTCGCGTCGCACTGCGCGTGGTCATGGTGGAACAGGCGCTCAAGGGCGCCGATTTCATCGAAGTGTTCCGCGGCTTCCTGGATGCCGGACAGTCCGAGGTGGAGAGTTACCGCAGCACCGCGCGCATCTTCCGCGGCGGCAACGTCCGCGGCCTGGTGTGCTTCACCAAGGACGGCGCCTACCTGGAAGGCGTGCTGCGGATCTACGCCTTCATCTGCAAGGCGCTGCAGGAAGGCCGGGGCGAACTGCTGCCCTTGCTGTTCTGCGGCCGCGTGACCGTGGCCGACACCGTGGTACTGGAGCCCTACCGCAACAACGGCCTGATCGTGCCGCCGCGCTACGTCCCGCCGTGGGCGCGCGACCCGCAGCGGGTGCTGTCGGTGATGGCGTTCTCGTCGGTGGTCCAGCGCCTGCGCCTGGACGATCTCACCGTGCAGCGCTTCGTCGATGTCGAGGCCGAGACGGTCGAGGCGTCCGGCATCGGGGTCTAGTGGCCGGCCGGTGGCCTGCGCCGGGACGGCCCGGCGTTTACGTCTGGGCCGGCTGGATCTGCAGCTCCCCCGATGCGGAGGACACCAGCGGCCACCGCACCGTCGGACGGTGCAGCGCCACACCAAGGTCCGCCCGGCTACCTGGCCCCGGTGCGGAAGGGCGAGTCAGGCCGGGATTTCCGAACTGCGAGTGCCCGCTCCGGTTTCGTCCATGACTGCAGACATGCCCTGACATCGGATCTTCGCGCTCGCGGCGAGCCACGGAGAATCCACCATGAAACGAATCATCGTACCGGCCGCGTGCCTGGTCGCCTTCGCCTGCGCATCCGTCCTGCCGGTCGCCCTGGCCCAGGACATGGCCAAGACCGCAGGCAAGAACGTGAAGGTGCTGCTCGACAACGAGAAGGTGAGGGTGCTCGAACTGAACATGCCACCGGGCGCAAGCACCGGTGTGCATTCGCACGGCGACAACGTCGTCTATTTCGTCACGGGCGGCACCGCCACGCAGGTCACCGATGGCGTCACCAAGACGATGACCCGCAAGCCCGGTGAAGCGGTATGGAGCGGGCCGGTCACGCACGACACTACCAACTCGGGCAAGACCGCGGTCAAGACGGTGGTGATCGAGCTCAAGTAGCCGTCCGGGTGCAGCGTGCGAAAAGCAGAAGGGAGCCTTGCGGGCTCCCTTCTGCGTCAGCCCGCATTGCCTCAGCGCGTCGGTTCCAGCGGCGGCTTCTTCCAGGTGCGGTCCACCGCCGCCTGCGCCGGACTGTAGTTGCGCAGGATCGCGTAGAACGGCGCGTTCGGCGCCGGCAGCCAGTTGGCTTCCTTGTCCTTGCCTGGCGACGCGTTCTGCAGGTACAGCGTCAGTCCGCCATCGGCGTCGCGCTTGAGCCGCGGCAGCATCGGCGAATTGATGAGGTAGCGGTTGAGCGGGTTGTCCACCAGCAGCTTGCTCTTGCCGTCGTACATGGTGATCGACCAGAACGCATGGGTCGGCGGCAGGCTGTCCTTGCCGAAGTGCAGCACGTAGTCATGCTTCGAGCCATCCAGCGGCTGGCCCTTGGCATCGACGAAATAACTGAGGTAGTCGGCTTCGGCCGCCGAGTTGCCGTAGATGCCGAGCTTGGCGCCGGCAAAGCGGTACAGGTCATTGCCCTTGATGAAATCGCGCGTGCCGAACAGGTCCGCGCTCGACACCTGCTCGGTGTTGATCTTCGTCGCGGTGAATTCAGCCAGCTCCTTGTTGGCGTCGTCGATGCCGTCGAGCAGGGCCTGGCGGGTCTGCGGCGACAGTGCCGCCTCGTCGAAGGGCTTGCCCGGTGCTATACCGATCTTCGCAAAGCGTTCGCGCAGTCCGGCGTCCCCCGGGCTGGCGGGCATGAACTGCAACAGGAAGTTCAGGTAGGAGAAGAACCCGAGCTCGTTCGCCTTCTCGCCGTCATACGCCGGGAAGTCGACCGTTGCGGCCGGCGCAGGTGCGGCCGCGCCGAGGAATGCACTGAGCGGCTGCGCCTTGTACTGGGCCTGCAACTTCTTGACGTTGGGCAGGTCGTCGGCGGCGAACAGCTGCGTGCGGAACAGTCCGTAGGCGAACTGGGTCTCGGATTGGAACACCTTGTCGATGCCCTTTGGCGTCTCGCCCTTCCAGTCGGGTCCGGCGACCATGAACGTGCCGGCCTTGCCGTGCGTCAGCGCCTTGTTGATGTAGGCGAAGTTGTAGGTGTACAGGTCGACCAGCTGGACCGTGAAATAGCGCTTCTCGCCCAACGCCGGGATCGTGATCACCACCGGTTCGGCACGCAGGTCCATCCACAGGAACGAATACGGGGTGTCCGAGTTCGGCGTGATGATGGCCGTGTCCTTCGGCGTGGCGACGCTGGCAGCGCTGCCGATCCGGTTGAACGGCGCGTGGAAGTCGGCGCCGCCTTCGTCGATCGCCTGCGCGTACATCGACTTGTAATTCTCGACCACCGGAAAGCCCCAGACGTAGGCCTCCTTGGCGATCGCCCGGGCCTGCGTGGCCTGCTCGGACTGGCCTGAGTCCGTTGCGGCCGTTTTGTCACCCGCAGGTGCGGGCGGGGTCTCGGGCTTGCAGGCCGACAACGCCAACGCCAGCGCGGCGGCGGTCATCAGCGCGGGAATGCGCAGTCCGTGCATCGGGAGTGTCATGGTCATCCCCACGTTGAGAGTGGGGCGATGCTAGGCCAGCGCGCGTGTGCGCCCCCTTCACGGCGCAGGAGCGCGATGGCCGGCTCCTGCGCGGTGCGTCATGCGCGCAGCAGGGTCGCCGCGCGTGCGAGCGCTTCGATCGCACCCCATTCCTCGGCCGCGACCAGGCGCGAGGGCGTGATCCACGAACCGCCTACGCAGGCGACGTTGGGCGTGGCCAGGTAGTCGCGGGCGTTGTGCGCGCCGATGCCACCGGTTGCGCAGAAGCGGATCTCGGGCAGCGGGCCGTGCAGCGAGCGCAATGCCGCCGCGCCCCCGGCGGCTTCGGCCGGGAAGAATTTCTGGAAGATGAAACCGTGCTCGGACAACGTCATCGCTTCGCTGGCGGTGGCCGCGCCCGGCAGCCACGGAAGCGGCGAGTCCTTGGCCGCGGCGATCAGGTCCGGCGTGGAGCCCGGCGAAACGGCGAAGCGCGCACCGGCCTGCTGTGCGTCGACTAGGTCCTGCGGCTTGCGCACGGTACCCACGCCGACGATGGCGCCCTCGACTTCATTGGCGATCGCACGCACTGCATCGAGCGCGGCGCGCGTGCGCAGCGTGATCTCGATGGCGGGAATGCCACCGGCGACCAGCGCGCGCGCCATCGACACGGCATGACGCGCGTCTTCGATCACCACCACCGGCATCACCGGGGCGACGTGCAGTACGGATTCAAGCAGGCCCATCAGTCATCTCTCCAGATGCAAGGTCATCGTCATTCCCGCGAAGGCGGGAACCCAGTGTCTTTGAGGTCGCGCAGTGAATTCGCGCGGTGAATTCGCCGGGTCCCCGCCCTCGCGGGGACGACGACTTCGGATGTACTCACGCCACGCCGAAAATGCCGCCGCCCAGATCGGCCGTCGCCGCTGCATTGCGGAACACCGCAAACAGCTCGCGCCCCATGCCGACATGGCTCGACGACAGATCGGCGCTGGCGTGTTCGCGCAGCCTCCACTCGTCCGCCGGCACCAGCACGTCAAGCTTTCCGCCGCGCGCATCGACCCGGACCACGTCGCCGTCGCGCAGGCGCGCGATGTCGCCGCCGCAGGCCGCTTCCGGACTGACATGGATCGCTGCCGGCACCTGGCCGGACGCGCCGGACATGCGACCGTCGGTCACCAGCGCGACACGGTGGCCGCGCTTCTGCAGCACCGCGAGCGTCGGCGTGAGCTGGTGCAGCTCCGGCATGCCGTTCGCGCGCGGGCCCTGGAAGCGCACGACTACAACGACGTCGCGATCGAGTTCGCCACGCTCGAAGGCGTGCTTGACCTCGCCCTGCTCGGAGAACACCCGGCAAGGCGCTTCGATGACCCAGCGATCTTCCGGCACTGCCGACACCTTGATCGCGGCCGTGCCGAGCGGGCCATGCAGCACCCGCAGGCCGCCGTCGGCGCGGAACGGGTCGGCGACCGGACGCAGGACCGTGGGATCGCCGCTGCGTCCGGTCGCCGGCACGTATTCGACCTGCTGTTCCGGCGCCAGCCTCGCCTCGACCCGATAGCGCGCCAGGCCGGGGCCGGCGATGGTCTCGACGTCGCCGTGCACGAGGCCGGCATCGAGCAGTTCGCCAATCAGGAAAGCGAGGCCGCCGGCAGCGTGGAAATGGTTCACGTCGGCGCTGCCGTTGGGATACACGCGCGCCAGCAATGGCACCACCGACGACAGCGCGTCGAAGTCTTCCAGGCGCAGTTCGATGCCGGCCGCCGCAGCGATCGCGATCAGGTGCAGCAGGTGGTTGGTCGAGCCGCCGGTCGCATGCAGGCCGACGACACCGTTGACGATCGCTCGCTCGTCGATGATGCGCCCGACCGGACGGTAGTCGTCACCAAGCGCGGTGATCTCCGCGGCGCGGCGCGCGGCCTGCGCGGTGAGCGCATCGCGCAGCGGGTTGTCCGGGTTGATGAAGCTGGCGCCCGGCAGGTGCAGGCCCATCAGCTCCATCAGCATCTGGTTGGAGTTGGCGGTGCCGTAGAAGGTGCAGGTGCCGACACCATGGTAGCTCTGCGCTTCGGCTTCGAGCAGTTCCTCGCGGGTGGCTTCGCCGACCGCGTAGCGCTGGCGCACGCGCGACTTCTCGTCGTTGGGCAGGCCCGAGGTCATCGGACCGGCCGGCACGAAGATCGCCGGCAGGTGGCCGAAACTCAGCGCACCGATCAGCAGACCCGGCACGATCTTGTCGCACACGCCCAGGTACAGCGCGGCGTCGAACATGTCGTGCGACAGCGACACCGCCGTCGACAGTGCGATCACTTCGCGCGAGAACAGCGACAGCTCCATGCCGGCGCGGCCCTGGGTGACGCCATCGCACATCGCCGGCACGCCGCCGGCGACCTGCGCGGTGGCGCCGACGCTGCGCGCGGCCTGCTTGAGCAGGAACGGGAAGCGCTCCAGCGGCTGGTGCGCCGAGAGCATGTCGTTGTAGGCGTTGACGATGCCCAGGTTGGGCGCCTGGCCGCTGCGCAGCGCCGCCTTGTCGCTGGGCGAGCAGGCGGCGAAGCCATGGGCGAGATTGCCGCATGACAGCGTCGCGCGATGCGGCCCGCGACCGGCGGCGGCGTCGATGCGCGCCAGGTACGCGGCGCGACGGTCGCGACTGCGCTCGCGGATGCGTTGGGTTACTTCGGCGACTACAGGGTGCAGGCTCATTGCGGTTTCCGGTTTCATGGGCTCCAGAACAACATCGGGGCCACCGGCGCGCCGGACAGCACCGAACGGATCGGCAGCCTGGAACGTGGGTCGCGTGCGGCAGCGTCGAGCACGTTGCGCTTCTTCGCGCCTTCGATATGCAGGTACAACGACGGCGCGGTGAAGATCGCGCTCAACGTAAGGGTGATCCGCGGCTCCGGTGCGGCGGCGCTGCGCACGGCCAGCACCGGCGCGCGGCCGCTGGGCTGCAGGCCGATGTCGCGACGCTGCAGGTCCGGGAAGAGCGAGGCGACATGGCCGTCCTCGCCCATGCCCAGCACCACCACGTCGAGCGGCAACGCCTCGTTGGCGACCTGGGTCAACACCGGCAGCAAGGCGCTTTCCGGCGTTGCGGTCGGGCGCCGCAGCGGCAACAACTGGGCCTGCGCGGCCGCGCCCTGGAACAGCGTCTCGCGCAACAGGCGTTCGTTCGAACGCGGGTGGTCGGGCGCGACCCAGCGATCATCGACTGGGACCACGGTGACGTGGGCCCAGTCCAGCGTCTGCTTCGACAGTTCGCTGAGGAATTCGCGCGGCGTGGTGCCGCCGGACACGGCCAGGCGTGCGTAGCCGCGTCGGGCGATGGCGCCGCGCAGATCCGCGGCGACCGCCTTGGCCAGCGCCAGCGCCAGTTGGTTGCGATCATCGAAGAGGTGCTCGCGCAGTGGCAGTGGATCCGGTGTCAGCACGGTCAGTCGCTCCGCATGGATTCGTTCGGCCTGCATGCCCGCTTGCCGCGGGCTGGACAGCGGGTCAGACAGCGTCTTCATGCCAGGTCCTGCCATCGCGTTCGATCAGTGCCACTGCGGCGCTGGGCCCCCAGCTGCCGGCGGTATAGGGTTTGGGCGCTTCGGCGCTGGCTTCCCAGGCGGCACGGATCGGGTCGATCCAGCCCCATGCCGCTTCGACTTCATCGCGACGCATGAACAGCATCGGATTGCCGCGCACCACGTCCATCAGCAGGCGCTCGTAGGCTTCCGGCTGGCGACCGCCGAAGGTCTCGGCGAAGCTCAGGTCCATCGGCACGCGACGCAGGCGCAGGCCACCGGGGCCGGGCACCTTGTTCATCAGCCACAACTTCACGCCCTCGTCGGGCTGCAGGCGGATGACCAGCTGGTTGGGATAGATCGGTTCGGCCAGCTCGCCGAAGATCGAATGCGGCACCTGGCGGAAGGTGACCACGATCTCCGACATGCGGTCGGACAGGCGCTTGCCGGTGCGCAGGTAGAACGGCACGCCGGCCCAGCGCCAGTTGCGCACTTCGGCCTTGAGCGCGACGAAGGTTTCGGTGCGCGAATCGTTGCGGCCGAGTTCTTCCAGGTAGCCCGGCACCGGCCGGCCTTCGACCGCGCCGGCGCGGTACTGGCCGCGCACGGTCTGTTGCGCGGTCGCACCGTTCTCGATCGGGCGCAGCGCGCGCAGCACCTTGAGCTTCTCGTCGCGGATGGCATCGGCCGCCAGCGACGACGGCGGTTCCATCGCCACCAGGCACAGCAGCTGCAACATATGGTTCTGGACCATGTCGCGCAGCGCGCCGGACTTGTCGTAGTAGCTGGCGCGACGCTCCAGGCCGACGGTCTCGGCCACGGTGATCTGCACGTGGTCGATGTGCTCGGCCTTCCACAGCGGTTCGAACAGGGCATTGCCGAATCGCAGCGCGATCAGGTTCTGCACCGTCTCCTTACCGAGGTAATGGTCGATGCGGTAGATCTGCGATTCGTGGAAGACCGCGCCGAGGGCGTCGTTGATGGCGACCGCGCTGGCGCGGTCGTGGCCGATCGGCTTTTCCACGACGACGCGGGTGTTCTCGCCGGTCAGGCCGTGCGCCTGCAGGCGCGCGCCGACGCTGCCGAACAGGTCCGGACCGACGGCGAGGTAGAACACGCGCACCCGCGATTCGTCCGGCAGCTCGCTGGCCAGCTCGGGCCAGCCGGTGTCGGCGCTGAGGTCGATGCGGCGGTAGGAGAGCATCTCCAGGAACGGTTCGAGCGCGGCCGGCGACCGCGGGTCGTCGGCGAGGCCCTTCTGCAGCGCCTCGCGGACGCGGTCGCGGTAGTCGCCATCGCCCAGGGTGTCGCGGGCCAGACCGAAGATCCGGGTCCCGCTGACGATCTGGCCGTCGACATAGCGGTGGAACAGGGCCGGCAGCAGCTTGCGCAGGGCCAGGTCGCCCGTGCCGCCGAAGATGATCAGATCGAAAGGCGCCATCGGCGCGATGGAGGGGCTCACGGGACGCTCCGCGCGGAGGGATTGGGGGCTGCTACCAAGAACAAGACCAGAACCATACCAGTGACGATACCAGTCAAATACCAGGCCCGCAAACCCCCGACTTTAGTCGAGTCCTGAATACGTATTCCCGGGCCGGTTGCCGTCATTGGTATCTCACTGGTATCTTTTGCCGCATGCAGGAGTATCTAGTCAACGAGTTCAGCCGCCAGGCCGATGCGCGACGCGCGCCGGCCTACCAGCACCTGCGCCGGACCCTCCAGCACGCAATCGAGAACGGCGAGCTGACGGCCGGCCAGGCGCTGCCGAGCGAACGCGAGCTGAGCAAGTTGCTCGACCTGTCGCGCGTGACCGTGCGCAAGGCCATCGCCGGACTGGTCGGTGACGGCCTGCTGATGCAGCGCCAGGGTGCGGGTACGTTCGTCGCCGAGCGCATCGTCAAATCCTTCTCCAAGCTCACCAGCTTCACCGACGACCTGCGCGCGCGCGGCCTCGACCCGAAGTCGCGCTTCCTCGAGCGCAGCGTCGGCGAGGTCACGCCCGACGAGGCGATGGCGCTGAACCTGTCGCCCGGCGCCCAGGTCGTGCGCTATTACCGCCTGCGCATCGCCGACGAGATGGTCCTGGCGCTGGAGCGCACGGTCGTTCCGCAATCCGTGCTGGCCGACCCGGGCCTGGTCGAGAACTCGTTGTACGAGGCGTTCACCAAGCTCGGCCTGCGCCCGACCCGGGCCCTGCAGCGCCTGCGCGCGATCGCCTTCGACGCCGAGCAGGCCCGGCTGATGAATCTGGCCGAGGGCAGTCCCGGCCTCTTCATTGAGCGCCGCACCTTCCTCGACGACGGCCGCGTCGTCGAATACACGCGTTCGTTCTACCGCGGCGATGCTTACGATTTCGTTGCCGAGCTGCAGAGCGAATGAGCGCGGGCGACTCTCAACCCCCTTCTACCCGTCTTTCCAGGACCACCGCATGATCGCCCCCACCGCGACCCGGATGTACGCCGAAGCCGAGCAGACAGCCGACGTCGTTGCCGGCCAGTTCGCCGCCAATGCCGGCATCATCGATGCACTTGTCGCCCGCCTGAAGCAGGACCCGCCGCGCTTCATCGTCACCTGCGCGCGCGGCAGCTCCGACCACGCGGCGACCTACGGCAAGTATCTGTTCGAGACCACGCTCGGCTTGGTCACGGCCTCGGCCTCGCCGTCGGTGGGTTCGGTCTATGCCGTCCAGCCGCACATGGAGGGCGCCCTGTTCGTCGCCATCTCGCAGTCGGGCAAGAGCCCGGACCTGGTCCGCAATGCCGAGATCGCCAAGGCCGCCGGGGCGCTGGTCGTCGCCCTCGTCAACGTCGAGGACTCGCCGCTGGCGAAGCTCGCCGACACCGTGATCCCGCTGCGCGCCGGCCCCGAGACCAGCGTCGCGGCGACCAAGAGCTACCTGTGTTCGCTCGCTGCATTGCTGCAGCTGACCGCCCGCTGGAGCGGCGACGCCGCCCTGCTCAAGGCCACCGATGAACTGCCCGCCGCACTGCGCGCCGCCTGGGCGCAGGACTGGTCGCCGCTGGTCGAAGGCCTCAAGGACGCGCACAACCTGTTCGTGGTCGGCCGCGGCCTTGGCCTGGGCGCCGCGCAGGAAGCCGCATTGAAGTTCAAGGAAACCTGCGGCCTGCACGCCGAGGCGTTCTCCTCGGCCGAGGTCAAGCACGGCCCGATGGCCATCGTGGGCCCCGGCTTCCCGGTGCTCGCGTTTGCCCAGGACGACGACACCGGCGCCGGCACGGTCGCGGTGGTCGAGGAATTCCACAAGCGCGGCGCCCCGGTCTGGCTGGCGCGTCCGGGCGAGCACCGCGACGACGCCCTGCCGATGCCGGCTTCGCCGCATCCGGCCTGCACGCCGCTGCTGGCGGTGCAGAGCTTCTACAAGGCGGTCAATGCACTGGCGGTCGCGCGCGGTCACAACCCCGACGTGCCGCCGCATCTGAACAAGGTCACCGAGACGGTTTGATGCCATGACCATCACGACCGCCTTCCACAACGGCCACATCCTCACCGACCACGGCTTCGAATCCGATGTCTGCGCGCTGGTGGAAGACGGCCACATCGTCGCCGTGCTGCCCGGCGCCGCGCCGAAGGACGCCAGGATCGTCGACCTCGCTGGCGGCTACCTGGTGCCGGGCTTCATCGACACCCAGGTCAACGGCGGCGGCGATGTGCTGTTCAACGACGAGCCGACGGTGGACGGCCTGCGCACGATTGCCGCTGCGCACCGCAAGTTCGGCACCACCGGCCTGATGCCGACGCTGATCAGCGACGACACCGCCGTGATGGCGCGCGCGATTGCCGCCACCCGCGACGCGATCGAGCAGGGCGTGCCGGGTATCCTCGGCATCCATCTCGAAGGCCCGTATCTCAACGCCGCGCGCAAGGGCGTGCACGACCCGGCCAAGTTCCACACGCCGGGCAAGGACGAACTCGACCTGATCGCCTCGCTCGGCAAGGGCCGCACGATGCTGACCCTGGCGCCGGAGCGCTTCAGCACCGACACCCTGCGCGAGCTCGCCGCCCGCCGCGTGCTCGTCTGCGCCGGCCACACCGCGGCCACCTACGAACAACTGCGCGACGGCTTCGCGGCCGGCATCCGCGGCGTTACCCACCTGTTCAATGCGATGACGCCGTTGAACAGCCGCGAGCCGGGCGCCGTCGGTGCCGCGCTCGAAAACCCGGACGCCTGGTGCGGCCTGATCGTCGACGGCTACCACGTCCACGACGCCGCCCTGCGCGTGGCGATCGCCGCGCGCCCGGTCGGCAAGATGATGCTGGTCACCGACGCGATGCCGCCGGTCGGCGGCGTGCGCGAGGATTTCGCGCTCTACGGCGTGACCATGACCTGCCGCGACGGCCAGTGCACCACCGCCGACGGCACCCTCGCCGGCTCGGCGCTGGACATGGCTGGTGCGGTCCGCAACACGGTCGAACGCCTGGGCCTGCCGCTGGCCGAAGCCTGCCGCATGGCCTCGACCTATCCGGCCGAATTCCTCGGCCTGGGCGGCGAACTGGGGCGCATCGCCCCGGGCTTCCGCGCCGATCTGGTGATGCTGGACCACGACCTGCAAGTGCAGGGCACCTGGATCAACGGCCAAGCTTGACCCCGGCGGCAGCATTGCCTGAATGGGGCGCGGCGCCGCCCCCGTGGCTTCGCCGTGCCCGGCAACCGGCTCAAAGTGGTCTGACTGCTACAATTCCGAGTCTTTGCTCGGACTTTTGCGTCGCGACCACCCGTCGCGAGGCATGGTTACGGGCGTCCGCAGCCACCCACGCGCCCCCCGGCGCGCCGGAGCCACGCATGACCAGCACCGCCGAACTCAGCTCGCCGTCCTCGGCGAACACCGCGCTTACCAACTCGGTGCTCGATACCGACTACTCGCTCGAGCACAAGTACAGCCGCGAACAGGGCCGCATCTATCTGAGCGGTGTGCAGGCGCTGGTGCGCCTGCCGCTGATGCAGCGCCTGCGCGACCAGGCCGCCGGCCTCAACACCGCCGGTTTCATCTCCGGCTACCGCGGCAGCCCGCTGGGCGGCTTCGACCTGGAGCTGTGGCGCGCGCGCAAGCACCTGGAAGCGGCCGGTGTGAAGTTCACCCCGGGCCTCAACGAGGACCTCGGCGCGACGATGGTCTGGGGCACGCAGCAGACCAACCTGTTCCCGGGCGCCAAGGTCGAAGGCGTCTACGGCATGTGGTACGGCAAGGGCCCGGGCGTGGACCGCACGGGCGACGTGTTCAAGCACGCCAACGCCGCCGGCACCTCGAAGTTCGGTGGCGTGCTCGCGCTCGCCGCAGACGACCATGCGTGCCGCTCGTCGACGCTGCCGCACGGCTCGGAAGACGAGTTCGTCAGCGCGATGATGCCGATCCTCAACCCCGCCGGCGTCCAGGACATCCTCGACATGGGCGTCATCGGCTGGGCGATGTCGCGTTACACCGGTCGCTGGGTCGGCTTCAAGACGATCGCCGAGACGGTCGAGTCGTCGGCCTCCATCGACGTCAACCCGCTGTCGATCCAGATCGTCACGCCGGACGATTTCGAGATGCCGGTCGGCGGCCTCAACATCCGCTGGCCCGATCCGCCGATGGACCAGGAAATGCGCCTGCACCGCTATGCGGTCAAGGCCGCGCAGGCCTTCGCCCGCGCCAACGGCATCGACCGCACGGTCATCGATTCGCCGCGCGCGCGCCTGGGCATCGTCACCACCGGCAAGTCCTACCTCGACGTGCTGCAGGCGCTGGAATACCTGGGCCTGGACGAGAACGCATGCGCCGACCTCGGCATACGCGTCTACAAGGTCGGCATGACCTGGCCGCTGGAACCGGTCGGCATCACCCGCTTCGCGCAAGGACTTGAAGACATCGTCGTCGTCGAGGAAAAGCGCGCCTTCATCGAGCGCCAGATGAAGGAGTACATGTACAACTGGAGCGGCCAGCGTCCGTCGATCGTCGGCAAGTACGACGAGCAGGGCGAGTGGATCCTGCCGTCGACCGGCGAGCTGACCCCGGCGACCATCGCCGGCGTGATCGGCCGTCGAATTCAAAAGTTCCACAACAGCGAGCACATCGAGAACGTGCTGCGCTGGATGGCCGAGAAGGAATCCGAGCTGGCCCTGCCGCGCGCGCAGTTCCCGCGCGTGCCGCACTACTGCTCCGGCTGCCCGCACAACACCTCGACCGTCGTGCCGGAAGGTTCGCGCGCGCTCGGCGGCATCGGTTGCCACTACATGGTGACCTGGATGGACCGCAGCACCGACACCTTCACCCACATGGGCGGCGAAGGCGTGACCTGGTCGGGCCAGGCGCAGTTCACCGAGACCCAGCACGTCTTCCAGAACCTCGGCGACGGCACGTACTTCCATTCGGGCTCGCTGGCGATCCGCCAGTCGGTCGCGACTGGCGTCAACATCACCTACAAGATCCTCTACAACGACGCGGTCGCGATGACCGGCGGCCAGCCGGTCGACGGCACGCTGTCGGTGCCGCAGATCGCCCACCAGGTGCGTTCGGAAGGCGTGCAGACCATCGTGGTGGTCTCGGACGACATCGCCAAGTGGAACAAGCGCGAGATCTTCCCGTCCGATGTCGAGTTCTTCGACCGAAAGGAACTGGACACCGTCCAGAAGCGCCTGCGCGAAGTGAAGGGCACCACCATCCTGATCTACGACCAGACCTGCGCCACCGAGAAGCGCCGCCGTCGCAAGCGCGGCAAGATGGTCGACCCGCAGAAGCGCGTGATGGTCAACTCGCTGGTCTGCGAAGGCTGCGGCGACTGCGGCAAGAAGTCGTTCTGCGTGTCGGTGCTGCCGAAGGAAACCGAGTTCGGCCGCAAGCGCGAGATCGACCAGTCGAATTGCAACAAGGACTACTCCTGCGTCAACGGCTTCTGCCCGAGCTTCGTGACGGTGGAAGGCGGTGGCTTGCGCAAGAAGAAGAGCAGCGGCGCGAAGGATCGCCTGAGTGACCTGCCGATGCCGCAGCTGCCGTCGCTCGACCAGCCCTGGAACATCCTGATCACCGGCGTCGGCGGCACGGGCGTGGTGACGATCGGCGCGCTGCTCGGCATGGCAGGGCATCTGGAAGGCAAGGGCGCGACCGTGCTCGACCAGACCGGCCTGGCGCAGAAGGGCGGCGCGGTCACCACCCATATCCGCATCGCCCGCACGCCGGCCGACATCCACGCCGTGCGCATCGCCGCTGGCGAGGCCGACCTGGTGCTGGGTTGCGACATGGTCGTGGTCAACGACTACTGGGCGCTGTCGAAGGTGCGTGCCGGGCGCAGCTCGGTCGTGATCAACAGCTACGAGGCGATGCCGGGCACGTTCACCACCCGTCCGGACATGCAGTTCCCGGCGACCGACATCATCGCCGCGATCAAGGTCGCGCTCGGTGGCAAAGACCCGCACGTGGTCGACGCCACCCAGCTCGCCACCGCGCTGATGGGCGATGCGATCGCATCCAACCTCTTCATCCTCGGCTACGCCTGGCAGCAGGGCCTGGTGCCGCTGTCGCTGGATTCGATCATGCGTGCGGTGGAGCTCAACGGCGCGGCGATCGAGATGAACAAAACCGCATTCGCCTGGGGCCGCCTGGCCGTGGTCGATCCCAAGGCCGTCGCCGAGTCGGCAGGCCTGGTGCGCAACGCGCAGACGGCCGCAGAAGCCACTCCGGGCGAGCTGCCGATGCTGTCGCCGGGCGCGTGGGAAGGCAACGAGTGGGGCGCGACCAGCGCGCCGCGCACGACCCGCAAGGAGGACGAGCTGCGCCATGTGCCAGCACACGGAGGCGACAACGTCGCGTTCCTGCCCCTCGACGACGCGCGCCTGTCGCGTTCGCTCGATGAGGTAGTGTCGCGCCGTGTCGCCTTCCTGACCGAGTACCAGGACGCCGGCTACGCCAAGCGCTACAGCGATTTCGTCGCGCGCGTGCATGCGGCCGAGCGCAACGTCGCCGGTACCACCGACCTGACCGAGGCCGTCGCCCGTTACGCCTTCAAGCTGATGGCCTACAAGGACGAGTACGAGGTCGCGCGCCTGTACACCAGCGGTGATTTCCAGAAGAAGCTCGAGCAGCAGTTCGACGGCGACTACAAGCTGAAGTTCCACCTCGCGCCGCCGCTGCTGGCAAAGAAGGACGCGCAGGGCCGGCTGATCAAGCAGGAGTTCGGCCCGTGGGTGTTCACCGCGTTCAAGTGGATGGCCAAGCTGCGCTTCCTGCGCGGCGGTGCTTTTGACATCTTCGGCAAGACCGAGGAGCGCAAGATGGAGCGCCAGCTCATCGTCGATTACTTCGCGACGATCGAAGGCCTGCTCGGCAAGCTCGACCGCAGCAACGTGGGCCTGGCTGCGGAGATCGCCGGCATCCCGGAGCACATCCGCGGCTACGGCCACGTAAAGGAAGACCACCTGCACAAGGCCAAGGCCCGCGAGGCCGAGCTGCTGAAGGAATGGGACAACCCGCTGCGGATCGTCAAGGTGGCGTAAGCCGCAAGCGCAGTGTTTCCAGCAAAGGCCGGCTCGCAAGAGTCGGCCTTTTTCTTTTTGGGGGGGCAGCACCACCGCGAATCCTTTCGCCCCTTCGCTGCCTCTTGTGGAGTGACGGCGCGGCCGCGTGTCAGGGCATCCCGCGCCCTGTGTGCTGCCGCAGCCGTCGCCCCATTCCCCCCGAGGATCCAGCGATGTCCGCAGACACGGCGCAGGCCGACGATGTCCTTTGGGGGCAGTGGATGCTGCAGGCCCAGTGCGGCGACCGCAGCGCCTATCACGCACTGTTGCGGGCGGTGACGCCTTACGTGCGTGCGATCGCGCGGCGCTATGTCGGCCCGGGCGAGGACGCCGAGGACGCGTTGCAGGAAGTGCTGATGGTGGTGCACCGCATCCGCCATACCTACGAACCCGGTCGCCCGTTCAAGCCCTGGCTGGCCACCATCGCCAGTCGGCGTTGCATTGACCTGCTCCGCCGCCGCAGCCATCGCCAGCAGCACGAGTGCGGCAGCGACCCGGACTTCGATGCAGCGACGCAGGTGGCCGGGCCCGACGAATCGCTCGCCCGCGTCCACGTCGCCGACCGCATGCGCGACGCGGTGGGGGCGCTGCCCGAGCGCCAGCGCGAGGCGATCCGGCTGCTGCGGCTGGACGAGTTGTCGCTGCGCGAAGCATCCAGCCAGAGCCGGCAGAGCGAGGGCGCGCTCAAGGTCGCCTGCCATCGCGCGCTCAAGACCCTTCGGCGCATCGTCATCGACAAAGGCCACCTCCATGAGTGACACCAACGTTCTGATCCGACGACTCGCCGATGCGGCCACACCCGTGCGGCCGATTGCCTCGCCGCTGCGGCGGACACTGGCCTGGATGGCAGCGGCCATCGTGGTGCTGGCGCTGGTCGTGGTCGCCATCGGCCTGGATCCGGGGGCGCTGCGGCACCTGCGCTCGCCCGCCGCGGCGATCGAGTGGGGCGCGAGCGCGATCACCGGGCTGTTCGCCGCCTTCGCGGTGTTCCAGGTGAGCGTGCCTGGCCGCAGCGCGCGATGGCAGTGGTTGCCACTGCCCACGGCGCTGCTGTGGCTCGGTGGCATCGGCCTGGGCTGTGCGGGCGACGTGGCGCAGTTGGGCGCCGGCGCGTTTGCCTACGAAGGCTTCAGCGTCGAGTGCGCGCGCGCGATCGTCCTGACCAGCCTGCCGCTGGGCCTGGTCATGTTGCTGATGGTGCGCCACGCCGGCGTCATCCGCCCGACGGCGACGGCGGCACTCACGGCGTTGTCGGCGGCCGCCCTGTCTTCGGCGACCGTGGCGCTGGTGCACCGCGGCGAGACCGCGCTGATGTCGCTGCTGTGGCATTTCGGTGCGGTGCTGGTGCTGTCGGCGCTGGCCGCCGTGCTCGCCGGGCGCCTGTTCGCCTGGCTGGGATCCCCGACTGCGCGGCGGCGCGTGTAACCAACGCGATGCCTCGTGCGAACTGTTCCCTGGCGACGGAATTCCCCGCGCTCGATCTCTTCCCCCGATCTCTTCCTACTGTTCTGGAGAACCATCCAATGAAAGCTTCCCTGATCCCCGTTTCCGGCGTCGCCCTGGCCCTGGTGGCCGCCGGCCTGGCGTTCGCGGCGCCGGCCGCAGTCGCCAAGTCCAAGTCGGCCGACAAGGTCGAGCTCGTGCACTGTTCCGGCGTCAACGCCTGCAAAGGCCACAACGACTGCAAGACCGCCGACAACGCCTGCAAGGGCCAGGGCAGCTGCAAGGGCAAGGGATTCGTCGCCGCATCGGAGAAGGCCTGCAGCGACATCGGCGGAAGCCGCGTCGACCCCAAGGTGAAGTTCAGCGCCGCCGCCGCCAGCCAGGTGCACTGCTACGGCGTCAACGCCTGCAAGGGCCACAACGACTGCAAGACCGCCGACAACGCCTGCAAGGGCCACGGCAGCTGCAAGGGCAAGGGCTTCGTCGCGCTGCCGGCGGCCAGCTGCTCCAACGTCGGCGGCAACGCGGGCTGATCATGCAGCCGCATGCAACCCGTCTCTGCCCCTCCGGCGCACTCGCGCCGGAGGTCCGTCCCTGGCTCGGCTTCGGGCTGGGCCTGCGGCCGGAATACTTCGAGCAGATCCTGTCCGGTTCGCCCGCCGTCGACTGGTTCGAGATCATCTCGGAGAACTTCATGGTCGATGGCGGCAAGCCGCAGCACTACCTCGAACAGATCCGCGGTCGATATCCGATCGCCATGCACGGCGTGTCGCTGTCGATCGGCAGCACCGACCCGCTTGACCGCGCCTATCTGCATCGCCTGCGCGAACTGATGCTGCGCATCGAACCTGCCTGGGTCTCCGACCATCTGTGCTGGACCGGCGTGGATGGCCTCAACAGCCACGACCTGCTGCCCCTGCCCTACAACGAGGCCACCATTGCCCACGTCGTCGATCGGGTGCAGCAGGTGCAGGACCACCTCGGCCGCGAGCTGCTGCTCGAGAACCTCAGCAGCTACGTCGAGTTCCGCGACTCGGACATGCCCGAGTGGGAGTTCGTCGCGCAGATCGCCCGCCGCAGCGGTTGCCGGATCCTGCTGGACGTCAACAACATCCAGGTCAGCGCGCGCAACCACGGGTTCGATCCGAACGACTACCTTGCCGGCATTCCGGTCGACCGGGTCTGGCAGATCCACCTCGCCGGGCACAGCGACTACGGCACGCACTGTGTCGATACCCACGACCACGACGTGCCCGATGCGGTCTGGTCGCTGTACGAGAGTGCGATCGGCCGGTTTGGCGCGGTCAGCACGATGATCGAACGCGACGATCATTTCCCGCCGCTGCCCGAACTGGTGGCCGAGCTCGACCTCGCGCGTGCGGCATTCGCGCGCGCCAGTGCCGGCGTGGCGGTGGCGGTATGATTGCCACTCGCCGCCGCGGCGACGGCCTGATGGCATTGCAGCGCCGGTTCCTGGCGCAGATGCGCGGCGGCGATGCGAGCGGCGAAGTCGGCGGCCTGCTCGCCAGCGGCCGCATGCCCGTCGCGCTGGGACTTGGCATCTACGGCCACGCCTACGGCGCGCGATTGCGCGAGGCGCTGGACAACGACCACCCGGTGCTCGGTACGTATCTCGGCGACGAGTTGTGGGAGCGCATGTGCGCCGGCTACATCGCCAGCCATCCCTCGCGCGTGCGCTCGCTGCGCGATTTTGGCGCTGGCCTGCCCGACTACCTGGCGTTTGCCGAACCGTTTTCCGCACATCCGCAGCTGGCCGAGCTGGCGCGGTTCGAGCGCTGCCTGCTCGATGGATTCGATGCCGCCGACCGCAGCCGCCTGGACTGGGGCCAGTTGCTGGCGCTTCCGCAGGCGGCCTGGCCCGGGCTTCGGTTGCAGTTCCATCCCAGCGTCCATCGCTACCGAACCGGGTTCAACACCGTGGAGACCTGGCAGGCGATCAAGGCCGCGCAGGCTCCGCCGCTGGCGGTGCCGGTGGAGGCGCGTTGGGCGCTGTGGCGCGACGAAGACCGGGTCGGCCGCTTCCGCTCGCTCGATGGCAGCCAGGACCTGGCCCTGGGCCACTTCCTGCAAGGCGGCGACTTTGCCGGGCTGTGCGAGGCGCTGCTGGCGGACCTGCCCGCCGCCGAGGTGCCCGCGGTGGCAGTGGGCTATCTGCAATCGTGGTGCGAGGACGGCTGGCTGTCGCAACTGTGCTGACAGGTTCGGGACCACGCCGGTGCAACAATCCCGGCATCGTCCTCCCGGCCCAGTAGCCCGCCCCAGAAGCGCGCCCAACAACATGGACACTTTGCAGCTACAGGCGCACTGCGCCCGCTTCCGCGGTGCCGCGCAGGTGCTGCATGCCGCGCCGAGCAACATCCTGGTCTACAGCGTCGGTGGCAAGACCTTCGCCTACTTCAAGACCAGCGAGCCGGAGCGCTGGCGTTTCAGCATCAAGGTCAGTCCGGAGCGCTTCGTTGAACTCACCGACGTGCCGGGCATGAAGCCGGCGCGTTACATGGGCCGCTACCGCTGGATCACGATCGTCGATGTGCGGCGCGTGCCCCAGGACTACCTGATCGAACTGGTCGACTGGTCGTACAGGCAGGCGCTTGCCGGGCTCAGCCGGAAGCGTCAGGCGGAGATTCTGTCGGGCAGTACCTGGCCCGGGCTACAACAAGGGGGCCTTGGCAGCTAGCATCGGGGCCTGTTCCGCGGAGTCTTCCTTGATGCGCCAGCCGAAGCAACGCGCCATGCGCCACGCCCTGCACCTCGCCATCCTGCCGGCCGTGCTCGCCGCATTGCTGGCCCCGGCGGCCCATGCCGGCGCTTCCGCCACTGACGCCACCGACCCTCACGCCATCGACGCTGACGCCACCGACGTCGTCGCCGCCGCCAAGGCCGTGCAGCCGCAAGTCGTGGCCTGGCGCCGCGACCTCCACCAGCATCCCGAGCTGGGCAACCAGGAAGTGCGCACCGCCAAGGTGATCGCCGACCAGCTGCGCAAGCTCGGCCTGCAGCCGCGCACCGGCATCGCCCATACCGGCGTCGTCGCCGTGCTCAAGGGCGGCCGGCCCGGTCCGCGCATCGCCATCCGCGCCGACATGGACGCGTTGCCGGTCACCGAACAGACCGGCCTGCCGTTCGCCTCGAAGGTGACCTCGCAGTACCGCGGCCAGCCGGTCGGAGTGATGCATGCCTGCGGCCACGACGCGCACGTGGCGATCCTGCTTGGCGTGGCCACTGCGCTTGCTGCACACAAGCAGGACCTGCCTGGCGAGGTGATGTTCGTGTTCCAGCCAGCCGAGGAAGGTCCGCCGAACCCGGGCGAGACCTTCGGCGCGAAACTGATGCTCGATGAAGGCGTGTTCCGCGATTTCAAACCCGACGCGGTATTCGGCCTGCATGTCTGGGCCGGGTTGCCGGTCGGCCAGGTCGGCGTGCGCAGCGGCCCGATGCTCGCCGCGGCCGACGAGTGGAGCCTGACCGTCAACGGCAAGCAGACGCACGGCTCACGCCCGTGGGACGGCGTCGACCCGATCACGGTTGCCGCCCAGATCCTGCTCGGCACGCAGAGCCTGATCGCGCGCCAGGTCAACATCGCCGCCACGCCGGTGGTGCTGACGGCCGGCCAGTTCAATGCCGGCGTGCGCTTCAACATCATTCCCGACGAGGCACGCGTGGTTGGCACGTTGCGAACGTTCGACGCCAAGGTGCGCGAGGACGTGATCACCCGCTTCCGCCGCACCGCCGAGGATTTCGCCCACGCCAGCGGCGCCACGGCCAAGCTCGATGTCGCGGCCAATGCGCCGGCAACGATCAACGACCCGGCGCTCACCACGCGCGTGCGGCCGTCGCTGCAGCGCGCGGTCGGCGCCGAGAACGTCGTCGAGATGCCGATGGTGACCGTGGCCGAGGACTTCGCCCAGTTCGCCAACACCGTGCCCGGCCTGTACTTCTTCGTGGGTTCCACGTCTCCCGGCATTGATCCGGCGCACGCGCCGATCAACCACTCGCCGCAGTTCATGCTCGACGAGCAGTCGCTCGATGTCGGCACCCGCGCCATGCTGCAGGTGGCGCTGGACTACCTGCACGGCGGCGGCTGACCGCTTCACCCCGACACCCTTTCACACACCTGCCGCGGTCGCCGATCGCGGCAACGACCACACCGGAGCCCTTGATGCGTCGTCCCGCCCTGCACGTCCTGCCCGCCCTCATCGCCGCGCTGCTGGCCGCGCCCGCCCACGCCGCGGACGGTTCCGGCGCCGAGCGACCGGAAGTCACCGCGGCGGCAAAGGCGGTGCAGCAGGAGGTCGTGGCCTGGCGCCGCGATTTCCATGAGCATCCGGAACTGTCCAACCGCGAAACCCGCACCGCGGCCAAGGTCGCCGAGCATCTGCGCGCACTGGGCCTGAAGCCGCAGACCGGCATCGCCCACAACGGCGTGGTCGTCATCATCCAGGGCGGCAAGCCCGGTCCGCGCGTCGCCCTGCGCGCCGACATGGACGCGCTGCCGGTGACCGAGCAGGTCGACCTGCCGTTCGCCTCCAAGGCCACCGCGACGTTCCGCGGGCAGACGGTCGGCGTGATGCACGCCTGCGGTCACGATGCTCACACCGGCATCCTGCTCGGCATCGCCGATGCGCTGGTGAAGATGAAGGCCGACCTGCCCGGTTCGGTGATGCTGGTGTTCCAGCCCTCCGAGGAGGGCGCGCCCGATGGCGAGGAAGGCGGTGCTTCGCTGATGCTGAAAGAAGGCGTGTTCAAGACCTTCAAGCCCGATGCGATGTTTGGCCTGCATGTGTTCTCGACGCTGCAGGCCGGCCAGATCGGCGTGCGCCAGGGTCCGCTGATGGCGGCCTCGGACAAGTTCACCATCAAGATCAAGGGCCGGCAGACGCACGGTTCGCGTCCGTGGGGCGGCATCGATCCGATCGTCGCCGCGGCCGACGTCATCGGCACCGCGCAGACCATCGTCAGCCGCCGCACCGACATCGCCAAGCTGCCGGCGGTGGTCACCTTCGGCGCCATCAACGGTGGCATCCGCTACAACATCATTCCCGATGAAGTCGAAATGGTCGGCACCATCCGCACCTTCGACGAGGGCATGCGGCAGAAGATCTTCAGTGATCTGAAGAACGTCGCCGAGCACGTCAGCATCGCCAACGGGGCCACGGCCATCGCCAATGTGCCCGACAGCGAGGGCAATCCGGTCACGGTCAACGATCCGGCGCTGACGGCGCGCATGCTGCCCAGCCTTCAGGCGGTTGCCGGCGCCGACAACGTGGTCGAGCCGTCGCTGCAGATGGGCGCGGAGGACTTTTCGTACTTCGCCAAGGAGGTGCCGTCGATGTTCTTCTTCGTCGGCGCCACGGCCAAGGGCATCGATCCGGTGACGGCGCCGAGCAATCATTCGCCGCAGTTCGCGCTGGATGAGTCGGCTCTCGACCTGGGCCTGCGCGCGCTGCTGCAGGTGACGCTGGATTACCTGCACCAGCCGCAGGCGGTGGCCGTGGCGGCGACGGACGCTGCCAAGGACTGACACCGGCAACTCCTCACATCCCGTCATCCCGGCGAAGGCCGGGACCCAGGCCCGAAGCCCGTAAGTCCCGTCACCGTCATCCCGGCGAACGCCGGGATCCATCTTGATCGTGACCTTGCAGGTTGCCGCCTCCTCCGGAACGGCGCCGTCCACCACGCCGGGGATTGCTCCGCCCCTTAGTCGGACATCCATGTCCGATGCGGGGCGCGGGCCATCCATGGCCCGCTGCTGCGCAATCCCCGGCGCGGTGGACGACGCTTCGGCGATTCGTCGCAAGGTCTTCGTCTTCCTTCGTCTGCCTCAACCCAGCTCCTTCACCGAATGCGGGTCCATGGCGTAAGGATGGACGTCTGCAAGGTGACCTGGCTGGGCCTGCACACGGTCGATCCACCGCTGTAGATTCGGCCGGGCGCTGATGTCGAAACCCGCTTCACCGGCAACGCTGACGTAGGCGAAGATTGCGATGTCCGCGATGCCATAGCGGTCGTCCACCATGAAATCGCGCGTCGCCAGCTCTTGTTCGAGAATGGCCAATGCTTTCTCACCCGCGCCACGCTTGATCGCCACCAGCGCCTCCGGCCGCCGCGACAGCTTCCCGGTCAGCGTCCAGTGCCGCAGCGCGCCGATCTGGCTCTCGATCCGCTCCTGTTCGAACGACATCCACTGCCATGCCTTCGCCCTCGCGTACGCATTGGCGGGCATGTAGTCGGTGCCTTCGGCCAGGTACATCAGGATGGCGTTGGACTCGGCCAGCGTGCGGCCATCGTCGAGCTCGATCGCCGGCACCGTGCCGGTGGGGCTGATCGCCAGGTAGTCGGGCTGGCGGCCCTCGCCTTCGAAGATGCTGACCACGCGGGTCCGGTGCGGCTGGTGCAGGTGCTGCAGCAGTTGCCGGACCTTCCAGGCGTTGCGGGAGGGCAGGTAGTCGTAGAGCGTGAGCATGGTGGTGGCCGCACGGGTCGAGGGGCGCAGTCTGGGCCGGTGGCGGCGCGGCCGATATCCGATCCTTGCGGCGCCATCACGGGCCGGTGGTCAGGTTGGGGCGGTCCGCCACGGGTAAAATCGCCGCCATGACCCCCCAAGACCTTCCGCTCGGCCGCCACGTCGACTACCCGCGCAAGTACGACGCCTCCCTGCTGTTCCCGATCGCGCGCGCGCTCGGCCGCGGCGAGATCGGCATCGATGACCGCGCCCTGCCGTTCATCGGCCTGGACCGCTGGCACGCCTACGAGCTGAGCTGGCTGGATGCACATGGAAAGCCGCACGTCGGCACGGCCACGATCACGGTGCCGGCGACCGCGCCGAACCTGGTCGAATCGAAGTCGCTGAAGCTGTACCTGAACTCGTTCAACTCCACGCGTTTCGACAGCGACGAGGCGGTGCGCGGGCGCATGGTCGACGACCTGTCGCGCGCGGCCGGCGCGGCGGTCGACGTTGCATTCGGCCTGCCGCCGATCGACGAGAGCGCCGACAATGCGGTCATCGACTGCATCGACGGCCTGGATGTCAGCGTCGACGATTACGGCCCGCCCAATGCCGACCACCTCGCGGCCGACGCCTCGCATGTGGTCAGCGAGACGCTGACCAGTTCGCTGCTGAAGTCGAACTGCCCGGTCACCGGACAGCCCGACTGGGCGCGCGTGGTGATCAGCTACCACGGCCCGAAACTCGATCGCGCCGGCCTGCTGCGTTACCTGGTGTCGTTCCGCGACCACGCCGAGTTCCACGAGCAATGCGTGGAGCGGATCTTCTGCGACCTGATGGCGCGCGCAACGCCGCAACGGCTGTCGGTGGAAGCGCGCTACACCCGTCGCGGCGGCCTGGACATCAATCCCTGGCGCGCCACGCCCGGGCATGAACAACCGACCGCGGGTCGCGACGAACGGCAATAGCGCCGCGCCGCGACGCGACTGATAACGACTTGTGACGAAGCTCACCCGGTCGCCATATTTCCTTAACAACGTGCGTGTCATGGTGCTCCCGCCATTCCGGCAGGAGCCGTTCACCCATGACCACACCGGATAAGAAAGCCGATTTTTCCGGCGTCAGCGCCAACGTCGACACCACCGCCGAGAAGGTCGAGAAGGCCGATTTCTCAGGCGTGAGCGCCACGGTCGACACCACCGCCGAGAAAGTAGGCGAACAGTCCTACACCGTCGCCAAGGGCGACACGCTTTCGCACATCTCCAAGCAGTTCTACGGCAGTGCGAACAAGTGGAACGCGATCTTCGAAGCCAATCGCGACCAGCTCGACGACCCCGACAAGATCCAGCCCGGCCAGGTCCTCAAGATCCCGCCGCTGGACTGACCCGCCGCTGGACTGAAGTTTTCCGCGCACAGAATTCCAAGGAGATCGACACATGATGATCCGCAACCGCGTGAACTACGCCGTGGCCGTAGCCCTGCTGGCATCGCTGGCGGTGGTGGGCTGCAAGAAGAAGGAAGAACCGGTCGCGGTGACGCCGCCGCCGGCCGAGACCGCGCCGATGCCGCCGGCCGAACCGATGCCGGCAGCCGTACCGGCTGGCGTGAGCGTCACCAGCGTCACCCTCGGCACCGCCGCGGGCGCCGACAAGAAGATCGCCGCGCCGACGATGGCCTTCACCTCGAAGGACAAGATCATCGTCTCGGTGGCCACCGACGGTACCGCCAGCAACGCCGAGATCGGCGCGCGGCTGCTCTACCAGGACGGCCAGACCGCCGGCGACATGAAGCAGGCGCTCAACACCAATGGCGCGGAAACCACCAACTTCGAGTTCACCAATGCCAAGCCGTGGCCGGCCGGCAAGTACAAGGCCGAAGTCACCGTCAACGGCGCATCGGCCTCTACCACCGAGTTCGAGGTCAAGTAAGGCAACCCTCTCTCTCCCCCACCTCATGGTGGGCAAGCATGGGCGCGGTCCTTTGCCGCGCCCTTTTTTTTACCTTACGCAAACTCACCGTCGAGGTAGAACCAGCGGCCATCCTCGCGCGCGAACCGGCTGACCTCGTGCAGGCGCACGGCCGGCGCTCCGCCCACTTTGCAGCGGGCGACGAACTCGACGGTGGCGCGGTCGGCGCCGGTCATCGCGTGGCGCCTGACCTCCAGCCCGAGCCAGCGCGTGGCGCCTGCCTCGCCCAGATCCAGCGCCGGCGGCCGCGTGTCGCGATGCCACGTGGCCAGCAGGTAGGAGACGTCCGCAAGGACAAACGCGCTGTAACGCGACCGCATCAGCGCTTCGGCCGTCTCGGCAACCCCGCCTGCGTGGAGCGGGCCACAACATTGGGTGTAGGGGCGGCCGAGGCCACATGGGCAGAGGCTGGTCATCTGGATACAACACTGAATCGGGCGGAATGGCTGCATTCTCGGCGAGAAAACACGCATGCGACTACCATGTCGCGTTTCTGCGACCCCGAGTCCCCCGATGAAAGCCCCCGCCTATCTCGACGACACCCAGATCGAACAACTGGCCGAACTTCTGGAACAGCGCGCGGTGCCCTTCAAGGGCTTCAACCTGGAAGCGCTCGACGGCTACCTGTCGGCGCTCGCCGTGGGCCCGGAAACCATTGCGTTCGAGCAGTGGCAGGGGCCGGTCTGGGGTACGCAGCCGCGCTGGAAGGACGACGAAGAGCGCCAGCAGGTCGAAGCCCTGCTGCAGGGCCACTGGAACATGGTCAGCCAGCGCGTGCGCTTCGGCGAAGACGACCTGCCCGACCACCTCGCCCCGCTGCTGTGGCTGCCCGAGGACCCGGAAGAGGAACAGGAGGACGACCTCGATGTCGGCCGCGACTGGGCCTTCGGTTTCTTCCGCGGCGTCGAACTGAGCGAGATCGCCTGGGACACCTGGCTGGACGAACACGAGTGGATCGACGAGATCTTCCTGCGCTTCGACCGCCTCGCCAGCGGCGAGATCGTCGGCGAAGACCCGGAGCAGCCGGGCACCCCGGTCAGCTATCGCGAGCGCCTGGAAGTCATCGCCAGCCTGCCCGCCATGCTCGCCGACCTGCACCACCAGCGCATCGATGCGCTGACCCCGCGCGAGCCGATCCGCAAGGAAGCCACGCCGGACCGCAATGAGCCGTGCCCGTGCGGCAGCGGCAAGAAGTACAAGAAGTGCTGCGGCGCCAGCTGAGGCCCGCACACGGGGCCAACACTCCGGCGTATGGACGGCGCCAGCGCACACAGCGTTGCGCCTGGCGCTTTGCCCGCCCCAGCTGAAACCGCGACAATGCGACGGTTGCGCGCCCGCGGGCGCGCGTCGCCATCGGCACCTACCGGCAGCGCCGGTATTGCCGGGCCTGCCCAGGCCTCCCGACCACACTGCATCCGCAAGCGAGTCACGCCGACATGTCCAACACTCCCAAGATCATCTACACGCTGACCGACGAAGCGCCGTTCCTGGCCACGCAGTCGCTGCTGCCGATCGTCGCGGCGTACACCGCCACCGCGGGCATTGCCGTGGAGACGCGCGACATCTCGCTGGCCGGCCGCATCCTGTCGCACTTCCCGGACTTCCTGAAGGATGACCAGAAGATCGGCGACCACCTGGCCGAGCTGGGCGAACTGGCGACCACGCCGGACGCCAACATCATCAAGCTGCCCAACATCAGCGCCTCGGTGCCGCAGCTCAAGGCGGCCATCGTCGAACTGCAGCAGCAGGGCTATGCGCTGCCGGACTATCCGGAAGAGCCGCAGGGCGAGCGCGATAACGACATCAAGACCCGCTACGACAAGGTCAAGGGCAGCGCGGTCAACCCGGTGCTGCGCGAAGGCAACTCCGACCGCCGCGCGCCGGCGTCGGTGAAGCAGTACGCACGCAAGCATCCGCACCGCATGGGCAAGTGGAGCAGCGAATCGAAGTCGCATGTCGCGCACATGGACGGCGGTGACTTCTACGGCAGCGAGCAGTCGCGCCTGATCGAACAGGCCGGCACGGTCTCGATCGACCTGGTCGGCAAGGACGGCCGCCGCAACATGCTCAAGACCAACATCAAGGTCAAGGCCGGCGAGCTGATCGACGCTTCGGTGATGAGCGCCAGTGCGCTGTCGAGCTTCGTCGACGCGCAGATCGAGGATGCCAGGGCCCAGGGCGTGCTGTTCTCGCTGCACCTGAAGGCGACGATGATGAAGGTCTCCGACCCGATCATGTTCGGCATCGTGGTCAAGCGCTTCTTCCGCGACACGCTGGCCAGGCACGGCAAGGAACTCGATCAGGCCGGCTTCGACGCCAACAACGGCCTGGGCGATCTGTACTCGCGCCTGCCCTCGCTGCCTGCCGACGTTGCCGCCGCGATCGAGATCGAGATTGCCAGCGAGTACGCCCGGCGTCCGGCGCTGGCGATGGTCAACTCCGACAAGGGCATCACCAACCTGCACGTGCCCAGCGACGTCATCGTCGACGCCTCGATGCCGGCGATGATCCGCGACTCGGGCTGCATGTGGAACACCGACGGCAGGCTGCAGGACACCAAGGCGGTGATCCCGGACCGCTGCTACGCCGGCATCTACCAGGCGGTGATCGACGACTGCAGGACCAACGGCGCATTCGACCCGGCGACAATGGGCAGCGTGCCCAACGTCGGCCTGATGGCGCAGAAGGCCGAGGAGTACGGTTCCCACGACAAGACCTTCCAGATCCCGGCCGACGGCACCGTGCGCGTGCTCGACGAGGCCGGCAACGTGCTGATGGAGCATGCGGTGGAAGCCGGCGACATCTGGCGCATGTGCCAGACCAAGGACGCGCCGATCCAGGACTGGGTCAAGCTTGCCGTCAACCGCGCGCGCCTGAGCCACACCCCCGCGGTGTTCTGGCTGGACCCGCAGCGCGCACACGACGCCAACGTGATCGCCAAGGTCGAGCGCTACCTCAAGGACCACGACACCAGCGGCCTGGACATCCGCATCCTGGCGCCGGTTGACGCGATGAAGCTGTCGCTCGAGCGCATCCGCAAGGGCGAGGACACCATCTCGGTGACCGGAAACGTGCTGCGTGACTACCTGACCGACCTGTTCCCGATCATGGAGCTGGGCACCAGCGCCAAGATGCTGTCGATCGTGCCGCTGATGGCCGGCGGCGGCCTGTTCGAGACCGGCGCCGGCGGTTCGGCGCCCAAGCACGTGCAGCAGTTCGTCGAAGAGGACTACCTGCGCTGGGATTCGCTCGGCGAGTTCCTGGCGCTGGCCGCCTCGATCGAACACATGGCCGACCGCTACGGCGATGCGCGCGTGCGCGTACTGGCCGACGCACTCGATGCCGCCAACGGCAAGTTCCTCGACAACGACAAGTCACCTTCGCGCAAGGTCGGCGACATCGACAACCGCGGCAGCCACTTCTACCTGGCGATGTACTGGGCGCAGGCCCTGGCGGCGCAGGATGCCGATGCCGGCCTGAAGGCCCGCTTCGCCAAGCTGGCCGCGGCGCTGGAGAGCAACGAGACGAAGATCGTCGAGGAGCTCGCTGCGGTGCAGGGCAAGCCGGTGGAGATCGGCGGCTACTACCACCCGGATCTGGCGCTGACGGCGAAGGCGATGCGGCCGAGCGCGACGTTCAACGCGGCGGTGGCGGCGCTGTAAGGCGAGAGGGTTCTGCGCTTCCTTCTCCCCTTGTGGGAGAAGGTGGCCCGAAGGGCCGGAAGCGGGGCAACGGCGAAGCCGCTACCGCCCCGCCTCAACGCACGTACGGCAACGACGCGTTGCGATCGCGTTCCTGTTCGCGCTGCTGGAACAGGCGGTTCGCCTTCTCTTCGGTCATCTCGAACTTCGGCGCAACATACGGCAGCAACAGGCGCAGCCACGAGCGGCTGATGCGTCGTGCTTCTTCCGGGCAACCCTTGGCGCGCGCCTCCGGCAGGTCGCCGTCGGTGACGATGCTCAGGTAGCGCGCCGGGTCACTGCCATACAACAGGCACTGCAGGTTGAAGTAGCGCTGCTCGCCGAGCGCGTGCTCGTCGGCATACGCATCCAGGTTGTATTCGCCGGTGCTGCGCGCGAGGAACCAGTTCGATGCCATGCGCAGGTTCTCGGTCACCACGCCGGTGGATTCGTCCAGGCCGGCGAAGCGCAGCATCAGCGTGGTGGCGAGCTGGTCGACCGCATCTTCCTCGCGCCCGGTGATCGGGATCTGCAGCATGTTGATCAGGGCGTGGCCGGTCTCGTGCAGGATGATGAAGCGCACGTTCGCTTCCAGGTAGCGCTCCGCATAGCCCTCGCCAAGCTTGTTCTGCGCGGCCAGTTCGCGGCCGCGCTCGAGCAGCACCTTCATGGTCTCGTAGCACATGACCACTTCGCCGCGCTCCGGCGTGTAGAACGCATTGGGTTCGCCGCATTCGGCGGTGAGGTAGTTGATCTGCCTCGGCAGCATCAGCATGCCGTCGATGGCGTGCACTTCCGGCATCTTGTGCAGCAGGTCGCCGTCGTGGGCGAGCTTGTAGTACTCCTCCAGCGCGGGGTTCTTGGGCTTGACGTACTCGTAGCCGAACTGGACGCCGCCCACTTTCGATTCGGCGTCGGCCGCCTTGCCGAACACGACCGGCTTGAGCGCGGCCAGTTCGTCGGTCACCGCCTTCTCGGCTTCGGCGCGACCTTCGGCGCGGCCCTCCGCACGCGCGGCGGCCAGCTTCGCCGGCTCGCGCTTGGCGGCGATCAGCGAATAGCCGAACGCGCCGCTGACCGCGCCCAGGGCCAACGACAAGGTGACGATGAGAACTCTTGGCGACATGCGCTTCCCCGTTGCGCTTCACAGGCGTGGCATACCGCGCGCCACGCCCGGATCGTAACGGCTTGGCGGTCGCGGCGGAACCGCCGCGCTCGTTCAGGTGGCGTGGCTCGCCGCGGTCACCGGTTCCGGGCGGATCCGCACGGCCCACATCACCCCGGCGATCAGCAGCGCGATGCCGAGCAGGGTCAGCGGGCCCGGCATCCGGCCACGCAGCGCGAACGCGTAGGCCAGGGCGGCCAGGGTCTCGAACACGATCAGCTGCCCCGCCAGCGCGGTCGGCAGGCGCTGGCTGGCTTCGTTCCAGCAGGTCGTGCCGAGCCAGGACGCGAACAGGCCGATCGCCGCCATCAGGCCGATGAAGAACCACGGACGGGGGCCGAACGGCATCGGAAAATCCGAGCCCGCGAACGACATCCCAAACCAGAGCAGGGCGTAGCCGGCCGCCGCCAGGGGCAGCGTGGCCACGCCCTGCGCGGTGGCCCAGGTGCGCGGGTTGCGGTCGGGGTGCGCGCGCAGCCAGTCGGCATTGCGCAACGGGTACCAGGTCCAGCAGGCGACGGCGACCAGCGCGAGCACGGCGCCTTGCCCGTAGCGCACGAGGTCGGCATCGGGATCGGCGCGCAGGGCCTGCAGCTCGACCCGGTTGACGCAGCCGATACCGAGGGCGATCAGCAACAGCGATGGCGCGAGCTTGCGCCAGGGCAGGCGGCCATCGCGGCGCTGGTCGCGCAGGTTGGCGCTGATCGCGATCACCACCGGCAGTGTGCCGATGATCATCGTCGGCAGCGGCGCCCCGGCACGCTGGATCGCGCTGGCAAGGCAGAGGTAATAGATGAGGTTGCCGATGACCGCCAGCTTCAGCGCTTCAATCCAGTCGCTGCGCGTGAGCCGACACAGCGCGGCGCGATCCATCCACGCCAGCGGCAGCGCGATCAGGCCGAAGGCGAGGTAGCGCCCGACCGATTGCAGCGCCGCCGGGTATTCGGGCAGCAGCAGGGGGCCGATGAATACCAGGCCCCACATCAGGCCGGCAGCGAGCGCGTAGAGGGTTCCAGTCCACATGACGGAAAGCTTGCGCGAAGCGCGGGCACTTGTCTTCAACGAGTGCCTGGGTGGCCGGTTTAGCGCGTGTGATGCCGCACAGCCCCGGCCATGCCCGCAACGTTCCGGGCATGGCGATCGACCTCAATAGCGGGTCAGGGGTAGCGGCGGATAGACCAGGGGCGGCGCCGCGGCGATGGCACGCTCGAACGCGGCTGCATCCAGTTCGAAGGTGTGCGCCACGCCGTCCTGGATGAGGCGCGATTCGATGGCGCTGCGGTCCGGCCGCTTCGTATTCAGCCGCAGCCAGCCAGCGCACAGCGCGCGTCAAGGTCGGGTGCGGGCACTGCGTCGGCGCTCTTCCTGGCAGCGCGCGCGTGGCCCAGCGGGGCAAAGAACCTGTGCGATGCGGCAGCGTTGCCGTAGCCGTGCGAGTAACGGTCATCGTCCTCGTCGAACGGATGCGGCTCGGCCTGTTGGCCCTGCAGGAACAGCAGATTGGTGAAGATGTTCATGACGGACTCCTTGGACGGGATCGCCTGCCTGGCGTGGACAACTTCCTTGAACAGGTTGCAAGATAGGCCTGCTGGTTTCGAAGAAAAAGCGACGGTTTTGCAACCTAGACTTGAGCTGTCCTCAAGTCTCACAGTTCCAGGCCCAGGCAATGGAGAACCTCGGATGAGTCGTCCGCCCCTGCAGTCCCTGATCGGTTTTGCGGCGGCCGCGCGCATGGGCAACCTCACCCGCGCCGCCGAATCGATGCACCTCACCGTCAGTGCGCTCAGCCACCAGATACGCGCGATCGAGGAGCGCCTGGGCCGACGCCTGTTCGTGCGTGGCGCGCGCGGTGTGCGCCTCACCGATGACGGCCAGGCGCTGTACGAACGCATCGCGCCGCACCTGGATGCCATCGAGCGCGCGCTGCAGCCGCGCGCATGCCGCGACGACTCGCTGACCATCACGCTGATGCCGTCGTTCGCATCGAGTTGGCTGGTGCCGCGGCTGCCGCGTTTTCTCGCCGCGAACCCGCAACTGGAGATCAGCCTGCAATCCAATGTCGGCGTGGTCGACTTCGCCCGCGACACCTCGATCGACGCCGGCATCCGCTTCGGCCCGGGTCAATGGCCCGGCCTGGAAGCGGTGCACCTGTTCAACGACTGGGTGACGCCCACCGCAAGTCCGGCACTGCTGGAGCGCCTGGGTTACCCGACGCTGGAAACGCTCGGCAGCTTCCCGCTGCTGGGTGCGCCCGGCGGTCGCTGGAGCGAATGGTTCGCGCAGTTCGGCGGTACGCCACCGGAGCGCTTCGTTGCCATCCTCGACGATTCGGAGAACCTGCATCGTGCGGCAGTCGAAGGGCTTGGCATCGTGCTCGGGCGGATGACGCTTGCACGCCCGCTGATCGATGCCGGGCGCCTGGTGCCATTGTTCGACGAGCGCTTCAAGGCCGAGTTCGCGCATTACCTGGTGTTCCCGCCACGCTCGCGCGGACACGGTGGGCTGGCCGTGTTCCGCGACTGGCTGCTGGAGGAAGCGCAGGTGTACGAAGCCGCCGAAGCGCTGCCGCCACCGCGCGTGCCGCCACCCCGCATGAAGCCGCCGCGGCGCGCGGCCAGGCCGGCCGCACCGGCCGGGCGTCGCAAGGGCGGGTGATGGCTGCCGGCAGCGCCAGGGGTTAGGCTGGCGCCCCCGTACCGAGCCTTGGCCTGGAGCCCACCGCATGAAACGCACGCTGCCCGTCGTCCTGCTGTCCAGCCTGATTTCCGTCGCGTTCGCCGGTTGCGCCAGCACCGTGCACGACACCGCCGCCGAGGCAGCGGCCGCGCCGGCAACCGCGGCGCCCGACAACAGCGCCGCCCTCGACGCCGCCATCGCCGGCAGCGTCCGCGATCCGCGTAATGTCGCGCGCGATCCTTACCGCCATCCGCGCGAGACGCTCGCCTTCTTCGGCGTGGCCCCGCAGCAGACGGTGATCGAGATCACCCCCGGCACCGGCTGGTACTCCGAGATCCTCGCGCCGTATCTGAAGGATGGCGGCCATTACGTCGCCGCGGTCTCCGATGACGCGATCCCGGGCCAGCCCAAGTACCGCTACGACGCCAACAAGACGTTGCGCGGCAAGTTCGCCGGCAACGCGGCTGTGTACGGCACACCGGAAGTGCGCGGGTTCGATCCGAAGGCGCCCAACTTCGGCCCGGCCGGATCGGCCGACACCGTGCTGACCTTCCGCAATGCCCACAACTGGGTCAGCGACAACAATGCCGAGGCCTATTTCAAGGCGTTCCATGACGTCCTCAAGCCGGGCGGCACGCTCGGCGTGGTCGACCATCGCGCCAAGCCGGGCACCGACCTGGCCAGGCAGAAGGAGTCGGGCTACCTGACCGAGGCGCTGGTGATCCAGCTGGCCCAGGGCGCCGGCTTCGTGCTCGAGGCCAAGAGCGAGGTCAACGCCAATGCCAAGGACACCACCGACCATCCGAATGGTGTGTGGACGCTGCCGCCGGTGAACCGCCATGACGCCGCCGACGACGCCAAGTACAAGGCCATCGGCGAAAGCGACCGGATGACGCTGCGCTTCCGCAAGGCGAAGTGATCCTCGCGTTCAACAAGCCCTATGGCGTGCTGTGCCAGTTCACCGACCGCAGCACGCCACCGCGTCCGACGCTGGCCGGCTTCGGCCTGCCCCCTGACGTTTATGCCGCAGGTCGTCTCGACCACGACAGCGAAGGCCTGCTGCTGCTCACCGACGACGGCGCGCTCGCGCATCGCCTGACCGACCCGCGGCACAAACAACCCAAGACCTACTGGGTGCAGGTCGAAGGCGATCCCGCCGAGGACCAGGTCGCCGCGCTCGCGCGCGGTGTCGCCCTCAATGACGGCCCGACGCTGCCGGCGCAGGCGCGGCGCATCGACCCGCCTTGGCTATGGCCGCGCGATCCGCCGGTGCGGTTCCGCAAGACCGTGCCGGATGGGTGGCTGGAAATCACCATCGGCGAAGGGCGCAACCGCCAGGTGCGGCGCATGACCGCCGCAGTCGGGCTGCCGACGTTGCGCCTGGTGCGCGTGGCGATCGGCCCGTACCGGCTCGGCGAGCTCGCGCCGGGCCAGTGGCGTCACTGCGATTGAGCACCGGCCCGCTTCGGCGGCATCAGCCTCGCGTCTCTTCATCGGGGTCGCTATCGGCTGCGAAGTTCGCCACCGGCACCGAATTCGCCCCGGGCCGCGTCAGCAGCAGCACGCCACCGAGCACCACCGCGGTGCCCACCAGTTGCACCGCCGTGATCGGTTCGCCCAGCAGCCACGCGCCGAGGAACACCAGCGACACCGGTCCGATCACCGACATCTGCGCGGCCGATCCCGCGCCCAGCCGCGCCACCGCGCCCATCGTGAAGGTCACCGGCAGGAACGTGCAGAAGATCGCGTTGACCAGCGCAAGCCAATAGACCGGCGCAGGCAGCTGCAGCAGGTGCGCCGGATCGCGCATCAACAGGTAGTGCAGCACCGTGGCCGCAGTCGACACGCACATCGCATACGCCACCAGTCGCAGCGAGCCGATGCGCTGGATCAGCTGGCCCGACATCGCCAGGTACAGCGCGTAGCTCAGCGCCGCCAGCAGCACCAGGCCGCTGCCCAGCAGCACGTGCTCGCCCTGCACGCGCAGGTTTTCGACGAACACCAGCGCCACGCCGGCATAGCTCACCGCCATCGCGACCCATTCCTTGCGCGCCACCTTGCGGCCGAAGGCGAACATGCCGATCAGCAGCACGAAGGTCGGGTTGAGGAAGAGGATCAGCCGTTCCAGCGACACCGGCACGTATTCCAGTCCCCAGAAGTCGAACAGGCTCGACAGGTAGTAGCCGAGCACGCCGAGGATCAGGATCAGGCCGAAGTCGCGCCGGCTGATCGGCGCGCGTGCGGACCGTCGCGATTCGTGGATGCCCAGGGCGACGAACAGCGGCAGCGACAGCAGCATGCGCAGCGCCAGCACATCGAGGGCGTCGATGCCGTAGCGGTACTGGAACTTGGCCAGGATCGCCTTGGCCGAGAACAGCACCGCGCCGGCGGCGGCCAGGGTGAAGCCGATCCGGCGCGCGGCGGGGTCGTGGGAAGTGGCGGCGGTCATTGCTGGATCCTGGCCGGAGACCGTCGCGGGTGGCGTTCCCAGTTGCCAGGCCGGGTGGCCATGCCGCCGGAGGGGAAGGGCGCCACCTGCAGCGACGAACGGCCGGGCGGCCGGGTGGACTGGCTCATGAGGGGGGCGCGGCAGGAGTAGGGTGTTACATGATGCGACGCGTTGTGGTCTCTGGGGCAGACGCATCCCGCAACGCCGTGTTGCGGACCATGACCGGATGTCGACCGATCCCGGCAAGGTTCTGCGGGCCATGGGGTGGAAAATGCGCGCAATCCGGCAGGTTTCTGCTAACGTCTGGCCCGATGCTGCCGCGGCGCGAGAGGGGACGTCGCCGCCACGGGGACACGGACGCATGGCCATAGCAACAAGCAGTTCGGGCCCGAGCACCTCGGGTCGCATTCTGGTCGTCGACGACCAGAACGTGAACCTGCGCGTGGTCGGAACCCTCCTGGTCCGCCAGGGCTACGAGGTCATCACCGCCGGCAGCGGCGAGGAAGCGCTGCAGCGCTACGTCGAATCGCCGCCCGACCTGATCCTGCTCGACATGATGATGCCCGGCATGGACGGCTTCGACGTCCTCGCCGCGCTGCACGAACTCGGCCCGCTGCAGGTGCCCGTGGTGTTCGTCACCGCCGCCCACGACCGCGACCTGCTGCTGCGCGCCTTCGACGCGGGCGTGGTCGACTACGTCACCAAGCCCTTCCTGCCCGAAGAACTGCTGGCCCGGGTCAACGCCCACGTCGGCCTCAAGCTCACCCGCGACCGCCTCGAACGCGTCGCCCGCGAGCGCGAGGAACTGGTCAACCTGGTCGCCCACGACCTGAAGAACCCGCTCAGCAGCGTGCTGTTCGCCGGCGAACTGCTGCGCAGCGGCGTGTGCAAGCCCGAACGGGTCCCGCGCTACCTGCAGATGATCCACGAGAGCGCCGACGACGCCCTGGGCTACATCCGCCATTACCTGGAAAGCCAGGCCGGTCGTCGCGGGCAGGAGGTGCCGGCCGAACGCGCCGACGTGGGCGAAACGCTGGAGTGGTTGCTGCAGCGCTACGAGATCCAGCTGGAAACGCGCGGCATCCGCGTCAACCTGCGGCCGCCGGCTGGACCGGCGCAGGTCGCGATCCACCCGCGCGTGCTGCGCCAGGTCAGCGAGAACCTGGTGACCAATGCGATGAAATACGCGCCCGACTGCGAGTTGCTGCTGACCGCGCGCAGCGGCGCACCGGGCTACTGGCAGCTGATCGTCGCCGATCGCGGCCCGGGCATCCCGGAAAACCGCCAGCGCGAACTGTTCAAACCGTTCGTGCGACTGCACGAAGGCGCCGACCCGACCGGCCTGTCCAACGGCCTGGGCCTGTCGCTGGCCAAGCGCATCATCGCCAACGCCGGCGGCCAGCTCTGGTACGAGCCGCGCCGGCACGGCGGTTCCCGGTTCATCATCGAATTGCCCGAGGCCGGGCCGATCACCATCGACTAGGCGCTGGCCATCGACTAGGCGCTGGGCCTACTCGGCGGGAGCCTGGCGCGTGCGCCGGGGCGCCGGGCGGCGTGCGGTGCGTTGTGCCTCGACCCGGCGTGCCGTCCCTTCGATGGCCGCGCCGCTGCCGTTCTCGGCGTTGCGGGCACGGCGCTTGGCCGCGTACCAGAGCAGGCCGGCACCGGCCACCGCGGCCGCCACCAGCACCGGATTGCGGCGCACGAACTTGCCCGCGACCTGCACGCCGCCCTTGACCACGCCGAGTTTCGCCCCTGTCTCGAGCCATTTTCCGGCGTGCTGGGTGACGCTGGGCACGGCGTGGCGGAGGTTGTCGCCGACGGCGGAAGCCAGCTCCAGTGCGCGTTCGGGCAGGTCGGTGAACTTGCTCATCGTGGTCAATCCCGGGAAACGTGGGCAGGGCTGCAGTGTCCACGCCGCTTCGTTGAAGCGGCGTGAGCGATGTGCACGGTTGCCGGCTCGCGGCTGAATGCCGATCATGGCCGTTGCCCTGATCCACTCCTGCGTGGCCCGCCATGATCCGAGTGTTGCCCAACGTGCTCTCCGCCGCCGAACTGCAGGCGGTGCGCGAGCTGTTGCCACAGGTGCGTTTCGGCGACGGCCGCGTCACCAATCCCGATTCGTCGGTGAAGCAGAATCTGCAGGCGCCGCAGGAAGACCCGGCCAATACCCGCATTGCCCAGATTGCGCGCGATGCCCTCATGCGCTTTCCGGAGCTGCGCGTGTTCGCGCAGCCGCGCACGATGGCGCGGACCACGGTGGTTCGCTACGAGCCGGGCATGAACTATGGCTGGCACGTCGACGAAGCCCTGTTCCCGTCGACGCCGCCGATGCGCAGCGACCTGTCGTGCACGGTGTTCCTCAACGATCCGGCCGAGTACGACGGCGGCGAGCTGACCATCCAGCTGGGCGCGCAGGAGCTGACCTACAAGCTCGAGCCTGGCAGCGCGATCCTGTATCCGTCGACCACCATCCACCGCGTCACGCCGGTGACCCGCGGCGTGCGCCTGGCGGCGATCACCTGGCTGCAGAGCTGGGTGGCCGACATCGGCCGGCGCGAACTGCTGGTGCAGCTGGAAGAAGCACGCACGCTGGTCGCCAGCGGCGCTGACCGCCAACGCCTGCAGGTGCTGCTGGAATCGCTGCGGACCAACCTATTCCGGATGTGGGCCGACACCTGAGGCGCAGGCAGCTGCGGCGCTAGCCCGCGGCGGCTGCCCGCAATGAGGGATGGCGTTGCAGCAGGACTTCCACCCACGCCTCTCCTTCGGCGATTTCCGCAGCGTGCCGCTGCAGGGCCAGTGCCAGGTCGTGGGCGCGGTCGTCGCGGCTGTAGCCGTGTGTCTGCGCCTTCGAATAGCGGCCCCATGCAGGCGACGCCATGGCGTCGTCGAGCCCGGCGGGGTCGAGGCCAAGGTGGGCGACGACCCTGTGCAGTTGCTCGACCGGTTGCGCCAGCAGTGCGTCGAAATCCAGGCGCACTACGCGTGCACCGTGCTCGCCGCGCGCGATCGCATCGAAGCGGACGCGCTCGGCCAGCCAGCCCATCGCGCATTGCTGCGGCAGGGTCAACGCGTGCAATGCGACGCCGTCAGCGTCTTTCCCCAGGTATCCGCGCGCATGCAGGTCGCGCAGGCGCTCGCCGGCGGCGGCGGCGGCATCGAGCACCGATGCCGGCGATTTCAGCAGCGTCGCAAGATAGGGCCGCAACGGCATGTCGAGCAGGACCGCGCGCATCGCTGGCTGCAGCTCCAGGAGCGGCACGATCAATCCATTGCAGCTGCTGGTGGCCTTGACCACGCTGCGCGTCTGCGGCGGCAGCGGCTGCGACCAGCGCGACCACAGCGCGCGCAACAGCTGCGCCGCCTGTGCGGACGACAGCCGCGACTGCGGTTGCTGCAACTCGGGCCAGGCCTCGGCCAGGGTGCGCAGAGGCAACGGCTCACGCAGGCCCTGCACGTGTGGCCAGCTGTCGAGCAGGCGGCTCAGCAGGGTCGAGCCGCAATGGCCGATGTGGAAGATGGCGTCGGCCGGCGCGATCGCATCGCTGGCGCGCGCTGGCATCGCGTCGAGCGGCATCCAGCCGCCCTGCGCATTTGCCGGCAGTGCGCGGTCGTCGAGGAATGCCGCCTCGCGCCGCTGCGCCGCATCGAACTGCAACCACAGCACGCGCCGCCCGACCAGGTCGAGCTTGAACGGCAGGAACCCGGCATCGTCGAGCGGTGAATTCATGGGCAGGAGTGTAGCGATCCGCGCAGGCGCGAGGGCGCGAGGGCATGTTCGAGAAAGACCCGGTCAGGTTCCGCGCGGCTTGGCGCGGTGCGTCGCGGCCGCGGTCCACGGATCGTCCGGCCATGGGTGCCTGGGGTAACGGCCCTTCATTTCCTTCTTCACTTCCGGGTAGGTCCGATCCCAGAAGCCGCGCAGGTCCTGGGTGATCTGCAGCGGTTTGCCGCCGGGTGAGAGCAGGTGCAGCGTCAGCGGCACGCGCCCTTCGGCGATGCGCGGCGTGTCGGCCAGGCCGAACAACTCCTGCAGCTTCACCGCCAGCACCGGAGGCACCGGCTGGTCGCCGGAGTCATCAAAGGCATATTCGATCGATCGATCCATTCCCGACGGCACGGTCATCCGGGTCGGCGCGAGCGCATCGACCTTCTGCCGCAGCGACCAGTCGAGCTGCGAGCGCAGTGCTTCGCCGAGTTCCTGCTCGGCCAATGCATCGAGACGGGTCTTGCCGCTGAGCACGGGCTTGAGCCACGCGTCGAGCGTGGACAACAGCGCATCATCGGACAGGTCGGGCAGCGCGAGCTCGGGCATCCAGGCGCGCAGGCAGCGCACGCGGGCGCGCCATTGCGACAGCGAGGAGGTCCACGGCAGCGCCTGCAGGCCGAGCTGGCGGACGGCATCGACCAGCGCGTCTGCGTAACGCGATGGGTCAGGCTTGGCCAGCGGGCGGCTGTCGATGACGATGCGGTCGAAGCGCTGCTCGCGCACGGCCGCGATGCCGCGCAGGGCGCTGTCCCAGACGACGCGGTCCTCGCTGACGAATCGCTTCGGGAAATCCTGGCGCAACCGCTGTTCGTCGAGCGGTGCGGCGCGCATCACGCGGGCATCGCGTGGATCGTCGCGCAGTTCGCTGATGGCGATCCACGGTTCACCGTAGAGGGCGCTGTCGTCGAAGATTTTTGCGCTGCGGCCGTTTGCGAGCTGATAGCGATACGGGTCGCCCGGATGCTGGCGCGCGATCCGGTCCGGGAATGCGTGCAGCAGCAGATCGCCCAGCAGGTGCGGCGGCGCGGACGCCGGCGGGTTCGCATCCACGCGCAGGCGCCGGCGCCACTGCCTGGCGGCCTGGTCGATCGCCGCCAGCGCCGAGCGCGAGGCGTCGGCGCCAACGCGACCGGCGCGGAATGCGGCCAGCGCCTGCCAGCGCTCGGCCACTGCGTCGCTGCGCGAGCGCAACGGGTCGCGCGCCTCCACCAGCGCCGCCAGATCGCAGGCCAGCGCCTTTTCGGCGGCCTGTGTCGGCGCCAGCAGCATCGCCGCCAGACGCGGATGCGTGCCCAATGCCAGCATGCGCCGGCCGAGCGGTGTGATCGCGCCGCCATCGAGGGCCCCCAGTCGCTGCAGCAGCTCGCGTGCGGCGGCCAGCGCGCCGCCCGGCGGTGGGTCGACGAAACGCAGGTTGGCATCGCCCCATGCGGCCAGTTCGAGCGCGAGCGAGGCCAGTTCCACCTGGCCGATCTCGGCGCGACGCTGCGGCTCCAGGCGCTGCGATTGCGGCCAGAGCCGGTACGCCCAGCCTTCGGCGACGCGACCGGCACGACCGGCGCGCTGGTCGGCCGAGGCCTGGGCGATGTTGACGACATCGAGCCGGGCGAAGCCGCTGTTGGGGTCATAGCGGGGCTCGCGCGCCAGGCCGCTGTCGATCACCACGCGCACGCCCGGCAGGGTCACGCTGGACTCGGCAACGTTGGTGGCGAGCACGACGCGACGATGTCCGTCCGGATCGGGCTGCAACACGCGCGACTGCTGCTCCACCGGCAGCTCGCCATGCAGGGTCAGCACGTCGGCTGCGTTGCCGCCCGCGACCGCCAGGCTGGATTCGAGCGCCGCCTGCACCCTGGCGATCTCGCGCTGCCCCGGCAGGAACACCAGCACGTCGCCCGGGTGCTCGGCCAATGCGTGTTCGACCGCGCGCCGCGACTGGTGCTCGAGCGCCTCGTCGCGCCGGCTCGGGAAATGGCCAACGGTCACCGGATAGCTGCGCCCTGCACTGCTCAATCGCGGTGCGTCGAGGAACCCGGCCAGGCGCTCGCCATCGAGCGTGGCCGACATCACCACGATGCGCAGGTCCTCGCGAAGGCCCGACTGCACATCCAATGCCAGCGCCAGGCCGAGGTCGGCAGCGAGATGGCGCTCGTGGAATTCGTCGAACAGCAGTGCGCCGATGCCTTCCAGCATCGGATCGTCCTGCAGCATCCGCGTCAGGATGCCCTCGGTGACGACTTCTATCCGGGTCCGCGCCGACACCTTGTTCTCAAAGCGGATGCGGTAGCCGATGGTTTCGCCGACCGGCTCGCCACGCTGGCGGGACATGAACCCGGCGGCGGCACGCGCGGCAACCCGGCGCGGTTCCAGCATCACGATCTTCTGGCCGCGCAGCCACGGCGCATCGAGCAGCGCCGGCGGCACCTGCGTGGTCTTGCCCGCGCCCGGGGGCGCCTCCAGGACCAGGCGCGGGTGCCCGGCCAGGCTGGCGCGGATCCGCGGCAGCAGTTCGTCGATGGGGAAGGTGGGCGCTTGCCGGGCTTGCTCGTTCACCGCACAAGGATAAGGCGGGAGTGCACCGCGGGCGCGCGACAGGCGCGCGGATCGGCCTGCACCGCCGCGGTTGCTAGACTGCCCCGCCCTGCAATGCTCTCCTGCCATGCAACTGGTCGACATCGGCGCCAACCTCACCCACGACTCGTTCGATCACGACCGCGACGCCGTGCTCGCCCGCGCCCGCGAAGCCGGGGTGGCGCAGATGGTGGTCACCGGCGCCAGCCGCGAGCATTCGCCGCTGGCGCTGAAGCTGGCGAAGCAGCATCCCGGCAAGCTGTTCGCCACGGCCGGCGTGCACCCGCACCATGCCAGCGAGTACACCAGCGAATGCGATGCGCAGCTGCGTGAGCTGCATTCCCATGCCGAGGTCGTCGCCGTCGGCGAATGCGGGCTCGACTACTTCCGCGACTTCTCGCCGCGGCCGGCGCAACGGCGCGCCTTCGAGCAGCAGCTGCAGATCGCCGTCGACACCGGCAAGCCGCTGTTCCTGCACCAGCGCGATGCCCACGCCGACTTCATGGCGATGATGAACAACTTCGACGGTCGCATCGGCCCGGCGGTGGTGCATTGCTTCACCGGCACCCGCGAGGAGCTGTTCGACTACCTCGACCGCGACTGGCACATCGGCATCACCGGCTGGCTCTGCGACGAGCGCCGCGGCCAGCACCTGCGCGAGCTGGTGAAGTCGATTCCGGCCAACCGCCTGATGATCGAGACCGACGCGCCCTACCTGCTGCCGCGCACGATCCGGCCGGCGCCGCCGCACCGTCGCAACGAGCCGATGTACCTGGCGCACATCGTCGAGGAGCTCGCCCGCGACCGCGGCGAGGACGTTGCCACCTCGGCGGCCAACAGCACCGCCACGGCGCGCGCGTTCTTCCGCCTGCCCGGCTGAGTCGTCTCAGCGTCCGGCCAACCGCTGCGACTGCTGCGGCCTGGCCAGCACCAGCTGGACGATGCCGGGGCTGCGCTGGCAGGCGCGCTGCGTGTCGATCATCAGCCGCGTCCGCACGGCGTAAGCCTGGCCCGGGTTGTCGACGCCGGTCAGGCGGGCGATCGCCTGCTGGCTGGGCAGCAGCGGACGCTGGCAGTCGATGGTGATCGTTGGCGCGGTGGCGTCATCGGCCACCTGGGCTGCGGCAGCGGCCGGGACGAGCAGTGCCAGCGCGAGGAGCGCGGGACGGGTGAGACAGGCATTGCGGGCATTGCGGGCATTCATGGGAGGCTCCCGGGGTCGCCGGCAGGTTCCGGCGCGACCAGACTCGCGCTGCGCGGCATTCAGGTCTTGAGGCTGGCCTGAGGGCGAGCACAGGCTTGTCTTTGGCCTTGCGCCAATCCTTTGGAAAAGCTTAGGCCGTGTGCACGGCTGGCCCCCGTATCCGTAATTGGGTGTTTTCCCACGTGCCGCGATGACCCGACCCGAACCGCCCGTGCTCCGCTTCGACGACATCGTCCTGGACCTTCCGGGACGACGCCTGCTGCGCGCCGGACAACCGCAGGCGCTGGAACCCAAGGCGTTCGCCGTCCTCGAACTGCTGGCCGGATCACCCGGCCAGGTGTTCTCGCGCGACGAGATCCTCGACCAGGTCTGGGGCCACCGCCACGTCACGCCTGGCGTGCTCAACCGGGTCGTCACCCTGGTCCGGCACGCCCTCGGCGAAGACGCCCAGAGCTCGCGCTACCTGCACACGGTGTACGGCTACGGCTATCGTTTCGACCTGCCGGACACATCGCCGGAAATCGGGGCGGACGCGAACGCCGCCCACAACCGGCGCGCCGGCGACAGCGAGGCCCCGCCCGAGGCGGCCCTGACCGGCGATGCGGCCGGGCCCGCCCCGGAACCCGATGCCCCCGGATTGCCGCAGCCGGCATCACGACCGGCCTCGCGCCGCCGCCTCGTCTACGCCGCCCTGGTGTTCGCGATCGCAGCGGTTTCCCTGGCCTGGTGGCTATGGCGATCGCCATCCGGCGGAGCACCGCCGGCCAGGCCGGCGCCGGTGCTGGCGGTCCTGCCGATGCACGCCGTCGGCGACGACCCGCGCGGCCAGGCGTTTGCCGATGGCCTGAGCGAGGAAATGATCGGCCTGCTGGCCCACATCGACGGCCTGCGGGTGATCTCGCACACGGCCTCGTTCAAGTTTCGCGATGCCAACCTGCCCGCTGCCGAGGTGGCGCGGCGGCTGCAGGCGACGCACATGCTCGAAGGCAGCGTGCGCCAGGACGGCGAGCGGCTGCGCATCAGCCTCCACCTGGTCGAGGCCGACGGCGACCGCACCATCTGGACCCGGAGTTTCGACCGCGAACTGCGCGACATCTTCGTCCTGCAGCGCAATATCGCCATCGCCATCGCCAACGCGCTGCAGCTGCAGCTGGGCCTGTCTGCGGCGACCTCCACCAGCGGCGAGGACCCCGCGCTGTACCGGCGCTACCTGCTCGCGCGCAACGCCTCGCCGCGAGTAGGCGAGGACCGCGCCATGGCGGCGGAACAGGCATTGCGCGAACTGACCCTCGAGCACCCCGACTACGCGCGGGCCCAGGGCGGCCTGGCGATGGTGCTGTGGGCGCTCTCGTTGCGGGCGCAGCCCGGCCGCGACGAGTTGCGCGCACGCTCCGAGCAGGCCGCGATGCGCGCCTTGCAGCTCGACCCGGAGCAACCCGAGGCGCATGGCGTCCTCGCCGCCAGGGCGTGCCGGCTGCAGCAGTGGCAGGCTTGCATGGACCTGTCGAAGAAGGCCGTGGTGCTGGCGCCCGCCGATGCGATGTTCCGCGGCTGGCGCGCCTACCACCTGGCTACGCTCGGCTACGTCGAGCAGGCATTGGAGGTCACCGACGAGGCGCTGCAGTTGTCGCCCTACGACCAGGATCTGTTCTTCTGGCGAGGCCGGCTGCTCGACACGCTGGGCCGCCACGAAGAGGCGCGCGAGAGCCTCGCGCTGGCGTCGCCCGAACGCAGCGAGACGGCGCTGTTCTTCAATGCGGTGTGGCGGCGCGACTACGACACGGCGCAGCGCCTGGTCGAGGCACTGCCGCTGGAAGTGCCCTGGCGCGCGTCGGAACTGGCGGCGCTGGCGGCATTGCGCGACCCGGCCCTGTGGCCCTCCGTGAAGACCGCCATCGAGGTGTCCGAGCGCCATCACTGGCAGGGACAGGTGCCTTACGACTTCACCCGCCTGCTGCTGCCGCAACGCGACTACGCCCGCGACGTCGACGGCCTCGACGCAGTCCAGCGCGCCGGCTACGCGTCATACCAGTGGGTGTTCTGGCAGCCCGGTTCGCGCGCACTGCGCCAGGACCCGGCCTTCCAGCACTACCTGCAGCGCAGTGGAATTGCGACGTACTGGCGCGAGCACGGCTGGCCCGGGGTCTGCCGTGCCGACGGTGCGGCGGTCGCGTGCGATTGACGGGACGTCCGCAGATTCAGCGACCGGAACCGCCGCGGTTCTGCGCAGGAAACCATCCTGATGGAACGCCGAGCCCGGTGCAGTCGACCCGCTGCGACAGCGGCTCGTCGTTGCGGTTGAGGTTCTCCGGCGCGCACGGATCCTTGATCGAGAAGTAGCCCGGCGACTCGGGCTCACGCTGCCCGGTGGCGAACACCAGTACGGGCGGATGCACATGATCGGTAGCCGGGGCATCGTCATTCGACGTGACCAGACCCGGGGGGCGCGCTTCGGGCTGGAATGAAATCGCGCTCGCTGGCAGTCGCGGTGACAACTCGACAGCCGCAGTTTGTGCCGGGGTCGGCAACGGCAGCATGAGGGCAAGCAGGATGGCCGGAATCCTGAGCGCCAGCATCCGGAGCGATGCCGTCCGTTGGCGGGTTTCCGGATTCCGGTTCATGGCGGGATCTGATGCATGCATGGTGCCGGCCAGTTCAGCGTCCGGTGCCGCCCAGCGCCATCAGAATCGTCTGAACCGCGTCGCCGCGCACTAGGTCGATGTGCACTAAGTCGATGTGCACTAAGTCGATGCGCACTGAATCGACGCGCGCTAGCGCGTGACTCGCGCCGACTCGTAAGCCTGCAGATGGCACCACGCCGCGGCCAGCAATGGCGCCGACTGCCCGGCGGCCTGGGCGCGGTGCAGCATGTCGCCAACGATCTGCATCGCTTCCACGGCCTGGCCGGCTTCCAGGTCGCGCAGCATCGAGGCCTTCAGCGCGGATCCGGCCTGGGTCAGCGTGGTCAGTGCGGCCTGCTGCGCGGCCTCCGCGATCGGTTCGCCTTCGGCCACGGCCACGGCCAGGCATTCGCGGTAGAGCGCGCGCATGAACGCATCGCCACACTCGCCGGCAACGATCCCGCCGACGCTGGCGCGCATCAGGCACGTGGCGGCGGCAAGCGTCGACAGGAAGGTGTATTTGGCCCATTGCTCGGCGGCGATGCGCTGCGAGCGCACGTGATCGACGCCCGCCTGTGCACACAGCGCGGCGAAGGCGGCAGTGCGTGCGCTGTCCGGATTGCCTGCGCGCTCGCCGAACGTGATCGAGGCCGGCCGTCCCAGGTGCAGCACTTCGCCCTGTGGGCCCTTCATCGCGCTGATGAAGCACAGGCCACCGAGCACGCTTGTCGCGCCAAACGCCGCATCTAGGACCGGGTAGTGCGCGAGCCCGTTGAGTACCGGAAGGATTGCGGTCGTGTCCGTGACGGCCGGCGCCACCGATGCAATGGCGTCGTCGAGGTCGTAGGCCTTGCAGCTGAGCAGCACCAGATCGAACGGTCGCTCGCCGGCCAACGCCGGCAAGGCATCGGCGGTGACATGCGCGACATCGATATCGGCATCGCCCAGCGGACTGCGCAGCGCCAGGCCGTTCGCAACCAGCTGCGCCGCTCGCGCCGGACGCACCAGGAAAGTGATGTCGGCGCCGGACTGCGCCAGGCGTCCGCCAAAGTAACCGCCGGTTCCGCCGGCACCGAGAACCAGCACTCGCATCGCGGATTCCTCAGCTGCGCAGGCCGACACCGCGCTTGAGCAGCCACAGCCCCAGCGAGCCGAGTGCGACGACGAACGCCAGCATCAGCGCGAAGGCCACCCACACCGGCACGTCGCTGACGCCGAGCAGGCCATAGCGGAACGCGTTGACCATGTAGAAGATCGGGTTGGCATGCGTCATCGCCTCAGCCCACGGCGGCAGCAGCTTGACCGAATAGAACACGCCACCGAGGTAGGTCAACGGCGTCAGGATGAACGTCGGCACGATCGCGACGTCGTCGAACTTCTTCGCGTACACGGCGTTGACGAAACCGGCGAGCGAGAAGATCGTCGCGCCCAGCAGCACGGTGGCGAAGGTCACCAGCGGGTGCGGGATGCGCACCTTGGTGAAGAACATCGCGATCACCAGCACGATCGCGCCGACCATCAGGCCGCGCAGCACCGCACCGGCGACGTAGCCGCCGAGGATCACCCAGTTCGGCATCGGGCTGACCAGCAGCTCCTCGACGTGGCGGCCGAACTTGGCGCCGAAGAACGACGACGAGATGTTGCCGTAGCTGTTCTGGATCACGCTCATCATCACCAGGCCGGGGACGATGAAGTCCATGTACTTGATGCCGTCCATCTGGCCCACGCGCGAGCCGATCAGGCCGCCGAAGATCAGGAAGTACAGGGTCATGGTGATCGCCGGCGGCACCAGGGTCTGGCCCCAGATACGCAGGATGCGGTTGACCTCGCGACGGACGATGGTGCCCAGCGCGACCAGGTTGCGCTGGTGGTCCGTGAGTTCTTTGGCGACGGCGGTATTCATGTGTGGGGCCTGCAATGCTGTTCCGGATTGGCCTCCCCGGCCGTGGCGCGAGGGGGCGGCAGTTCGTTACGCGACCTGGTCCGGCGGGACCTGCACGGTGCTGTCCTGCGCGTTGTCGCCGGTCAGGCGCACGAACAGTTCCTCGAGGCGGTTGGACTTGGTGCGCATCGAGCGCACGCGAATGCCGGCATCGCCGAGGATGGCGAACACCCGGTTGAGATCCATCGCGCGCGGCATCTCGATGTCGAGCGTGTGATCGTCGGCGGCCAGCAGCGTCGTGCCTTCGATCGACGGCAGCGTCGCCGGCAGCTGTCCGTCGATGTCGAGCAGGAAGCCTTCGACGTCGAGCTTGGACAGCAGCACCTTCATCGGACCCTGCTCGACGATGCGGCCGCGGTCGATGATCGCCAGGTTGCGGCACAGGCTCTCGGCTTCTTCCAGGTAATGCGTGGTGAGGATGATCGTGGTGCCGGCGGCGTTGATCTCCTTGAGCGTCTTCCACATGCCGCGGCGGATCTCGATGTCGACGCCGGCGGTGGGCTCGTCGAGGATCAGCAGGCGCGGCTGGGTCATCATGGCCCGCGCAATCATCAGGCGGCGTTTCATGCCACCCGACAGCGTGCGGCTCATCATGTTGGCCTTCTCCCACAGGTGGGCGCGCTTGAGTTCGACCTCGGCGCGGACCAGCGCCTGCTCGCGCGGCACGCCGTAGAAGCCGGCGTAGTTGACCAGGATGTCGAGGGGCTTCTCGAACATGTTGAAGTTCAGTTCCTGCGGCACCAGGCCGATCAGGCGCATGGCGGCGTCGCGGTGGCGCGCCAGGTCGACACCGAAGATCGACACCGAGCCGGCGCTGAGGTTGACCAGCGAGCTGACGATGCCGATCAGGGTGCTCTTGCCGGCGCCGTTGGGGCCGAGCAGGGCGAAGAAGTCGCCCGGGACGACGTCGAGGGAAACGCCCTTGAGCGCCTCGACGCGGTTGTCGTAGGTCTTGCGCAGGTCGCGGACCGACAGTGCGGGGGCGAGGGCGGTGGCAGCGGCGGGAGCCGCCGGAGAGAGGTTCGAAGCCGGGGTCATTGGAATGCCTTCGCCGCGAGCCGCGCAGCGATAACCGGTAGTATAGGCGGCCTCGTGGCCGCACTCCGGCCACAGTCTGTTGCACCATCCATCGGTATCGTCAGTGGCCATCCAGCATTTCCCTCTCAAGCTCGTCTCGCGCCGGATGCTGGCCCCCACGGTCGGCCACTACACGTTCGTCCGCGACGATGGCCAGCCGCTCGACTTCATCCCGGGCCAGTTCATCCAGGTCCATTTCACCTACGCCGACGGCACCGCGACCAAGCGCAGCTATTCGCTGGCGACCATCCACGACCACGCCCTGGGACCGGGCGAGGCGGTGGAGATCGCCGTCAGCTACGTCGCCGGCGGCGCCGCCACGGCCCTGTTCGAGGGCCTGGAGTCGGACGGCCGCGTCGATGCCAGCGGTCCGTTCGGGCGTTTCTGCCTGATGCCGGCCGACGCCAACAAGCGTTACCTGCTGATCGGCACCGGCACCGGCGTCACCCCGTACCGGGCGATGCTGCCGCAGCTCGATGCACTGATCCGCGAGCGCGGCATCGAAGTGGTCCTGCTGTTTGGCGCGCGCACGCCGGCCGAGCTTCTGTACGGCGACGAGTTCCGCGCCTTCGCCGCCAGGCACCCGCAGAACTTCCGCTTCGTGCCGTGCTTCTCGCGCGAGCTGCCCGAACCCGGCTCGGCCCAGGCCCATGCCGACGTCCGCCACGGCTACGTCCAGCAGTACCTCGACGAGTTCGCGCCCAGCGCCGGCGACGACATCGCCTACCTGTGCGGCAATCCGAACATGGTCGATGCCTGCTTCGAGTCGCTCAAGGGCCATGGCCTGCCGGTGCCGCAGATCCGCCGCGAGAAGTACGTCAGCAGCAAGTAGGGCCGCGCGTCTGGCATCCTTGAAGGCGCTTTGCCTTGCGGATGAGAGGGACACGATGCGCATTACCAGGGGATGGGCGGCCGCGTTGGCGGCAGCCTGGCTGTTGGCCGGCTGCGGTTCGCAGGTCGCGGATCCATCCGCGACGGCGAAGGATGCCGGCAAACGCATGTTCGGCACGATCGCTTTCGAACCGTGCACGCTGTCGGCGCCGATGTCGCCGAGCAGCATCGACGGGCAATGCGCCACCTTCGACGTAGCCGAGAATCCGGCTGAACCCAAGGGTCGCAGGATCGCGCTCAACATCGCCTGGCTGCCGGCCAGCGACCAGTCCGGCGGCACCACCGACCCGGTGTTCTTCCTCGCCGGCGGCCCCGGACAGGCCGCGACAGAGTACGCCGCGCAGATCGACATGGCGCTGCGCGACGTGCGCAAGCAGCGCGACATCGTCCTCATCGACCAGCGCGGAACCGGCAAACTCGGCACACTCGATTGCCGCGACGGCAACGGCCGCGAATTGGCGCTGGCCAGCGCCGACGAGATCGACGCGGATGCCATTGCCGACTATGCGGCGCGTTGCGCGCAGGCGCTTTCCGGCAAGGCCGACCCGCGCTTCTACACCACCACCCAGGCCATCGCCGACCTCGATGCCGTGCGCACCGCGCTCGGTGTCGAGCGCATCAACCTGGTCGGCGTGTCCTACGGCACGCGCGTCGCGCAGCAGTACGCCGCGCGCTACCCGAAGCACACGCGCGCGATCGTGCTCGACGGCATCGCGCCCAACGAACTGGTCGTCGGCGCCGAGTTCGCACGCAGCTTCGAGCGCGCGCTCGGCATCCAGGCCGCGCAGTGCCAGAAGGTATCGAGCTGCAGCAAGCGCTTCCCGCAGGATCTGCGCGCGCAGCTGCACGGGCTGAAGGAGCGCCTCTCGGCAGCGCCGGTGGAAGTGGAGTACCGCGATCCGGCCAGCGCCGAGGTCAAGCGCGACACGCTCACCGGCGATACGGTGGCCGGTCTCACCCACCTGTTCTCGTACATGCCGCAGATGGCGTCGCTGTTGCCGGTGGTGATCGACGAGGCCGACCATGGCCGCTACGCACCGCTCATGGCGCTGTCGCAGTTGATGACGCGCGAAGTGGGTGGGCAGATGTCGCGCACCATGCAGTGGTCGGTGATCTGCGCCGAGGATGCCGACCGCTACCGCGCCGATCCTGCCGATGCGACTACGGTCCTCGGCCCCGACGTCGCCACCGCGTTCTTCGCCGCCTGCAGGAGTTGGCCGCACGGAACGCGCCCGGCCGACTTCAACCAGCCGCTGAAGTCGGATGTGCCAGCGCTGCTGCTGTCGGGCGAGATCGACCCGGTGACGCCACCGACGTACGGCGAACAGGTGCTCAAGGGCCTGCCCAATGGCCGTCATCTGGTGTTGCGCGGACAGGGCCACAACGTCGGCGGCGTCGGCTGCCTGCCGAAGCTGGTGGGTCAGTTCATCGAGGCCGCCGACGCACGCAAGCTCGACGCCAAGTGCCTGGATGCGATCGGCTACGTGCCGCCGTTCACCGGCTTCAACGGGTGGGAACCATGATCATCGCCAACGAGCTGCACAAGAGCTTCAAGACCAAGACCGGCACCGTGCGCGCCGTCGATGGCGTCCACTTCGAAGCCCACGACGGCCAGATCACCGGCCTGCTCGGCCCCAACGGCGCCGGCAAGACCACCACGCTGCGCATGCTCTACACGCTGATGAAACCCGACGCCGGCCAGGTGATGGTCGATGGCGTCGATGCATCGCGCGACCCGGCCGCGGTGCGGCGCGCACTGGGCGTGCTGCCCGATGCGCGCGGCGTCTACAAGCGCCTGACCGCGCGCGAGAACATCGCCTACTTCGGCGAACTGCACGGCATGACCGCGCAGGCGATCGCGCAGCGCACGCAGACGCTGGCCGACGCATTGCAGATGCACGACATCCTCGACCGCCAGACCGAGGGCTTCTCGCAGGGACAGCGCACCAAGACCGCGATCGCGCGCGCCCTGGTGCACGACCCGCGCAACGTGATCCTCGACGAGCCAACCAATGGCCTGGACGTGATGACCACGCGCGCCATGCGCTCGTTCCTCCAGCAGCTTCGCGCCGAAGGCCGTTGCGTGATCTTCTCCAGCCACATCATGCAGGAGGTCGCCGCACTGTGTGACCGCATCGTCATCATCGCCAGGGGCCAGGTGGTGGCATCGGGCAGCGCCGACGAGCTGCGCGCACAGACTGGCGAGGCAAACCTGGAGGATGCCTTCGTCAAGGCGATTGGTTCGGATGAGGGCCTGCACGCATGAGTTCGATCCAGCAAGAAGGCACGCGTTCGCGCACCGGCGTCATGGCCACGTTGTGGTCGGTGATGCGCAAGGAACTGCGCGACATCTCGCGTGACCACCGCACCCTCGCCCTGGCATTGCTGATGGGCCCGCTGCTGTACCCGTTGCTGATGATCGGCATCGGTTCACTGGCCGAGAGCCGCGCCAAGACCCAGCTCGACAAGGTCCTGGAAGTTCCCACCGTCGGCATCGAGCGCGCACCGAACCTGGTCGCGTTCCTGGCCACGCAGGGCATCGAGGCCAAGCCGGCGCCGAGCGACCTGGACGCGGCGATCGCGCGCCAGGACATCGACGTGGCGATGCGCATCAGTGTCGGCTTCGCCCGCAACTGGCGCGACGGCCAACCTGCCCTCGTCGAGATCGTCCGCGACAGCACGCGCCGTGACAGCGACATCCCGGGAGCACGACTGCGCGCCGCGCTGACTGCCTACGGCGACCAGGTCGGCGCATTGCGCCTGCTCGCGCGCGGCATCGACCCATCGATCACGCGCGCGCTCAACGTCGGCAGCCGCGACCTCGCCACCGAGGACGCCAAGCGCGGCCTGGTGCTGTCGTCGATCATGCCGTACCTGCTGATCCTGATGTCGTTCCTCGGCGGCGCCTACCTGATCATGGACGCCACTGCCGGCGAGCGCGAACGCCAGTCACTGGAACCGCTGCTGGCGACGCCCGCGCGTCGCGGCGCGATCGTCAGCGGCAAGATCGCGGCGGCCTGCGCGCTGGGCCTGCTGTCGCTGCTGCTGACCCTGCTCGCCTTCAAGTTCAGCGCGCAGTTCGGCACCTCCGTCAGCAAGATGCTCGACGTGCGCTTCGCCGCGATGGGCCGCATGCTGCTGGTGCTGCTGCCGATGCTGTTCATCGGCACCACGCTGCTGACCTACCTGTCGGCGACGGCCAAGAGCATGAAGGAAGCACAGAGCCACATGACCTGGCTGATGCTGCTGCCGATGATCCCGACGATCGCGCTCGCGGTGAACCCGATCAAGACGCAGATGTGGCAATTCGCCGTGCCGTTCCTTGCCCAGAACCAGATGCTGCTGAAGGTCATCCGCGGCGAAGAGATCGACACCCGCGTGTGGGCGATCTACCTGGCGGCCGGGTTCGGCGTTGCCGCCCTGCTGTGGTTCGCGGCAGTGCGCCGTTACCACCAGGAGCGCCTGGCGATTGCCGGTTGATCGCAGGAAGCGGCGTCCATGGATTCCCGCCTGCGCGGGAATGACGGGTTATAGAACGAAGACCGGGTGGCGCCCCGCATCGGACAGGAGTCCGCGAGCAACGAGGCCCAGAAGAAAAAGCCCGGCTCGCGCCGGGCTTTCTTGTTGCTGCCTGGGCGCAGACGAGAGCGGTTCCCCAACCGCTCCCGCAACGCCTGGCCGGATCAGCTCTGCGGATTGAAGCCGATCGTGCGGCGCGTCGTGACCGGCGAATCGACCGGCTGGAAGCGCCACTTGCGAACAGCGTTGACGGCTTCGCGATCGAAGATGCGGGCCGGATTGGAACGCACCACGCGCGCGGCGGTGACCGAACCATCGGTACCGACCGTGAACTCCACCTGCACCTCACCCGACGTACCGGCACGCAGCGCATCGGGCGGATAACGCGGCGGCGGCATCGACAGCGGACGCAGATCGCTGGCATCGGCACTGGCCGGAGCCGCGGCCGTCTGGCGCGCAACCGCGGCACGCTGCTCGGCGGCACGCTCATCGGCAGCGGCCTTGTCGGCGACGGCCTTGTCAGCAGCAGCCTTGTCCGCGGCAACCTTGTCGGCAGCGGCCTTGGCATTCTGCGAAGCCAGCAGCTTGGCAGCCTCTTCCTGCTGCTTCTTCTGGTCCTCGACACGCTTGAGTTCCAGATCGGCCTTGCGCTTGGTCTCTTCCTCGGCGGTCAACTGCTGCTGGGCCGCACGCTTGCCAACCGCTTCCTGCTGCGTGGCGATGCTGGTCTTCAGACGCGCCAGCGCCGGATGCTGCGCATCGGCCTTCTCCAGCAGGGCCGCGAGGCGCTGCGCTTCGGTGAAGTCCTCGCGATTGACGCTCTGCTCGATGGCAATGACCGTCATCGGCAACAGGTCGGTCAGCGCGCTCGACACAGCGGCGTCGCCGGGTGCCTTGTCGCGCAGTGCCAGGTAGTACTCGACCGCGTTGTCCTCGGCCGGAGCGTACAGACGGTTTTCGGCGTAGGCCTTGCGGGCCGCCTCACGCAGCTGGTCGGCCGTCATGGCCGTCACCTTGGCAGACACGGCCGTGTCGGCGGTCACCGCGGGTGCGGCTGCGGTGGCGGCGGGTGCAGCCGCGGTTGGTAGCGCGGGCTCTTCTTTCTGGCAGGCGGCCAGCGCGCAGGCGATGGCCAGCACGGCGGACAACTGCTTTACGGCGGACAGCCGGCTGGAACGCCGGGCTTGCGGATTTACGACGGTCATATTGGCAAAGCTCCCCTGAAGTGCGCCGTCACGAGCACACGGCTCTTAATCGCGTGAGCGGGCCGTGTTTGTCAAGCGGTGGCGGCAGCAGCCTACCATCGACACGGGCTGTTACTGAATTCCACCGCTGCCCGGCGCACCCGTTCAGCCCCGCGCCACCCCATCACCCCATCGCCCGGACGGCCCGGGCGGGCCGAGGTCCCGGCGGCGTTTCGGTCGGGCGCCTCACTTGCCGATGCAGAAGCTCGAGAAGATATGACCGAGCAGGTCATCGGCCCGGACGCGTCCGGTGATTTCGCCCAACTGGTCATGCGCCAGTCGCAACGCTTCGGCGGCAAGGTCGAGCGCCTCGTGATCGAGGTGGATCCGCGCGTCCGCCAGCTCCAGGCGGGCCTGGGCCAGGGCATCGACGTGGCGGGCCCGCGCGGTGAAGGCGCCCTCGCCGGCGCCGTCGGCGTTGCCCTGCGCCAGTTGCAGGAGGCGCGCGTGCAATGCCTCGATGCCAAGCCCGGTGCGTGCCGAGACCTGCAGAGTGTCGGGGCCATCGGCCGCTGCCGGTCGCTCCAGCAGGTCGGCCTTGTTGAGCAGCCACAGCCGGTCCGGGACGTCCGCGATCGCGTCGGCGACGGCGCCGCGGCCGCCCTCGGGATCACGTGCGTCGAGCACGACGATGGCCAGGTCGGCGCGCCCGAGTTCACCGCGTGCCCGGCGCATGCCCTCGCGTTCGATCACGTCCCCGCCCTCGCGCAGACCGGCGGTATCGACCAGGGTCAGCTCGACGCCGTCTATGCGGATCGTCTCGTGCAGCAGGTCGCGGGTGGTGCCGGCAATGTCGGTGACGATCGCGCGGTCGCTGCCGGCCAGGACGTTGAGCAGCGAACTCTTGCCGGCATTGGGTGGGCCGACGATCACCGCATGCAGTCCGTCGCGCAGGCGACGGCCGCGCTCGGCGGCGGTCAGCAGTTCGTCCAGTGCGAGCGCGGTCGCGGCCAGGCGCATGCGCAGTTGCGCGCCGCCGAGCGTGTCGATCGGTTCGTCGGCGAAATCGATCGCCGCTTCGACATGGACGCGTATCGCCAGCAGTTCGTCGGCCAGCGCATCGACCCGGCGCGAGAACTCGCCGTCCAGCGCTCTGCGTGCGGCGCGTGCGGCGCGGGTATCGGCGGCGGCGATGAGGTCGGCGACGGCTTCGGCCTGGGCAAGGTCGAGGCGACCTTCCAGGAAAGCGCGCTCGCTGAACTCACCGGGACGCGCGCGGCGCGCGCCGAGTTCGACGCAGCGCGCCACCAGTTCGTGCAGCACGGCCGGGCTGCCGTGCGCCTGCAGTTCCACTACGTCCTCGCCGGTGTAGCTGGCGGGGGCGGCGAAGAACAGGGCGATGCCGTCATCGATGGTGTCGCCATCGGCGGCGGCGAAGCGGACGTGATGGGCGTGGCGCGGCTTGAAGGTTCGCGCGCACAGGCGTTCGGCGATGACGCGCGAACGCGGTCCGGACAGGCGCACGATGCCGACGCCGCCGGCGCCGGGGGCGGTGGCGATCGCGGCGATGGTGTCGCGGGCAGGCACGGTCATGGCGATATGGTCGCAGATCGCCCTCTCCCTGGCCGCCTTCGCCAAGGAGAGGCGACCCCGGAAACACGAAACCCGCCTTGCGGCGGGCTTCGTTGCGATCAGGGCGGCAAGGCTCAGGCCTTGGCCGGCTCCTCGCTGTAACGCTTGACCATCCACCACTGCTGCAGCAGGCCGAGCGCACCGTTGGTGACCCAGTACAACACCAGGCCGGCCGGGAAGAAGGCGAACATCACGCCGAACACCAGCGGCATGAACTGCATCATCTTCGCCTGCATCGGGTCCATGCCCGCAGTCGGGTTGAGCTTCTGCGTGAACCACATCACCGCGACGTTGATCACCGGCAGCACGAAGTAGGGATCGCGCGAGGTCAGGTCGGTGATCCAGCCGATCCACGGTGCGTGGCGCAGCTCGACCGACTCCGACAGCATCCAGTACAGCGCCAGGAACACCGGCATCTGCAGCAGGATCGGCAGGCAGCCGCCGACCGGATTGATCTTCTCCTTCTTGTACAGCTCCATCATCGCCATCTGCAGCTTCTGCTTGTCGTCGCCGTAGCGCTCCTTGAGCTGCGCCATGCGCGGCTGGAACTTGCGCATCTTGGCCATCGACTTGTACTGCGCCGCGGAGAGCGGATACATCGCCAGCTTGATCAGCAGAACCAGGCCGACGATCGACCAGCCCCAGTTGCCGACCAGGCCGTAGATCTTTTCCAGCACCCAGAACAGCCAGCTGGCGATGGTCGCCATGATGCTGTAGCTGCTGAAATCGACGGCGCGGTCGAGCCCGGGCACGCTCTGTGCTTCGATCGCCTTGACCAGCTTCGGGCCGACCCACAGTCGCGCAGCGGTGGACGCCGTGGCGCCCGGTGCGACGGTCACGCCCGGGCCGATTTCGCGGACCACGTACTGGGTGCCGCCGGTGCCCTGGGTCGTCGCCAGCGAGAAGGTGCTGGTGTCGCTATCGCCCGGGATCCAGGCCGAGAAGAAGTGGTGCTGGAGCATGCCGATCCAGCCACCGGTGACCTGCTTGTCGAGCGCGCCGCCGTCGACGAACTTGTCGTACTTGCGCTTGTCGTACTTGTCGCTGGTCGAGTACCACGCCGCGCCCTGGAAGCTGTACTGCTCGGCGCTCATCGGACCCTTCTTCACCAGTGCGCGCGGAACGCGGCTGAGCTGGCGATAGACGAAGCCCTGCCACGGAGCCGTGCCGGCATTGGCAACCTCGTCGCGGACCTTCACCACGTAGTCGCCGCGGCTGAAGGTGTAGGTGCGGCGGATCGTCACGCCATTGGCGCCGGTCCAGACGAACGGGACGTCGACACTCGAAGCGCCGTCGGCGAGTGCGTAATCGGTCTTGCCGCCTGCGGGCACGAACCCGCCCTGGTGGGTCGGTGCGTTGTGGCCCTGGTTGACCCAGCCGCTCTGGGCGACGAAGTAGTTGGACGGATCCTGCGCGAACAGGCGGACCGGCGCGCTGTTGCGGTCGGCCGTGGTCGGATACTTCAGCAGGTCAGCCTGGCGCAGTTCGCCGCCATCGAGCACCAGCTTGAGTACGTCGGTGGTGACGGTGACAGTCGGTGCGCTGGACGTGCTGGCCGTCGGCGCCGCGGCAGAGGCCATGGTCGGCGCCGTCGGCACCGCACCGGGTGCAGCCGCGGTGGGCGCGCCCGGGACGGAGCCGTCGCCGGCAATCGCTGCCGAAGTCGAAGTCGAGGTCTGCGCGGTTTCAGGCGGCGCGGCCTTCTCCTTGCCCCACTCCATCCACAAAAAGGTCGCCACCAGCAGCCAGGCGAAGATCAGAAAAACACGGGTCTGGTTCATGGGCGACAGGCGGGCTCAGCCTTGACCGGAGTCAGGCATTGGGGCGGAAGGGGATGCGGCCGGCATTGTGCCGGTCGCCGAAGTCGGGGGCAACGCAGCGGACATGGCCCCGCACCGCTGCAGCAGACCACGCAGGGCCGCGGCTAGTTCCGGGCCGGTGCTGCGCGCTGCGGCAGGCCGGGCGACCACGACGTAGTCGCCCGCGGCGAGTTCGCCACGGATCTTGCGGAAGGTATCGCGCAGTACGCGCTTGATGCGGTTGCGGCCGACGGCGTGCGGGTCGACCTTGCGCGAGACGGCCAGGCCCAGGCGCGCAGGGACGTCGCTGGGCTGCCAATGCAAAGCCAGCACGGGTAGCGCAACGCGCTTGCCATGCTGGAAAATGCGATCGAAGTCGGAACGCGCGCGTACCCGCGCCGTGCGCGGGAAGCGGGCCGAGGTCATCTGATGACTTCCGATCTAAGGACTACCGGCAAGTGCCGGTCGGCTGCCGCACGAGGCGGCAGCGGCGACGCTTAGGCGCAGAGACGCTTGCGGCCCTTGGCGCGGCGACGGGCAAGGATCTTGCGGCCGTCGGCGGTCGCCATGCGGGCACGGAAGCCGTGGTCGCGCTTGCGCTTGAGGTTGCTGGGCTGATAGGTGCGCTTGGTGGCCATGATCCGGCTCTGCGAAAACGTCAAATAGGACCGGCGATTCTAGCGGGTCCTGGAACCCAAGGTCAACCTCCGACTTGGCCGCTTCAAGTTGCCCCGCCCTCGAGAGCCCGGACCAGTCCCCTGAGTCAGGGGGCGATTCGCGCGACAGCGCGATTGGGGTATGGGAAACACGTAGTGGGGCCCGAAGTTTGCAACGCAAACTTTGTGGGTGGGCCCGGCGTGCCCGGAACACCCGCTACACCGTGGACATCCTGTGGACAAGTCCTGTTCCGCGCCCATTCGCGGTGATAGTCTGGCCCTCACCCCCAGCCCCGTTCGCCGCGATGTGAGCATCGCGCGGCGGGCCGCTTTTCGTCCGTGGCCGCAGGGCCCGCTGACCGCAACTTGAAGAAGACGCCCGACCCGATGGATGCCTGGCCCCGCTGCCTCGAACGCCTTGAAGCCGAACTGCCGGCCGAAGATGTCCACACCTGGCTCAAGCCGTTGCAGGCTACCCAGCGCGACGATGTCACCGTGCTCTATGCGCCCAACGCGTTCGTCGTGGAGCACGTGCGCGAACGTTACCTGGCCCGCATCCGTGAACTGCTGACCTATTTCGTCGGCAGCGGCGAAGTCAGCCTGGAGATCGGCTCGCTGCCGCGCGCGCCGATGCCGATGCCGCAGATGGATGCCGCCCCGGCGGTGCGTTCGGTGCCATCGGAGCCGTTCAACGGCCACCTCGACAACCACTACACCTTCGACAACTTCGTCGAGGGTCGCAGCAACCAGCTCGGCCGCGCCGCCGCCTGGCAGGCCTCGCTCAAGCCCGGCGACCGCGCCCACAACCCGCTGCTGCTGTACGGCGGCACCGGACTGGGCAAGACCCACCTGATGTTTGCCGCCGGCAACGCCATGCGCAGCGCCAACCCGAACATGCGCGTGCTGTACCTGCGCAGCGAGCAGTTCTTCAGCGCGATGATGAAGTCGCTGCAGGACAAGACCATGGATGCGTTCAAGCGCCAGTTCCAGCAGGTCGACGCGCTGCTGATCGACGACATCCAGTTCTTCGCCGGCAAGGACCGCACCCAGGAAGAGTTCTTCCACACCTTCAACCAGCTCTTCGACGGCAAGCAGCAGATCATCCTGACCTGCGACCGCTACCCGCGCGAAGTCGAAGGCCTGGAGCCGCGCCTGAAGTCGCGCCTGGCCTGGGGCCTGAGCGTGGCGATCGAGCCGCCGGACTTCGAGACGCGCGCCCAGATCGTGCTGTCGAAGGCGCGCGAGCGCGGCGCCAACATTCCCGAGGAAGTGGCCTTCCTGCTCGCCAAGAAGATGCGCAGCAACGTGCGCGACCTGGAGGGCGCCCTCAACACCCTGACCGCACGCGCCAACTTCACCGGCCGCGCGATCACCGTCGAGTTCGCCCAGGAGACGCTGCGCGACCTCCTGCGCGCCCAGCAGCAGGCCATCGGCATCCCCAACATCCAGAAGACCGTGGGCGACTACTACGGCCTGCAGATGAAGGACCTGCTGTCCAAGCGCCGCACGCGCTCGCTGGCGCGTCCGCGGCAGATGGCGATGGCGCTGGCCAAGGAACTCACCGAGCACAGCCTGCCGGAGATCGGCGACGCCTTTGCCGGTCGCGACCACACCACCGTGCTGCATGCCTGCCGGCAGATCCGCACGCTGATGGAGACCGACGGCAAGCTGCGCGAAGACTGGGACAAGCTCATCCGCAAGCTGAGCGAGTAAGTCCGCCAGCGGTCGCAGCGCAAAGGTGCGCCGGGCAGGACATACTTATCCTCAGTGCCTGCGGGTAAGCCGTGTATGTTGCGGGCACAAGTTGTGGACAATTCGCACCTGTCACCGGTGCGCTAGAGTTGTCCACAGCTTGTCCGGGACTTGCAGGGGTAGTTCTACCGAAGTTTCGCAGGCAATAAAATCCTTATAAATCAAAAGTTTGGTGCAGTTTTCCCGGGTTTTCGGCTGCTCCACCACCACCATGCTTTTGATTTATTCCACATCTTTAGTAATGGCACGGGGACGGGGTCCGCATGCGTTTCAGCCTTCAACGCGAAGTCTTTCTCAAGCCGCTCGCCCAGGTCGTCAACGTCGTCGAGCGCCGCCAGACCCTTCCGGTTCTGGCCAACCTTCTGGTCCAGGTGAAGGACGGACAGCTGTCGCTGACCGGTACCGACCTGGAAGTGGAGATGGTGTCGCGCGTCCTCGTCGATGACGCCCAGGACGGCGAAACCACGATCCCGGCGCGAAAGCTGTTCGAGATCGTTCGCGCCCTGCCCGACGGCAGCAAGGTCACCATTTCGCAGGCAGCGGAAAAGATCACGGTGCAGGCGGGTCGTTCGCGCTTCACCTTGGCGAGCCTGCCGGCCAACGACTTCCCGTCGATCGACGAAGTCGAAGCCACCGAGCGCGTACGCGTGCCGGAAGCGGCGTTGAAGGAACTGATCGAACGCACTGCCTTCGCGATGGCGCAGCAGGACGTTCGCTACTACCTCAACGGCCTGCTCTTCGACCTGCGTGAATCGAGCCTTCGCTGCGTGGCCACCGACGGTCACCGCCTCGCGCTGTGCGAATCGCCCCTCGAGAACGGCGCCCAGACCAAGCGCCAGATCATCGTCCCGCGCAAGGGCGTGCAGGAACTGCAGCGCTTGCTGGAAGGCGGCGATCGCGAACTCGAGCTGGAAATGGGCCGCGGCCACCTGCGCGTGAAGCGCGACGACGTGACTTTTACCAGCAAGCTGATCGACGGCCGCTTCCCGGACTACGAGGCCGTGATTCCGATTGGCGCCGACCGCGAGATCCGCATCGACCGCGAGGTTCTGCGTGCCTCGCTGCAGCGTGCCGCGATCCTGTCGAACGAGAAGTACCGCGGCGTGCGCCTGGAAGTCTCGCCGGGCCAGCTCAAGATCAGCGCGCACAACCCGGAACAGGAAGAAGCCCAGGAAGAAGTCGAGGCCGACACCAAGGTCGACGACCTGGCCGTTGGCTTCAACGTGAACTACCTGCTCGACGCGCTGAGCGCGCTGAAGGACGAGCACGTCGTGATCGCCCTGCGCGATGCCAACTCCTCGGCGCTGGTGCGTGAAGCGGCGAACGACCGCTGCCGCCACGTGGTGATGCCACTGCGCCTCTGATTCCACCGAGGACGCCAGCACAGAAGCCCGGCCCCGTGCCGGGCTTTTTGTTGCCCGGTCATTGCAGGGAAGTCGGGGAACCCAGGAACGTTGCCTTGCGTTTTTGCCGATACGCAGCTGTTCCACGTGGAACACTCCACGAGGGAGGTGATTCTCCGAACCCACCCCGTGCTTACTGGCCGTACAACGGACCGGTAAACTGCCCCCAATGCACGTAACCCGCCTTGAACTGCGCAACCTGCGCCGGTTCGTCGAGCTCCGCCTCGATCCCTCCCCGGGCCTCAACCTGATCACTGGCGACAATGGCGCCGGCAAGACCAGCGTGCTCGAAGCCCTGCACCTGATGGCATACGGCCGCAGCTTCAGGGGCCGCGTGCGCGACGGACTGATCCGCGACGGCGACCCCGCCCTTGAAGTGTTCGTGGAGTGGCAGGAAAGGCTGGCAACGAGCTCGGGCACCACCCCGCCGGGCACCGCGCCGGCCGAGCGGACCCGCAAAGCCGGAATGAGGCACAGCGGCCAGGACTGGACGGGCCGCCTGGACGGCAGCAACGTCTCCCAGCTGGGCGACCTGTGCGCCGCCCTGGCCGTGGTGAGCTTCGAGCCGGGCAGCCACGCGCTGATCACCGGAGGCGGTGAGTCCCGCCGCCGCTACCTCGATTGGGGTTTGTTCCACGTGGAACAGGATTTCCTGCCGCTGTGGCGCCGCTACGCCCGGGCGCTCAAGCAACGGAACGCCCTGCTGAAGGCGCGGGCACGCGATGGACAGCTCGACGCCTGGGATCACGAGTTGGCGGAGGCCGGAGAACCGCTCAGCCGGCGCCGCGAGCAATACCTGGACCAACTTCAGCCGCGGTTCTCCGCCCTGCTCTCCGAACTCGCCCCGGCTCTGGGCCCGAGCCGCCTCGACTACGCCCCAGGCTGGCGCCGCGACGAGTTGCCCCTCGCCGACGCCCTGCTGCTCGCCCGCGACCGCGACCTCACGGCCGGATACAGCTCGGTGGGCCCACATCGGGCCGATTGGCGGATCGTCTTTGGCGCCATCCCGGGCCGGGACGCCCTGTCACGAGGCCAGGCCAAGCTGACGGCACTGTCTGCCCTGCTTGCCCAGGCCGAACACCATGCCGCCGCCCGCGGCGAATGGCCCGTGGTTGCCCTGGACGACCTCGCCTCGGAGCTGGACCGGCAGCATCAGGGCCGCGTACTGGCCCGGCTGCAGGCCAGTGGCGCGCAGGTCTTCATCACGGGAACGGAGGCGCCAACCGGGCTGGACGCAGCCGCACAGGTTCGACGGTTCCACGTGGAACATGGTGCGATCCAGGGTTAGCAGCCGCGCTCGGGTATCCGGAAGTTCGGACCCGTTCACGACTGCAACACCAACGTCCATGGATCCCCGCCTTCGCGGGGATGACGGGCATGGGAAACGGTCATGGGAAGGGGCTGGAGTCCCACCTGCCTCGGGGCTGATGCCGACGAAGACCTGGAAACGACTGGCCGAAGCGTTGTCCGGCGGAGCGGGGATTGCGGAGGAGCGGGCCATGGATGGCCCGCGTCCCGCATAAAGACAGGGATGTCGTCTGCGGGACGGAGCAATCCCCGCTTCGCCGGACAACGCCCTCCCGCAGACGAAGCCGCACTGCGCCTCCCGCAGACGAAGCCGCACAACGCCCTCACGCCCAAAACCACCGCCCCCAAAGCCCCTGCCAATACCCCCACACAAGCTCCCAGTCAACCAGCGATAGGGGTCCGACTGCTATACTCCCGCATTGAATAGCTAATGTGTCTTGACGCCTCCGGCCCCGCCGGGTAACGCGTCGACGGAGCCTGTTGCCGCATGACCCATATCGAGCACGACCCCTCGCAAGACCCCACCGCCACCGTCGCACCTTCCCAGACCTACGATTCCAGCAAGATCACCGTCCTGCGTGGTCTGGAAGCCGTGCGCAAGCGTCCCGGAATGTACATCGGCGACGTGCACGACGGCACCGGCCTGCACCACATGGTCTTCGAAGTGGTCGACAACTCGATCGACGAGGCCCTCGCCGGCCACGCGAACGAAGTCACCGTGACCCTCCACAACGACGGCTCCTGCTCCGTGTCCGACAACGGACGCGGCATCCCGGTCGACATCCACAAGGAAGAAGGCGTTTCCGCGGCCGAGGTGATCCTCACCGTGCTGCACGCCGGCGGCAAGTTCGACGACAACAGCTACAAGGTTTCCGGCGGCCTGCATGGCGTCGGCGTGTCCGTGGTCAACGCCCTGTCCGAGCACCTTTGGCTCGACATCTGGCGCGACGGCCACCACTACCAGCAGGAATACCAGCTGGGCGAGCCGAGCTATCCGCTCAAGCAGCTCGAAGTGTCGGAGCGCCGCGGCACCACCCTGCGCTTCCTGCCGGCGAAGGAAATCTTCACCGACATCGAATTCCACTACGACATCCTGGCGCGCCGCCTGCGCGAGCTGTCGTTCCTGAATTCCGGCGTCAAGATCACCCTCACCGACGAGCGCGGCGAAGGCAAGCGCGACGTCTTCGAGTACGCCGGCGGCATCGCCTCCTTCGTCGAGCACCTGGCGCAACTGAAGAACCCGCTGCACCCGAACGTGATCTCGGTGTCGGGCGAAATGAACGGCATCACGGTGGACGTCGCCCTGCAGTGGACCGACTCCTACCAGGAAACGATGTTCTGCTTCACCAACAACATCCCGCAGAAGGATGGCGGCACCCACCTGATCGGCTTCCGCGCCGCGCTCACGCGCACGCTGACGAACTACATCGAACAGAACGGCATCGCCAAGCAGGCCAAGATCGCCCTCACCGGCGACGACATGCGTGAAGGCATGATCGCCGTGCTGTCGGTGAAGGTGCCCGACCCCAGCTTCTCCTCGCAGACCAAGGAGAAACTGGTCAGTTCGGAGGTCAGGCCGGTAGTTGAGAGCGCGTTCGGTGCACGTTTGCAGGAGTTCCTGCAGGAACACCCGCACGAAGCCCGCGCCATCACCAGCAAGATCGTCGACGCCGCCCGCGCCCGCGAGGCTGCGCGCAAGGCCCGCGACCTGACCCGTCGCAAGGGCGCGCTCGATATCGCCGGCCTGCCCGGCAAGCTAGCCGACTGCCAGGAGAAGGATCCGGCGCTCAGCGAACTGTTCATCGTCGAGGGTGACTCGGCAGGCGGCTCGGCCAAGCAGGGCCGCAACCGCAAGACCCAGGCGATCCTCCCGCTCAAGGGCAAGATCCTCAACGTCGAGCGTGCGCGCTTCGACCGCATGCTCGGCTCGGCCGAAGTGGGCACGCTGATCACCGCGCTCGGCACCGGCATCGGCAAGGACGAATACAACCCGGACAAGCTGCGCTACCACCGCATCATCCTGATGACCGACGCCGACGTCGACGGCAGCCACATCCGCACGCTGCTGCTGACGTTCTTCTACCGGCAGATGCCGGAGCTGATCGAGCGCGGCCACATCTACATCGGCCTGCCGCCGCTGTACAAGATCAAGCAGGGCAAGAACGAGCTCTACCTCAAGGACGATGCCGCGCTCGACGCGTACCTGGCCAACAACGCGGTCGAAGGCGCATCGCTGCGTCCGGCCGTGGATGAGCCGGCGATCGAAGGCGCGGCGCTGGAGAAACTGCTGCTCGCCTACGCCGGCGCGCGCGAAGCGATCCAGCGCAATGCGCACCGCTACGACCCGAGCGTGGTCGAAGCGCTGATCGATTCGATCCCGCTCGACACCGCCCACATTGGCGACCACGACGCATTGCGCGGCGAGTTCGATCGTGTCGAATCGCGCCTCAACCTCGGTGGACTCGGCAAGCCGCGCTACAAGCTCGAGCTGCACGAAGGCGGCGGCGAGCGCCAGTCGGCATTGCTGGTCAAGCGCCTGCACATGGGCGAGGAAATGACCCAGGTGTTGCCGCTGGCGGCATTCGAAGGCGGCGAACTCCGCGCCGTACGCGAAGCCGCCACGCAGCTGCACGGCCTGATCCGCGACGGCGCACAGATCGTCCGCGGCAATCGCGCGCAGGCAATCACCAGCTTCGCCCAGGCCCAGGCCTGGTTGCTCGAGGAGGCCAAGAAGGGCCGCCAGATCCAGCGCTTCAAGGGCCTGGGTGAAATGAATCCCGAGCAGCTGTGGGAAACCACGGTCAATCCGGAGACCCGCCGCCTGCTGCAGGTGCGCATCGAGGACGCGGTCGCTGCCGACCAGATCTTCAGCACGCTGATGGGCGATGTGGTCGAACCGCGCCGGATCTTCATCGAGGACAACGCGCTCAAGGTCGCAAACCTCGACGTCTGATTGCTGCACAGCTACCGTGTGCAGTCCCCGGGGCCTCCCAGCGAGGCTCCCGGGCCCGGAAGTGACGCCCCGGCCGCATTGACGAAGTGTTAATCCGGCGGACGTTACAACGCGTCATCAACTCCTGAACGGGATTCCCCGAACATGAAGCACGTCCTGCTCGCCGTGGCCGCGGCCACCGTCGTGACCGCCTGCGCCACTACGACCTCGCCCACCGGGCGGACGCAGTACGTCGGCGCCGTCTCGCAGGAGCAGCTCAACCAGATGGGCGAGCAGGCCTTCGCCGAGGCCAAGGCCAAGCAGAAGGTCAGCAACGACGCGCGCATGAACGCCTACGTGCGCTGCGTGGTCAACGACATCACCCACGAGTTGCCGCAGGGCTGGCAGACCAACTGGGAAGTGGCGCTGTTCGAGGACAGCTCGGCCAACGCCTTCGCCCTCCCCGGTGGCAAGGTCGGCGTCAACACCGGCATCTTCACCGTCGCCAAGAACCAGGACCAGCTGGCCGCCGTGATCGGCCACGAGATCGGCCACGTCGTCTCGCGCCACCACGATGAGCGCATCACCAAGCAGCAGGGCACCTCGACGCTGCTCGGCATCGGCAGCGCCATCCTCGGCTCGGCCTACGGTTCCGGCGCGGCCAATGCCGCAGGCCAGATCGGCGGCGCGGCGGCGCAGACGTTCTACCTGCTGCCAAATTCGCGCCTGCAGGAAACCGAAGCCGACGTGGTCGGCCAGGAACTCGCCGCCAAGGCCGGTTTCGACCCGCGCCAGGCGGTGAACCTGTGGCAGAACATGGCCGCCGCCGGTGGCGAGCGGGCACCGACCTGGCTGTCGACCCACCCTGATCCGTCTTCCCGCATCGGCGAACTCAGCGCCCGCGCTGGCAGCCTGATGCCCGTCTACGAGCAAGCCCGAGCCTCCGGCCATACGCCCAAGTGCGGTTGATCGTGTCAGGGAACGTGAATCAGGACAGAAAACCCCGTATCGCTCGCAGTCACGTTTCTGATAGCTTGACGCCCCCTTGGCCTTGCCACCGAACCGCACCAGTGCGGCCGCAGATTTGAGGTGATCGATGAACAACTTCTCCCGCCGTAACCGCAGCATCCTGGCCGCCGCTGTCAGCGCCGTCCTGGTGTTCGGTGCGGTCAGCCAGGTCCATGCGCAGTCGGCGCAGGACCGCGCGGCCGAACGCCGCGCCAAGCACGAAGAAGGCAAGCAGAGTTCGGGCAAGGTCGCCGACGAATACCCGCAGGCCACGCGCCAGGCGCCGGACCTGAAGTCGTCGAAGAAGGCCACGCCGCAGCTGCAGAAGATGATGAAGCTGTACGACGACGACAAGGGCACCGAAGCCCGCGCGATCGCCGACCAGATCATCGCCAGCGCTGATTCCAATGCCTACGACAAGGCGTTCGCCTCGCAGATCGGCGCGCAGATCGCCTACGACGCCGACGACTCGGCCGGCGCGATGAAGTACCTCAAGCAGGCGATCGAGCTCAACGGCCTGGACAACAATGGCCACTACGGCGCGATGCTGATGCTCGGCCAGCTGCAGATGCAGGAAGACCAGTACGCCGAGGCGCTCAAGACCATCGACCAGTTCCTGGCCGAGACCAAGAGCCAGAAGCCCGAACACCTGATCATCAAGGGCAACGCGCTGTACCGCCTGGAGAAGTATCCGGAGGCCGCGGTCGTCCTCAAGCAGGCGATCTCGCTGAGCCCCGATCCCAAGCCCGAATGGCAGCAGCTGCTGATGGCGACCTACGCCGAGTCCGGCCAGGCCGGCGAAGCGGCCAAGATCGCCGAGGGCCTGGCGGCCAAGAACCCCAATGACAAGCGTGCCCAGCTCAACCTGGCCGCCGTCTACCAGCAGAACGACATGCTGGACAAGGCCGCCGCGACCCTCGAGAAGCTCCGCGCCAGCGGCCAGCTGACCGAGGACAAGGAGTACCGCCAGCTCTACGCCACCTACCTGAACATGGATGGCCACGAGAAGGAGGCCATCGGGGTGATCAACGAGGGCCTGCAGAAGGGCGTGATCAAGCCCGACTACCAGACATACCTTGCACTTGCACAGGCGTATTATTTCTCTGACCAGGCCGGCCCGGCGATCGACGCCTACAAGAAGGCCGCTCCCCTGGGGCCGGACGGTGAGGCGTACCTGAACCTCGCCCGCGTGCTCTGGCAGGAAGACCGTATTCCCGAGGCAAAGGATGCCGCCAAGCAGGCGATCGCAAAGGGCGTGAAGAAGCCCGAAGACGCCAAGAAGATCATCGCGTTGCCTGGCAAGTAACGAGTTGAATGCCGGCTCAAATCGGCAACGCGAAATCATCCAATTGCACTTGGTCCAATGAGCGCAATTTGGTATATGCTAGGAGGTTCCCGCGGCTCGAAGTAGCTACGGGAATCGCAACTGACGGCCCGAGGCGCCCTGGCGTCCGGAAATACCTCGCGAGCTACGGCGCATGACGCAAGACCTCGAAATCCACGCAAGAAAAGATGACGACCTCGAAGGTCTGAACTGGGCGCGTATCGCCGGTGTGACCATGGCGATCGCATTCCATGTCGCGGCCCTGCTGCTTTTGCTCGCTCCGATGGCCCCTCCGGCCACGGCGCAGCAAGAGGAAGACGTGACGTTCGTCAACCTGATCAAGCCGCCGCCGCCGCCGCCGCCCCCGCCGCCGCCGCCGCCTGAGCCCCCCAAGGAGCTCAAGCCGCCGCCGAAGCTGACGCCGCCGCAGCCGACTCCGTTGCCGCCGCCGCCGGATGAACCGCCGGTGCTGGTCGACGATCCGAGCCCGGTCGACGTGGCCGCGCCGCCGCCGAGTCCGCCGTCGCCGCCCGCGCCGGCCACGACCATCGGCTCCAGCGTCGACCCGTCCTCGAAGCGGCTCAACCCGCCCAAGTACCCGCCGACCGAAGCCCGCCAGGGCGTTGGTGGCACGGTAACGTTGATCATCACCATTGACGGCCAGGGCAATGTCCTGGACGTCGCGGTCGAGAAGTCGAGCCGTAACCGCAACCTCGACCGCGCTGCAATGGACGCCGCCCGGAAGTGGAAGTTCAACCCCGAGATGCAGAACGGCGTTGGCGTAACCAGCCGCGTCCGCGTCCCGGTCGATTTCGTCCCGCCGACCTGATCGGGGTCACGGGACAAGTTGTAGGCAATCCGTAATACCTCTTTCCTTTCCACGACATTCAAAGGTAAGCGTCATGCTGCAGGAAACCACCACCGCTGCGACTGCTGGAGGCTCCAACGCCCAGGCACTTCAGCAGATGAGCTTCGCCCATCTGTTGCAGAACTTCGACCTGGTCGGCTGGGTCGTCTTCCTCACTCTCGCCATCATGTCGATCCTCTCGATCTACTGGATCGTGGTGAACTTCGTGAAGAACGTGCGCCTGCGCGCCAGTTCTGATCGCGTCGTCAGCACGTTCTGGGAGACCCCGAACGCTCAGGACGCCATCCGCTTCATGGAAGAGCAGGGCCGTTTCGAGCCGTTCTCGAAGATCGCCCTCGACGCTGCCCAGGCAGCTGCGCACCACCAGCGCCACGAAGGTTCGCGCCTGGTCGAGTCGCTCAACCGCTCCGAGTTCGTTGACCGCGCCCTGCGTCAGGGTGTGACCCGCGAGTCCTCGAAGCTGGAAGCCGGCCTGACCGTGCTCGCCACCGTCGGTTCGACCGCTCCGTTCGTTGGTCTGCTCGGTACCGTTTGGGGCATCTACCACGCCCTGATCCGCATCAGCGCCACCGGCCAGGCTTCGATCGATGCCGTTGCCGGCCCGGTCGGTGAAGCACTGATCATGACCGCGATCGGCCTGTTCGTCGCGATCCCGGCGGTGCTGGCATACAACTTCTTCACCCGTCTGAACCGCGTTACGAACAACAAGTTCGATACGTTCGCTCACGACCTGCATGACTTCTTCGCTACCGGCTCGCGCGTCGGCGAAGTTGTCAGCAAGCGCTAAGCACTAAACGACGCCCTCTCGCAGTAGGTTTGGAGTTCGTACATGGCCTTCAGTACAGGCAACGATAGCGGCGGCCCGATGGCCGAGATCAATGTCACGCCGCTTGTCGACGTGATGCTGGTGCTACTGATCATCTTCATGATCACCGCACCGCTGATGTCGCATAAGGTCCAGGTCGATCTTCCGCAAGCCAATCTGGACCAGCGTCCCGATAAGGCCCCGCCGGTTACGCCGATCAACATCACGGTCGAAGACACCGGCAACCTTTATTGGAACGATGAGCCGATCACCAAGGATCTGCTCGAGAGCCGTCTGTCGATCGAAGCTCAGAAGACCCCGCAGCCGCAGCTCAATGTTCGCGGTGACAAGACGACCAAGTACCGCATCGTGAACGAAGTGGTGCAGATTGCGCAGGCCCAGGGCATGCGCAAGGTCGGCTTCATGGCGCTCAAAGAACCTCGCTGATCCGGAGATCCAGATATGGCATTTGCATCGAAATCCGGTGGCGGTCCGATGGCGGACATGAACGTCACGCCCCTTGTGGACGTGATGTTGGTGTTGCTGATCATCTTCATGGTGACGGCGCCTCCTCTGACGTACCCGATCGACGTTAACCTTCCGCAGAAGTCGCTGAACCCACCGCCGCAGACACAGGAACCGCCGCCGCCGATCAGGCTGCGGATCGATGCCTCGGGTCAGGTGTATTGGAATGACGCACCGCAGCCGCTCACCGCGATCCAGAACATGATGGAAGTCGAAGTCCAGCGCGACCCGACCAACCAGCCCATGCTCGAGATCGAAACCAGCCCGGACGCCGATTACGGCATCCTGGCCAAGGTGCTGGCTCATGCGAAGAACGCTGATATGGATAAGATCGGCTTCGTCCAGAACGATTGACCGATCGGTGTCGCTTACCGTCGTGAAAACGCCGCCCCCGGGCGGCGTTTTTTTATGCGCTCCTAGCCGCCGACGTGCCTGAAAGGACTGTCGATGGCCACGCGCTTGTGGTCTTCGCCACGCACTGCGCGGCAGGCATCGGACTGGTCTGCACTGGCCTGGCGCATCGCCTCCAGCGACGCCGTCGGCGGACGCTCCCCGACCATGAGCTCGGTCTCCATCCGGGTTGTGATCGCCACGCCGTCGACCATCTCCGGCAGGTAGCGGTAGTTGCGCAACATCTCCCGCTGGTCCCGCTTCCACAACGATCCGTAACGCTGCTGCAGCGCGGCGTCATTGAGCGTGGCGGTTTCCACCTGCGCATGACCCCCGGCATCGACCACGTAGACGAGCTTGCCTTCGATCTGCTTGATGCCCTGCTCCTGCAGATCCTCCAGCGGCATCGACAACGACAGGGGCTTGCGCGGCGGAACCACGAACTGCGCCGGCCCGTTGCCCGAGAACGCGATGGAAAAATCCAGGCCATCCTTGCCGGGAATGAGGCACGCCTCGACGTCGGCGTAAGTGCGCCCGGTGACGGCCTTGCCGTCCTTCACCGGCGGCGCGAATGCCCACGTCCCGGCGACGTCGCGCGTGCGGTGCCTGATCGCATCGGGGACCTTGAGCTTGTCGACGAACTCGACGCCGGTCACGTGGCCGTCGCGACCGATATCGAGCGCGGCCTGCATGTGGATCAACACGGGCTGCTCGCCGGTGTCGTCGGCCCCCAAGGCTGAGAGCGGGATGGCCATTGCGAGCGAAAGAGCAAAAGGCAGAAGAGCACGAGTCACGAGATCCTCCAGTCTGTCCGTTGACGAGCGGAGCCGGAGCAAGAAAAACTCCCCGCCCCTTGCCCGGCGAGACTACGCACCGGTCCTGCCCCCTACAAGCCGGTAAGCCGGTGCCCACCCGTCCAGAACCGCCGGCTTCGACCAAGGGAGGACTTGCCTGCCTGCCCGCAGCGGGCGTAGCGTGGAATCGGGCATGGGGCCCCATGGAGGTTGCATATGGCCGTCTCCGCGTTCTACCTGTCTGATTCCCGCCACGGCGGCCACGGCGAGCACCGCGCCGTTGCCCAGATCAACATCACCCCGCTGGTGGATGTACTGCTCGTGCTGCTGGTCATCTTCATGGTCGCCACCCCGGCACTGACCGGACAGCTGGACCTGCGACTGCCGCAATCCACGCCACCCACTCATCGCACTGAACCGCCGCCGCGCGTGGAACTGCTGGTCGGCAACGACGGCGCATTCCGGCTCGACGGTGTCGTGCTGGCGCGCTCCGAACTGGCTTCTTCGCTGCAGGACCTTGCCAGGCGCGAGCCGAACGTGGTCCTGCTGGTTGGCGCGGATGCCGACGCGGACTATCAGGGCTTCGCCTGGGCGTTGAACGAAGCGCAGCGTAGTGGCCTGCGCGACATCGCAACGAAGTGAATGCAAGCGTCGCAGCCCGGGTCAGTCCCGGGCTGCGCCACGCGAATGCGTTCGATCAGGCACGCAATTGAATCGTCAGCGCGAGAGGATCCGCAGGTACGCCGTGATCGTTGCATCGATGCCCTGGTAGATCGCTTCGCCGATCAGCGCATGACCGATCGACACCTCGAGGATTCCCGGTACGTTCTCGAGAAAGAAACCCAGATTCGCCTGGCTCAGATCGTGGCCAGCATTGACGCCCAGGCCGGCATCCATCGCACGCCGCGTGGCATCGGCGAACTGCGCCGCCATCGCCTCGCCTTCGCCGGCAGCGAACGCTTCCGCGTAAGGCCCCGTGTAGAGCTCGACACGATCGGCGCCGACCGCGGCGGCATGGGCAATACCATTGCGCCCGGACGGCGTGTGCGCATCGGCAAACAGACTGACGCGGCAGCCCATCGCTTTGAGCGCATCGACCAGCGGCCGCAGCGATTGCGCATCCCTGACGAAATCGAAACCGTGGTCGGACGTGAGCTGGGCGTCGCCATCGGGCACCAGCGTGGCCTGCGCTGGCCGGACCTGCTCGCACAACGCCAGGAACCCGGGATAGCCGGCGCGCGGCGGCGCAAACGGATTGCCTTCGAGGTTGAGCTCGACGCCACGCGCGCGCGTCAGCTCGGACAACGCGAACACATCGTCGGCGCGGATATGGCGGGCGTCGGGACGCGGATGCACAGTGATCCCGTGCGCGCCGGCATCCAGGCAAGCCGTCGCCGCGGCCACCACGCTGGGCTCGTCGCCACCGCGCGAATTGCGCAGTACCGCGATCTTGTTGACGTTGACGCTGAGGACGGTCACGACGCCGCGCCCGTGCGCAGCGACACGCAGGTTCGGCTCACTTGCACGCTTCGCTGCTCTGGCTGTAGATCACCGGCTCCCAGTACGACTGGTCCATGATGTAGTTGCGGCGCTCCTCGATCAGGTGCGCGGCGAGAAGGTAAGTGGTGTTGGGCTGCACGTCCAGCTCGATGGTCTTGTAGCGATCGGCCTGCTGCACGCGCTGGCGCAACTGGACATCGCCGAACTGCTCGTTGTCGATGATCTCGGCGACTTCGAGCGTGTGCTTGCCGGCAGCGACACGGTAGCTGCGGGCGGTGGTCGGCCCGGGCAAGGTTCCGTCGATGTTGATCAGGCGCGCGCGATAGAGATCCTTGCTGCGCGGGGCCACGTCGAAGACGCTGACACGGCCGCAACCTGCCGCGCCGGGAGCGACGCTTGTCGCGGCCGGTGCGCTGGCCGGATCCACCTGTGGCGACGCAGTGCCAGCCGATGCAATGCCAAGCGATGCCAGTCCGGCGATCGCCGCGCCGAGCGTCGGCAGGCGGCACAGTGCGAGCTTGTTCATGACAGCCTCCAGTGTCCGGGCATTCGCGCGCGGACGCGCCGTTGCCTCCGGCGCGGCCATGCTATCAGGCAGCCGGCAAGGGGCCGTGTGAAATGCGAGCCTCAGGTCGCGGGTGGTGTGCCAGGCGGGTTGCCGGTGGCAGCGCGGCGGGCTTCGGCCTGCTCACGCAGGCGACGCAGTTCCATCGGATCCAGGATCATCGAAGTGTCGCGGCTCTGGCTGTCCACGCGCAGCGCCAGCAACTTCATCACCCAGGCCAGCGACAGGCCCAGTGCGACCAGCAGGCAGATGACCAGCATAGCCAGCGAAGTGGTCTTGAAGGCGACAGCGAGGGCGACCAGGGCCAGCAGCAGTAAGAGCCAGTGCATGGGGGCGATGCTCCGAATTTGGATTGCGACGGCGCCGGCAGTTTAGCCCGCAGCGCGGATGCGTCATCGGCCGATTGCCGGCCCGCCGCGACCGCCGGTCAGCCGCCGTGCGGCGTCGCCCCGGCTTGCTGCGCTACAGCAACGGCGACACCAGCCGCGCCAGGGCCTCGGGCAACTGGGTACCCCACAACGGCCGGGCGCGATCGTCGCGCACGCGCGGGGCCAGGCAGCATTCGCTCTGGATCAGACGTGCCAGATCGGCGCACAAGGTGCGGTCGCGGAACATCACCGACACCTCGAAATTCAGGCGGAAGCTGCGGTGGTCGAAATTGGCGCTGCCAATGATCGCGAGGTCGTCGTCACACAACAGCGCCTTGCTGTGCAACATGCGCGGTCCGTACTCGTGGATCTTCACGCCGGCCGCCAGCAATTCATCGAAGTAGGAACGCGCCGCCAGGGTGACCAGGCGGCTGTCGGAAATCTTCGGCACCAGCAGCCGCACATCCAGTCCGCCCAGCGCTGCCGACGTCAGCGCCATGCGCGCGGCTTCGCCGGGGACGAAATACGGCGTGACCAGCCAGACCCGCCGTTGCGCCGAATGAATCGCGCTGACGTGGAGGCGGTGGATCGCCTCCCAGCTCGAATCCGGACCTGACACCAGCACCTGCGTGGCGATCGTGCCCGGACGCGGCGCGGGATTGTGCAGCCGCAACGGTGCCTGCCCGGTGGCATAGGCCCAGTCCTCGACGAACACCAGCTGCAGCGCCCGCACGACGTCGCCCTCCAGACGCAGGTGCAGGTCGCGGTAGGCGTCCTTGCGCAGCCGCTCGTCCTCGTCGTCGGTGACGTTGATGCCACCGGTGAAACCGACGAGGCCGTCGATCACCACGATCTTGCGATGCGTGCGCATGTTCAGCCACGGCCGCTTCCAGAACCACTGCACCTTCATCGGATGGAACCACGCGACTTCCGCACCGGCCTCGACCAGCGGCTGCAGGAAACGCCGCTTGGTCCGGCCCGAACCGACCGCGTCGAGCAGCAGGCGCACCTGCACGCCAGCCCTGGCGCGTTCGACCAGCGCGTCGCGCAACGACTCGCCGGTGCGGTCGGGCAGGAAGATGTAGTACTCCAGATGGATGTGCTCGCGCGCACCGGCGATCGCAGCCAGCAGCGCGGTGTACTTGGCCGCGCCATCGATCAGCAGCTCCGCGGTGGTCGCGGTCAGCGGCGGCAAACCAGTGGTGGCCTGGCCGAGCCTGGCCAGTTCGATGGCATCCGCGCTGGGATGGAACCCTTCCGGCGCCGGCGGCAGCCCCGCCCGTGCGCGACCGCGGCGCATGCGGTGACGACGGATCCGCTGCGGCCCGAAGAAGTAATAGATGAGGAAACCGACATACGGCAACGCCGCCAGGCTGATCAGCCAGCTCAGCGTCGCCACCGGCTCGCGCTTCTGCAGCACGATCCACAGGCCGAGCCATATCAGGTAACCCAGCCACCCCAGCACCAGGTACAGGCGCAGGTGCGGGATATCCAGCAACGAGGACCAGGCGACCTGCACAGCTTCAAACATGGGGACGGCTCCGTTCGTTCTGGTCAGGTACCTGTCCAGCTGGCAGGCCGACCCTAGGCTAAGCCGCGCGCATGACGCACGCCAAGTGCGCGATGCGGGCAGTCGCTTGCCGACACCGCGGCAATCGGCTGCAACCTGTGGTCTCAGCCGCTGCGACAGCCTGGTAGTAGCCTGGCGGCATGGACGACGCCCGCAAAGCCCAGCAGCCAATCAAGGGGCGCGGCGCGGCTTCGCAGGTCGACGGCCGTTACGCGGTCACGGTCGCGCGCGGCGAGGACGACGGCTGGGGCTCGGTCTACGAGGACCTGGCCGACGCCTCGCGCCCGCAGACACAGGTCACCGAAGAACGCGCGCGCAGCATCATCAGCCGCAACGACTCGCCGGACATCGCCTTCGGCCAGTCGGTCAATCCCTATCGCGGTTGCGAGCACGGCTGCGTGTACTGTTTCGCGCGGCCATCGCACGCCTACCTGGACCTGTCGCCGGGCCTGGACTTCGAAACGCGGCTGTTCGCCAAGACCAACGCCGCCGAGCGCCTGCTCGCCGAACTGGCGCGCCCGTCCTATCGCTGCGAACCGATCGCACTGGGCATCAACACCGATTCCTACCAGCCGATCGAACGCCGCTACGGCGTCACCCGCGCGCTGATCGAAGTGCTGTCCGCCTGCTCGCACCCGTTCAGCCTGATCACCAAGAACGCCGCGGTCACCCGCGATCTAGACCTGATCGTGCCGATGGCCAGTCGCGGCCTGGCCACGGTGTACTTCTCGGTGACCACGCTCGACAACCACCTTTCGGCGCGCATGGAACCGCGTGCATCGGCGCCGCATTCCCGGCTCAAGGCGATGCGCACGCTGGCCGACGCCGGCGTGCCGGTCGGGGTGATGGTGGCGCCGGTGATCCCGATGATCAACGACCGCGAGATCGAGGACATCCTGCAGGCCGCACGCGAACACGGCGCCGGCTCGGCCGGCCATGTGCTGCTGCGACTGCCGCACGAACTCAAGCAGGTCTGGCGTGAGTGGCTGCAGCTGCACTACCCCGAGCGCGCCGCGCACGTGATGAGCCTGGTGCAGCAGATGCGCGGCGGCAAGGACTACGACAGCGCCTTTGGCAGCCGCATGCATGGCCAGGGGCCCTTCGCGCAACTGATCGAGCAGCGCTTCCGCAAGGCGCACAAGCGCCTCGGCTTCGGCCGCCTGCCGCCGCTGGACACGTCGCTGTTCGTGCCGCCACGCAAGCCGTCGGCGCAGGGCGAGCTGTTCTGATAAGGCGCGCCTGATCAGCCGCCCGGCAACAGCGGGCCGCCAAGCCACAGCCAACGCGACATCCACGCACTGACCAGCGCGATCAGCATCGTCAACGGCAGGCCGATGCGGAGGAAATCGGCGAACCGGTACTGCCCCGGGCCAAGGATCAGCAGGTTGCCGTGATGGCCGATCGGGGTCAGGAAGGCGACCACCGCGCCCAGCGCGGTGCACACCACGAACGGTGTCGGCGCCAGCCCGAGCGACTGCGCCAGCTCCACCGCGACCGGGCCGAGCAGGACTGTAGTAGCCGCGTCGGACAGGATCTGCGTGAGCAGTGCCGCCACGGTGAACATCACCAGCAGCACCGCCAGCGCCGGCCAGCCGGCGACCAGGTGCAACAGCCCCGAAGCCAGCAGCTGGGCGGTGCCGGTCTGCTCCATCGCGATGCCGAGCGGGATCACACCGGCAATCATCACGAAGATGCGCACGTCGATCTCGCGGTAGGCCTGTTCGACGTCGACGCAGCGCGTGGCCACCATCGCCACCGCGCCCAGCAGGAATGCCAGTGACGCCGGCAGCCACTCGGTGGCGGCGGCGATCACGGTCAACGCCAGGATCACCAGCGCGACGGGCGCGCGCACGCGTCGGCGCGCCTCGCCGGCGAACGGAACCAGCATCAGGAAGCCATGGTGTGCGGCCAGTTCGCCGAACTGCGATGGCCGGCCCCACAGCACCAGCACATCGCCTTCACGCAGGCGCGCTTCGGCCAGCCGCGGCGGCGCGTCGCCATCGCGACGCCACAGGCCGGCGATGACGGCATGGAAGCGGCGGGCGAAATCGAGTTCGCGAATGCTGTGGCCGATGAACTCCGAACCCGGCGCCACCACCGCCTGCACCAGCTGCGCCTCGCCGTCGCCGTCGGCCTGGCCGCGGTAGCGTGCGATCGGTTGCAGGTCCAGGCCGGGGTCGTCGTGCAGCGAGGCCAGCGTGTCGGCCGATGCTTCGACCAGGAGGATGTCGCCGCTGATCAGCACGCTCGACGCCGTCAGGTCCTCGCGCGCACGGCCGTCGCGCAACCAGCCGACCAGGCGGAAACGGTCCCCCAGTGCCTTCTGCAGGTCGGCCAGGGGGCGCGTGCTCCAGCGCGAGCCTTCGACCACGACCAGTTCGGTGCGATAGCGATCCAGGCGCAGGTAGCCGTCATCGGCCAGCGCCCCGAACCGGCGCGGCAGCAACCAGCGCGCCAGCAGCATGTAGACCACGCCGATCGCCACCAGGGCCAGCCCGATCGGCGTGATCGAGAAGATCCCCAGGCCTTCGGCGCCGGTGCGCTCGATCAGGTTGTCGGCAAGCAGGAAAGCCGGCGCGCTGACCAGCGTGAGCGTCGTGCCGAGCGAGGCGGCAAACGACATCGGCATCAACAGGCGCGATGCCGACATCCCGCGCGCCTGTGCGAAGCGCGTAAGGATCGGCAGCATCATCGCCGTCACCATCACGTGATGGGTGAACGACGACAGCGCCGCCACGGCCGGCATCACCACCGCGATCGCGCGCGATTCGCTGTGACCGGCGGCGCGACCGATGCCCTGGCCAATGCGTTCCGTGATGCCGGTCGCAGCCAGCCCGCCGGAAATCACGAACACCGCGGCGACGATGATCGCCGGCTCACTGGCGAAGCCCGACAGTGCCTGGCGCGCATCCAGCACGCCCGCCAGCACCAGCGCCAGCAGGGTCAGCATGGCCGTGACGTCCACCCGCAACCGCTCGCTGATGAACAGATACAGTGAGCCGGCCAGGATCAGCAGGAAGAGTATTTGTTGCAGGTCCATGCGGGCCATTGTGCTTGATCGCCCCATACAGCCGCGCTTCCCAGCGCGTGCACCGCCCCGTCACAATCGGGTTGGATACACTCCGCCCTTGCGGCATGTTCACGAGTCACCCATCCCGATGAGCAACACCACCGGCCAAGAAACCGGAGTCGACCGTTTCCGGCTGGCGATGGCCGCGTCCGGGGTCGGCATGGCGATCGTCGATCTGAATGGACATTGGGTCGAGGTCAATCCGGCGTTCGAGCGCATGTTCGGCTACAAGGCCGACGAGGTCGTCGGCCGCCCGACGGTCGCCTTCACCCATCCCGACGACATCTCGCTGACGCAGTCGTACCTGCGCGGGCTGATCGACGGCAGCATTCCGGTGCTCGACGCGCAGAAGCGCTACCTGCACCGCAGCGGCGAGACACTGTGGGCACATATCAATATTGCCGTCATGCGCAATGACGAAGGCGCACCGCTGTACCTGCTGGTGCAGCTGCGCGACATCAGTGCGCAGCGCGCCGCGGAACTGGCGCTGGAAACGCGCGCCGACGCCGAGCATGCCGCGCGCGATGTCTCCAACCGACAGCTGCAGCTGTTCGCCGACGCGGTCTCGCATGACCTGCGCGCGCCGCTGCGCTCGATCGAAAGCTTCTCGGCGCTGCTGGCCGACCGCGCCGGCGACCGCCTCGACGACACCGACCGCGATTACCTCGCCCGCATCCGCGCGGCGGCGTCGCGCATGAGCAGCCTGCTCAGCGCACTCAACGATCTGTCCTATGTCACCCGCACCGAGCTCAAGGCATCCATCGTCGACCTGAGCCTGCTGGCCGACTGGGTCGGCGCCGAACTGCAGGATGCCGACCCGCAGCGCCGGGCCGAGATCCACGTGCAGCCGGACCTGCAGGTCGAAGGCGACGAACGACTGTTGAAGCTGTTGCTGGTGCAGCTGATGGACAACGCCTGGAAGTTCTCGCGCGAGCGCGAACCGATCCGCATCGACGTCAGTGGTCGCCGCGACGGCGACACCCTGCAGGTGCAGATCCGCGACCAGGGCATCGGCTTCGACATGCGTTATGCTCACAAGCTGTTCGAGCCATTCCAGCGGCTGCACGGACCGGACCAGGGGGGTGGTCACGGTCTGGGGCTGGCGATCGCCCGACGCATCGCCGAGCGACATCGCGGCTGCGTGCGGGCCGAATCCCAGCCGGAAGCCGGTGCCATCTTTACCCTCGAGTTGCCGGTCTCCGCGGCGGAGGAAAGTTTTTGATGCACAAGGAAATCCTGCTGGTCGAGGACAATCCCGATGATGTCGAGCTGACCCGGCTCGCATTCGACGAGGCCAAGATCGCCAACCGCTTGATGGTCGTCGGCGACGGCGCCGAGGCACTCGACTATTTGTTTGCCCGCGGCAAGTACAGCGACCGCGACCCCGAGGACCTGCCCTCGATCATGCTGCTCGACCTGAACCTGCCGAAGGTCGACGGTCGCGAAGTGCTGCAGGCGGTACGCGCCAACGAAGCCACCCGCACCTTGCCGGTGGTGGTGCTTACCACCAGCGCGGAACCCTTCGACGTCGAGGCCAGCTACGCGCTGGGCGTCAACAGCTACATCCAGAAGCCGGTCGACTTCGAGCAGTTCGTCTGGGCGGTCAAGCAGGTCGGACTCTACTGGCTGGTGCTCAACCACCCGCGCACTGCGTAGGCAGCACGCTTCGACCTGCGCCTCCACGGCGAGGCATCGCCGCGCGGCGACTGGCCGCAATCCCGGAAACGCATCCCCGCCCCGTGGCAAAAAGACCGCGGGCCGGCGGAGTGTGCCTGGTCGACGCTTGAGGCAACGCGGGGAGGCGCGCCGCGTGGCAAGGTCTCCCGTATCCCCGACCACGGATGGGTCGGGCACAACCGGGGAAGGCAATGGATCTGCACGGCACGCGATTCGCTCGCGGCGCGGCGGGCTGCGCGCGGGCGCGGTTGCGCGGACGACTATTCGGGTTGCTGTGCTGTGCGGGCGCGACCGACGCCGGCGCACAGTGCGCGCGCGCATTCGTCCCCGGATCGGCGGGCACGCATCCCACGGTCGATTTTGGCCACATGGTCGTGTCGGCGACCGCCGCAATCGGCGAACTGATCGCCACCCGCATGGTCGGACTGGACGATGCGCGGTGCACCCGGCCTGTCGGGCAGTTCAACTATGCGATGACCAATGGTCGAACTGCGTTGCCCAACGTCTATTACACCAACGTCGCCGGCGTGGGCGTCAGGGTGCTCCCGGGGGCCGACGCAGGAAACTTCGCCTACGCCTCGTTCACCGAGCACGGTGGCACGGATCCCTATTTCTTTCGCCAGTTCCGGACCCGGGTGGACCTGGTCAAGACCGGCCCCATCGGCACCGGAACATTGAGCGGCATCTTCTATCGGGGCACGGCGACTTCGCCGGGGTTCGGTTCCGACATCGCTTTCAGCGGCGGCACGTTCACGGCCGTGTCGTGTTCGACCTCGAATGAAAGCGTGGCACTTCCCACCGTCGCATCGACGGCGCTTCCCCATGTCGGCGCAACGGCCGGCGCAACCCCTTTCAACCTGAGGTTCAACTGCGCCGGCGCCGCTGGCGTGACGGTTCTGGTGACGCTCGGCGACAGCTCCAACCCGGCCAACACGGGCGACGAGCTGACACTCTCTCCGGCTTCCACCAGCGCCGGTGTACGCCTGCAGATTCTCCGGGATGGCGTGCCGATCCATTTCGGCCCGGATTCGGCCTTTCCCGGCAATCACAATCAGTTCGCGCTCGGCAACGCCCGGGAACTCAGGCAGACGGCGCTGATCGCCCGCTACATCCGCACCGGAATCGTCCGGCCCGGGACGGTACTGGCGATGGCCACATTCACGCTGAGCTACCAATGAGGATCGCTGCCGCGGGTGGGCGCAGTGTCACGCCCCCGTCCCGAACAACTGCTCGGCGCGCTGGAACAACACCCAGCTTGTGGCAATGAACTTGTCGCCGCCCTTGGGCCGGTTGCCGCGATGGGTGTGGGTGAAGGCCGCCGGCGCGATCAGCAGGCTGCCGGTGCGCGGCGCGATCTTGCGGGTCTGGTAGAGGAACTCGGTCTCGCCTTCCTCGAAGGCGTCGTTGAGGTAGATCGTCCACAACAGGTGCCGATGCAGTGTTTCCGCGCGTGGATCGCGCGGGTACAGCTCGCAATGCCAGTAGGGATAGCCGCCACGGTTGGCGCTGTAGCGCTGCAGGTTGATCGAACCCGGGCGCAGGACTGTCTGGATCACCGGCACCAGTTCGCCATCTTCCATCGCCGCCATCCGCTCCGGCGTCAGGCGGTGGCTCTTGCCGTCGTTGCCAGCGGTCTCCAGCATCAGCGGCGCGATCAGTGTGTGCGGATAACGGCGCAGGTAGGCGATCACACCACGGAACACCGCCAGGTTCAGCGCGGTCTCGGCATCTCGCCAACCCTCGCGGCCGCTGATGGTGAGATCGCGGCTGTCCTTGAGGTCAGGCATCACGCCGCCGCCAACGCGGCCCGGGACGGTGTCGCCGCTGGCGCTGAAACGCGCCACCAGTTGCGCGCACTGGTCCTGGCTCAGGGCATCGGGATAGACCTCGATGAAGTCGTTGTCGGCGGCGGGCTGTTCGCCGGCGAGCGGTGCAGCGGACGGGATGGACATGCGGGGGCAGGGGATCCGGCGGCAGCGGCCATCCTCGCACGCCACCGGGCTGGCGTCTAAACCGCCACAGGCCGCCTCGGCCGGCTAGGCGATGCTGACCGTGTTGGGTGTCTCCGGGTCGTTGGCGCGAAGGCCGTGGCGCTGCATCAAGCGGTACAGCGTGACCCTCGACACGCCCAGCTCGCGCGCGACATCGACCAGCCGCCCACGGTTGCGGTGCAGCGAGTGTTCGATGGCGTTGCGCGTGGCCGCGTCGCGGACTTCGTCGAGCGTCGGCGGTGGCGTTGCCAGCGCATTCTCGATATGCAGGTCGGCGGCGGTGATCAGGCGGCCTTCGGCCATCACCACGGCCTGGCGGACGCGGTTGATCAGCTCGCGCACGTTGCCCGGCCAGCCATGGCTGTGCAGTGCCTGGCGCGCGCACGGGGCGAAGCCCTTGAGCGTGCGGTGGCCCTCCTGCGAATAGCGCTGCAGGGCGTACTCGGCGATGCGGTCTATGTCGCTGCCGCGCTCGCGCAACGGCGGCTGCTGCAGGCGTAGCACGCAAAGGCGGTGATAGAGGTCGGCGCGGAAACGGCCCTCGGCCACGGCGACGTCGAGGTCGTGGTGGGTGGCCGAGATGATGCGCACGTCGATCGGGATCTGTTCGTGGCCACCGAGGCGTTCGATGCTGCCCTGCTGCAGGAAGCGCAGCAACGAAGCCTGGCTTTCCAATGGGAGGTCGCCGATCTCGTCGAGGAACAGCGTGCCGCCATTGGCCATCTCGATCCGGCCGAGCTTGCGCTGCTGCGCCCCGGTGAACGCGCCTCGCTCGTAACCAAACAATTCGGACTGGATCAGGCTGTGCGGAATCGCGCCGCAGTTGATCGCCACGAACGGATGCGCATGCCGGCGCGAATGGCGGTGCACGGCCATCGCCGCCAGTTCCTTGCCGGTGCCGGTCTCGCCGGCGATGAACACCGGCGCTTCGGTCAGCGCGGCCTTGCGCAGCGTGCGGCACAGCGTCCGCATCGCACCGCTTTCGCCGATCATGCCGTCGAAGCCGGCCTCGCTGGTGACGTCGCCGCCTTCGCAGGCCAGGCTTGCCATGCCGTGGGCGTGACCGATCACCGTGTTCATCACCGCTTCCGGGCATGGCAGGGTGAGGTAGTCGTAGCAGTAGTCGCGGATCAGTTTGCGCACCGGCTCCTCGTCGAGCTGGCGCGCGTCGATGCCGGCGACCCAGCCGACGTTGGCGGCCGACAACGCCACACCGAATTCGGCGAGGTCCTGCTGGCTGAAACCTTCGCGCAGGTCGAGCAGGGCCGCGTGCGGCTGGCGCGGGTCGTGCTGCAGGATGCGCAAGACGCTGCGCGCATCCGGCGCGCGGCGAAGGTTCCAACCCATCTGTTGCAGGCCGCCGAGTGCAAGCACGCGGCCGGCACCGCCCCGGGTCACATAGATCAGTTCACGCGCGTCGTGCGGGAGAGCGTTGTAGTCACCCGCCAAGGCTTCCTGCGTTCCTTCGGTCGTCATCTCCGACTCCGGTCAGAAGCTGCTGACGCATTTCGAAAGGCCGGGTCTGGCGCGCTGTCGAGGACACGCGCCCGGATGAGTTGCCAGGGCAACCCGCAGGGCCGGATCGAAATGCATTAACAGGCCCTGCCGCGGCTGGCAAATGCTGCCACTACGCATAGATACGCAGTGTTAGTTACGGCGGGGATGACGATGAACGGTCAAAAGCAAGACGAAAAAACGCGTGTGACTTCGGCACGAATCGCGCCAACCTGATTCAACTTCGTGAGTGCGGCGCGCAACCGCGCCGCACTCGCATTCAGAAGCTCAGGCGCTCAGGCGCCCTTGGCGTCGTGCTCGCGGTGGTAACGCACCGCGGCCTCGACTTCGCTCTTCGAACCCAGGAACACCGGCACGCGCTGGTGCAGGCCGGTCGGCTGCACCTCGAGCATGCGCTGGCGGCCGGTGCTGGCCGCGCCGCCGGCCTGCTCGACCAGCAGGCTCATCGGGTTGGCCTCGTACATCAGTCGCAGCTTGCCGCCCTTGGCCGCGCACTTGCTGTCGAGCGGATAGCTGAAGATGCCGCCGCGGGTGAGGATGCGATGCACATCGGCGACCATCGAGGCGACCCAGCGCATGTTGAAGTCCTTGCCGCGCGGGCCCTCGCTGCCGCTGAGCAGGTCGCCGACGTACTGCTGCATCGGCGCTTCCCAGAAGCGCTGGTTCGACATGTTCACCGCGAACTCCCTCGTCTCCTCGGGAATGCGCATGCCGCGCGTGGTCAGCACGAAGCTGCCGACCTCGCGGTCGAGCGTGAATGCGTGCGTGCCGTTGCCGATCGTCAGCACCAGCATCGTGCTCGGGCCGTAGGTGCAGTAGCCGGCAGCGACCTGGGCGGTGCCGGGCTGCAGGAAATGTTCGTCCTGCGCCTGGGTGACGCCCTCGGGGCAGCGCAGCACCGAGAAGATCGTGCCGACGGAAATGTTCACGTCGATGTTGGAGCTGCCGTCGAGGGGATCGAACAGCAGCAGGTAGTTGCCGCGCGGATAGACATCGGGAATCGGCTGCGAGGTGTCCATCTCTTCCGAGGCCAGGCCGGCGAGATGGCCGCCCCAGGCGTTGGCTTCGAGCAGGATCTCGTTGGACAGCACGTCGAGCTTCTTCTGCGCCTCGCCCTGGATGTTCATGCTGGCCTCGCCGGCCGTGCCGGCGTCGCCGAGGACGCCACCGAGCGCACCCTTGCCGACCGCGATCGAGATCGTCTTGCAGGCGCGGGCGACCACTTCGATCAGCAGGCGGGCATCGGCATTGATGCGGCCGGCGCGCTGCTCCTCGATCAGGTAGCGGGTCAGGGAGATGGATTGCGGCGTTGAGTTCGACATGGGCAACGGCGGGCAGCGGCAACGGGGGCGACATTGTCGCCGATGCGGCGGCGGCGATGGGCGATGCGCAAGGAGACGCCGCCGCCCTGGTCAAAGCCGCTACCACTGCTGACAGGAGGCTGGCAGCAGCCCGGCCGCAATCTGCCAACGTGCAATTGGCACGACGGCCGGAGCGCCGCAATGGACACCGACAACACGGCCAGCAGGACGGCCTGCACAACGGCCGGCACGACAGTCGGCAACAGACGGCCCCGACCCGGCGCAGCCAGCGTCGACCGCTATCGCCGCCTGCTGCTGCAGCTGGCTGCCAGCGCGCAGGCGCTGGTGCTGTTGCCGCTGCGCGCCGCCGGCCGGACCGCGCGGGCGGCCAACTCCGTTGCCCAGGGCGACCCCGGCGCCGCCGCGGTGAGCGGTGACGGCCGCCACGACTTCGACTTCCTGCATGGGCAATGGCAGATCCGCAACGAGCGCCTGACACAGCGCCTGGCAGGTTCCAGCGACTGGGAGATCTTCGGCGCCACGCAGTGGTGCCAGCCGATGCTGGGCGGAGTGGGCAACGTCGACGACTTCGTCAGCGACTGGGCCCGCCCCGGCAGCGACGAACGCTTCATCGGCATGACCCTGCGCCTGTTCAGTCCCGAGTCGCGGCAGTGGAGCATCTACTGGGCGGGCAACCACGACGGCCACCTGGAGCCGCCCATGGTCGGACGGTTCGACCATCACGTCGGCACGTTCCATGGCCACGGCGAGCACGAGGGGCGGCCCGTGCAGGTCCGCTTCGTCTGGAACCAGGTCAGCGCCAACACCGCGCACTGGCAGCAGGCGTTCTCGGCCGACCAGGGTCAGACCTGGGAAACCAACTGGCACATGTGGTTCCGCCGCACCGATGGCGATGGACGCCTGCTGCACGACGACGGCGTGATCGAACTGCGCCAGTACGCGATGCAGCCCGGGCGGCGCGACGACCTGATCGAACTGTTCGAGCGCGAGTTCATCGAGCCGCAGGAAGCCGTCGGCATGCACGTGATCGGCCAGTTCCGCGACCTCGACCACGGCGACCGTTTCGTGTGGATGCGCGGTTTCGCCGACATGCCGGTGCGTGCCGAGGCGCTGTCGGGCTTCTACTCCGGGCCGACCTGGGCGCGGCATCGGGAGGATGCCAACGCCACCATCGTCGACAGCGACGACGTGTTGCTGCTGCGTCCGGCGCGACCGGAACTGGCCTTGCCGCATTCCGGCGAGCGTCCGCCCGTCGGCGCGGACCACGCTGCCGGCGGCCTGCTCGAAGCGGGAATCTGCCATCTCGACGACGCGTCGGAAGCCGGTTTCGTCGAGCGTTTCGTGCAGACCATGGCGCCGCGGCTGCGTGCCGCAGGCGCCGAGATGGTGGGTGTGTACATCACCGAATCCGCGCCGAACACCTACCCGCGCCTGCCCGTGCGTGAAGGCGAGCCGGTGCTGGTGTGGTTCGCGCGCTTCGCCGATGTCCAGGCGCACCATCGCTACGAATCGGCGCTGCTCGCCGACGGCCTGTGGAACACGGCGGTCGCGCAGGCACTGCTCGATGGGCTCAGGCAGCCACCACAGCGGCTGCGGCTGGCGCCAACGCCGCGATCGGAGCTGCGGACATGAGACGCACGGCGATGTTATCGCTACCCTGCGTTGAGACTGGCGCGGCGGCGCGCGATCATGCCGCATGCGCCGAGCCGACCGCCTCTTCCTCCTGATCCATGCCCTGCGTGGACGCCGTTCCGCCCTCACCGCACAGCGACTGGCCGAGACCCTGGCCGTGTCGTTGCGCACGGTCTACCGCGACGTTGCCGACCTGCAGCGATCCGGTGTGCCGATCGAAGGCGAGGCCGGCGTCGGCTACATGCTGCGCAAGGGTTCGGACATTCCTCCGCTGATGTTCACCGCCGACGAACTCGAGGCGCTGGTGGTTGGCACGCGCTTCGTACGCGCCTTCGGTGGCGTGCGACTGGGCCGCGAGGCGGCCGCGGCGCTGCTGAAGATCGAGGCGGTGCTACCGCCGGAGCTGCGCGAACGCAGCGAGCGCACGCGCATCTTCGCGCCCGAGGTCGACCGGCTGGAGAACAGCGGGCTCATCGACGACCTGCATGCCGCCGTGACCAGCGCCCAGGTGTTGCGGATGCGCTACCGCGACAACGATGCGCGCGCAAGCGAGCGTGACATCGAGCCGCTGTGCCTGGCGTTCTGGGGCGGCAGCTGGACGCTGGGCGCGTGGTGCCGCCTGCGCGCGGACTTCCGCAACTTCCGGCCGGACCGAATCGTGGACTATTCGCCTACCGGCGAGACCTTTGTCGAGAGCCGCGAGCGCGGGCTTGCCGCGTACCTGCGCGCGGCGAAAGCGCTAAGAAATCCATAGGGCGGCGCTCAGGCGAGCATGCTGCCGGTATCGATGTAGCGCTGGTGCCACGACAACGCCTCGGGCAGCAGGTGCGGCGTGTGTTTGCCATAGCTGTCGCGGCAGGCGCGATCGAAATAATCCTGCAGCATCGGCCGGTAGTCGGGATGCGCGCAGGCCTCGATCACGCGGCGCGCGCGCTGCTTGGGCGCCAGGCCACGCAGGTCGGCCAGGCCCTGCTCGGTCACCACCACCATCACGTCGTGCTCGGTGTGGTCGACGTGGCTGGCCAGCGGCACGATCGACGAAATGCGTCCGCCCTTGGCCGTGCTCGGTGACATGAACACCGACAGGTAGGCGTTGCGGGCGAAGTCACCACTGCCGCCGATGCCGTTCATGATCCGCGTGCCGGCGACGTGGGTCGAGTTGACGTTGCCGTACAGGTCGGCCTCGATCATGCCGTTCATGGCGATGCAACCCAGGCGCCGCACCAGCTCGGGGTGGTTGGAGATCTCCTGCGTGCGCAACACGATGCGCTGGCGGTAGTGGTCGAGATGGGCGAGGAACTCGTCGATGCCGGCCGGACTGAGCGAGAACGACGTCGCCGACGCCATCCGCACCACGCCGCTCTTGAGCAGCTCGAGCATGCCGTCCTGGATCACCTCGGTGAAGGCGGTGAGATCGCGGTAGCCCGCCTGGGCCAGGCCGGCCAGCACCGCATTGGCGATGTTGCCCACGCCCGACTGCAACGGCAGCAACTGCGGAGTCAGGCGACCGCGGCGGACCTCGTGCGCGTAGAAGTCGAGCAGGTGCGCGGCGATCTGCCTGGAGTCGGCGTCGGGCGGCGCGAACGGCGAGTTGCGATCGGGGGCGTCGGTGGCGACGATCGCGATGACCTTGTCCGGATCGCAGCGCAGATAGGGTTCGCCGATGCGATCGTCCGGATGCAGCAGCGGAATGGGCTTTCGGTTCGGCGGCAATGCCGTGCCGTAATAGACATCGTGCATGCCTTCCAGCGCCGCCGGCTGCCAGCGGTTGACCTCGAGGATGACCTTGTCGGCCTGGTCCAGCCAGGTCTTGTTGTTGCCGACCGACGAGGACGGAACCAGCCGACCGTCCTCGGTGATCCCGGCCACCTCGATCACGGCGACGTCAACCGCGCCGTAGAAGCCGAACCAGGTGTACTGCGCGACGTGACTCAGGTGCAGGTCGATGTAGTCCAGCTCGCCGGCATTGATGCGCTCGCGCAGTGCCGGGTCGGACTGGTATGGCAGACGCAGTTCGATGCCTTCGGCGCGTGCGAGCACACCGTCGAGCTCGGGCGCGGTGGACGCGCCGGTCAGCACCTTGATGCGGAATGCTTCGCCGTTGGCGTGCGCCTGCTCGATCTGTGTGGCCAGCGCCAATGGCACCGCCTTGGGATAGCCGGCGCCGGTGAAGCCGCTCATCGCCACGGTCATGCCGGGACGGATCAGGGCGGCGGCCTGCTCCGCGGACATCAGCCGATCGCGCAGGCCGGGGTGGCGGATGCGGTCGCTCATGGGACGAATACCGGGCGGGGGAACAACGAGTCTATTCCGCGCCCGTGGCGTGGATGTGTTGATGCCGCCCCGTCCTCGCTTACCCTTTCGCGACGGCAACCGGGAGGCATCGATGCTGAATTCATTGCTGGCGATCGCGCTGGGCGCCACGCTTGGTTCGTGGGCGCGCTGGGGCCTGGGCGCCTGGCTGAACCCGCTCAACGGCAACCTGCCGCTGGGCACGCTGGCGGCCAATCTCGGCGGCGGCTACCTGATCGGACTGGCGGTGGCGTGGTTCGGCGCCAGCCAGGGCGTGGCGCCGGAGTGGCGTCTGTTCGTGATCACAGGTCTGCTGGGCGGCCTGACCACCTTCTCGACGTTCTCGGCCGAAACCGTGCACCTGCTCCAGCGCGAGGCCTATGGCTGGGCGCTGACGACGATCGCACTGCACCTGCTGGGGTCGCTGGCGATGACGGTGCTGGGCATCATGACGATGCGCTGGCTGCGTGGCGCGGCCATCTAGGCGCGCCAACCGGGGGTTTCGTCGCCTCCTGGCCGGTTCCATCGCAACCTGGCCCCTGCCCGCGCACGCCGCCGCTATGCTCGGCCGCACTGAATCCCAATACGGTCCCACCGCACCAGCATGGCCACCAACTTCACCTTCATCGCCCGACTGATCGGCGCCTGGTTCCTGGCGTTCCTGGTGCTGGCGATGCTGATCGATGCGACGCCGCTGGGGCGCTTCGATGGCTGGCCCGTCTCGTTCCTGTTCTTCGTCACCATCGGCTTCGTCATCATCGAAGCGGTCTCGCACCTGCGGCGGGTGCGGCTGATCGCCGGCCAGGTCGATGCGGCCATGCTTGGCAATCGCCAGCGGCGGCAGATCGAGATCCCGTTCGAGGCCGGCGAAGCCTTCGACCTGCTCGATGCGGCGATCCGCGAACTGCCGCGCACGGAAGAGATCGAAAGCGCCCGCGACAGCCTGCAGATCCGCGCCAAGGTGCAGCGCCTGCAACCCTATGGCGATTCGCCGTCGCGCTACATCAATCCGCTCGCGCTGCTGGGAATTCCGCGCAACCAGATCACCGCGACGGTGATGCCAGGCCGCGGCACCGGCAGCGTGACGCTGATCTGCGAACCGGAAAGTGGCGCCTGGAGCGACTGGTTGCGCGTCGACAACGGCACCAACCTCGAGAACGCCGAAGCCATCACCCGCGCCGTGGCGCGCCGCATCGCCGAGCGCCGCCGCAGCGAACAGGCCGCCGCCGCGCAGACGGTGACCGAGAAGGAGCTGACCGTGGCCAAGTTGAGCCTGCTGCACGCGCAAGTCGAGCCGCACTTCCTCTACAACACCCTCGCCAGTGCGCAGTACCTGACCCGTACCGATCCGGTCCGTGCCGACGAGATGCTCGGGCACCTGATCCTGTACTTGCGCCACTCGCTGCCGCGCACCGACGAAGCACTATCGACGCTGGGCGTGGAGCTGGAGCGTTCGCGCGCCTACCTGGAAATCCTGAAGCTGCGCATGGGCCCGCGCCTGGCGCTGCAGATCGACGTGCCCGAGGACCTGCGCGCGACGCCGCTGCCGCCGATGATGCTGCAGACGCTGGTCGAGAATGCGATCAAGCATGGCCTGGAACCCAAGCCGGGCGGTGGCACGGTGTGGATCATGGCGCGAAGCAACGACCGCATCGTTTCGGTGACGGTGGCCGACGACGGCGGCGGTTTCAACGCCGAAAGCACCGGCACCGGCATCGGCTTGAAGAATGTGCGCGAGCGCCTGCGCCTGGTCTACGGCAACGCGGCGACACTGGCGATCGTGGCCAATTTCCCCAGCGGCGTCGCCGCCACCATCACCGTCCCGGTCGCTGGACCGCAGGAGGCCGGCCATGGCTGAGATGAAAGTCATGACGGCCGTGGTCGCCGAAGACGAGGAGCTGCTGCGCAATGCGCTGGTCGAGCTGCTCGGCGAGGCCTGGCCGCAGCTGAAGGTCGTCGCCGAGTGCGAGGACGGCGCCAGCGCGCTGGAGGCGATTGCCGAGCACCATCCCGACGTCGCCTTCCTCGACATCCGCATGCCGGGATTGACCGGACTGGACGTGGCCGCCGCCGCCGCCCAGGCCAGTCCCGGCACGCAGGCGGTGTTCGTCACCGCCTACGACCAGTACGCGATAGACGCCTTCGAACACGGCGCCATCGATTACCTGCTCAAGCCGGTAAGCCGCGAACGACTGGCGGCGACCGCCAGGCGCGTGCAGGCGCGCGCCGCCGCCGGCAGCGTCGATGCCGCAACGCTTGCCGAACTGGTCGCGAGCCTGGACCTGGTGCCACGCCGCAGCGAACCACCGCTGACCTGGATCACCGCCAGTTCCGGCCGCGACACGCGCCTGATCATGGTCGACGACGTCGCCTACTTCCGCGCCGACAACAAGTACACCGTGGTGATGACGGCCGAGGGCGAAGCGCTGATCCGCAAGCCGATCCGCGAGCTGCTGATGGCGCTCGACCCGACCGTGTTCCGCCAGATCCACCGCTCCACCATCGTCAACCTCAAGGCGATCGCTTCGATCGTGCGCGACGAAAGCGGCAAGGGCGTGGTGCGCCTGCGCCAGCGTCCGGAAACACTCACCGTCAGCCAGCCCTTCATGGCGCTGTTCAAGCAGATGTAGCGGCACGCCACCCGGCACGACCGCCCCGATCCACCGTCAGGCAGTACCCACGACGCGGCCCCGGTTGCCGCGAAAGGATGCCCTATGCGCAGCGTTATGGCTTTCGTCTACTTTCTGCTCAGTCTGGTCGGCCTGGCGGGCGGCGTGGACGGTGGTGGTACCACCCTGGTCGCGCGAACAGTCGAGGATGGCGTCGAGACCGTGTTGAGCAGGACCCATGTCGCCACCGGCAACGTGCGATTCGAGTGTCTGCGCAGCGCCAGCGGGCACTGTCACTACGTGCTGTTCGCCGGACCATGCGCGGCATCGCCGGTGAAGGCGCGTGCGGCGGACTGCAGCTTCGACGTCCCCGTTGGCCAGGCGCGGGAGCGCAAGGACCTTCCCGCCGATTTCGGCCTGTGCGTGAGTCATCGCGATGACGCCGTCGACGCCCGGTGCCGGCCGACCGGCTGAGCCTCAGATCACCCGCAACGTGATCGCCTTCAGTACCGCGCGGGTGCGGTCGCGGGTATCGAGCTTTTCCAGGATAACCGACACGTAATTCTTGACTGTGCCCTCGGCCAGGAACATCGCCCGCGCGATCTCCTTGTTCGAATAGCCGCCGGCGAGCAGGCGCAGGATCGCCACTTCGCGCTCGGTGAAGGTGTCGCGCGGTGTTTCGCTGGTGTGGTACTGGTACCGCGCCCGCACCGGATCGGTGCTGACCGGCTGCAGCAGGGTCTCGCCGGCGGCGACGCGCGCGATGGCGTCGCGCAGGTCTTCCGGAGCCGCGTCCTTGAGCATGAAGCCCTGCGCGCCGGCAGCGGCTGCGCGCAGCAGCAGCTCGCTCTCGTCGAAGGTGGTCAACAGCAGCACCGGCGTGGTGTCGCCGCGCTCGCGCATGCGGCGCAGCGCCTCGATGCCGTCGACGCCGGCCATGCGGATGTCGCTGAGCACCACGTCCACCGGAGTGGTCGCCAGCAGGTCGAGCAGCTGTGCGCCGTCCTCGGCCTCGAACACCACTTCGATGCCATGGCGCTCGAGCAGGGCGCGCAGGCCGGCGCGGACAATGCCCTGGTCGTCGGCGAGGGCGATGCGGACCGGTGCCGCAGGCGGTGGCGCAGCGGTCATGCCGGCAGGCTCGCCTCGATGCGCATCGCTCCGCGCGCGGACGTGGACAGGTCGAGGCTGCCGCCGGCGGCGACGATGCGTTCGCGCATGCCGGCCAGGCCGTTGCCTTCCCGCAATGCGCCACGGACATGGCCATCGTCCTCGACCTGGATGCGCAGGCGCCCGGCATCGCAGCTCAATGCCACCTGGACGACGTCGGCGTCGGCATGGCGGGCGCTGTTGGTCAGCGCTTCCTGGACCAGCCGCAGGATCGCCTCGGCCACCGCCGGATCGGTGACATGCACGCTGTCGTCGATCCACAACCGCAGCGTCGGCCGCGGCAACGGCGCCGCCAGCGCATGCAGGGCGGTGGCCAGGTCGAGGCCGTGGTCGTGGCGGATCGCCTGCACGATGCCGCGAATGTCCGATAGCAGTTCGCTCGACAACTGCTGTGCGATCGCGATCTCGTGGCGGCCGGCGAATGCCGGGTCGGCGGCGAGCGCGCGCAGGTTGAGCGTCATCGCGGTGAGCTTGTGGCCGGCAACGTCGTGCAGCTCGCGGGCGACGCGCAGGCGTTCGTTGTTGCGCGCCGAATCGGCCAGCAGAGCTCGTGTGGCGAGCAGGTCGGCGTTGACGCGCGCCAGTGCGTCGCGCGCGCGCTCGGCGCTGGTGGCGTACCAGGCGCACAACGCGGCGAAGGCCTGGAAGCCGCCGTGGATCAGCACCACCGTCAACGGCGCGCTGGAGCCATCGATGAGCAGCAGGACGTAGTAGGCGATGTCGACCACGACCACCGCGATGAGCGTGGTGCGCAGCGAGATCGACAGCGCCATCACCGCCGTCCACACCACCAGCAGTACCGGCGACACCGACGGACGCGGATCGAGCCAGATCAGCACCAGGGCGATCAGCGGCATCAGCACGATGGATAGCGGCCGCCACCAGGCGGTGCGCGGCCACACGTCGGCCGACAGCAACAGCACCGCGAACGCCACCAGCAGGGCCACGCCGTAGGGCAGCCGGTCCGGCGGCATCCAGCGCAGCGCCATGCCCACCGCGAGCAGGGTGAACATGCCGGCCAGGTTCAGCGGTTGCAGCAGCGCAAGCAGGCGTTCCTTCATGGCGGCCATGCTGCGACCGCGGCGGCGGGGGCGCAATGCCGCGGGTGCAGAAAGTGACTTCCGGCAGGTCGCGGCGATGACCGCGGGCATCGCGAGTGGTCGAGCACTACACCGCCGTACCCGGCAACGGCATCGCCACCCACATCGCGTTCCCAACGGTGCGATATGGCGATCGGTTATGTCGCGCTGAAAAAGCGTTCCGACCGGATAACCGGAGATTTACCAACGCGCCGCCGTGTCCGGTTACCAATGGACGCCCCGACAGCGACGGAGTGGACGGTCATGCGGATCAGCATCATCGGCGCCGGATTCAGCGGCTGCGTACTGGCCACCGAACTGGCGCGGGCGGCCCCTGCCGGTGTCGACATCCAGCTCGTCGGCACGCCCGACAGTTACGGCCGCGGCGTCGCCTACGGCGAGGCGCGGCCGGAGCACCTGCTCAACGTCCGCGCGCGCGACCTGGGCGCCACTGCCGACCACCCCGGCGAGTTCGCCGACTGGCTGAGCCTGACCGAGCGCGCGCGTCACAGCTTCCTGCCGCGCCTGGTCTACGGCGAGTACCTGCACTCGCGCCTGCAGGGCGCGGCGCAGGTGTCGCTGGCGGCGCTGGCGCGGGTCGAACAGGAGGCGATCGCGATCCAGCGCGATGCTGGCGCCTTTCGGGTTCATCTTGCCGATGGCGCCGACTTCCTCAGCGACGTGGTCGTGCTCACGGTCGGCGCGCTGCCGCCACAACCGCTGCCCGGCGTCGGTCCGCGGCTGGCGGTGCATCCCAGTTACCTGGGCTGGCCCTGGCAGAACGGACTGGACGGGCGTGGCGCGATCGACGGCGTACCGCCGGCAGCGCGCGTGCTGATCATCGGAACCGGGCTGACCATGGCCGATGTGGTGACGACGCTGCATCGGCGCGGCCATCGCGGGCCGATCACCGCCTTGTCGCGGCACGGTCTGTTGCCGCACCCGCACAGCGAGGAGCCGATCGCGCCGATCGCGCTGCCGCCGACGGTGCTGCAGGCGCTCAACAGCCACGACCTGGCGCAACTGGTGCGGGCGCTGCGCACGCTGTCGCCGATCGTGCCCGACTGGCGCGCGTTGATCGACGCGCTGCGACCCTACCTCCAGGGATTCTGGCGCGGACTGTCGCAGCCGCAGCGCGGGCAGTTCCTGCGCCACCTGCGCGCGCACTGGGAGGCATTCCGCCACCGCCTGGCGCCGGCGCTGGCCGGCGAGATCGAGCAGCTTCGCGTGCGCGGCCGCCTGCGCGTGCGGGCCGGACGCATGCTGCGCGCGCGCCGCGGCGGCGATGCAATCGAAGTGCTGATACGCGAGCGCGGCTTCTCGCATGCCAGCAGCGAACAGTTCGACGTGCTGATCCGCGCGACCGGCTTCGACACCGATCTGGAACGCACCAGCCATCCGCTGGTGGCGCAGCTGCGCGATTCGGGGATGCTCAGCGCCGATCCGCTCGGGCTCGGCATCAACGCTTCGGCGCGATTCGAGGCCCTCGATGGCAATGGCGCGCCGGTGCGCGGGCTCTATGCGCTGGGGCCGTTGCTGCGCGCGCAGCTGTGGGAGATCACCGCGGTGCCCGAGCTGCGCGTGGCGGCGCGGGCGTTGGCGAAGCAGTTGCTGGCGTCGTCGGCATCGGCCACGGCATCGCTGGACTCCCGCCTGCGCGGGAACGACGTGAGCTTGCAGACGGGTTGAGGGCGTGGTCCCGGCGTTCGCCGGGACGACACCTCAGACGTCGCCGTCGGTCGCCCAGCCTTCGCCGGTGCCGCGGTTGAACACCGTGTCGGTGGCGAGCACGCTGCCGGCCGGGATCGACTCCTGCTGCGCCAGTTGCGCATAGATCGGCGTGAAGTCCGGCGTAGTGGCTTCCATCAACTGCTCGTAGCTGTCGATGACGAAGTAGGTTTTCTGGAACGTGTCGATGCGGTAGCGCGTGCGCATGATCCGCTCGAGATCGAAGCCGATCCGGTTCGGCGACGCGCTTTCCAGGCAGTGGATCGACTCGCCCTTGGACGAGACGATGCCGCTGCCGTAGATGCGCAGGCCATCTGCTTGGCGGATCAGGCCGAACTCCACCGTGTACCAGTACAGGCGGGTCAGGTTGACCAGCGCTTCCGGGCCGATGCCGTGCGCCTTCACGCCACCGCGGCCATAGGCCTGCATGTAGTCGGCGAAGACGGGGTTCATCAGCAGCGGCACGTGGCCGAACAGGTCGTGGAACAGATCGGGCTCGGCCAGGTAGTCGAGCTGCTCGGGCTTGCGGATCCACCACGTCACCGGGAAACGTCGGTTGGCGAGGTGGTCGAAGAACGTCAGCTCCGGCAGCAGGCCTTCAACGCCCACCAGCTCCCAACCGGTGGCCTTTCGCAGCATGCGGTTGAGGTCTTCGAACCTGGGGATGCGGTCGGGCGTCATGCCCATCGCTTCCTGGGTGCGCAGGAACTCGTCGCTGGCGCGGCCGACGAGGACCTCGCGCTGGCGCTTGAACAAGGTCGCCCAGACCTCGTGGTCGCTGGCGCTGTAGTTCGCCCACGGCTGCTCGACCACCGACGTCGTGTACACCGGCACGTAGCCCTTGTCGGTGAGCTGGTGTTCGACGCGATTGGGGGTGGTGGCGTTCATGGGGACTCCTTCTGCCGAATACCGACTTTAGCGGCCGGGGCGCGCAATAAGCTTGCGTAGTTGCGTGTGCAGCCGGTTACGGCGCAATATTCTTGCGCATTCAGGCATAGAGGCGCACGAAATGCCCGCAGTCGAACTGGACCGCACCGACCTGATGGTGCTCGCCGAGCTCCAGCGCAGTGGCCGGCTGACCAATGCCGAACTGGCCGAGCGCGTCCACCTGTCGGCATCGGCCTGCCTGCGTCGGGTGCAGCGCCTGGAGCGCGAAGGGGTGATCGCCGGATATCGCGCCGAAGTCGACCCCGACCGGCTCGGGCTGGGCCTGCAGGCCTTCGTCCGCGTGCAGCTGGTGCGTCACGACAGCGAAGCGATCGCGGCCTTCGTCGACTTCGTCAAGAACTGGGACGAGGTGGTCGCCTGCCACGCCCTGACTGGCGACATGGACTACCTGCTGCAGATCGTCGTGCAGGACCTGGAGCACTTCTCGCGCTTCCTGCTCGACCGGCTGCTCAACCAGGCCGGCGTGGCCGACGTGAACTCGAGCTTCGTGCTGCGCACGGTCAAGGCCTTCCGCGGCATGCCGCTGCCGGCGCGCTGAAGGCTGCGACCGGCCGCTGCCAACTAGTCCTGCGTCTCGCCCGACAGCAGCGTCGCCTGCATCGACGGCCGCGCCGCGAAGGCATCGAACCATGCGCCCAGTCGCGGGCGTCCGCGGCGGAACCCGGGCAGTTCGCGGAACTCCAGCCAGTCCAGCGCGGTAGCCACCGCGACGTGTCCGACATGCACCGCCTCGGTGTCGAGTTCGCGTTCGAGCCAGTCATAGCTGCTCACCAGCTTGGCGATGTAGCCGTCGCGCAGCGCCGGATAGCGCAGCGCCTGCGGACGGCGCACGGTTTCCCAGCGCACCGCGATGCCGGCTTCGGCCAGTCCCTGCGCCACCGCCTGCACGCGCAGTGCCTGCCAGCGCGACTCGCCCTCGGCGGGGATCAAACGCGGGCCCGCGTGCAGCGTGTCGAGACAGGCGCAGATGACGTCGGAATCGAACAGCGCCGGCAATCCCGGCCGCAGCAGCACCGGCACCTTGCCCAGCGGATTGCGTTCGAACACCGCCTCGTTGCGGCGGGTCGGACTGGTCTCGTGGTGGACGACCTCGATGCGGTCGGCGAGGCCGGCCTCGTGGGCGAACACCAGCGCCTTGCGGGCGAACGGCGAGTGGGTCTGGTAGAGAAGCTGCATGTGCGCGGATCCGGGAGCCGGGGATGGGCCAGACTTGAATACTGGCCTCGCAACAACGCGCGTTGGCCGCGTTGTGCCGGCCCCACGCGCGCATTTCCTGCACGATGGCCGCGATAAGCTGCGCGCCATGGAACTCGATCGTTTCGACCGCCAGCTGTTGAACCTGGTCCAGCAGGACTGCGGCCAGACCGCCGTGCAGCTGGCCGGACACGTCGCGCTGTCGCCGTCGGCGATCCAGCGCCGCCTGCGGCGGTTGCGCGAGCAGGGCGTGATCGAGCGCGAGGCGGCGATCATCGACCCGAAAGCGGTGGGCCGGCCGACGCTCTTCATCGTCTCGCTGCAGGTCGAACGCGAGCGTCCCGATCTGTTGGCGCAGCTGCGCAAGTGGCTTGGCGAGCAGGAGCATGTGCAGCAGGCGTTCTACGTGACCGGCGAAGCCGACTTCGTGCTGGTCGTGACCGCGCCCGACGCCGAAACCTACGATGCCCTGATGGGCCGACTGGTCAGCGAGAACCCGAATGTCGCGCGCTTCACCACCAACGTGGCGATGAGCGTGGTCAAGCGCGGCCTGACCATTCCCGTGCCATTGCTCGACTGACCGGACACCATGGAACGCGCGAACCACGACACTGCCGCCGATTTCGCCCTGCTGTTTCCGGACTACCGGCCCACGGCCCTGGTCGAACTGCCGCGACTGGCGCAGACCGCCGGCATTGGCCGCGTCTTCGCCAAGCTCGAAAACCAGCGGCCCTTCGGCAACTTCAAGGTGCTCGGCGGAATGCTCGCCGGGTTGCGCGCATTGATGCGGGCCAGTGGCACTGCGTCACTGCAGGAGTTGCTTGTCGGCAATGCCCGCGCGGCGACGCTGCCGACGCTGGTGTGCGCCAGCGATGGCAACCACGGCCTGTCGGTGGCGCTGGCCGCGCAGCGTGCCGGTGCGCAGGCGCGGATCTATCTTCCTTCTTCGGTCGGGCCGCTGCGGGTACAGCGCATCGTCGATCGCGGTGCGCAGGTCGTCATCGTCGAAGGCAGTTACGACGCCGCCGTCGACGCCGCCGCCGCGGCTGTCGCAACCGGCGACGGCCTGCTGATCGCCGATACCGACGCCGACCCGGGCAACCTGGTGGTAGCCGATGTCATGGCCGGTTACCGCCTGATCGCCGACGAACTGGGCGTGCAGCTGCGCGACAGCGGCGTGCGTCCCGGCCATGCCTTCATCCAGGCCGGCGTCGGCGGCCTGGCCGCAGCCATGGCCGAAGGTCTGATGCCGCACCTGCGCGGCGGCGCGCGCCTAGTGGTCGTTGAACCGGAGGCCGCGGCCTGCGTTGCCCATGCCCTCTCACGGGGCGAGCCAACGCTGATCGAGGGCGAGCTGCACACCGTGGCCGAGATGCTGGCCTGCGGGCTGGCGTCGGCCGCCGCCCTGCCCGCCCTGCGCCGCGCGGGCGCCACGACCGCGACGGTGGACGAGTCCGGCCTGGCCGAAGCGGTTTACCTGTTGCGGGAGGCGGGCGGTCCGCGCTCGACACCGTCCGGCGCCGCCGGCCTGGCCGGTCTGCTGAAGGTGGCGGGGGACCCGGCACTGGCCCGGGAACACGGCCTCGACGGCACCAGCGAGGTGGTCGTGATCGTCACCGAGGCGGATCCCGCAGCTGGCACTACCGGCGACTAACTGGCCGCCAACGTACGCGATCCGGCGATGATCATGCGCACCATCATGGTCAGCTGGCGGATCAGGTCGGGGTCCTTCTCCGGCGGCGAGTCCATCGCCGCCGCGCCCATGGCGAAGACCAGCCGGGTGATCGCCTTGGCCACCAGCGCCGGCTCGCGCAAGGTGATGCCCTGGGCCCGGGTCAGGCGGATCAGGTCGACGCGCAGCTCTTCCTCGAAGAAGTTCAGCTCACGGTCGACCGCGTGCTTGAAGGCGTCCGAACCGACCGTGCCCTCGCGCAACAGCACGTGCAGCAGCTTGTCGTCGGCGCGGACCTGCTCCATGAACGCCTCGACCGAACTGCGCACGATGCTGCGGTCGGTCTTCGCCCGGTAACGCGCTTCGCCCACGATCTTGCGCAGGGAGCGGCCGGCCAGGTCGATCAGGGCCACGGCCAGCTCGTCGGTATCGCGGAACTGGCGGTAGAAGCTGTTGGGCGCGATGCCGGCCTCGCGCGCGATCTCGCGCAGGCTCAGGGTCGACACGCTGCGATGCGGGCCGATCAGCTTCAGCGCCGCGGCGAGGATGTCCTCGCGCGAAATGGACGCCTTGCGCCCGGCCGCGTGATCGCCATCGACAGGCTGTACAGGCTGTACTGGACCGGGCTGATCAGGACGTTGGGTCACGAAGGCGGCTGGGTTGAACGACGCGGGCATCATACTCGGGACCTATTAATGCACACCTGTATACACACTTGTATGTGTGCCTGTATAGTGACCCCATGAACGCTGTTACCCGCCCCCGCGGCCGCCGCACCGGCTCCAAGAGCCAACCCTCGAGGCATCCGCTGTCCCTGCTGCGCACCTGGGTCGCCCCGGATGTCTTCGATTTCTGGGCCTCGCGCCTGCACCCCACCTGGTCCTGGGAGCGCCCGCTGGCGCGCATCGTCGGCCGCCAGGCGCAATCGCGCGACGCGGTGACCCTGCTCCTGCAGCCCAACCGCCACTGGCGCGGCTTCCAGCCGGGCCAGCACGTCAATCTCGGTGTCGAGCTCGACGGCGTGCGCATGACCCGCAGCTACAGCCTGTGCGATGCCCCGCGCACTGACGGCCGGATCGAAGTGACGATCAAGCACATCGAAGGCGGCCGCGTCAGCCGCCATCTGTGCCAGGACGCGCGCATCGGCGATGTCGTCGATATCGGCCAGGCTTTCGGCGAGATGACCTGGCCGCAGGGCGCCGACGGCGCCTGGCTGTTCCTCGCCGCCGGCAGCGGCATCACCCCGTTGATGGCGCTGCTGCGCGCGCACGCGGCCAAGGGCGTACCCACCCCGCTGACGCTGCTGTACTGGGCGCGCACCCGCGACGAGCTGTGCTTCGTCGACGAACTGCGCGCGCTGGCGCAGCGTCATCCGCAGCTGGTCGTGCACTTCGTGCTGACCCGCGAGAGCGGGCTGGTCGAAGGCGAATGCAGCGGCCGCATCGATGCGACCTTGCTGTCGTCGCTCGTTCCCGACCTCGCCCAGCGCAGCGTCTATGCCTGCGGTCCCGGCGGCTTTGTCGACAGTGCCCGCGCGCTTGCCGAACCGGCCGCGCGAGGCTTCGCGGCCGAGGCATTCACGCCGCCGCCGCGCAACATCGCCGACGACGAAGGCGGCAACGTCGAAGTCACGCTGGCAGCCAGCGGCCGCACCCTGAGCGTGCCGCGTGGCCAACCGCTGCTGGCCGCGCTGGAAGGCCAGGGCCTCAAGCTCGCCAGCGGCTGCCGCATGGGCATCTGCAACACCTGCGCCTGCGGCAAGGTCTCCGGCACCACCCGTCATCTGCATACCGGCGACGCCATCGGCGAACCGGTGTCCGCGCTGAGGCTGTGCGTCAACGCGGCCAGCAGCGACCTCGTACTCGACCTGTGAGCGATCGAATGACCGCCCCGACCAACAAATTCCGCAACCGCCCCCTGACCCCGGCCGAACTCGACCGCTTCGGCGAGGAGCTCGATGCCCTGCGTGCGCGCACCGTCGCCACGCTCGGCCAGCGCGACGCCGATTACATCCGCAATGTCGTCAAGGGCGTGCGCTACATGGGCGTGGCCGGCCGCGTGCTGCTGTTCGCCGGCGCGATCCTGGGCAGCACGCTGCTGCCGGCGCTGTTCTGGCCGGGCTGCATCGCCGGCACGGTGCTGCTGGGCCTGGCCAAGATCCTGGAGAACATGGAGCTGGGCCACAACGTCATCCACGGCCAGTACGACTGGATGCGCGACCCCCATCTCAATGGCAAGACCTACGAGTGGGACATCGCCGGCACCAGCGACGCCTGGCGCAAGACGCACAACTACAAGCACCACACCTACACCAACGTCCGCGGCATGGACGACGACATCGGCTACGGCCTGCTGCGCATCTTCCCCGAGCAGCGCTGGCGCCCGTTCTACCTGCTGCAGCCGGTCATCGCGGTGATCTTCGCGCTGCTGTTCGAGTGGGGCGTGGCGATACAGGACCTCAAGCTCGGTCGCTGGATCGCCGGCAAGACCAGCAACGCGCAGATGCGCAAGGCGCTGCGCCCGGTCGCGCGCAAGATGGGCCGGCAGGTGTTCAAGGATTACATCCTGTTCCCGCTGCTGGCCGGCCCGTTCTTCCTGCCGGTCCTGCTGGGCAATGCCGTGGCCAACGTGATGCGCAACGTGTGGACCTACGTGATCATCTTCTGCGGCCACTTCACCGCGGACGTCGAGACGTTCCCCAAGGAGTCGGTCCGCAACGAGTCACGCGGCCACTGGTACCTGCGCCAGCTGCGCGGCTCGTCGAACATCGCCGGCGGCCGCCTGCTCAACCTGATGTCGGGCAACCTCAGCCACCAGATCGAGCACCACTTCTACCCGGACGTGCCGGCCAACCGCTACGCCCAGGTGGCGCCGGAAGTGCGTGAGATCTGCGCGCGCTACGGCCAGCACTACAACACCGGCTCGTTGCCGAAGCAGTTCGGCCAGGTGATGTGGCGGATCGTGCGCCACGCCTTCCCGAGCAGGCCGCGGGCCACGGCGGCGCTGGTGCAGCGCGAGGCGTAAGAACGGCTCAGGGCGCGGACGCCTGCGCGCCCTCGCATTTGTCGTCGCGGCCGAACAGGTTGCCGATGCGGAAGCCCGCCTTCTCGCATTCCGGATCGGCCTTCACCGGTGCCACCACCGGCACCTTCGGCGCCTGCGCGGCAATGCGCGCGCGCTGCATCTGCGCCAGCTTTGCGCGGATCTGCGGCATCGCCGCCAGCGTCGCGCGCTCGCCTTCCATGATCGCGTTGTTGCGCTGCTCGAAATCGGCCGGGCCGATCTCGTTCACGCTCGGCCGGATCACCACGTCGGCGCGCGCAAGTTCCTGCTGGCCCAGGCGCTGGCCCATGATCGTGATCGACTGGTTGATGTTGCCCAGCACGCTGCCCGGGTTCTTGCCGCTGGCCTTGCTGGAGATGTCGACGGCGATGACGAAGTCGGCGCCGAGCTGGCGTGCGGCGTCCACCGGAACCGGGCTGACAACGCCGCCGTCGACGTAGTGGTACTGGCCGATCGTCACCGGCTCGAACACACCCGGGATGCTGCTCGAGGCGCGCACGGCCTGGCCGGTATTGCCACGCACGAACACCGTGCGCTCGCCGGTCTCCAGCTGCGTGGCGACCGCGGCGAACGGCTTCTTCATCTGCTGGATGGTCTTCTGCCCGACCTGCAGGTTGACGTAGTCCTGCAGCTTCTGGCCCTTCACCACGCCGCCCGAGAACAGGCTGTAGTCGCGGATCTGGGTTTCGTCGAGGGCGAAGGCCTGCTTCTGCATGGCGAACGCGTCCATGCCGCTGGCGTACATCGCCCCGACCACGCTGCCGGCACTGGTGCCGGACACCACCTCGGGCTGGAAACCGTTGGCCTCGAGCATCTTGATCACGCCGATATGGGCGAAGCCCTTGGCCGCACCGCCGCCGAGGGCGACGCCGATGCGGATCTTCGGCGGCGGCGGAAGCGGCGCGACCACCACCGGCGGCGGCGTCGGCTTGACGACCTCGCTACCCCCGCAGGCACCCAGCAGGACGGCGAAGGAGGCCAGCAACAGCGGGCGCAGGACGGTGGACGGCTTCATGGTGAACAGGCGGCTCGGGGCAATAGCGGCGCAGCATACAGCGATGGAGGCGGGGGGGAATCTGACTGCCATAGCAACCATTCACCCGCCGCCCCACCGGGCACCGTCATCCCCGCGAAGGCGGGGACCCAGCGACTTGCCACCACCCGACGTCAAGCAACGTCCCTGGGTTCCCGCCTGCGCGGGAACGACGGAATCAGAACCCGTTGTCGCCGTCGAGGATGCGGCCCAACCCGCCCAGCACCGAGCCCTCGCCACGGTTCTGCCCACCGCCCTGCGGCGCGGCCGCCAGCATGCGGCCGGCCATGCGCGAGAACGGCAGCGACTGCAGCCAGACCTTGCCCGGGCCGCTCAACGTGGCCAGGAACATGCCCTCGCCGCCGAACAGCATGCTCTTGATGCCGCCGACCGCGCGCACGTCCATCTGCACGCTGTCGTGGAAGGCCATGACGCAGCCGGTGTCCACATCCAGGCGCTCACCGGCGCGCAGCTCGCGCTCGACCACCGTGCCGCCGGCGTGGACGAACACCCAGCCGTCGCCCTCGAGCTTCTGCATGATGAAACCTTCGCCGCCGAACAGGCCGGTGAGGATCTTGCGCTGGAAATGGATGCCGACCGTGACGCCGCGGGCGCCGGCCAGGAAGCTGTCCTTCTGGCAGATCAGGCGGCCGCCGTGCTCGTCGAGTTTCATCGCCAGCACGGTGCCCGGGTACGGCGCGGCGAACGCAACGCGCGCCTTGCCGCTGCCGGCATGGGTGAACACCGTCGTGAACAGGCTCTCGCCGGTCAGCACGCGCTTGCCGGCCGACATCAGCTTGTCCATGAGGCCGCCGCCCTGGCCGGACTGGCGGCCGTCGCCGAACACGGTGTCCATCTGGACGGAAGCGTCCTTGTACATCAGCGCGCCGGCCTCGGCGATTGCGCTTTCGCCCGGGTCCAGCTCGACCTCGACGAACTGCATGTCGTTGCCGACGATGCGGTAATCGATGTCGTCACTGCGACCGCGCGACGGCGGCGGCGCCGGCGGAAGGTGTGCCGGCGCGGTCTCGACCGACTCGGCGAACTCCGGCACCGACTTCACTGCCTGCCAGCCTGCCATTCCCTCGCGCCAGCACAGGTCGGTGGGGCTGCGGCGGGCGTGCGCCCGGGCCGCGGCCGGATCGAGCGGGCCAATGCGCTGCGTGCTGCCGGCGGGGACGAAGTACCACTGGGACATGTCGGCTTCCTGCGGGGGTGGAAAGCCGCGAGTGTAGCCGCGCCCCATGGCCGGACATCGGCCGAAGGTCACCGTCGCCGCGGTGCCCGGCTCCGGTCATTCATGTCAGCGCGCCCTGCCGGCGCGTCATGCCAGCGCGGCGAGTGCGGCGTGGCGCGCGTGCAGCGCGGCGGTGTCGAACAATGGCACGCTGGCGTCGTCGGCGCCGACCAGCAGGCCGATCTCGGTGCAGCCCAGGATCACGCCCTGCGCGCCACGCGCAACCAGGCCGGCGATGATCCGCCGGTACTGTTCGCGCGACTCCTCGCGGATCTGGCCCAGGCACAGCTCGTCGTAGATCACGCGGTGGACGATGCCGCGGTCGTCGGCTTCGGGCACGAGCACTTCCAGCCCATGGTTCTCGAGGCGCAGCCGATAGAAATCCTCTTCCATGGTGAAGCGCGTGCCGAGCAGGCCGATGCGATGCAGTCCGCGGGCGCGGATCTCGCTGGCGGTGGCATCGGCAATGTGCAGCAGCGGCAGCCCGCTCGCGGCCTCGACGGCGTCGGCGACCTTGTGCATGGTGTTGGTGCAGATCACCAGCAGCTCGGCGCCACCGGCGCGCAGGGCGCGCGCAGCGTCGGCCAGCACCTGGCCTGCCGTGTCCCAGTCGCCGCTCATCTGCAGGCGCTCGATCTCGGCGAAGTCGACGCTGTAGAGCAATAGCCGCGCCGAATGCAGCCCGCCGAGCTGCTCCTTCACCGTCTGGTTGATCAGCCGGTAATACGGCACGGTCGATTCCCAGCTCATGCCGCCGATCAGGCCCAGCGTTCTCATGGCGCGCGCTCCTGCGCACTGGTTGGCGCCTGCTTGCCGAAGCGCTCGCCGAAGAAATCGCCCGCATTCCAGGCCGGCCGTTGAGCGGCATCGGCGATGAGGCGGCCGATGCGGGCATTGAGCAGGGCCAGTCGCGCCGCATCGGCGTACCGGATCGGCTGGTTCGTATCGTCGCCCGGCTGGTGATAACGCTCGCGCAGGAACGCTTCCTGGATCGACTTTGCGTTGCCGCCCGCGCCATCGGCATCCTTGTAGCCGCCGTCGAGATACACCGCCGGCACGCCGGCGCGGATGAAGGCGTACTGGTCGCTGCGCACGAACACGACCTCCTCCGGCATCGGGTCCGGCGACAGGTCGACGCCGACCTCCTTCGCCGCCTGCTGCACCAGGCCCTGCAGGCTCGAGTGCTCGATGCCGATCGGCACCACGTCCGAGGTCGGCGCCAGCAGCATCGGCATGTCCATGTTGACGTTGGCCACCAGCGACTCGCGCGGCACGGTCGGGTTGCGGGCGAACCACTCGGCGCCGAGCAGGCCCTTTTCCTCCGCGGTGACAGCGACAAACAGCAGCGAGCGCTGCGTCGGCGTCGCTTCGTGGGCGAGGCGGTTGGCCGCTTCCAGCATCACCGCGATGCCCAGCGCGTTGTCGAGCGCGCCGTTGTAGATGGCATCTCCATTGACTGGCGCGCCGATGCCGATGTGGTCGAGGTGGGCACTGAACACCACGTTCTCGGCCTTCTTCGCCGCATCAGCGCCGTCGATGCGGGCGACGACGTTGCGGGAATCGACCGGAGTGATCTGCGTGCGCGCGGACAACTGCAGCGTGCCCGGCAGGTCGAACGCGCGCAGCTTGCCATCACGCAGGTCCTGGAACAGGTCTTTGGCGGTGCGGCCATTTGCCGACAGCAGCGCGTCGGCGCCGGTGGCGCTTACATAGGCGCCCACGCGCAGTTGCGGCCAGGTGTCGATGCCCTTGCCGTCGGCGCCGCGCAGGCGCATGCCGGGGCGATTCCAGTTGCTGGCGCTGCGCGCCCACGGCCGGGTCTTCTCTTCATCGTCGGTCTGCACCACGACCACGCCGACTGCGCCGCGGCGGGCCAGTTCCTCGGCCTTGGTGCGGCTGGAGGAGTAGAACGCGCGGCGATCGTTGTCGAAGCGTGCCGGCGCGCCGTTGAACATCACCGCGATCTTGCCCTTGACCTCGACCCCGGCGAAATCGTCCTGCTGCAGTTCCGGTGCGTACACGCCCTGCCCCACGAACACCGCCGGCGCCTCGACCTGCGCGCTGGCCTGGTTGTAGTTGACGCTCGGCAGGAACTGCTCGCGAAACGCCAGGGCGCGGCTGTGGCCATCGCGGTTGATCGCCAGGCCGTTGCCCTCGGCCTGGACCACGCCGCGCAGCATCGGCACGCGCTGGAAGTACGTGCCGTCGTCGCCGGCTGGCGCCAGCCCGATCGCGCGGAAGCGCTGCGCCACGTACAGCGAGGCCAGGTCGTAGCCGCGCGTGCCGGCCTCGCGGCCTTCGAGCAGATCGTCGGCGAGGAAGCGGACATCGGCTTCGATTCGGCGCGCGTCCGCGCCGGCCTTGGCGTCGTAGATCTCCCTCGTCTGCGTGGCCGTCGCGGCCGGCGCGGCGGCATCGCGTTGGCAGGCCATCAGCAGCAGGGCAAGGCAGAGCGGCGCGGCGATGCGCATGGGCGGGTCCGGTTGCCAATGTCAGGCCGCGACGCTAGCACCGCAGCCTTGCCGGGCCAAATGCCGGGCGGGCTGCCGGCATTCCTACTCGCCGCGGGGCGGGAAGCGCAGCACCGTTCGATGGTTGGGGTCGGGGCGGTTCCACAGCACCGGCACTTCGCGCGGGCTGGGCGGTTCCAGCTCATCGACTGCCGGGACCATCGAGTCCTCTTCGTCTTCCCAGCTGTAGCGCTTGCGTGGCGGCAGCGGGTCGACGCGATGCAGCAGCCAGGCGGCCAGCACACCAGCGGCGGCGCCGCCCAGGTGTGCCTGCCAGGACACGCCCGGTTCGCGCGGCAGGATCGTCAGCAGCATGCCGCCGTAGAACATGAAGGCGAGCATGGCCGCAGCGATGCTGGCGCGGTCGCGGCGCAGCAGGCCCAGCACGAACACCAGGAACATCAGGCCATGGCTGATCCCGCTTGCGCCCAGATGGTGCGAACCGGGATCGCCGAGCAGCCATGCGCCCAGCCCCGACCCGATCCAGATCAGCGGCAACGCCCGCAAGGTGGCCCGCGGGTACAGGCCTCCGGCCAGCGTGCCGAGCATCAGCAGGGCAATGGAGTTGGCGGCCAGGTGTTCGAACGAGCCGTGCAGCAACGGCGCCGCCAGCACGCCCAGCAGGCCTTGCAGCGACCACGGCTGCACGGTCCAGGCGGCCACGTCGAAGTGGCCCTGGGCGCTGAACACCGCCGCCAGCACCAGCACGAAGGCCAGGCTGGCGTTGAACGCGCGCAACCAGCGGTGCTTGTCGGCCTTGCGCTGGGCCGGGGTGTCGGGGACGGCTTCGGGCGTTGGCAGGTGCATGTTGAGCAGATTGATCCGGCTGGCAGGGAAAACAAGCCGGTCTGCGCGGGCCTGAATATCCCGGCGACGGGCCGATGGCTGACGGCACTGGATTTCCGCCTTCGCGGGAATGACGGGGGCAGGCGTAAAATGCCCCGATGAACGCCCCCTACCCCGCTGTACGCCTCAAGAACGCCTGGAAATCCACCCACCCCTGGATCTTCCAGCGCCTGGTCGAAAAGCCCGCGCAGAAACCCAAGCCCGGCACGATCGTCGATTGCTACGGGGTCGAGGGCGACTGGATCGGCCGCGGCTTCTACAACGGCCACTCCCGCATCGCCGTGCGCATCCTGGAAACCAACCCGGACGTCGAGGTCGACGCCGGCTGGTTTGCGCGCAAGATCGCCGAGGCCGTCTCGCTGCGCCGCGACGTGCTCAAGCTTGACGCGGTCAGCGACGCCTGGCGCGTGTGCCACAGCGAAGGCGACGGCCTGTCGGGCCTGGTCGTGGACCGCTACGGCGACCTGCTGGTGGTGGAGTTCTTCAGCGCCGGCATGTTCCGCCACCGCGAGTGGATCTACGAAGCGCTCAAGGCGCAGTTCCCGGGTTGCCGCTTCTACAGCTTCGCCGACGAGCACGTGCAGAAGCAGGAAAGCTTCGACTTCCGCGGCAGCGAACCCGTGCAGCCGGCGGTGATCAGCGAGTACGGCATCAAGTTCCGCGCCGACCCGGCCGGCGCCCACAAGACCGGTTTCTTCGCCGACCAGCGCGAGAACCGCGAGTGGCTGTCGCAGCAGGTCCAGGGCAAGCGCGTGCTGGACCTGTGCTGCAACACCGGCGGTTTCGCCGTGTACGCCGCGGCGCGCGGGGCCGAGGACGTGATCGGCGTGGACATCGACGCCGACGTGATCGAGATCGCCAAAGCCAACGGCAAGCTCAACAACGTGCGCCCGCGCTTCGTCCAGGCCGACATCTTCCCGTGGCTGCGCGATGCAGGCATCCGCGGCGACCAGTACGACGTGGTGATCCTCGACCCGGCCAAGATGACGCGCGACCGCGAGCAGGTGATCCCGGCGCTGAAGAAGTACCTCGACATGAACAAGCTGGCCATGGGCGTGGTCAAGCCGGGCGGCCTGTTCGCGACGTTCTCGTGCACCGGCCTGGTCAGCGAGGAACAGTTCCTCGACATGCTGCGCCGCGCCGCGTTCTACGCCGGCCGCACCGTGCAGGTGCTGAAGGTCGCCGGCGCCGGCGCCGACCACCCGTGGCTGGCGCAGGTGCAGGAGTCGCGTTACCTCAAGGCGGTGTTCTGCCGCGTGGTGGACTGAGCCCGACAGTTCTCAGCGACTGAGATCGGACCGGCTAGACTGGCGCCATGCCCGATCCGTCCCTGCTCCTGCTCGTCCTGCTCGTCGCGGTGATCACCGCGATCGTCCTCCTCGTCGTCCTGCTGCTGCGCAAGCCCGAAGGCCGCCTCGACCGCCTCGAGCACGCACTGCGCGAGGAACAGCGCGACGGCCGCGGCGAGTTGCGCCAGCAGCTCGACAGCCTGTCGATGCAGCAGGAGCAGCGCATCGAAGGCTTCGCCACCCGCCTCAACGATGCCGCCGCACGCACCGACCAGCGCCTGGAAGACCTGCGCGAAGCGCTGACCGAGGACGCCCGCAAGGCGCGCAGCGAGACCGCGCTGGCGCTGAAGGATTTCGCCACCGCGCTCGACGCGCGAGTCGGCGAGCTCACCCGCAACAACGAAGCGCGCCTGGGCGAGATGCGCACCACGCTGGAAGCCAGGCTGCGCGAACTGCAGGCCGACAATTCCGCCAAGCTCGAACAGATGCGCGCCACCGTCGACGAGAAGCTGCACGCGACCCTGGAAACCCGCCTCACCGAAAGTTTCGGCAACGTCACCCAGATGCTGGCGCAGGTGCACCAGGGCCTGGGCGACATGAACAAGCTCGCCGCCGACGTCGGCGGCCTGCAGCGCGTGCTGACCAACGTGAAGTCGCGCGGCGTGTTCGGCGAAGTGCAGCTGGCCGGCCTGCTCGAACAGGTGTTCGCGCCGGACCAGTACGCCTCCAACGTCGCCACCGTGCCCGACAGCACCGAGCGCGTGGAGTTCGCCGTGCGCTTCCCCGGTTCGACAGGCGACGCGCCGGTATGGCTGCCGATCGACGCCAAATTCCCGCGAGAGGATTACGAGCGCCTGCTCGACGCGCAGGAGCGTGGCGAACCGGAACTGGCGCGCGCTGCCGGCGACGCGCTGGAGCGCCGGGTGCGCCACGAGGCCGCGCGCATCCGCGAGAAGTACGTCGCCGTACCGCACACCACCGAGTTCGCGATCCTGTTCCTGCCGACCGAAGGCCTCTACGCCGAAGTGCTGCGCCGTCCGGGCCTTGTCGATGCCTTGCAGCGCGACGTCCGCATCGCCGTGGCCGGCCCGACCACGCTGCTGGCGCTGATGACCAGCTTCCAGATGGGCTTTCGCACGCTGGCGATCGAGAAGCGCTCGAGCGAGGTCTGGCAGACGCTGGGCGCGGTGAAGACCGAGTTCGCGAAGTTCGGCACCGTTCTCGACGGCGTCAAGAAAAAGCTCGACGAAGCCAGCAACAAGATCGAGGAAACCGGCCGCCGCACGCGCGTGCTGACGCGCAAGCTGCGCGACGTCGAAGCACTACCGGCCGAGGAGAGCATGCGACTGCTCGGTACGGACATCGAAGACCAGACTGACGATTGAGACGCGTGCGCCCTGCCCCACCGTCGTCCCGGTCGACAGCCGCCACGGTCGTGGCGCTACTCGTAGTCGCAGCGTCCTCGGCATGGCCGCTCGTCAGCGGAGCTCCGTTGCTGGAGTCAGAGCTTCCGGGCGGACTGCCTGCAGGCAACGCGCTTTCCGCACTCTGCCTGTGCGCATTGGCAGCGGTGCCAGTGGCGATGAGCACGCGCGGCACGGCGCTGCGCCGGGCATCGCTGACCGTGCTGATCGCCGCAGCGGCATGGCTGCCGGTTTCGGTTTTGCTTGCCGGCAACCTCGCACTGAACTTTGCGGGCGATCGCGGCAGCATCTGGCTGATGCTGACGCTCGCGGTCATTGCCGGCGTGGTCTGCACGTTCGCCTGGGCGGCGATGGCCGCGGCGGTGACGATGTGGCGGCGCTGGATCAGCCGCCGTCGGCGGGCATGACCGGCATTGCGTCCACCGGTACCTGCGGGTTGCTGTCGTCCTGCAGATAGTCGGGCAGCGTGTCGGTGCCGTCGCCTTTCAAGCGGTCGCCCTGGATCTGATAATCGCGGCGCTGGATCCACGCATCGCGCACCAGTGTGTAGTCGTCCTCGGCGCCTTCGCGGAAGCTGTCCGTGGCGAGCAGTTGCGAACGGATGTCGACCAGCTGCAGGCCCTGCAGCGGGATGCGGAGCCGGTCGGACTCGACCTGGCGCAGCGGGCTCAGCGGCGCGTCGCCGATCATGCCGAACGAATCGCGCAACGTGCGTGGACCGAACAACGGCAGTTCGAAGTAGCGCGAACTCTTCCAGCCCCACACACCCAGCGTCTGGCCGAAATCCTCGCCGCGGTTGGGCAACTTGGCGTCGGAGGCCGGGTCGAAGATGCCGGCGATGCCGAGCGTGGAATTGAGCAGGAAACGTCCGAGCGACTGCCCGGCCTGCTTCGGCTTGCCCTGCAGCAGCGCGTTCACCGCCGACACCGGCTGGCCGAGGTTGTTGAAGAAGTTGCTTATGCCCAGACGAAAGGGGCGCGGCACCACCTTGACGTAGCCGCGCGCCAGCGGCCGCGCGACGCCGCGGTCGACAGCGTTGTTGAAGCGGTGCATCTGCCGGTTGTACTTCTCCCACGGGTCATAGACCGGGGAAATCACCGCCGGCGCCGGCAGGTTCGGGTCGGCATAGCCTTCATCCGGCGTGCCGTACAGGGCGTCGTAGTCGCGCTCGGCCTGGGTGCGCTCGTCCGCGGGCGGAACCGGCGTCGGTTCGGTCTGCGGGTGCGGCTCGGGCGTGGGCGTCTCCACTGGCGTGGTCGGCGCGGGCTCGGTGGGGACCGGCGTGGCAGGCGTCGGCTCGGCAGGCGTCGGCGCCACCGGTTCGGGTGCCTGCTCGGGCGGCGGCGTCGGTTGGCCGTCGATCGACGCCTTCACGCACGCGCGCGCCTTGGCCGCGTCTTCACCGGCTTCCTTCATGCAGCGGTCGAATTGCTCGCGCTGCTGGCCCGACAACGGGCGCGTGAGGATCTGCGCCTGGCCGAACATCGGCACGCACAGAAGCACTAAAGCGATTAGGGGTGCGTGGGGGCGCATGGGTCGCAAGTGTAGAGGCTCAGGGGCAACCACGCCCCGCCGCCGGCGGGTCCGTGGCCGGAACGCTGTGTTCGCGGGGCTCAGCCGGCGAAGGCCAGGGCGTTGTCGAGGCGGTAGGCGGTGCGCAGCTCGGCCAGCCCCGGCGGGTCGCCGCTGACCTGGGTGATGCCGGTCCTGGCGCACAGCTCCGAAAGCAGGGCCAGGCCGGCGCTGTCGACCCGGCTGACTGCGCCCAGGTCGATCCGCACCAGCCCGGCGGCGGGCGTACGCAACTGCGCCCACAGCGAAGCAACCGCGGCGCGCTCGAGCGCGCCGCTGAAGGCGAGGGTGTCACCGTCCTGGCGGACCGTCGCGGTGGTCATCTCAGTTGCTGGCGGCCTGCGCCTGCAGCCTGCCCGCCTTGATGTCGGCGGCCACCTGCGGGATCGACTTCTGCTTGAGCGGGGCGTCGAACTGGTTGCGGAACGTCTGCACGAAGCTGACGCCCTCGACCATCACGTCGAACACCTTCCACTGCGTGCCGACCTTGCGCATCAGGTAATCGACCGGCACGGCTTCGTTGCCCTGGCGCAGGTACTCGCTCGAAACCTTCACGATCGCGCCGCCGCGGATCGGCGTCTCCGACTTCACCCGCACCTTGAGCTTGGTGTTGAGGTCGAGCAGGGACGAGCCGTAGCGCTGCATCAGGCTGTCGGCGAGCGCGTCGGCGAACACCTTCACGTCGGCATCGGAGGCGCCGCGGCCGTGCACGCCAAGGACCAGGCGGGCGGAGTAGTCGCGGTCGAAGATGTTGTCGAATTCGCTGGCGATGAACTGGCGCAGCGCGGAGCGATCCTTGCTGAACTCGGCGCGGCGGCTTTCCAGGGTGGCCAAAATGCGGGTGCTGTTGCTCAGCACCAGCGCGCTCGGCGAATCGGCCGCGGCGGCGGTGGACGGAGCCGCTGCAGGCGCCGCCTGCGCGAGGACCGCGGCAGGCGCCGCAACCGTCAGGGCGGCGGCAATCATCAGGGAGAGAACGCGGTTGGACTGGTTCATTTGGTCTTGGTCTCGTCCGTGGGGGCGGCATCGCCCTTCAGGTAGTCGGGAACATCGGCAGAGGGTTCTGCGGCTTGGCCGGCATTGTCGGCGGGCTTTGCGCCACCGCCGCTGAACATGTACTTGCCGACCAGCTGGATCAGGTCGACCGCGGACTGGGTCAGGTAGATCTCGTCGCCGGGCTTGAGCGAATCCGGGTCTCCGCCCGGGGCGAGATTGATGTAGCTCTCGCCCAGCAGGCCGCTGGTGAGGATGCTGGCGGCGGTATCGGACGGCAGCTTGTCGTAGCGCTTGTTCACCGCCAGGGTGACAACGGTGTCGAACTTGACGGGATCGACGTCGATCTTGTCGACATGTCCGATCGCAACGCCACCGATCTTGACCGGGGCGTTGGGCCTTAGTGCGCCGATCGTCGAGAAACGTGCGGTCAACGGGTAGGTATCGCTGCCCAGTCCCCAGCGACCGTTGGTCGAGGCGAGGGCCAGCACCAGCAGCGAGGCCAGCGCCAGCAGCAGGAAGGCACCGACGGCAAATTCGATACGGGGGGCGCGGATACTCATACGGTCACCATAAATGCGTTCGCCTCAGCGGAAGAGGAAGGCGGACATGACGAAATTGAACATCAGCACCAGCAGCGAGGCATTCACCACCGCGCGGGTGGTGGCGACCGAGGTGCCTTCGATGGTCGGCTCGGCGTGGAAGCCGACGTAGGAGGCGACCAGGGCCGCGGTCCCGCCGAACACCGCCGACTTGACCAGGGCCATCAGGAAGTCGTCGACAAAATCGACGCTGTCCTTCAAAACTTGCCAGAACGTGCCGCTATCGAGCCCGATCACGTGCACCGACTCGAAGTAGCTGCCGGTGATGGCGAAGCTGCAGAAGAAGCCGGTCAGCAGCGGAACGCAGATCACGGCCGCCCAGAAGCGCGGCGCCACGGCCTTGCCGACCGGGTCGATCGCCATGAGCCCGAGGGCGGTGATCTGGTCGGTGGCGCGCATCAGGCCCAATTCGGCAGCAATCGAGCTGCCGGCACGGCCGATGAAGAGCAGGGCGGTCAGCACCGGGCCGAGCTCGCGGTACATGCCCAGGCCGAGCAGGGCGCTGACCTGGGCGGTGGCGCCGTAGGTCTCGAGCGCGCGATAGCCGAGCAACGTCACCGAAAGACCGACGAACGCGCCGCCAACGGCAATGATCGGCAGCGAACGAGCGCCGATCTTGTAGATCTCGCGGATTAGCTCGCGGAAGAAGTCCGGGGTCGGCTTCGATGCCCGGAACACGGACAGCGAAAACAGGCCGGCGCGGCCGAGCGAGCGGGTCGCGGCTACGAAGGGCATCAGCGGGTCTCCCTCAAATGCAGGCCGGTCATGCCGCCTCCGTCGCGCGCGGCGCGGCATCGAACGCAATCGGACCGTCCGGCTCGCCCTTGAGGAACTGGCGCACCAGCGGGTCGTCGCTGGCCTCCAGCTCGGCCGGGGTGCCGGAAAAGACGATGCCGCCGTTGGCGATGACGATGGCGTGGTCGGCCACCGGCAGGGTTTCGTGGACGTGGTGGGTGACCACGATGCTGGTCAGGCCCAGCGTGTCGTTGAGACGGCGCACGAGCGCCATGACGACGCCGCTGGCGATCGGATCCAGGCCGGTCAGCGGTTCGTCGTAGATCATCAGCGGCGGGTCGAGTGCCAGCGCACGCGCCAGCGCGACGCGACGCGCCATGCCGCCCGACAGCTCGCGCGGGTAGGCGTCGGCGGCGGCGCGCAGGCCGACCGCATGCAGTTTCATCAGCACCAGCTGGCGGATCACCGGCTCGGGCAGGTTGGTGTGGGCGCGAATCGGCAGGGCCACGTTCTCGGCCGCCGTGAGGTCGGTGAGCAGGCCATTGCCCTGCAACAGCACGCCGATGCCCTTGCGCAATTCCAGCAGCGCGCGCCGACCCAGCGGCACCGGTTCGCCGAGAACCTCGACCGTGCCCGCAGCCGGCTCGAGCTCGCCGGTCAGAGCCGCCAGCAGCGTCGACTTGCCGCTACCGGATGGACCGAGCACGGCAACGATGCTGCCGCGCGGGACATCGAGGTTGATGTCCCGCAGCACCGTGCGTCCGCCCCGATCAAGGCGGAGCTGGCTGAGGCGGACGATGGGATCTTCGTTGCTCATGCGCGGGGGTGCATTCCGGAACTGCCGTGCAGCGAGGCCGGCAGTGTCGCCGGAAATGGCTGAACGGGAAGCAGGGCGGGCATTGTGGCAGGTTCGGACGAGATGCTCGACGGAATCGGGGGGAGGGGCCCGCAGAATTGCGAAATGGGCGCGGAGCCCAGCCGGTGTCCGCCCGCCGGTCTCAACGCGTGCGCCGCTGCTCCGGCAAGATAGTAGTGATGGCCATTCGCTCCGACTTCCGCCGCCCCGACTTCCGCCTCTATCACTCCAATGCGCTGGACATCCTGGCGCAGCTGCTTGCGCGGGAGTTGCGGCAACCGGCGCCTGGGCAATCGCTGCTGGCGCCCGACATCGTCCTGATCCCGCAGGTGGCGATGCGGCGCTGGTTGCAGGCGACGCTGGCCAGCACGTACGGCATTGCCGCCAACCTGGAGTTCCTGACGCCCGGCGAGTTCGTCCATCGTGCGCTGGACGCCAATGTTCCCGGCGGCGATGACGACCTCGACGCAGAAGCCCTGCACTGGCACCTGTATGCCGCGCTGACCGACCAGGCCGCATTGCGCGTGCCTGCGCTGCGGCCCCTGCGCGCGTACCTGCAGCGCGGCGACGCGCTCAAGCCGTGGTCGCTGGCTGGCGAGCTGGCCGGCGTGTTCGAGAAGTACCAGGCCTGGCGCCGCGACTGGCTGCTGGCCTGGGAAGCCGGGCACGAGCCCGGCGATCCGCAGGCGGCATTGTGGCGGCGCGTGGCGGCCGGCGGCGCCCACCGCGCGCAGCGGATCGGCGAATACCTGCAGCGATTCGGTGACGATGCCGGGCCGCTGCCGCAGGGATTGCCGTCGCGCCTGTTCGCCTTCGCGACCTTGAACATGTCGCCCGACGTGCTGCGCGTGATTGCCACCCAGGCCCGCGTCGGCACGCTGCATTTCTATCTGCCCAGCCCCACGCGCAGCTATTGGGGCGACCTGCAGACCCTGGCCGAACAACTGCGCAGCGGTGCCGACGATCCGTTCGGGACGGCGGCCGACGAGAACCCGATGCTGCAGGCGTGGGGCGCGGCCGGGCGCGACTTCATGGCGGTGCTGGGCAGTTACGAGGTAGTGCATCCCTCGCACGAACATGCCCACTACGTGGATCCGGAAGCGGCCGAAGGCGACCGGCCCGAAAACGACACCCTGCTCGGCCACCTGCAGCGCGACCTGCTGCACCGGCGCGCGCCGGCGCCGTGGCGCGGCGACGTGGACCGCAGCGATCCCAGCGTGCAGGTGCATGCCTGCCACACGCGCCTGCGCGAAGTCCAGGTGCTGCACGACCAGCTGCGCGGGCTGCTCGACGATCCACGTTTCGATCCGCCGCTGCAGCCGCGCGACATCGCCGTGCTTGCGCCGGACATCGACCCGTACATACCGTGTATCGATGCCGTGTTCGGCGGCCAGGCCGGGCGCGAGGATTTCATCCCGTTCGCGCTGGCCGACGCCAGCCCGCTCGCCGGCGAACCGCTGGCCGAACTGTTCCTGCGCCTGTTGGCGCTGCCGGTATCGCGCTTCGGCCTCAACGAAGTGCTCGACCTGCTCGCCAGTCCGCCGCTGGCCAACAGCGCCGGGCTGGACGCGCCGGCGCTGGAGCGCCTGCACGACTGGTTGCAGGACGCCGGCGTGCGCTGGGGCCTGGACGCCGGCCATCGCGAGCAGCACGACGCGCCGCGCGACGACGCCTATACCTGGGCCTTCGCGCTGGATCGTCTGCTACTTGGGTACGCCAGTGGCAGCGATGAGGACATCGCCGGCGTCGCGCCGTGGCCGGAACTGGAAGGCAGCTCGGCGGACGCGCTCGACACGCTGCTGCGGCTGATGCGCGTGCTGGCCCGACACCAGCGCACGCTCGGCGAAGCGATGCCACCTGCGCAATGGCGCGAGCGCCTGCTCGGCCTGCTCGATGCCCTGTTCCTGCGGCCGCCGGCGAGCGTCGCCGGGCAGCGCGCGCTGGAACGCCTGCGTTCGCTGATCGGCGACTTCGCCCTGTCGGCGCAGCGCGCCGGATTCGACGGCGCGGTGCCGGCGGAGGTGGTACGGGCGCACTTCGCGATGCGCCTGTCGGAAGCCGACACGCGCGCGCCGTTGCTCACCGGTGGCGTCAGCTTCGGCCGCATGGTGCCGATGCGCTTGTTGCCGTTCCGCGTGATCTGCGTGCTCGGCCTCAACGATGGCGACTATCCTCGGCGCGATCCGGCGGCCGGCCTCAATCGCCTCAGCGCCGAGCTCGGCACCGCCCACCGCCGTTACGGCGACCGCTCGCTGCGCGAGGACGACCGCTTCCTGTTCCTGCAGCTGCTCGCGTCCGCGGGCGACGTGCTGTACCTGAGCTACCAGGGCGCCGACCCGCGTGACGGCAGTGCGCGTGAACCGTCTGTACTGGTGTCGGAACTGCTCAACGTCATCGCCGATTACCACACCGACGCCGCCGATGCGAAGCAGGCGCTGGTGGTGCGCCATCCGCTGCAGCCGTTCGCACCGGCGGCATTCGGCGATGCCGCCGAGCCGCGCCGTTTCAGCTATCGCGACGAGTGGCATCCGGCCGCCAATCTCCACGGTGGCGAGCGGCATGCGCTGGGGGCATGGATCTCCGCGCCGCTGCCGGCGGCCATCGCCGAAGCAGACCTGTTGTCGCTCGACAGCCTGCGGCGTTTCCTGTGCGATCCGTCCGGCCAGTTCCTGCGCGAGCGCATGGGCATGCGCCTGCCCGCCGAAGTCGAACTCGCCGACGACACCGAACCGATGCTCCTGCCCGGCGGTGGCTGGTCACGCACGGCGTTGCAGCGCGCAATGCTCGCCGCCCTGGTGGAGCAGCAGACGGAGGGCCTCTACGAACGGCTGCTGGCGCGCGCGCAACTTCCCTCGGGCCCGCTCGGACGGCGCGAGTTCGACGCGATGCTCGGCGAGATTCGCCCCTATGCACGGCAGTTCGCCCAGTGGCGCGGCGCACGCGAGCCGGAGGCAGTGACGGCCGAGGCCGACATCGACGGCACGCGGCTGCGTGGTCGCGTCGAGAACATCTACGGCCAGGCCCTGGCGCGGGTGCGCATCGGCGAGCCCAACGGCCCCTCGACCATCCGCGATGGCCTGGACTGGTTGCTGCTGTCCGCAGCCGGGCAGGGCAGGGCGCTGGTGCAGTTCCACGACGGCGGCGAAGGCGCGCAGTGTCACGAGCGCCCGCCACTGGCAGCCGAAGCCGCGCGCGAAGCATTGCGGCAGCTGCTGCAGTTGCGCGCGCACGGGCTGCGTGAAGCGCTCGCGTTCGCACCCTACAGTGGCTGGGACCTGTACCGCGCCCTGCGCGATGGCACCGCCGAGGACAAGGCCTGGCAGAAGATGCGCGAACGCTGGACCGGCGGCAGCAGCGGCCGCAAGTGGGCCGAGGGCGAAGGCGATGCGATCCGGCTGACCCTGCGCGGCCGCGACCTGCCCAACGACAGCCAGCTGCGCGAAACATTCGCCGCCGTCACCCATCTGGTATTCGACGCGGTGACCGGCGCCGTGCCTGCGGAGCAGGGCGCATGAACCTCGCCCTGACCACGGCCGATCCTTACCTGACCCTGCCGTTGCACGGCGTGCGCCTGATCGAGGCCAGTGCCGGCACCGGCAAGACGTTCACCCTGGCCACCCTGGTGACGCGCCTGGTCGTCGAGCGCGATCTGCGTGTCGGCAGCATCCTGGTGGTCACCTTCACCGAAGCGGCGACGCAGGAGCTGCGCAAGCGCATCCGCGAACGGCTCGAACAGGCCGCCGCGATAGTCGGCACCGAAGCCGCACAGGACGAGGCCGCGGACACCGCGCTCACCCGACGCATCATCGACAGCCACCTGGCTGCCGGCAACGAGACTCCGGTGCAGCTGCAGCGCCGCCTGCAGCACGCCGTGCTGGAGGTCGACCTCGCCGCGATATTCACCATCCACGGTTTCTGTGCGCGCGTCCTGCGCGAGCACGCGCTCGAGAGCGACCAGCCCTTCGCCGCGCCGCAACTGCTGACCAGCGACGCCGACCTCCGCGACGGCCTGGCATCGGACCTGTGGCGCGCATTCGCCGCGAACGGCGACGACGCACTGCTGCTGCCGACGCTGTGGAACGGCCCGGACGAGCTGGCCAGGGACCTGCCAACGCTGATGTCGGCCGTTCCGCTGCTACCAGTGGCGGAGGCCGGCGCCGATGACGGCAGCAGCGTCCGCAGCGATGTCGATGCGTGCTTCCAGGCGCTCAGGCGCGCATTCGCCGAGCACGGCGACGACGCGCGCTGGAAGCTCGAAGACGCCATCGCGCAGGAGCTTCTGAACAAGTCCAGCTACAAGCCCGAGCATGTGGCTCCGCTGTGGAGCGCGCTCGAGCAGCAGTTGCATCACGGCGGCCCGTTCGACGAGCACCACGAAAAGCTGCCCAACCTGCGCCAGGCCACGCTCAGCGACCGCACCAAGGTCAAGCTGCGCGCGCGCTGCCCGCAGTCGCCGCTGTTCGTCGCCGTCGCCGACTACCTGGACGCGCGTGCCCGCCATCGCCAGGAACACGACCGCCAGCGCGTGGCGCTGCTGCACCGGGTTCGCGGCGATGCGCGCCGGCGCCTGCGCCAGACCAAGCAGACGCTGCGCCTGCAGACCTACGACGACCTGATCGACGATGTCGCCGACGCGCTCGGCAGCGACCACGGCGACGAACTGGCGCAACGGCTGCGTCAGCAGTACCAGGTCGCACTGGTCGACGAGTTCCAGGATACCGACGCGCGCCAATGGGGCATCTTCGAGCGCGTCTTCGGAGCATCGCGTGCGTCCAGCGACGACCCGGGGGCGCTGTTCCTGATCGGCGATCCGAAGCAGGCCATCTACGGCTTCCGCGGCGGTGACGTGCACACCTACCTGGCCGCCGCCGCCCTGGCCGAGCGTGCACCGCCGCTGGAGCGCAACTTCCGCTCACGTCCCGGCGTGCTGCGCGCCATCGAATCGCTCTACGCCAACGCCGGCGAACGGCCATTCGTGGTGGATGGAATCGACTTCCATCCGGTGCAACCGGGCGACCGGCGCAGCGACGACGACTTCATCGTTGACGGCGCCGCCGCGCCCGCGCTGACCGTGCGCATGATCGCGCCCGACGCCAATGGCGAGGCCCACAACGTCGAGCGCTCGCGGGAACTGGCGACCGGTGCCTGTGTCGCCGCCATCCATGACGTGCTCAGCCGCGGACGCGAAGGCCGCGCGACGATCGACGGCAAGCCGGTGCAGCCGGGCGATATCGCGGTGCTGGTACGCCGCCACAACGATGCCACGCGGATCCAGCGTGCGCTGACTGCGGTGGGCATTCCTGCCGTGGCCGCCGGCAAGCAGAGCCTGTTCGCCAGCGACGAGGCCGCCGAGTTGCGCATGCTGTTCGAAGCGCTGCTGCAACCGGCCGACGATGGCCGCCTGCGCACCGCGCTGGCTACGGTGCTGCTGGGCGTGGATGCGCACGAGATCGACGAGCTCGAACGCGACGGCGCCGTCTACCGGCGCCGGCAACTGGAGGCGATGGCATGGCGCGAGCGCTGGCAGCGCAGCGGCCCGTTCGCGCTGGTGTCGGACCTGTGCGCCGCAAATGGCGAGCGCCTGCTCGGACTGCTGGACGGCGAACGCCGGCTCACCAACTACCTGCAGCTGGGCGAACTGATGCAGGACGCCGACGCCCGCTCGCTGGGCCTGCACGGCCTGGTCGACTGGCTGTGCCGCCGGATCGCCGAAGCCGACTCGGACGACGAGGCGCAGTTGCTGCGTCTGGAATCGGACGCCCAGTGCGTGCAGATCGTCACCCTGCACAAGAGCAAGGGCCTGGAATACCCGCTGGTGTACCTGCCGTTCGCCGCCATTGGGGGACAGGCACCGAGCCCCGACCGCTATTGCATCGTCCACGACGGCGACCGCCGCCAGCTGCGCTGGCGCATCGACAAGGACGACCCGGACTGGCGCAGCGCCGCCGCGGAATGGCGAAACGAGCAGTACGCCGAAGACGCGCGCCTGCTCTACGTCGGCCTGACGCGCGCACGCGACGCGCTGTGGATCGCCAGCGGCGGCCTGTATGCGGCCGACAAGACGCGATTGGCGCCGATGCTCGCCGGTGATGACGCACTGCGCGCCAACCCGGACGTGGCGATCGTCAGCGGTGACGTCATCGCACCGGCCGCGCCACTGAACGCGGCGCAGATCATGGCGGTCGCGAACGCGCGCCTGTCGCGCCGCGCGATACCGCGCGACTGGTGGGTCTACAGCTTCACTCAATTGGCCCAGGCCGAAGCCGGGGCCGAAGTGGTCGTTGCCGTGGACGAGCGCGGCGCGATTGACGAGCCCGCCGAAGCGGAGCCGGTCGGAGCCGAGCCGCGCCTGGAGGACGGCGAGGCCTTCGACCCGCGCTTCAGCGGCAGTCGCTTCGGCAACGTCCTGCACGACGCGCTCGAGCACACCGACTTCCTCGCGTGGCAGTCCTGGAGCGATGGCGCCGCCGCACCGCCAGGGCAGCAGGACATCCTCGCCGCCGCACTGCGCAATGGCGGCTACGCCGCGGACGACGTGGTCGATGGCGTGCCGACACTGGAGCGGCTGGTCGGCCGCACCCTCACCACCGCCTTGCCCGAAGGCGGGCGCCTGTGCGATCTCGACACGCGCGCGCGCCGCGCCGAGATCGAGTTCCACTTTGCCCTCCAGTCCACCTCGGTGGACGCGTTGATCGAGGTCCTGCATCGCTTCGGCGTGGTCGCTGCGCGCCGTGGCTTCGGCACGCGCCGCCGCCTCGAAGGCCTGATGACCGGCAAGATCGACCTGACCTACACCGTCGACGGGCGCTGGTATGTGCTCGACTACAAGTCCAACCGGCTGCCGGCCTACGACGCCGCCAGCCTCGATGCCGCCATGGCGCACAGCGAGTACGACCTGCAGGCACTGATCTACACGCTGGCGCTGCACCGTTGGCTGCGCTTCCGTCTTGGCGACGCGTACGCGTACGGGCGCGACTTCGGAGGCGTGCGCTATCTGTTCTGTCGCGGCCTGGTCGAAGGGCAGGGCATTCACGCGCACAAGCCCGACGCGGCCCTCGTCGATGCACTCGACGCGCTGTTCGCCGGGGGTGCAGCATGAGCCTGCTCGATGCGCTGCACCGCGCCGGCGTGCTCAACACGCTGGATCACGCGTTAGCGCAAAGCCTGCGCCGGCTTGGCCGCCGCGATACGAGCACCGACCTGTTCGGCGCCGACACGCCCGACATGGTGCTGGCCGCTGCGGCATTGGCCTCCCAGGCCGTGTCCCGCGGCCACGCCGCGTTCGATCCGTCGCTGCCGTCATGGTTGCCGGACGAATCCGTCGACTGGCCCAGCGCGCGCGCCTGGCGAGACGCGCTGAAGGGCTCGCGCTGGATCACCGAACCGCAAGCCGATGCGATCGCCGCCGGCGACGCGCCGCTGGTGTGGGAGAACGGCCTGCTGTACCTGCGTCGCTACCGCGAGTACGAGCGCCGTCTCGCCGCGGGCCTGCGCCGCATCGCCCAGGCGCGCCTGGCAGGCGATGCCGTCGATTCGCTGGCGCCGTTGTTCGCCGCCCTTTTCCCGCAGGCACGCGACGACGACCGCCAGGCCCGCGCCGCCGCGCTGGCATTGCTGCAGCCCCTGCTGCTGGTCACCGGCGGCCCGGGCACCGGCAAGACCACGACCATCACCCGCCTGCTGTTGCTGCTGATCGCCCAGGCCCGGCAGGCCGACCTGCCACCGCCGCGGATCGCGCTGGCGGCACCGACCGGTCGTGCCGCCGAACGCATGGCCGAGAGCCTGCGCGCCGCCAGCGAGAAGTTGCGGGTCATCGACGGCGTCGACATTGCCCTGTGCGATGCGCTGCCCGACACCGCCAGCACACTGCATCGCCTGCTCGGTACGATTCCCGGCAGCCCGCGTTTCCGTCACGACCCGGCCACCCCGTTGCCGTACGACGTGATCGTCGTCGACGAAGCGTCGATGGTCGACCTGCCGTTGATGTGCAAGCTGGTCGAGGCGGTCGCCGATGGCGCGCGCCTGATCCTGCTCGGTGATCGCGACCAGCTTCCGTCGATCGAGGCCGGCGACGTGCTCGCGGCAATCACCGATGCCGCCGGCGATGGCGGCGAGTTGCCACAGGCCCTGGCACAGCGACTGCAGCCATTGATTGGCGATGTACCCGCATCGTCGCCATCGGCCGCATCCAATGCGCTGTCCGGTCACCGTGTCCAGCTCAAGCGTGGCTACCGTCAGTCCGAGGCGCTCGACCTGGCGCCGCTGGCGGACGCACTGCGCGTCGGTGACGGTGACCGCACCGACCAGCTGCTGCGCTCGAATGCACTGCGCGGCGTCCACTACCACGAAGGCGTCAGCGATCCGCTGGCCGGACCGCGACGCGAGACGCTGCTGTCGGTGTGGCGGGAGCTGCCGTTGATCGACGACCCGGCGATCGCCCTGCAGCGGGCCTCCGCGCTGCGTGTGCTGACAGCCCTTCGCGACGGTGCGCAAGGTGCCAGCGTGCTCAATGCGCGCATCGAGGAGGCGCTGGCCGGCGCACACCGCGACCCCTACTTCCACGGACGGCTGTTGCTGGTCACCGAGAACAGCTACCGCCACGGTCTGTTCAACGGCGACATCGGCGTCTGCCAGCGCGATGCGCAGGGCCACACCGTGGCCTGGTTCGCTGGCGGCAGCGATGGCGTGCGCGGTTTCCATCCGGCGGCCTTGCCGGCGCACACCGGCGCGTTCGCGATGACGGTGCACAAGGCGCAGGGCTCGGAGTTCGATGCCGTGTGGCTGTTGCTACCCCGTCAGGACGCACGAACGCTGTCGCGCGAACTGCTGTACACGGCAGTCACCCGCGCGCGCAGCGAGTTGCATGTGTGCGCCAGCGAACCGGTGTTGCGCGCGGCGCTGGCGCGGCATGCGGCGCGGGTGTCGGGGCTGGCCTGGCGCTTGCGCGGGTAGGGCGACCTCCCCTCTCCCGCAAAGGGAGAGGGAACCTGGTTGCTACTCTTCCTCGTCGATCTCCGAACCCACCGGCTCCTGCAGCGGTTTCGGCTTGGACCTGGTCTTTGCCTTCGCCGCCGGCAGCCCGGCGACCTTCGCCAGTTCGGCGGTGATCGCCTCGGCCGCCGATTTCTCCGCGGCCTGGTAGCGCGCACGCACGTTCGGACACAGCACCTGCATGTAGTCGGCGTCGAAGTTGAGGCGTTCGACCAGGAAGTCGACAAACGCGCGCACCTTCGGCGACTGCACGCGGCCACGCGGGAACACCGCGTTGAACTCGTACTCCGGCCCGGTCCAGCCGGCCAGCACGCGCTGCACGTAGCCCTGCTCGGCATACGCCTTGACGGTGACGTCGCTGGCCAGCATCAGGCCTTCGCCGCACAGCAGGGCGCCGCTGAGCGGGGCGGGATCGTTGGCCAGCAGCACCGGATCGATGCGGTAGTCGACCGTGCGCGTGCCGTCGCTGAGCGGCCAGAAGTACTGGCCGTTGCGACGCGACTTCGGCATCGCCACCGTGCGGTGGTGGATCAGGTCGTCCGGATGCAGCGGTTCGCCGTGGCGGGCGATGTAATTCGGGCTGGCGTAAACCTGGGTACGGAACGTCGCCAGCTTGCGTGCGACCAGATTGGAATCGGGAAGGTTGCCCACGCGCAGTGCGACGTCGATTTCCTTGTCGATGATGTCCAGCGCTTCGTTGGTCAACACCATGTCGACCCGCACTTCCGGATGGCGCGCGTGGAACTCGCCCAGCAGCGGCGCGATCCAGGTGATGCCGACCGAATAGGGAGCCGTGAAGCGCAGCCAGCCGCGCGGGCCGCCCTGCAACTGGCCGACCGCGCTTTCTGCTTCATCGAGTTCGCGCGCGATGCGCTGGCAATGCTCGAAGTAGATGTTGCCGGCTTCGGTCAGGCCGAGTTTGCGGGTGGTCCGGTGCAGCAGCTGGGCGCCCAGGCGGGTCTCCAGTTCCTGGACCTTGCGGCTGACGGTGGTCTTGGGCAGCTGCAGGGCGCGGGCAGCGGAGATGAAGCTGCCGTGCTCGACCACCCTTACGAAGATCAGGGTGTCGTTGAGATCGCGGGCCATGGCGGGGGCTCCTGGGTAGCGCGTCGGGGGAGACGGGGTGGTCCGGGGGGTTTGGACCGATCACGGGACAATTATTCCCTCAATTGCCGGCTAATCAAGTGCCGGTCGGAGGCCTACTCTGTCCCGCAGATCCCCCCCAATCCCCCCTGGCAGCCATCATGCTCACCCCCCGCCAAGCCCGTTACGCCTTCCTGCCGCTGATGCTGGTCGCCATGTCGGCGCTGATCGGCCTGGCCGTCCTCGTGGTCCAGCAAGGCCTGGCAGCGGGCCCGGACGAGTTCTGGATGCTGGCCTGGGTGCTCGCCTTCACCCTGGCCCTGCCGGCCGCGATGCTGGTCCTCCCGATCATCAGCTCCCTCCTGCAGCGCGCCACCCGTCGCGAAACCGTCCCGGTGACGGGAGAGAAAATCCCGCATTCGGGACATTGGAGCCGGATGTGAACTCTCCGTTCGCCCGTCCCGCCCAGCGGACATCGGCCCAGAAACCCTCGGCACAGCAGACGCCCGTCGTCGTCCTCGGTGCCACGGGTGGGGTCGGCCGCGGCGTGGTCGAGGCCGCGCTGGCGGCCGGCCGGCCGGTGATCGCGGTCGCCCGCGACAAGTCCGGACTGCAGTGCCTCAAGTCCCACCACCCCAAGGCCGACCTCAGCGTCGTCGCCGGTTCGATCAGCAGCGACGCCGACGGCGAGCGCCTGGCCAAGGCCCTGACCAAGCTCGGCCGGCCGATCGGCGGCGTGATCGCCGCTGTGTCGGGCAGCGCCAGCCGCGGCCGCCTGCTCGACCATCCCGCCGCCTACCTGCGCCAGCGCCTCGACGAGGACCTGCTGCCGCACCTGGCGGCGGCGCGTCACCTGCTGCCGCTGCTGGCCCAGGCCAACCGCGGCGGCACGTATGTGCTGATCGGCGGGCCCGGCGCGGAACAGCCGTGGGCCGGCTACGGCCATCGCTCGATCGCCACCGCCGCGTTGCGCATGCTCGCGCGCGTACTGCATGAAGAGGCCCGCAGCATCGGTGTGCGCGTGCAGTTGCTGTCGATCGACAGCCCGGTCAGCACCGAACTCAACCGCGAGCATGCATGTCCGCAATGGCCCAGTGCGATCGCCGTTGGCCAGCGCGCATTGGCCCTGGTCGAACCGCTGGGCACGCAGCTGGCGGCGCAAGCGGTGGTCCGTTACGCCGATGTGTTGCCGGGCGACGAGGCGGATGTCGATTCCGGCGTCGCTGATTCGATTACCTCACAGGCAAGCGAAGAAAGCGAAGTCGACGCGCAAGCCGATGCGCACGCGCAGGCCTACTCGCCCACCCAGACCCCCAAGGATCCTGACAACTGTCACGCAAGCGACGACGCACTACTGCCATCACGCTGTCTGCAGGATGCGCGCACGCTGCTCAGGAACCTGCTTTCACCCAATAACACCAATAACAACAAAGCGAACCAGGAACCCTCCCCATGACCCCCCGCAAAGCATTGGCCCGCTCCACCTCCGGAGTTCCCGTCCTCGCCCTTGCGGCGAGCCTCCTCGTTGCAGCGGTGATCAGCGCCTGCAGCAGCCAGGCAGAGCCGAGCGCGGCGATGCCGCCGCCGCCGGAAGTCAGCGTCGCCCAGGTACTGAGCAAGCAGGTCAGCGAGTGGGACGACTTCACCGGCCGCGTCACCGCGATCGAGACGGTCGATCTGCGCCCGCGTGTGTCCGGCTATGTCGAACGCGTCGCCTACCAGGAAGGCCAGGAAGTGAAGAAGGGCGATCTGCTGTTCGTGATCGACCAGCGTCGCTACAAGGCCCAGCTGGACCAGGCCCAGGCCGATCTCGAGCGCGCCCGCGCCGAGGCGCGCCTGGCCCAGACCCAGGACACGCGTGCGCAGACCCTGGTCGAGGCCAAGGCGATCTCGCGTGAAGAGTTCGAGACCCGTCGTGCCGCCACCACCCAGGGCAACGCGGCGGTGCGAGCGGCCGAAGCCGCCGTGGCCAACGCCCAGCTCGACCTGCAGTTCACCCAGGTGCGTTCGCCGATCAATGGCCGCGCCGGTCGTGCCGTGGTCACCGAGGGCAACCTTGCCCAGGCCGATACCACGCTGCTGACCACCGTGGTCTCGCAGGATCCGGTGTTCGTCTACTTCGAAGCCGACGAGCAGAGCTTCCTGCGTTACCAGGCGCTGGCCCGTGACGGCAAGCGTGCGCAGTCGCAGAACCCGGTGCGCGTGGGCCTGGCCAACGAGCAGGGCTACCCGCACGAAGGCACGGTCGACTTCACCGACAACCAGGTCGATGCCGCCACCGGCACCATCCGCGCCCGCGCCGTGCTGCACAACCCGGACCGCATCTTCACCCCGGGCCTGTTCGCACGCGTGCAGCTGGAAGGCAGCCGCAGCGTCAAGGCGATGCTGATCGACGAGAAGGCCATCCTCACCGACCAGGACCGCAAGTACGTCTACGTGCTCGGGCCGAAGAACGCCGCCACCCGCAAGGATGTCGTGCTCGGTCGCACCGTCGATGGACTGCGCGTGGTCGATTCGGGCCTGGCGCCGACCGACAAGGTGATCGTCCATGGCGTGCAGAAGGTGTTCTTCCCGGGCATGCCGGTGTCGCCGAAGCAGATCGCGATGGGCGCGGCTGCGCCCGAGATGAAAGTGGCGATGAAGTAACTCCCGCCCCTCCCCTGCGAGCGGGGGAGGGTGCAGACAACGTGACCCGTTTGGCGACGCTTTCTGGCGTCGCCCAGGAATTTGCGGCCTGAAGGCCGCATCAGGAACCCCTCATGGACTTTTCAAAGTTCTTCATCGACAGACCGATCTTCGCCGCCGTGCTGTCGATCGTGATCTTCGCCGCCGGCCTGATCGCCATACCTATCCTGCCGATCAGCGAGTACCCGGAAGTGGTGCCGCCGTCTGTGGTGGTGCGCACGGTCTATCCGGGCGCCAACCCCAAGGTGATCGCCGAGACCGTGGCCACGCCGCTGGAAGAAGCGATCAACGGCGTCGAGAACATGATGTACATCAAGTCGGTCGCCGGTTCCGATGGCGTGCTGCAGATGACCGTCACGTTCCGTCCGGGCACCGACGCCGACGATGCCGCCGTGCGCGTGCAGAACCGCGTCGCGCAGTCGCTCGCGCGCCTGCCCGAGGATGTGCGCCGGCAAGGCGTGACCACGCAGAAGCAGTCGCCGACCTTCCTGATGGTGGTGCACCTGACATCGCCTGACGGCAAGTACGACACGCTGTACCTGCGCAACTACGCCCGCCTGCACGTCAAGGACGCGCTCGCACGCATCCAGGGCGTGGGCGACGCGCAGGTGTTCGGCGGCGGCGACTACGCCATGCGCGCCTGGCTCGACCCCGACAAGATCGCTTCGCGCGGCCTCACCGCCGGCGACGTGGTCCGTGCGATGCGCGAACAGAACGTGCAGGTATCGGCCGGCCAGCTCGGCGCCGAACCGATGCCGAGCAGCGACTTCCTGACCCTGATCAATGCCCAGGGCCGCCTGCGCAGCGTCGAGGAGTTCGGCAACATCGTGCTCAAGAGCGGTGAGGGCGGCGAGATCGTGCGCCTGTCCGATGTCGCACGCGTCGAGCTTGGCGCCGGCGACTACACGCTGCGTTCGCAGCTGGACGGCAAGAGCGCGGTCGGCATCGGCATCTTCCAGGCTCCGGGCGCCAATGCGCTCGAGATCCAGGAAAAGGTCATCGCCACCATGGACGAGATGACCAAGCAGTTCCCGGCCGGCGTCAAGTACGAGGCCGTGTACGACACCACCATCTTCGTGCGCGACTCGATCAAGGCCGTGGTCACCACGCTGCTGGAAGCCATCGCCCTGGTGGTGCTGGTGGTGATCCTGTTCCTGCAGACCTGGCGCGCCTCGATCATTCCGCTGATCGCCGTGCCGGTGTCGGTGGTGGGCACGTTTGCCGCGCTGTACCTGCTCGGATTCTCGATCAATACCTTGAGCCTGTTCGGCCTGGTGCTCGCCATCGGCATCGTGGTGGACGACGCGATCGTGGTGGTGGAGAACGTCGAACGCAACATCGAGGAAGGCCTGTCGCCGATGGATGCGGCGCACCAGGCGATGAAGGAAGTGTCCGGGCCGATCGTGGCGATCGCGCTGGTGCTGTGCGCGGTGTTCGTGCCGATGGCGTTCCTGTCGGGCGTGACCGGCCAGTTCTACAAGCAGTTCGCGGTGACCATCGCCATCTCGACGGTGATCTCGGCGATCAACTCGCTGACCCTGTCGCCGGCGCTGGCCGCGCGCCTGCTCAAGCCGCATGACGCCGCCAAGGACGCACCGTCGCGCCTGATCGACCGCGCCTTCGGCTGGCTGTTCCGTCCGTTCAACCGTTTCTTCAACTCCAGCTCGCAGAAGTACCAGGGCGCGGTCTCGCGCACGCTGGGCCGCCGCGGCACGGTGTTTGCGGTATACGCGGTGCTGCTGGTTGCCACCGGCCTGATGTTCAAGATCGTCCCGGCCGGCTTCATCCCGATCCAGGACAAGCTGTACCTGATCGCCGGCGTGAAGCTTCCGGAAGGCTCGTCCATTGCCCGCACCGATGCGCTGCTGAAGAAGGTCAGCGACATCGCCATGAGCACCGACGGCGTGGCGCATTCGATCGCGTTCCCGGGCCTGAATGCCCTGCAGTTCACCAACACGCCCAACACCGGCGTGGCGTTCTTCCCGCTCAAGCCGTTCAGCGAGCGCAATGGACGCACTGCCGAGCAGATCAACGCCGAGATCAACCAGAAGATCGCCGGGCTGCAGGAAGGTTTCACCTTCTCGTTCATGCCGCCGCCGATCCTCGGCCTCGGCAACGGTTCGGGCTACCAGATGTTCATCGAGGACCGTGGCAACCTCGGCTACGGCGCGCTGCAGAACGCGGTGAATGCGTTCCAGGGCGCGGTCGCGCAGACGCCTGGCATGGGCTTCCCGATCAGCAGCTACCAGGCCAACGTGCCGCAGCTCGACGCCGAAGTCGATCGCGTCAAGGCCAAGGCCCAGGGCGTGCCGCTGACGGAGTTGTTCGACACGCTGCAGACCTACCTGGGCTCGGCCTACGTCAACGACTTCAACCAGTTCGGCCGCACCTGGCAGGTGATCGCACAGGCGGACGGTTCCTACCGCGACAGCGTCGAGGACATCGCCAACCTGCGTACCCGCAACGACCGTGGCGAGATGGTGCCGATTGGTTCGATGGTGACGATCAAGCAGACCTACGGCCCCGACCCGGTGCTGCGCTACAACGGTTATCCGGCGGCCGACCTGGCCGGCGAAGCCGATCCGCGCATGCTGTCGTCGGCACAGGCCATGGGCCAGCTGGAAGGCATCGCCGCCAAGGTGCTGCCCAACGGCATGAGCCTGGAATGGACCGACCTGAGCTTCCAGCAGGCCACCCAGGGCAATGCCGCACTCGTCGTGTTCCCGCTCGCCATCCTGCTCGCCTTCCTCGTGCTGGCCGCGCTGTATGAAAGCTGGACGCTGCCGCTGGCGGTGATCCTGATCGTGCCGATGTGCATGCTCTCGGCCCTGGCCGGCGTGTGGCTCACCGGTGGCGACAACAACGTGTTCGTGCAGGTCGGCCTGGTCGTGCTGATGGGCCTGGCGTGCAAGAACGCGATCCTGATCGTCGAGTTCGCCCGTGAGCTGGAGATGCAGGGCAAGAGCATCGTCGAAGCCGCGCTGGAAGCCTGCCGCCTGCGTCTGCGCCCGATCGTGATGACCTCCATCGCCTTCATCGCCGGCACCGTGCCGCTGGTGCTCTCGCACGGCGCTGGCGCCGAGGTCCGCTCGGCCACCGGCATCACCGTGTTCGCCGGCATGCTCGGCGTGACCCTGTTCGGTCTGTTCTTGACCCCGGTGTTCTACGTCGCCCTGCGCAAGATGGTGAGCAAGACGCCGAAGTGGGTGAACGAGCAGAGCTCGATGGGGAAGGCACATGCGTAAGCCTTCCATCATCGCGCCCATTGGCTACGAGGATTCCATCGTGCAAGAACCGCAAACACACGCAATGAACGCCCGTTCGGTGGCCAGGGTGCTGGTTCCCTCGCTGTTGGCGCTCGCGCTTGCCGCGTGCGCGGTCGGCCCGGACTATGTGCGTCCGGATGTGCCGACGCCGGCAACGTTCAGCCGCGACGAAGGCGCGCCGGCTGCGGACACCACCACGGCCGCCGGCGGCACCGCCGCCGTGGCCGGGGAGGCGACGCCGCAGGCCAGCGCCGAGTTCTGGACCAGCTTCAACGACCCGCTGCTGACGCGGCTGGTCGAGGAATCGCTGACCGCCAACCACGACCTGCGCATCGCACTGGCCAGCTACGACCGCGCCAATGCGCTCCTGCGCAACGCCAAGCTCGATCGCTTCCCGACCGTCACCGCCAGCGCCACGGCGGCCGATTCGCGTTCCAGCGCCGACCAGGCGCCGGGCGTGAACCGCAACGATCGCGATGGCGAGAGCTACGGTGTGCAGGCAGATGCCAGCTGGGAACTCGATCTGTTCGGTCGCGTCCGTCGCAACGTCGAGTCGCAGCGTGCCGAGGCCTGGGCGACGGCGTCCGACCTCGACGCGCTGCAGGTCGCCATCGTCGGTGAAGTCGCACGGACCTACGTCGAGATGCGCGGCCTGCAGGAGCGCCTGCGCGTTGCCCGCGACAACTCCGAGAACCAGCGCGAGACCCTGCGCCTGGTGCAGGCGCGCTTCGACGCCGGCCGCGGCACCGAGTTCGACACCTCGCGTGCACGCGCCCAGCTCGAATCGACGCTGTCGCGCGTGCCGAACCTGGAAGCGCAGGTGGCAGTGAGCATGCATCGGCTGGCGGTGCTGTCCGGCAAGACGCCGGAAGCGCTGATTGCCGACCTGACGCCGCAACAGCCCCTGCCCAACCTGCCGGCGCGGCTCGACCCTGGCACGCCGGGCGAGTTGCTGCGCAACCGTCCGGACGTGATCGCGGCCGAACACCGCCTGCATGCGACCACGGCCAAGATCGGCGTGGCCACGGCCGACCTGTTCCCGCGCTTCACCCTGTTCGGGCTGATTGGCAGCCAGGCGATCGACAGCGGCGCGTTGTTCGAACGCGACAGCGAGACCCGCCTGATCGGGCTGGGCATCGACTGGTCGTTCCTCGACATCGGCCGTGTGCGCGCGCGCATTGCCGCCGCCGATGCCGACGCGGCCGGCGACCTGGCGCGCTACGAGCAGGCCGTGCTGCTGGCGCTGGAAGACACCGAGAACGCACTGGTGCGCTACTCGCGCGCCCGCGTCGAGGACCAGCACCTGGAGCAGGCGGCGATCGACAGCGCGACCGCGGCACGCCTCGCGCGGGTCCGCTACGAAGCCGGTGCCGCCGACCTGTTCGAAGTGCTCGATGCCGAGCGCACCCAGCTGGTCGCCCAGGAAGCCTTTGCCGACGGCCGTACCCGCAGCGTCAGCGGTGCGGTCGCGCTGTACAAGGCGCTGGCCGGCGGTTGGCCGACCCGTGTGCCGCTGCGTGAGGACGTCGCCCGGCGCTGAGCAGCGCCACAACCTTTCCCCCATCCAACCCGACGGCCGGTGGCGGCACGCTTTCCCCCTCCCTCGAGCGTGGCGTCACCGGTTGTTCGGCGCGGATCAGACTTCGTCAGGCTCCTCGCAGCCTTTTCTTGCCGCAGGGGCACCATCCCGCCTTGCGGCATTTTTTTATCCTCTCCGCCCCGGTGGAGTAGCATTTGCGTCCCCCACAGGAGCCGCGCCATGGCCGACAACGACAAGCCGTCCCGCGAACAGGCCGAAGCGGCCGTGCGCACCCTGCTGCGCTGGGCTGGCGACGACCCGGCCCGCGAAGGCCTGCTCGACACGCCCAAGCGCGTGGCCAAGGCGTACACGGACTGGTTCAGCGGCTACGCCGAGGACCCGGCCGACTACCTCAAGCGCACCTTCGAGGAAGTCGAGGGCTACGACGAGATGATCGTGTTGCGCGACATCGAATTCGAGAGCCACTGCGAGCACCACATGGCGCCGATCATCGGCAAGGCGCACGTGGGCTATCTGCCGGACGGCAAGGTGGTGGGCATCAGCAAGCTGGCACGCGTGGTCGAAACCTATGCGCGGCGGTTGCAGGTGCAGGAGAAGATGACTGCACAGATCGCCCAGGTGATCCAGGAAGTGCTGCAGCCGCGCGGCGTCGGCGTGGTGATCGAAGGCGCACACGAGTGCATGACCACGCGCGGCGTGCACAAGCGCGGCGTGAGCATGATCACCTCGAAGATGCTCGGCACCTTCCGCGAGGATGCGCGGACGCGCGCGGAGTTCCTGCGCTTTATTGATGTGGGGCCGGGGCGGTAATCCTTCGACTCCGCTACGCTTCCTTCGACTCCGCTGCGCTACGCTTCCTTCGACTCCGCTGCGCTACGCTTCCTTCGACTCCGCTGCGCTACGCTCAGGACGAACGGAACCGGGAAAACCACCGTTCGTCCTGAGCGTAGGCGCGCAGCGCCGAAGTCGAAGGAAGCGTAGGCGCGCAGCGCCGAAGTCGAAGGAAGCGTAGGCGCGCAGCGCCGAAGTCGAAGGAAGCCAGGTCCTGCCTCCTCACCGCTCGTGCCGATGCTTTCCCCGCGCAAGTCGACTGATCCTGGACCAGTCACCCTCGGTCAGCGCCTGTTTTTTCGCGCGACTCCAGCCCTTGATCTGTCGCTCAGCCACCAGCGCCTCTTCCCTGGTCGGAAACTCCTGCGAGAAGACCAGCTCGACCGGCCGACGGTCGCGCGTATAGCAGGGGTGCTGTCCGGCGTGGTGCTGATCAAGACGCCGCTCGATGTCATCGGTGTGGCCGAGGTAGAAGCTGCCATCGGCGCAGCGAAGCATATACATCCAGAACATGCGCTCCTCCTTGAGCGTGGCGAACTGTTGTCCTTCGACTTCGGCGCTCCGCGCCTACGCTTCCTTCGACTCCGGCGCTCCGCGCCTACGCTTCCTTCGACTTCGGCGCTCCGCGCCTACGCTTCCTTCGACTTCGGCGCTCCGCGCCTACGCTCAGGACGAACGGTTGTTCTGGGTTCGACGATGTCCCCGTTCGTCCTGAGCGTAGCGCAGCGGAGTCGAAGGAAGCGTAGCGCAGCGGAGTCGAAGGAAGCGTAGCGCAGCGGAGTCGAAGGGCCGATAGGTCCGCACCGCATCAGCAACCGGGCCCTCACCCCAGCAGCAATCGCACGATCCCCGCAGCCGCTTCCCTTCCCTCATACGCCGCCGTCACCACCAGGTCCGCGCCGCGCACACTGTCGCCGCCTGCGAACACGCGGGCATTGGCTGTCTGGAAGGGCAGCCTCGCTTCACCGGAGACTTTCCGCCGCGAACCGCAGCCCGAAGCCGCAGGCTGCACGCGGATCCGCCCATTGCCTTCCAGCTCGATCCCATGCGCCGATAGCCATTGCGGCGGATCGGGCTGGAAGCCGAAGGCGATGATCACCACGTCCGCCGCCAGCACCGATTCGCTGCCTTCGACGATCTCCGCGTTGCGACGGCCCTGCGCGTCCGGCGCGCTGAGCTGCGTCTCGGCCACGCGCACGCCTGTGACGTCACCATCCTCGCCGAGCAACGCCAGCGGTTGCCGGTTGAACAGGAACTGCACGCCTTCCTCGCGGGCGTTGGCCACTTCGCGCGCCGAGCCGGGCATGTTGGCTTCGTCGCGACGATAGGCGCAGGTCACGCGCGATGCGCCCAGGCGCACCGCACTGCGCACGCAGTCCATGCCGGTGTCGCCGCCGCCGAGCACGACCACGCGCTTGCCGTGCAGGTCGGGCAGGGCGACGTGGTCTTCCCAGCCGGCGATCGGCTTGCCGTCCACTTCGTCCTCGCCATGCACCAGGCGCCCGTTCTGCACCAGGAACGGCAATGCCGGCAGGACGTTGCGCAGATCCTGCCCCGGTAGGCCGCCGTCGGTGTAGCGATAGCTGCCCAGGCCGAGGAACACCGCGTCGAAGTCCGCCAGCAGGGTGTCGAGGCCGATGTCGCGCCCGATCTCGACGCCGAGGCGGAACGTCACGCCCATGCCTTCGAGTACGTCGCGGCGCGTGGCCATCACCGACTTGTCGAGCTTGAAACTGGGGATGCCGAAGTGCAGCAGTCCGCCGATCTGCTCATAGCGGTCGAACACCGTGGCTTCGATGCCGGCGCGGGCCAGCCGGTCGGCGCATGACAGTCCCGCCGGGCCGGCGCCGACCACCGCCACCCGCTTGCCGGTGGCGACGACGCGCGACAGGTCCGGGCGCCAGCCATCGGCAAGCGCACGATCGGCGATGTACTTCTCCACTGCGCCAATCGTGACCGCACCAAAGCCGTCGTTGAGCGTGCAGCTGCCTTCGCACAACCTGTCCTGCGGACAAACGCGTCCGCACACTTCCGGCAGCGGGTTGGTCTCGTGCGCGAGCGCGGCCGCCTCGTGGATGCGGCCTTCGCGGGCGAGTTCGAGCCAGTTCGGGATGTAGTTGTGCAGCGGGCACTTCCACGCGCAGTACGGGTTGCCGCAGTCGAGGCACCGGCTGGCCTGGTGCTTGGCTTCGGCTTCACCGAAGCGGCCGTAGAGCTCGTTCCAGTCGCCACCCTGGCGCAGCTCGAGCGGGATCCGCGCCGGCATCTGCCGGGGCGTCTCGCGAAAGGCAAACACGGGCTTCTTTGCGTCCATCTTGCTCACGCTGCCCTCCTGAGGTTTTCCGCCAGCGACTCCAGGCTCGCCGCCTTCGGCTTCACCAGCCAGAATTTGCCGAGGTAGTCGCGCATCTCGTCGAGGATGCGCTGCGCCCAGACGCTGCCGGTCAGGCGGATATGCGCCTCGAGCAGTTCGCGCAGGTGCGAGCGGTGGTTCTCGAAACCGTCGGCGGCGATGCGCAGGATGTCGATCAGTTCGTGGTTGTAGCGGTCGACGAAATCGCGCTCGGTGTCGAGCACGTAGGCCATGCCGCCGGTGAAGCCGGCACCGAAGTTGAGACCGGTTCGGCCGAGCACGGCGACCACGCCACCGGTCATGTACTCGCAACAGTGGTCACCCGCGCCTTCGACGACGGCGGTAGCGCCGGAGTTGCGCACTGCGAAGCGCTCGCCGGCGCGTCCCGCGGCATACAGCTCGCCACCGGTGGCGCCGTAGAGGCAGGTGTTGCCGAGGATTGGCGTCTCGTGGGCGACATAGCGCGCACCCTGCGGGGGGCGGATCACGATGCGGCCGCCGGCCATGCCCTTGCCGACGTAGTCGTTGGCTTCGCCATTGAGTTCGAAGTGCAGGCCACCGGCATTGAACGCGCCGAAGCTCTGGCCCGCAGTGCCGTCGAAGCGCAGCGTCAGCGGCGTGTCGCTCATGCCGCGGTCGCCATGCACGCGAGCAATACGCCCGGACAGCCGCGCGCCGATGCTGCGGTCTGTGTTGCGGATGGCATGGCGATACTCGCCACCCAGCTTGCGGTCGATGGCATCGGCCAGCTCGGCATCGAGCCTTGCGGCCAGGCCGGTCGGATCCGCCGCCGGTTGCGGCGCGCCGCAATGGCCGCCATGGGCGAGGCCGCTGCCGGCCAGCAGCGGCGCGAGATCGAGCCCGTGCTGGCGGTCGCTCTCGCCTTCCACCTGGCGCAACAGATCCGTGCGGCCTACCAGCTCGCCGAGCGTGCGCACGCCCAGCTGTGCCAGCCACAGCCGCACTTCCTCGGCGAGCAGGCGGAAGAAGTTCTCGACGCGCTCGGGCAGCCCGGTGAAGTGATCGCGCCGCAGCGCATCGTCCTGCGTGGCCACACCGGTGGCGCAGTTGTTGAGGTGGCAGATGCGCAGGTACTTGCAGCCCAGCGCGATCATCGGCGCGGTGCCGAAGCCGAAGGTCTCCGCACCAAGCAGCGCGGCCTTGATCACGTCCAGGCCGCTCTTGAGGCCGCCGTCGGTCTGCAGGATCACGCGCTCGCGCAGGTCGTTGGCAATCAATGCCTGGCGCGCTTCCGACAGGCCCAGTTCCCACGGCGTGCCGGCATAGCGGATCGACGACAGCGGGCTGGCGCCGGTGCCGCCATCGTGGCCGGAGATGGTGACGAGATCGGCACCGGCCTTGGCCACGCCCGTCGCGATCGTGCCGACGCCGGCGTGCGAGACCAGCTTCACCGACACCAGCGCCTTCGGGTTGACCTGCTTGAGGTCGAAGATCAGCTGCGCCAGGTCTTCGATCGAATAGATGTCGTGGTGCGGCGGCGGCGAGATCAGGCCGATGCCGGGCATTGCGTAGCGCAACCGCGCGATCAGCTCGTTGACCTTGTGGCCCGGCAGCTGGCCGCCTTCGCCGGGCTTGGCGCCCTGGGCGATCTTGATCTGCAGGACCTCGGCATTGACCAGGTACTCGGGCGTGACACCGAAGCGGCCCGAGGCGATCTGCTTGATCTTGCTGACCTTGTCGGTGCCGTAGCGGACCGGGTCTTCGCCGCCTTCGCCGGAGTTGCTGCGGCCACCGAGGCGGTTCATCGCGATCGCCAGCGCCTCGTGCGCCTCGGGCGACAGCGCGCCCAGGCTCATCGCCGCCGAATCGAAGCGGCGCACGATCGACGACACCGGTTCGACTTCATCGAGCGGAATGGGTGTCGCCGCCGATACATCGACGTCGAGCAGGTCGCGCAGCGCCGCGGTCTGGCGCTCGTTCACCGCCTCGGCATAGCGCTGCCAGTCGCTCCATTCGCCGGTGGCGACCGCGCGCTGCAGGCGCACGACCACGTCGGGATTGAACAGGTGGTACTCGCCACCGGGCGTGTACTTGAGCAGGCCGCCGATGGCGGGCAGGGCATTGGCGTTCCAGGCGTGGTCGGCCAATTGCACTGCATCGGCATGCAGGTCGTCGAAACCGGCGCCGCCGATGCGCGAAGGCGTGCCGGCGAAGCACAGGTCGACCACGTCGCGATCCAGGCCGACGATCTCGAACAGGCGCGCACCGCGGTAGCTGCCGATGGTGCTGATGCCCATCTTCGAGATGATCTTGAGCAGGCCCTTCTTGATGCCGCGACGGTAGCTGCGGCCGATCTGCGCGACTTCGCCGTGCTTGGTCTTGAGGATGCCGCGCACGCCCAGGTCGTGCAGGGTCTGGTAGGCGAGGTACGGGTACACCGCGGTCGCGCCGAAGCCGAGCAGGCAGGCGAAATGGTGCGGGTCGCGTGCGGTGCCGGTCTCGATGATCAGGTTCGATTCGCAGCGGATGCCGGCGCGCGCCAGGTGCTGGTGGACCGCGCCGGTGGCGAGCAGGGCGTGCGCCATCAGGCGGTCGGGCTGCGGGTAGCGGTCGCTGAGCACCAGCAACACCTTGCCGGCGCGCGTGGCCGCTTCGGCTTCGGCGCAGATGCGCTCGAGCGCGGCCTTGAGGCCTTCCGCCGGCGCGTAATGCAGGTGGATCAGCGCATGGGACTGATCGTACGGGGCCATCGCCAGCAGCTGGCGGAGCTTGCGCTGCGACAGCACCGGCGAATTGAGATGGACGTGGCCGACATTGGCCGGGCCGTCGGCGAAGACGTTGCCCTCGCGACCCAGCTGCGTCGCCAGCGACATCACGCAGTCCTCGCGCAATGGATCGATTGGCGGGTTGGTGACCTGGGCGAAGGCCTGGCGGAACTGGTCGTAGAGCGGCCGCACCTGCTGGCTCAGGACGGCCATCGGCACGTCGTCGCCCATCGAGCCGATGCCTTCCTGCTCGGTCTCGGCGAGCGGACGCAGCACCTGCTCGCGCTCCTCGCGGGTCAGCTGAAACAACTTTTGAAACGTCGAAAGCGTTTCCGCATCGAACGGCTCGGCGGCCAGCTGCGGATCGATCAGCTCGGTCTGCAGGTAGGTCATGCCCTGCTTGAGCCAGCGCTTGTACGGCGCGCGCGCGCGGTTGATGCGGTCGATCGCGTCGGAGTCGAGCAGCTCGCCCAGGTACAGGTCGGCGGCGATCATCTCGCCCGGGCCGAGCTTGCCCTTGGCCTCGATCTCCTCGGCCGGCATCTCCCACACGCCGGCTTCGGAGGCGATCAGGAAGTGGCGGTCGCGCGTGCGCAGCCAACGTGCCGGGCGCAGGCCGTTGCGGTCGAGCGTGCAGGCGGCATAGCGGCCGTCGACGGTGACGATGCCGGCCGGGCCGTCCCACGGCTCGGTGTTGAGCGCGTAGTACTCATAGAACGCGGCGAGGTCGGCGTCCTTGTATTCAAGCGACTGCGTGGCCGGCGGGATCAGGATCCGCATCGCCTTGAGCAGGTCCATGCCGCCGGCCTGGAGCAGCTCGAGCATGTTGTCGAGCGACTGCGAATCGGAGCCGTCGGTGGAGATGACCGGATCGAACTCGGTCAGGTCCAGCGCCGGCGTGTGCCAGGCATGCACGCGTGCCTGCGCCCAGGCGCGGTTGCCGGCGATGGTGTTGATCTCGCCGTTGTGCGCCAGCAGCCGGAACGGCTGCGCCAGCGGCCAGCGCGGCGTGGTGTTGGTGGAGAAGCGCTGGTGGAACACCACCACGCTCGCGGCCAGGTCGGCGCGCTGCAGGTCCGGATACAACTGGGCGAGGCGATCGGGCAGGACCATGCCCTTGTAGCCGATGCTCGCCGCCGACAGGCTGACCACGTAGAAGTCGGCGAGATCGCGCAGCGCCTGCTCGGCGCGGCGGCGGGCGAGGAACAGCGAGCGCTGGAAGATGCCGGCGTCGAACGCGCCGGCCGGACGCACGAAGACCTGCTCGATGCAGGGCATCGTGCGCTTGGCCAGTTCGCCGCAGGCGCTGAGGTCCACCGGGACCACGCGCCAGCCAGCGACGTCGACGCGTTCGCGCTGCAGCTGTGCATTGAGTGTGTCGCGCGCGCGCGCGGCGTCGGCTTCGTCGTGCGGCAGGAACACCAGGCCGGAGGCGTAGTGCGGGCCGAGCGTGATGCCGGCTTCGCGCGCGAGCGAGCGCAGGAAGATATCGGGCTGGCGGATCAGCAGGCCGCAGCCGTCGCCGCTGAGGCCGTCGGCAGCGATGCCGCCGCGATGGGTCATGCGTACCAGGGCGTCGATCGCGCGGTCGACGATGGCGCGGCTGGGCGCGTCGTCGAGCTGTGCGATCAGGCCAAAACCACAGGCGTCCCGCTCGTCGCGGGGGTCGTAAAGACCGACAGGGCCGGTGCGGTACTGCTGCTCCATCGTTACTCCGTCGTCGCTGTCGTGCAGCGCGTTGTGCGGCTTGAAATCGTTGGACAACGAAACCTGGCTCGCAGGGACGGGGCATGACGGTCCGCTCGCGCGGTCCGACCTGCCTGATGCCCTGGTTCAACCGAATAAAGCACAAATTGTGCGATGCGGCAATTTGCGCCGCAGGCTGTCCTGAGACCGTCACCAGATGCCATCCAAGTTGTTGATGTCATTGGCGAATGCGGGCGAAAATCGCAGCGTTTTGGTAACGATTGAAACCATTGCGAGCGGCGATGCGCGGCGGTGTCTGATGGACAACGCCGTCACGCATTTCGTAGCCCGTCCTTCCCGTCGTGGCCAGTCTTCCCGCGAAGGCGGGAACCCAGGGACGTTGCCTTCGGCTCCCCGGGCGCGCACGGATGCCAGCCAGGGTGGGCAGCCGCGATAAACTCCGATCATTCCCGACACGCCCTGCGGCCCATCCGTGACCGATACGACTCCTGCAAGCGGCGCGCGCCGTAGCGCCGCGCTCGCCTTCATTTTCGTCACCATCCTGATCGACGTACTTTCGTTCGGGCTGATCATCCCGGTGCTGCCGCACCTGATCGAGCAGTTCGCCGGCGGCGACACCGCGCACGCCGCCTACTGGGTGGCGGCGTTCGGCTTCCTGTTCGCGGCGATCCAGTTTGTGACCTCGCCGATCCAGGGCGCCCTGTCGGACCGCTTCGGCCGCCGCCCGGTGATCCTGATCTCGTGCCTGGGCCTGGGCCTGGACTTCGTCTTCATGGCGTTGGCGCCGTCGCTGGCGTGGCTGCTGGTGGGCCGCATCATTTCCGGCATCACCTCGGCCAGCTTCACCACCGCCAATGCCTATGTCGCCGACGTCACCCCGGCCGACAAGCGCGCCAAGAGCTACGGCCTGCTCGGCGCGGCGTTCGGCGTCGGCTTCATCGTCGGCCCGCTGATCGGCGGCCAGCTCGGCGAGATCGATCTGCGCCTGCCGTTCTGGTTCGCCGCGGGCCTGGCGCTGGTCAACTTCTGCTACGGCTGGTTCGTGCTGCCCGAGTCGCTGCCGAAGGAGAAGCGCAGCGCGCGTTTCGACTGGTCGCACGCCAATCCGCTCGGCTCGCTGGTGCTGCTCAAGCGTTACCCGCAGGTGTTCGGCCTGGCGGCGGTGGTGTTCATCGCCAACCTCGCCCACTACGTCTACCCGAGTGTGTTCGTGCTGTTCGCCGACTACCAGTACAAGTGGGGCCCGCGCGAGGTCAGCTACGTGCTGGCGATTGTGGGTGTGCTCAACGTGATCGTGCAGGCGGGCCTGGTCGGTCGGATCGTGCACGCGATCGGCGAACGCCGCGCGTTGATCATAGGCCTGTGCTTCGGCGCAGTCGGATTCGCGATCGCCTGAATTAAGCCGAGCCACGAAGTGGCTTCGGCTTGAATGAACTGTTAGGCAGCAAGCCCACGCGCCTAGGCTGCCACCGGAACGAAGATGCGATAAGCGAATCCTGCAGCGCCAAGTCCAAAGAACACAACCCTCCACCAGTAGC
>NZ_JBFTLK010000006.1:0-352201 GCF_056396405.1 Lysobacter sp. 05T417 | reverse complement strand
ATCTGGGCCGGGCCGAAGCGGGCAATACACGGTGTCAATGGTGCCGGCTGGGGGCGTTGTGCGCGCAACCGAAGCAAGAGCGCGATGACCTCAGACACGACAGCGCGTCGATCCCGGACCGGCCGCAACGTTGCGACTACAGTCCTAACTATTTATTCGACGACAGACTGGGGCCTAAGCCTGGTGTCTATCAATTTTGTTGAACAATCCGCCGTCAGTACTTCCCTACACGAAACAACGGCTTGTCTCGGGTAGAGGTGCCTAACGCCGGCGCCTAACCTGTCGCTCGGTCAAAGTGTTCAGGATTCCCCGATGCGACGCTATCACCCGCCCACGGACGGGACAACCAGGCCTGCGATCGCTCCACCGGCTGGCCCACCACGCCTGCTCGATCGGGTCCGCGAGCGGATGCGGCGCCTGGGCATGGCCAGGCGAACCGAGGAGGCCTACGTCGGATGGATACGCCGGTATGTCCTGGCCCATGGCAAGCGTCATCCTGACCAGATGGGGGCCCGGGAAGTGGAGCAGTTCCTCATCCTGCTGGCGGTGCGCGACAACGTGTCGCCCTCCACCCAGAACCAGGCGTTGGCTGCCCTGCTCTTCCTCTATCGCGAAGTGCTCGGTCAGTCACTCCCCTGGATGGAAGAGATCCGACGCGCGAAGAAGCCGCAGCGGCTCCCGGTGGTTCTGTCGCGATCCGAAATGGCGGCCCTGCTCGGCGAGATGTCCGGTGTGCACGGACTGATGGCGTCGCTCCTCTACGGCAGCGGCCTCAGGCTGATGGAGTGCGTCCGGCTGCGAGTCAAGGACGTCGACATCGCGCGATCCGAGCTGGTGGTGCGCCAGGGAAAGGGCGGCAAGGACCGGCGAACGATGCTGCCGCAGGCGCTCGGCGTTCGCCTGCAAGCGCAGATGGACGAAGCACGCGCGTTGCACAGGCGCGACCTTGCAACTGGCTTCGGTGAGGTCTGGATGCCCGATGCATTGGCGCGCAAATTTCCGAATGCCGCACGGGAGTTCGGATGGCAGTACGCCTTCCCTGCGACGACACGAAGCGTCGACCCCGCTTCGGGCGTGGTGAGGCGGCATCACCGCGACGAGAAAGGCCTGCAGCGCGCGGTGAAGGCGGCGTCGCTGCGGGCCGGCACGGCGAAGCCAGCCACCTGTCACGCGCTGCGTCACTCGTTTGCGACGCATCTGCTCGAAGCAGGCTACGACCTGCGCACGATCCAGGAACTGCTCGGCCACGCCGACGTGCGCACGACGCAGATCTATACCCATGTGCTCAACCGCGGCGGCCACGGTGTGGTGAGCCCGTTGGATCGCTGAATCCGGGTAGCCGCCCCGCTCGGCACGCGCCGCCTTCATGTGACCGCTGCGAGGTCGCCCCTACAGTTGCCCCAGGTGCTGGCCTTCCGCCCAGCCGCCCCCTCCCGCAATGGAGCATTTCCATGTGGCACGACAACGACTTCACACGGCGCCTCGGCCTGCGCTACCCGATCGTGCAGGGGCCGTTCGGCGGCGGGCTGTCCTCGGTCGACCTGATGGTCGCGGTCTCCGACGCCGGCGGCCTGGGATCGTTCGGCGCACACCACCTCGCCCCGGAGAAGCTGGGCGAGCTCACGCAGCAGGTCCGCGCGCGCACGCAGCGCCCGTTCGCGTTGAACCTGTGGGTGTCGAACCAGGACCCCGGCGGCGACCGGCTGACGAGCGAACAGTTCGCCGACGCCATCGAACGGTTCCGTCCCTACTACGATGCGCTCGGCATGACGCCACCGGCTATGCCCGATCGCTATGGCCAGCGCTTCGACGACCAGGTGCAGGCCATGCTCGATGCGCGGCCGCCGGTGATGAGCTTCGTCTTCGGGATTCCCTCCGCCGACATTCTCGCCCAATGCCGCCGACGCGAGATCGCCACGATGGGCACCATCACCACCCTCGACGAAGCCATCGCCATGGACCAGGCCGGCGTCGACGTCATCGTTGCGACCGGTTTCGAGGCCGGCGGGCACCGGGTGTCGTTCCTGCGTTCGGCCGAGGATTCGTTGACCGGGACGTTCGCGCTGATCCCGCAGGTGGTCGATCGCGTTGCGACGCCGGTGATCGCCGCCGGTGGCATCGCCGATGGTCGCGGTGTTGCCGCGGCGATGACGCTCGGTGCGCAGGGTGTGCAGATCGGCACGGCGTTCCTGGCCTGTGAGGAGTCAGGCACCAACGGGTTGCATCGCGCGATGTTGTTCACCGATGAGGCCCGGTACACGGCGCTGACGCGCGCCTTCAGCGGGCGGCTTGCGCGCGGCATCCGCAATCGCTTCGTCGATGAATGGGAGGGTGTGACAGCGCTGCCCTACCCGATCCAGAACTGGTTCACCGGCACGTTCAAGGCGACGGCCGCGGCGCAGGGGCGCGGCGACATGATTTCGCTTTGGGCCGGGCAAGGTGCGCCGTTGCTGAAGCATCGGCGCGCGCAGGCGTTGTTCGCGGCGCTGGTCCAGGAGGCGGGGGCGCTGTTGCGCTGACGCATCGCCCTCACCCCAACCCCTCCCCCTCACCCCAACCCCTCCCCCGCATGCGGGAGAGGGGCCCGAAGTGTTACTCGCCGATGTACTGCTTCAGCCAGGCATTGACCGTGTCATGCCACTGCACACTGTTCTGCGGCTTGAGCACCCAGTGGTTCTCGTCCGGGAAGTACAGGAACTTCGAGTCGATGCCCTTGAGCTGCAGCGTGGTGAACACGCCGATGCCCTGCTCGACCGGAATGCGGTAGTCGAGCTGGCCGTGCACGACCAGCATCGGCACGCGCCAATCCTTGACGTGGTTGACCGGGTTGAACTTCTCGTAGTTGGCGGCCTTGTCGATCGCGCTGCCGCCCTGCTCCCACTCGGTGAACCACAGTTCTTCGGTGGCGAAGCCCATCATGCGCTGGTCGAACACGCCGTCGTGGGTGACCAGGCACTTCCACGGCTGGTTCCAGTTGCCGGCGATCCAGTTGACCATGAAGCCGCCGTAGCTGGCGCCCAGCGCGCAGGCCTTGTCGCCGTTGAGGAAGCCGTACTTCTGCTGCGCCGCGGCCCAGCCCTTCTGCAGGTCTTCCAGCGGACGGTCACCCCAGTGCTGGCTGATCGCGTCGGTGAACGCCTGGCCGTAACCGGTGGAACCGTGGAAGTCGATCATGACGACGGCGTAGCCCTGGCCCGCGTACGTCTGCGGATTCCAGCGGTAGCTCCAGCCGTTGCCGAAGCTGCCCTGCGGGCCGCCATGGATCAGGAACGCGACCGGGTACTTCTTGCCTTCGACGTAGTTCCACGGCTTGACCACGTAGCCGTGCACCGTGTCGCCGTTCCAACCCTTGAAGTTGAACTGCTCGAAATCACCGAAGGCGACGTCCTTCAGGGTTTCGCCGGTGGTGGCAGTGATCGGGCGCAGCGGCGCGGTGGCATCGGCGCTGGTGGTGTACAGCACGTCGCCGCTCTTGAGCGAGTTGCGCGTCAGCGCCAGCGTCGGGCCGGCCAGGTCGATAGCCGAGATGGTGCCGTCGCCGATGAGCTTGCTGGCCTTGCCGCTGGCGATGTCGACCGCGAACAGCGGGTGCTCGCCCATGTCGGTCGCGGTGGTGTAGATGCTCTTGCCATCGGCCGACAGGTTGATGCCATCCGCCGAGCGGTCCCACTGCGGCGCGATCTCACGACGCTGGCCGCTGGCCAGGTCGAGCGAGATCAGGGCAAAGCGGTCGGCCTCGAAGCCGGGACGCTTCATCGCGCGGTAGTAGAGGGTCTTGCCGTCGGCGCTGAAGGTCGCACCGGTGTCCCACGCCGGGTTGGACGGGGTCAGGTTCTTCGCTGCGCCGGTGCCGTCGGCATTGACCTGGTACAGGTCGAAGTTGGTCGAGGTCGGTTCCTTCGCATCGGCGATGCGGGCGCTGAACACCAGGCTGCGGCCATCGGGCGCCCAGGTGTATTCGCTGCTGTCACCGAACGGCCGCGACGGCACGTCGCCGATCACTTCGCCGCTGACCAGGGTCGCGGTGGTGGCCGGCTTGTCGGCCAGCGTCGTCACGAACAGGCGATTGAGGCGACCGTCGCTCCAGGTGTCCCAGTGACGGATGAAGATGCGGTCGAACACCATGCCACTGGTCTTCTGCTTGCCCTTTTCGTCGACGCGCTTCTGCGAGCAGGCGAAGTCGCCCTTGCAGTCGGCGAACACTTCGGCGTTGAAGGCGACGCGCGTGCCGTCGGGCGAGAGCTTGTAGCCGCCGACGTCGGTGGTGAAGGCCGTCACCTGCTTCGGCGTACCGCCGCTGGCCGCAATCGAGTACAGCTGCTGGCTGCCCGACTTGCCGCTGAGGAAGTACACAGTGTTGCCGTCGGGCGAGAAGCTCGGCGAATTGACGTTCCAGCCTTCCGGCGTCAGGCGCACCGGCGGCGCGGCGTCACGCGCGAACAGGTCCTCGATCCACAGCGAGGAGGCGCCCTTGTTGGCGGCGAAATCGACCACGCGCTTGGCGAAGACGACGCGGCGGCCATCGGGCGACAGCGTCGGCGAGGACACGCGGTCAAGCGTGGCCATGTCGCGGACTTCGAAGCCGCGCGGGGCGGCCGAGACGGAAAGGGGTGAAAGCGCAGCCGCCAACATCAGCGGCAGGAGGGCGCGGCGAAACGTCATGACGGCTCCATCGGGTACAGACCCCGGGGTACAAAGACCGTCGATGTTAGGGCCCCGTGACGGCGGCCGCAAAGGCCAGAGTGCCCGCCGCCGTTGCCGCATTTGCCGATTGGCCGGCCCTGCGGCCAATCAGCCCTGTTCAGCGACTCAGGCAGCTGCTGCCTTGGCGCTCACCCGCTCCGCCCAGCGGTACAGCACGAACACGACCGCGACGAAGGCCGCGCCACCGATCCAGACCGCCGGGCCGGCAAAGTCGTCGCCGACCAGGCCGAGCGGGAAGTCCTTGCCGGAGAAGGCGACGATCGCGGCAATCGCCACGCCGATCAGGCCCTCGCCGACGATCATGCCCGAGGCCAGCAGCACGCCCATCTGCTTGGTCGACTCGGGCTTGGCGCTGCGCTCGGCGCGGCGGTCGTAGAGCCAGCCGATGACGGCGCCGACCACCACCATCAGCGTCGCCGAGGTCGGCAGGTAGATGCCCAGGCCAACGGCCAGCGGCGACAGGTGCGCGGACTTGGTCGTGCGGCGCAGCACGCTGTCGATCACGATCAGGCCGGCGCCGATGTAGGCGCCGATGCGGATCAGGCTCCAGTCGATGTTGCCCTGGATCACGCCCTGCGCCAGCGCCGAAATCAGGCCCGCCTGCGGCGCGGCCAAGGCGCGGCCCGGCACCGCACCCGGCGCGCCGGTGAAGCCGTAAGCCTGGTTGAGCAGGTCGAGGATCGGCGGGATGATCGCCGCGCCGGCCAGCACGCCCACGACCAGCGCCCACTGCTGCTTGGACGGCGTCGCATCCACCAATTGGCCGGTCTTGAGGTCCTGCAGGTTGTTGTTGGCGATCGTCGCCACCGCAAAGACCACGGCGGTGACGAACAGCGCGAACGCGACCAGCCCCTTCTCGTTGCCCGGCGCCAGCAGCGGCTTGATGCCGAAGACCAGCAGCAACGCCGCGCCGATCACCACCAGGATGCCGATGCCCGACAGCGGGCTGTTGGACGAACCGATCAGGCCGGCCATGTAGCCGCACACCGCCGACACCAGGAAGCTCATCACGATGACGTACAGCAACCCGCCGATCACCAGCTTCCACATGTGCTCGCCCAGGCCGCTGCCAAGCGCGAAGTGACCCAGCAGGAATGCAATCGGGATGAAGCAGGCCACCGAGATCATGCCGACCACGCCGATCGGGATGTCCTGTTCCTGGCGCGGCAGCAAGCCGGCCTGGCCGGCCTTGCGCACGCGCGAAGCGGCCATCGCCGAAGCCAGGCCGCTGGCGACCGGCTTGACCAGCTTGGCCAGGGTCCAGATCGCGGCAACGCCAATCGTGCCGGCGCCGATGAAGCGCACGTAGGTCGCCCACGTCGCCTGGCCCAGGTCGGCCGCAGGGCCGGCCGTGGCGGCCAGCGCCGAGTAATGCGGCACCGCCCAGCCCCAGGCGATCAGCGCGCCCACGCCCATCGCCACGCCGACCCACAGGCCGACCAGGTGGCCGACGGCAAGCAACGCCATCGACAGTGTGAAATCGAAGCCGGTGACGCCGCCGCGATCACCGCCGATGCGGAAATACGCGCCGACGTTCGAACCGAAGATGCGCGTGGCGACGATCAGCGAGAACGCGGCCGCCACCACCGAACCCCAGACCACCGCCAGCAGCCCGTAGCGGCTTTCCTCGGCGCCGGAAGCGGTGGCGGTGTCGCCACTGCTGCCGACCTTGAGCACTTCGGCGCAGGCCACGCCTTCCGGGTACGGCAGGTCGGAGTTGGTGACCAGCGCGCGCCGCAGCGGGATCGAATACATCACGCCGAGGATGCCGCCCAGGGCGCAGATCGCGAACGACTCCCAGTAGGGGAAGCCGGTCCACCAGCCGATCATCACCAGGCCCGGCAGGACGAAGATGATCGACGACAGCGTGCCCGCCGACGAGGCGACGGTCTGCACGATGTTGTTTTCCTGGATCGTGGAGTCCTTGAAGTTGCGCAGCAGCGCCATCGAGATCACCGCCGCCGGGATCGAGGTGGCGAAGGTCAGGCCGGCCTTGAGGCCGAAGAAGACGTTGGCCGCGGTGAACAGCAGCGTGATGACGACGCCGAGGATGAGGCTGCGCACGGTCAGTTCGGTGCGTGGTGCGGCGTCGGGCAGGCTGGTGCTGGTCACTGGATAGGGCCCCTGGCTCAAGTTCGGGCGAGTATTGCAGACCGGCCGGCGCGCCGTACATGGAGGCCACAGGGGCGCTGGCGTCCAGGCGCGGCGCGCGCCGGGGCGGTCTTGGCCCTAGAATTCGGCGACGTCAGTCACGGATCGTCCATGTCCACCATCGCTGCCCCTGCCCTGCCCGGCGACGTGGTCGTCCGCGATACCCGCGACGAGCTCTTCGGCCACCCCAAGGGCGTCTACGTCTGTTTCTTCACCGAGATGTGGGAGCGGTTCTCCTTCTACGGCATGAAGGCGCTGCTGCTGCTGTATCTGCTGCAGCACCACAAATTCGGCGACCGCTCCGGCCTGGACGTGCTCGGCGCCTATGGCGGCCTGGTCTACTGCCTGCCGGTGGTCGGCGGCCTGCTGGCCGACCGTTTTCTGGGCATGCGCAAGGCGGTGGTGTTCGGCGGCCTGCTGCTGGTGGCCGGCCACCTGGGCATGGCGGTCGAAGGCCATGCCGCGCAGATCGTCAACGGCGCGGTCGTGCGCGACGAGGCCTCGCTGCGGGTGTTCTACCTGTCGCTGTCGCTGATCATCCTGGGCGTGGGATTCCTCAAGCCCAACATCTCCACCATCGTCGGCCGGCTCTATCCCGACAACGACCCGCGCCGCGACTCGGGCTTCTCGCTGTTCTATGCCGGCATCAACCTCGGCGCGCTGTTCGCGTCGCTGGTGTGCGGCTACCTCGGCCAGACGCTGGGCTGGAGCTGGGGCTTCGGCGCGGCCGGCATCGGCATGCTGCTGGGCCTGGGGCAATTCCTGTGGGGTCAGAAATACCTGCACTGCCACGCCGAGCCGCCGGATCCGGCGCGACTGCGCGAGCGCCTGTTCGGCCTGCCGCGCGAATGGGCGATCTACCTGGGGACGATGCTCGGCCTGGTGCCGGTCGCATCGCTGATGTGGGCGGTGGCCAACGGCCGCTTCGCCCTGGGCGGCGAGATATCACTGGCGCTGCTGCTGATGGTGCTGGTGATGCTGGCGGTGCTGGGCTGGTTCGCCTGGTTCGTCACGGCGCGCTGCACGCCGGTGCAACGCCAGCAGATGATCTCGCTGATGGCGATGATCTTCATGTGCCTGGTGTTCTTCACCCTGTACGAGCAGACCTATGGCTCGTGGGTCACCTTCACCGATCGCATGCTGACCAAGGACGTGACGCCTTCGCTGGTAATCCGCGAAGGCACGCCGTGGCCGTGGTCGACGATCTCGCTGCTGCTGGCGCCGCTGGCGTTCATGGTCTCGGCGTCGCTGTCGGATCGCCATCCCGAATCGCGCATGCCCAAGCTGCTGTTCGCCTCGGCGGTGCTGGTGATGCTGGTGTTCCTGCTGCGCGACTGCCTGGTGCTGCCGCAGACCGCCGGTTCGCTGACCTACCTGGGCGCGTTGTTCCTGGTGCTGCTGGCGCCGTTGTTCGGCCGCCTGTGGGATGTGCTCGACCGTCGCGGCATGGACCCGTCCAAGCCGGTGAAGTCGGCCTTCGGCCTGTTGTTTGCAGGCCTGAGCTTCATCCCGCTGGCCTGGGCGGCGCAGCGCGCCGGCGCCACCGGCGAAGTCGCCAGCGTGTGGTGGCTGGTGCTGGCCTACCTGGTGCTGGAGATCGGCGAGATGTGCCTGGCGCCGGTCGGCCTGGCCGCGGTGACGCAGTTGTCGGTCAAGAGCGTGGTCAGCCTGATGATGGGCACCTGGTTCCTGGCCACCGCATTCTCCGAGACGCTTGCCGCGCTGTTCGGCAAGCTCGCCGCGATCGACATCCCCGAAGGCGCCACGCTCGACTTCGCCGTTGCCGGCAGCAAGTACGAAAGCCTGTTCTGGCTGATGATGTGGATAGGCATCGGCTGGGCCGTGGTTGCGCTGATCGCTTCGCCGATGCTGCGAAGGATGATGCACGGCGTGAAATGAGGCGGTGGCGGGTGCCGGTTTGCCGGCGACATCCGCGCGATCTGACCCGCAAGAAAAAGGGGCTGCCAGGCAGCCCCTCTTTTTTTTGTGTCAGCCTTGCTTCCGCGAACGCTTACTTCGCCGACTTGGCGGCACCCGTGCTGGTGGTCGCCACTGCACCGCCGAGGCTGCGCGAGAGGAACGCCAGCAGGCGGGTGTAGAACTCGTTCTGGTGTTCGGGCAGATAGAAACCGTGGCCTTCGGTATCGAAGTAGAGGGTCTCCACCTGCGTGCCTGCCTTGCGCAGCGCCTGCTCCATCATCTTGCTGTGCTCGATCGGAGCGGTTTCGTCTTCGCCACCTGCGGCGAGGAACACCGGCACCTTGATGCGCTCGGCCAGGCGGTTGGGCGATACCTTGCCAAGGTCCTGGTCCTTGCCGACCCAGTCTGCCGACCAGTTGCCAAAGCGTTTGCCGGTGCGGGCGTCGTCCGCCTGCATCTTCGGCAGGTCGTACACACCAACGTATCCAGCCGCGCAGCGGTACAGCGTCGGTTCCTTGGCCACGCCCATCAGCGCGGCATAGCCGCCATAACTGGCGCCGTACAGGCAGATGCGATCCTTGTCGGCAACACCCTGGGCAATCGCCCATCGCGTCGCATCGGTCAGGTCATCCTGCATCGTGCCGCCCCACTGCCGCGCGCCAGCCTGCTGGAAGGACAGACCGTAACCGCCGGAGCCGCGGTAGTTGAGCTGCAGGACGGCATAACCCGCCGCCGCCAGCATCTGCGCGTCGTCGTTGAAGCCCCACTCGTCGTGGACGCCGAACGGACCACCGTGCGGCATCACGATCAGGGGCAGGCCCTTGCCGCTGCTGCCCTTGGGCGTGGTCAGGTAGCCATGCAACTTGAGGCCGTCGCGTGCCGCCACGGTGACCGGCTGCATCGGCGCCATCCTGTCGGGGTCGAACCACTGGCGCCGTGCCAGCACGTGCGACGCCTTCTTGTTGACGGTGTCGAACAGGTAGAAGTCGCCCGGATTGAGGTCGCTGGACACCTGCACCAGTGCGAGGCTGCCGTCAGTGGTCTGCGAGGTGATCTCGACCCGGTTGCCGGCAAATGCAGACTCCAGGCTGTGGTACAGCTTGGCCTCCGTCGAAGTCTCGTCGAAGAACGCCGTGCGCGGCTTTCCGTCCATGAAATGCGCACCGATCGGCGTGCGCGTGCCGTTGCGGTAGATGATCTGGTCCGGGTCGACATCGTCGTCGGCCAGCACAACCTTGCGCTCACGAGTGGCGAGGTCGAGCGCGATGATCTTGTCGGGCCCCTTCAGCTGGTCGGCGCGCAGGTAGACGATCTTGTCGTCGGCGGAGAAGCCGATCGGGTACTCGAACTGGCCAGTGACGGTGTCTTCGATACCGTAGGGCGTCCAGCCTTCGCCTTCGCCGGCCCGGTAGTAAAGCTTCCTGATGTTGTCGGACTCGGACCCGGAGACAAAACGCACCTGGCCCTTGTTGTCGGTGTAGAACTTGGCCGACCGCACCGGCGACAGGGCCACTCGCGCGCGCCTGCCGGTAAACACGTCGATGTTCTCGATCGAGGTGAACGGATCCGGGCCAAAGGGAATCGTCGAGACCAGCGCCGTGCGGCTTTCGCTGAACGGTACGTCGATCGGGAAAGCGGCGATCTTGTCGCTGCCCTTCTTGGGTTTGATCGTCGTGCCCAGGCCGCCATCGTCGACGCGGAATCCGGCCAGCATCTCGGTCTTGCTGCCGTCGGCATTCATCGCAATCAGTTCGCCGGTCAGCTGCGGCCGTTCCAGTTCGCCAAAGCGGTCGGCGATGCTGATCAGCAGGCGATCGCGGCTGATCCAGGTGAAATCGGCGACGTGCGAATTGCGCTCCAGCTTGAAACTGCCAGTGATCTTGTTGGTACCACGCTGGATCACCGCCAGCGCCGTGCGGTCTTCCAGCGGAATGGTCGCCGCGAAGTACTCGCCCCCCGGCGATAGCTTCACGTCGGTGAACTGGTCCTTGCGGACAAAGGCCCCGACATCGACGCCGCCATCGGCGGCCATTGCGGGTGCGACCGGCATCAGCGCGACAAGCGCTGCCAGCAATACGGCTTGCTTCATCTTCCTTCCCCGTGACTGTGTTGGCGCGCCCCGACCAGCCTGGCCCCCAAGCGCGCCTGCGGAGCCTACCCGATCCCGGGCTGCAAGCTCCACACGGGAAACGTCAAACCCTGGCGCCGACGAGGGTCGCGTGCAGGGCCTTGCGCCAGTCGGGCGGTTCGACGCCGAACTGCTGGCGCAGCCGGTGGGTATCGAGCACGGAATAGGCTGGTCGACTCGCGCGCGTCGGATAATCCGCGGTGGCGATGGCCGTCACGGCGGGGCGACGCGACACCAGGCCGGCGGCCATCGCCTCGTCAAAAATCGCATCGGCAAAGCCGTGCCATGTGGTTTCGCCGCCGGCCACGAGATGCAAGAGGCCCGACTCGGCAACCCCCTGGCGCAGGATCGCGGCGGTCGCGTCGGCAATCAGCCAGGCCGGCGTCGGCGTGCCGCGCTGGTCGGCGACCACGCGCAATTCATCGCGCTCGGCGCCGACGCGCAGCATGGTGCGCAGGAAGTTGGCGCCGTGCAGGCCGTACACCCACGCCGTGCGCAGGATCAGATGTCGTACGCCGCTGGCGGCGATGGCCTGCTCGCCGGCCAGCTTGCTGTGGCCGTAGACGCCGATCGGCGCGGTCGCATCGTCTTCGCGGTAAGGGCGGCTGCCCTGCCCGTCGAAGACGTAATCGGTCGAGTAATGCACCAGCGCGATGTTGCGCGCGGCGCACTCGATGGCGAGCCGGCCCGGGCCTCCGGCGTTGGCGCGGAAGGCGGCCTCGGCATCGTCCTCGGCACGGTCGACCGCGGTGTAGGCCGCGGCGTTGACGACGACATCGGGACGCACGCGATCCAGCAGCGGCGCGATCGCGTCGAGGTCGGACAGGTCCAGGCGTTCGCAGGCAGCGCCGTCTTCCAGCTCGCCACTGCGCGTGGTCGCGACCACTTCGCCCAGCGGCGCCAGGCTGCGCAGCAACTCATGGCCCACCTGGCCATTCGCACCGGTGACCAGCAACCTCATGGCACGTAGACCGGCAGGCGGTCCTCGGCAATCTCCTCCAGGAACGGCGCTCGCGCGTCCTTGCCCGACAGCGACACGTCGCTCACCGGCCAGTCGATCGCCAGGCGGGCGTCATTCCAGCGAATGGCGGCGTCAGCCTGGGCGTCGTAGGTCGCGGTGCACAGGTAGGTGAACACCGCACGCTCGCTCAGGGTCACGAACCCGTGGGCGAAGCCTTCCGGAATCCACATGTGGCGCTTGTTCTCCGCGCTCAGCAGTGCAGCCGTCCAGCGCCCGAAGTGCGGCGAGCCGCGACGGATGTCCACCGCCACGTCCCAGACCTCGCCTTCGACCACCGAGACGTACTTGCCCTGCGGGTTGGGCCACTGGTAGTGCAGGCCGCGCAGCACGCCGCGACTGGAAGAGGACACATTGCCCTGCACGAACTGCGGTGGCTGCAGGCCGTGCGCGGCCAGCTTGTCGTGGTTGAACGATTCGAAGAAGTAGCCACGGTCGTCGCCGAACACGCGCGGTTCGATCACCACGCAGCCGGGCAGATCCGTCTCGATCACTTTCACGGCACGAAGCCCCGCTCGGCCAGGCTCAGCAGGTACTGGCCGTAACCGTTCTTGGCCAGTGGACGTGCCAGTTCGTTGAGGCGCTCGGCATCGATCCAGCCGTTGTTCCAGGCGATCTCCTCCGGGCAGCACACGCGCAGGCCCTGCCGCGCTTCGATCGTCTCGATGTAGTTCGAGGCTTCGAGCAGCGACTGATGCGTGCCGGTGTCGAGCCAGGCATAACCGCGGCCGAGCTGCTCCAGGTGCAGCGAGCCCTCTTCGAGGTAGCGCCGGTTGAGATCGGTGATTTCAAGCTCGCCTCGCGGCGAGGGCTTGAGCTCGGAGGCGAAATCGCTGGCGCGGCCGTCGTAGAAATATAGTCCGGTCACAGCGTAGTTCGAACGCGGATGGGCCGGCTTCTCTTCCAGCCCGACCACCTTGCCGGCCTGGTCGAACTCGGCCACGCCATAGCGCTCGGGATCGCGGACCCAGTAGCCAAACACGGTGGCGCCAAGGTCGCGCGCATCGGCGCGCTTGAGCATGGCCGTCAGCCCGGGGCCGTGGAAGATGTTGTCGCCCAGCACCAGGCAGCTCGGCTGTCCGGCGACGAAATCGCGGCCAATCAGGTAAGCCTGCGCCAGGCCATCCGGGCTCGGCTGCTGGGCATACTCGATGTTCATGCCCCACTGCGAGCCGTCGCCGAGCAAGTTGCGGAACAGTGACTGCTCGTGCGGGGTGTTGATGATCAGCACGTCGCGGATGCCCGCCAGCATCAGCACGCTGAGCGGGTAATAGATCATCGGCTTGTCGTACACCGGCAGCAGCTGCTTGCTGATGCCCTGCGTGATCGGATACAGCCGGGTACCGGTGCCGCCGGCCAGGATGATGCCCTTGCGGTTCATGCGCGCGTCCTCAGCCCTGGCCTATGCGTTCCAGTCGATAGCTTCCGTCGAGTACCCGTTGTACCCACGGCTGGTGTTGCAGGTACCACTCGACGGTCTGCTCCATGCCCTGCTCGAACGTGACCGTAGGCGACCAGCCCAGCTCCCGATGCAGCTTGCCCGCATCGATGGCATAGCGACGATCATGACCCGGACGGTCGGCGACGAACGTGATCAGCGATTCGCGGCCGCGGCCATCGGCGAGTGGGCGACGCTGGTCCAGCAGCCTGCAGATGATGCGTACCACGTCGATGTTCTCGCGCTCGGCATCGCCGCCGACGTTGTAGGTTTCACCGACGCGACCGGCCTCGAGCACGCGATGGATCGCGGCGCAGTGGTCGCCAACGTAGAGCCAGTCGCGAACGTTGCGGCCGTCTCCATACACCGGCAACGGTTCGCCCGACAGCGCCTTGGCGATCACGAGCGGAATGAGCTTCTCCGGAAACTGGTACGGACCGTAGTTGTTCGAGCAGTTCGTGGTCAGGACCGGCAGGCCGTAGGTGTGATGGAAGGCCCGGACGAGGTGGTCGGACGCGGCCTTCGATGCCGAATAGGGCGAGTTCGGCGCATACGGCGTGGTCTCGCTGAACTTGCCGGTCTCGCCGAGCGTGCCATAGACCTCGTCGGTCGACACATGCAGGAAACGGAACGCAGCGCGCGCGGACTCGTCCAGCGCCTTCCAGTAGTCGCGGGTCTTCTCCAGCAGCGCGAGCGTGCCGACCACGTTGGTCTGCACGAATGCGGCCGGCCCGTCGATGGAGCGGTCGACGTGGCTCTCGGCAGCGAAATTGATCACGGCCTGCGGACGGCGCTCGCGGAGCAGCCGCTCCACGAGCGCGGCGTCCGCGATGTCGCCATGCACGAATGCATGGCGCGGATTGCCGTCGATGGACCTCAGTGTGTCCAGGTTTCCGGCATAGGTCAGGGCATCGAGGTTCACGACCGTGACACCCCGCCTGACCGCATCCAGAACGAAATTACCGCCGATGAAACCGGCGCCGCCGGTCACAAGCCAGGTTGGCACCTAAGGAGCTCCAGAATCAGTGCGGATTCAATTCGGCTCGATCGAGACGGCCAGATCAAGACTGCGAGATCAAGACAGCGAGATCAATACAGCGAGTTCGAGACGGCCCGTCCGGACTCAGAACGGGATGTCGTCGTCGGCAAAATCGTCGGCGAAGTCGTTCGACTTGGCTGCCGGAGCCTCGCGACGCGGCGCGGATTCCTGGCGTGCCGGCGCGCGTGCCGGACGCTCGCTGCGATCGCCGCCGCCACGACTGGCACCGCCGCCACCGCCGCCGCCTTCACCGCGGCCGCCGAGCATCTGCATCTCGTCGGCGATGATGTCGGTGGAATAGCGTTCGACGCCGTCCTGGCCGGTGTACTTGTCGTAGCGGATCGAGCCTTCGACGTAGACCTGGCTGCCCTTGCGCAAGTACTCGCCGGCGATCTCGCCGAGCTTCCCGAAGAAGGTCACCCGGTGCCACTCGGTGCGCTCCTGGGTGTTGCCCTCACGGTCCTTGCGCACGCTGGTGGTGGCCAGGCGGGCCTTGGTCACGGCCATGCCGCCCTGGGTGTACTTGGTTTCCGGATCGTCACCGAGATTGCCGACCAGGATCACCTTGTTGATGCCACGTGCCATGGGTATGCGTGCCCTCTCGTCAGGATTGTTCAATCAATGGGATAGCGCCGGCCGGTGCCCACCGCAGGGGTCTGGCACCGCCGGATCGACGGCCATCATAGCAGCCCCCTCGAGCCGGCCGGACCGGGCCAGGGCACCGCCGCCAGTGGATTCGCGTGGCCCCCTGACCGGCGGGCCAGCACCCCTCCGGCCATGCCCCTCAATGCTCGGACACCCCGCCGCGGCGGAGCCGGGCATGGGTGTGCTGGAGGAACCCCATCAGCATGCTTTCGCGGCATTCCATCAGGGGGCGTCCGCTTCGCTGCGCGTACTTGCAGCAGGCATGACTGAACAGATCGGCCAGCAGGATGCCGAAATCCTCCGCGTCGCCTTCGACATCGTGGCGCAGGTTCATTGACAGGCGACCGTGGGCCACCCACAGCCTGAGGATCTCGAACGCGGCCGGATCGGCCCCGACGCCCGAGGGCACCGAGAGCTCGTCGGCATTCATCTGCTGGACTTCCGGCGTGAACTTGCTGGCGTCTTCCATGACTGCACCTCCGTGGGCGTCGAGAACGGTGCCCGACCGCGCGCTTGCCGCATCCTTCGGCAGGCCGTCAGGCAAGTGGATTCGGCAGCGCCCCCGGGCGGGACACCTGGCGCTGCAACTCCTGCGAGATCAGGCTCAGCACGCCATCGAGGGCCGCGTCCACCGACTCGCCGCGGTCACGCGTCCGCGCACCCGCGGCCAGGTGCTGGACGACTGCGTGGGCCATCAACTGGAAAATGGCGTGGCCGTCGCGGATGGCGACCTCGCGTACCGATTCGGCGACGAGGTCGACAAAGCGTCGCCCGGGCCAGGCCGGCAGCAGGACCTGTGGGTCGGCTGGCGACCCAGTCGGCCGCTCGACTGGCGGTTCCACCGGTGCCTCGGCGGGCGGCGCGTCCGGCATCGCGCAGCGCGTGCCGCCGGGCGAAAGGCCGCGACGCGAGCGCAGGTCGATGACGTTCGCGCCGTGGAGATCATGCATTCGGGTTTCTCGCCAGCGGAGCGCTCGTACCACGGCTCCGGAGGGCCTCAGATTGTCCACGCGGCCCGGGGCGGGACATCAGATTCGTCTGAATGTCCCGGCATTGGGCCCGGACCAGACCCTTATAATCCCAGGCCCAACCGACGCGGTCCGCCCATGCAAACCAGCCCCACGCTCCTGGCCGTCCCCGACCTGGTCGCCATCCAGGCCCTGGCCCGCGAGGACATGGCGGCAGTCGATGCGCTGATCCGGCGCCGGCTCGCCTCGGACGTGGTCCTGATCAACCAGGTGGCCGAGTACATCGTCGGCGCCGGCGGCAAGCGCCTGCGGCCGATGCTGTTGCTGTTGGCGACCGGCTCCCTGGGTGGCCGCAATGGCCAGGGCATCGGCGCCGACGCCCACCAGCTGGCGGCCGTGGTCGAATTCATCCATACCGCGACCCTGCTGCACGACGACGTGGTCGACGAGTCGGACCTGCGACGTGGCCGTCGCACCGCCAACGCGGTGTGGGGCAATGCCGCCAGCGTGCTGGTTGGCGACTTCCTCTACTCGCGCAGCTTCCAGTTGATGGTCGAGCTGGAGCGGATGGCGGTGATGCAGATCCTCGCCGACACCACCAATCGCATCGCCGAAGGCGAAGTGTTGCAGCTGCTGCACGTGCGCAATCCGGATACCGACGAGGCCGCGTACCTGCGCGTCATCGAGCGCAAGACCGCGGTGCTGTTCGCCGCCGCGACGCGCCTGGGCGGGCTGCTTTGCGACGCCGACGCCGCCACCTGCGATGCGCTGCACGACTACGGCCTCAACCTGGGCTACGCCTTCCAGATCGCGGACGACGTCCTCGATTACGCCTCCGACGCGCAGACCCTGGGCAAGAACCTCGGCGACGACCTCGCCGAGGGCAAGGCGACGCTGCCGCTGATCCACGCCATCGCCCACAGCGACGAGGCGACCCGTGCCGTGCTTCGCGCCGCCATCGAGCAGGGCGACACCGGCGCGCTGCCGCAGGTGCTGGCCGCGATCAATGCCACCGGCGGTCTCGATTACAGCCGCCGCCGCGCCGCCGAATATGCACAGGCCGCCGAGCGTGCGCTCGATGCGCTGGACGACAACGAGTACACGGCGGCGCTGCGCGGACTGGCGCGTTACGCGGTCAGCCGCGATCACTGACCGGCGCGCGAGCACCTGCCAGCGGCTGGCCCGGCCGGTCTACTTCCTCGCGAAGCGCTCGCGGAAGAAGTCGAACATCATCTCGTAGGCGCGCTTGGCGGCGCGCTCGTTGTAGACGCAGCCCGGCGGATTGTTGGCTTCGGGTTCGGCGAAGCAGTGAACCGCTCCGCTGAAGTTGACGAACTGCCAGTCGGCGCCGGCCGCGTCCATTTCCTTCTCGAATGCGGCGATGTCTTCGTCGGTGACGCTGCGGTCGTCGGCGCCATTGAGCACCAGCAGCGGTGTCCGCGCGCCATCGTCCTTGGCCGGCATCGTCGTGGACAACGCGCCGTGCAGGCTGACCACGCCGGCCAGCTGGTCGCCGCCGCGGACCAGTTCCAGCGCGGTCGTGCCGCCGAAGCAGAAGCCCAGCGCACCGATGCGGCTGGCATCGAGCGGTACCTTGCCGGCCTGTTCCTTCAGCACCGCCACCGACTTCTCGGCGCGGGCGCGCAGGGTGGCGCGATCCTCGCGCAGCGGCATGGCGACCTTGCCCGCCTCCTCGTCGGTGCTCGGCCGGATCTTGCTGCCGTAGACATCGGCCACCAGCACAACGTAGTCGTCGCCAGCGATCTGCTTGGCCTTCTCGATCGCCGCAGGATTGATGCCCTTCCAGTTCGGCACCATCACCAGGCCCGGGCGCTTGATCGCGTTGGTGCCGTCGTAGACGAGGACGCCGGTGAAGCGGTCCTTGCCGATCGCCCAGTCGACCGGCGTCTCGACCATCGCTGCGTGCGCAGGCAGCGCGCACAGCGACACGATTGCGGCTAGCAGCAGGCGTTGCATGGAAGCTCCCCTTGCCAAGGCCGTCGAACGACGGCGATTGCGCGCGAGCCTAACCGGTGCCTGTACTCGACGCGTGAAGTCCCGCGCCACGGGAGGCCGCGGGCGCTTCCGGCCTCAGGCGATGCCGATCCCCGGGATGGCGCTGATCATGTCGGGGTCGAAACCGGCCAGCTCGGCGAAATGGCGGCCGCGCGCAACGTAGTCGCGGTAGGGGCCAAAACTCGGCGCACCCGGAGAGAGCAGGACGACACCTTCATGGCCGAGCACCGCACTCGCCTGCGCCATTGCATCGGCCAGGTCGTTCGCGGCGCTCAGATGGAATCCCGATCCGTCGGCCACGGCCGCCAGCAGCGCATGGATGCGTGGCCCGTTCTGGCCCATCGTGATCACTGCCGCCGGCGCCTGCGTGCGCATCGTCTCGGCGAATTCTTCCCACGGCAGGCCGCGGTCATGGCCACCGACGAGCAAGGCGACGCGACGATCACTGAAGCAGTCGAGCGCGGCCAGGCTGGCGTGCGGCGTGGTGCTGATCGAGTCGTTGACGTAGGTGATGCCGTCGCGCGTTCCGATGGTCTGCAGGCGATGCGGCAGCGGCTGGAAATCGGCCGCATGCGGGGCCAGCGCCACGGCGTCGAGGCCGAGCGCTTCGATCGCGGTCAGCACGGCGCAGAGGTTGCCGCGGTTATGGCGGCCCGGCAGCGGCAGGCTGCGCGTGTCCATGACCCAGGTGTCGCCGCGGTACAGCGCGTCCTCGCGCAGATGCCAGCCGGTGCGGCCACCGAACCAGCGCACGTCCGTTCCTGCATCGCGCGCGGTATTGCCTGCGGCCAGCAGGCGCGTGTCGTTGGCGTTCAGCACCGCGATCACGGGCGCCGCTTCGGTCAACAGGCGCAGCTTGTCAGCGGCATAGCGCTCGTGCGAGCCATGCCAGTCGAGATGTTCGGGAAACACATTGAGCACCACCGCGACCTGCGGATGCGCGCCGCTGGCGGCGACATCGCCGGTCTGGTAGCTGGACAGTTCGATCGCAAAGAATTCCGGAGGCTGCGGCGAGTCGGGGAGCTCGAGCAGCGGCATGCCGATGTTGCCGGCCAGCGCGGTGACGTGGCCGCCGCTGCGCAGCAGGTGCGCAATCAGGGCCGTGGTCGTGCTCTTGCCCTTGGTGCCGGTCACGCAGATCGTGCGGGCGACGACGCCGTCGCTGCCGGCATGCTCGCCGAACCACAGCGCGGTACCGCCAATGAAGCGCGTGCCGCGTGCGGCCGCGGCGCCGGCTTCGGGCCCGTAGGGGCTGATCCCCGGCGACTTCACCACCACGTCGAATGCCGACAGTCGCTCGGCGCTGGCTTCGGTCTCGGTGGCCAGGTTCGAATCGGCAAGCGCTGCGACCTCCAGGGCCTCATCGCGCGAGCAGAACAGGGTCAGCGCCTGCCCGGGCAGGCGCGACCGGATTGCGCGATAGGCGGCGCGGCCTTCATGGCCCCAGCCCCACAGCGCGACCTTGCGGCCCTCAAGCTGCCAGATGCGCACGCAGCCGTTCCCACAGCGCAGGCGGAATGCGCTGCTCGTCGTCGATGACCAGAAGCGGTTCGATGCGCAGATCGTCGCCGCCGAGCTGCGGGCGGATCTCGGTGGCGAAGCGTTCGACCAGCGCGTCCTCGCGCCATTCCGGCCGGACGGCCAGCGCCGCCATGGCAGCGCGCGACTCGCGGCCTTCGCCGACACACTCGAACGGCTTGTGGTCCTGGTACTCGAGCAATGCGTCGTAGCCTGCGGTCTGCGCCGGATCGTCGAGCAGGTTGCGGCCGAAGATGCCCACCAGCCGCGGCTTGGACATGAACGGCGCCAGCGCGAGGAAGACGAAATGGCACTTAGGGCAGACGCCGCACCAGCGATTGGCCGGGCGTTCGCCGAGGATGTGGAAGTTGCGGTTGCAGCTGCTGAAGTGCGCGTCGTAGCGGTCGGTGCGGGTGAACTGACGGGCCACGGCCAGCTCGCTGAGCGGGCGCAGCAGCGAGTAGTAATGCAGGTCGGCGGCGATGTGGCGCTGCACGTGATCGCCGATGGCCGACTCGCAGGCCCAGCCCTTGGACCACTGGTGGTTCACTTCGCCGGTGCCCTCGATCAGGCTGCCGTAGCTGGCCGAACGCTCGTTGGAGAACACCACCTGGTCGACGCCCAGCAGCAGCGCGGCGAACAGCATGATCATCGAATTGATCGCCGTCACCGGGATGTGGCCGTTCCAGGCGCCTTCGCGGTTGTAGTCGAACAGCTGCGGCGCCAGCGAGCGGCCGATGTTGAACGTCGGCAGGCCGGTGCGTTCGGCGCAGGCGCGGATCAGCTGCGAGCCGCCGATCCAGGTCACGGTCTGGTCGACGCCCAGCGCGCGCAGCGCCTCGATGCTGACCAGCGAGTCCTTGCCGCCGCCGATGGCGACGAGGGCGTGGTGCTTGAGGCCGAGCACGGGTGCTCCCGGCCCGGCCGCAGCCGGCAACCCATCCCCACCCAACCCTTCCCTTGAAGGGGAGGGCTTTCCCACCGGGAAATTGATCTTGCCGTGCAGGTTCAAACCGTTGCGGTAGGCGAACTCGCCCAGACCGTTGACGTACAGCAGCTCCAGCAGCGCCGCGGTGTCGGCATCGATGTCGTAGCTGTCGATCAGGATCTGCCCGGGCACCGCCGCCTTGTAGTAGCTGACGCCAGTGAACAGGTGCAGCAGGCGCAGCGTGCGTTCGACCGCGGCCGCTCGCTCGCCTTCGAGCACGAACGGCGCGCCGGGGATGGTCACCGTCTCGATCAGCTCGGGGCCATCGTCGAAGGCATATACCAATTGCGCCACTCCGGTCTGCGCGTCGAAATCGCAGCGCACGAACCGGAACGCGCGGATGGCGTCGCGTTTGAATTTCCACTCACTCATTCGATTACGTCCTCTGCCGGCAGGGCCCGCAGGTTGTAGGTGTTGGCCATCGCCATGCCGTAGGCGCCAGCGTCGGCGACCAGCATCACGTCGCCTTCGACGGTGTCGACCGGCAGCGTGCGGCCGCGGCCGAGCACGTCGCTGCTCTCGCAGACCGGACCGACGACGTCGAACGTCGCAGTCTCGCCATCGTCGAGGCGGCTCAGGTTGACGATGCCGTGGTAGGCCTCGTACATCGCCGGGCGCATCAGCGCGTTCATGCCGGCATCGCAGCCGATGCGCAGCACGCCGTCCTTCTCGATCACCTGGGTGACCGCGAGCAGCAGCGCTCCGCTCTCGGCCACCAGGTAGCGGCCGGGCTCGATCACCAGGCCCAAGCGCGGGTACGCGGACTTGATCTCCTCCAGCCCGGCGCGCCACAGCGCCAGGTCGAACTCGGGCGACTCGGGCGTGTACGGGATCGGCAGGCCGCCACCGATGTCGATGGTCTCGATCGTGCCGACGCTGTCGGCCAGGCCGGCCAGGTGCGCGTACACGCCACGCCAGTGCCGCGGATCCTCGACGCCGCTGCCCAGGTGCGCGTGCAGGCCACTGATGCGCACGTCGAGCTTGCGCGCCTCCTCGATGAAGGCATCGAAGCGCGTCATCGGCAGGCCGAACTTGGCCGCCACGCCGCCGGTGCGCACCTTCTCGTGGTGACCTTCGCCATGCCCAAGGTCGATGCGCAGCCAGATCGTGCGGCCGCGGAACACGTCCGGCCAACGCTGCAGCGCTTCGATGTTGTCGAGCGTGACGATGATGCCGCGCGCGAATGCCGCCTCGTATTCGCGGCGTGGCGCGAAGCTCGGAGTGAACAGCACGCGGTTGGGCGCCAGCTCGGGCAGCGAGGCGAACACGTGCTCGAACTCGCCCTGCGACACACACTCCAGGCCGAAGCCCTCGCCTGCGATCGCCTTGAGGATCGCCGGGTGCGGGTTGGCCTTGATCGCGTAGAAGCACCGGTCTACCGCGACCGACGCGGTCAGCGAACGGGCACGCTCGCGCACCGTCGCCAGGTCGTAGACATAGCGTGGCGTGCCCTGCCCTGCGATCGCCAGCAGCTGCTCGCGACGACCGCGCCACCAGGCCGGCGCACGCTGCGGCTTGCCGTGGGCGATCTCGCGCCAGCTCGGGCCGAACACGCTGGCATCGCGCACCGGCATCGCCCGCGAGCGGATCAGCTCGGCGTGCAGGTGCGGCAGCAGGCCGTCGGCATCGGCCTCGTCGATGACGAAGGTCAGATTGAGGTCGTTGGACGACTGCGAGATCAGGTGCACGCGCTCGCGGCCGAACGTCGCCCAGATGTCGGAAAGGCGATGCAGCAGCGAGCGCATGCCGCGACCGACCAGGGTGATCGCCGCGCACGGCGCGATCACCTTGACCCGGCAGACTTCGGCCAGGTCGGCGCTCAGTGCTTCGAGCACGTTGGTCGTGACCAGGTTCTCGCTGGGATCGAGCGAGACGGTGACGTTGGTTTCCGACGAGCCAATCAGGTCGATCGACAGGCCATGGCGCTTGAAGCGCTCGAACACGTCGGCAAGAAAGCCGACCTGCTGCCACATGCCGATGCTTTCCATTGACACCAGCACGATGCCGTTGCGACGGCTGATGGCCTTGACCCCCGGCACCGTGGCCGCGGTCGCGTCGATGCGCGTGCCCGGCAAGTCCGGGCGCTCGGTGTCGAGGATCGCCATCGGCACGCCGGCGTCGCGGCACGGCGCGATCGAACGCGGGTGCAGCACTTTGGCGCCGGTGGTGGCGATTTCCTGCGCTTCCGCATAGTGCAGGCGGGTGAGCAGGCGCGCTTCGGGCACGTCGCGCGGATTGGCGCTGAACATGCCCGGCACGTCGGTCCAGATCTCCACGCGCTGCGCCTTGAGCAGTGCGCCGAAGTACGCCGCCGAAGTATCGGAGCCGCCACGGCCGAGGATCGCCGTGCCACCGTCGCCATGACGGGAGATGAAGCCCTGGGTGATCAGCATCGGCGCGGGCTGCGCCGAGAAGCGCTTGTTGAAGCTTCCATCGCCATCGAGCCGGCAGTTCACCGACAGGCGCTGCGCCCACGGGCTGGCATTGGGCAGCGACACCGCATCGAGCCATTGCCGCGCGTCGCACCAGCCAAAGTCGTGCCCCTGCGTGCGCAGGTAAGCAGCGCCCAGCGTCGACGAGAGCAGCTCGCCGTGCGCCAGCACTTCGGCCTGCCAGTCGAGCGTGCGCTCGCTGGCGCGGGCATCGGTGGCCAGCGCCTGCAGCAGCGCAAGACGCTCGCCCAGCACGGTGTCGGCATCCAGGTCGAGCTCGGCGCAGAACGCGCGGTGGCGTTCGACCAGTGCCGACACCCTGGCAGCGACGCCATCGCCATTGGCAATGGCCTGCAGCTCGTTGGTCACGCCCGACAGCGCCGAGACCACGACCAGCACGCGCACACCCTCTTCGGCCATGCGTTTTCCGGCGAGGCGTCCGATGGTGTCCCAACGGTTGCGGCGAGACACTGATGTGCCGCCGAACTTGAGTACTACCCAGCGATTCGCTTCCGCCACCGCAACTGCCCTCTTGAGGAGTGATTCGAGGAATGATTTCGACTGCAACCGTACAGGCAGTACGCCCCTACAGAACCTAGAATGGCGCGCCGGCTGCGGGCTGATGCCCGGGCGCGGCCACAAAGAACGACAATTCTAGTCGATTCGCCCTGATTGGATGACCGCCTCGGACCCCCGCCGAATGACGCTTCGCCGCTACCTGCAACTGGATGTGTTCGCCGACCGGCCTGGCGCCGGCAATCCCCTGGCCGTGGTGCTCGATACCGATGGCCTCGACGATGCCCGGATGCAGGCCATCGCCCGCTGGACCCGGCTGCCGGAAACCACCTTCGTGTTCGCGCCCACGCAGCCCGGTGCGAGCTATCGCATCCGCATGTTCAGTCCTCGCCGCGAAGTGCCGTTTGCCGGGCATCCCAGCGTCGGCACCGCGCACGTGGTGCTGGAAGCGGGCCTGGCCGAGCCGGTCCAGGGCCGGCTGCTGCAGGAAGGCGCGGTCGGCACCTTGCCGCTGGCGGTGGACGGCACCGGACCCTCGCGCACGATCGCGGTGCGCACGCCGACGGCGCGGGTGGTCGAGATTGCCCGAGGCGGCGATCCGCGCCTGCAGGCGGCGCTGTCCGGCCTCACCCTGGGCGCACTGCCGACGGCCCTGATGGACGGTGGGCGCCGCTGGTGGCTGGCCGAACTGGCCAGCGAATCGGCCCTGCGCCAGGCCAGCCCGGACTGGGACGCCATCGCGGCGCTGGCCGAAGCCACTGCCTCCATGGGTCTGTGCGCCTTCGCACGCGCCGACGCCGGCCGCGATTACGACCTGGTGGTGCGCGCCTTCGTCGGTGCGCCGGCCCGGTTCGAGGATGCCGCGTCGGGCGCCGCCAACGCCACGCTGGCGGCCTGGCTCAACCACAACCGCGCCCTGCCCGGCCGGTCGCAGGACGACGGCGGCCATCGCTACACCGTCAGCCAAGGCCGTGAGGTCGGTTTCGACGCGCGGCTGGAGCTGCGGGTGGACGGCGATGGCGAAGTCTGGTCAGGCGGCCGGATCTGCAATGTGGTGCGCGGGACGATCGACTGGGCCTGACCGCCGGCAAGGCCCTACCGACAACCCGCCCGAGCCAGCCAGGCCACCACCTGCCCGGCGACATCGGCCGAATCGCGGGCCAGCAGCGGGCCGACGTGAGTCGAGCCGGGCAGATGCAACACGCTGGCGCCCCAAGCCTGGGCCAGCGCCACGGTCAGGCCGGCAGGCACGTCCTCATCGAGTTCCGAGGCGACGCAGAGCACCGGACATTCCGGCACGGCCACCTCGATTCCGTCGTGCGCCTGCCGCAATACCGCTCCTGACTCGTCGCGCCAGCGCCGGAAGGCGAACAACGCCGTCGCATCGTCGGCGTCCGGCAGCGCGCGCCGGGTCGAGGCAAGCCTGGCATCGCGATGCCATGGCACCACCCCGGGCCATTCGCGCCGCAGAAGCTGCGACGCCCAAGGCGCCGGCGGCAGCGGATTGACCAGCACCAGCGCCTCGGCGGAACTGGCGCAGGTTGCCGCCAGCAGCCCGCCCAGGCTGGCGCCGATTAGCACGCGCGGACGCGGCAACACGGCCAGGGCGGACAGCACCCGGGCCCGGTAATCGTCGAAAGTGGTGGCGGCCAGACCGGTCGGCGAGGCTTCCAGTTCCACGCAGTTGCAGGCGAACCCGTGTGCTTCAAGCACGCCGCGCCAGGTATTCCACTCCCAGCCGCCACCTCCCGCGCCGTGCACGAGCACGGCGACTGGCCTTCCTTGGGCCGGCATCCGGGGTCGTCAGTCCTGCAGCCGTCAGCCCTGCAACGTCGCCGACAACGTCACCGGCACCGACAGCGCGCGCGAGATGACGCAACCGGCCTTGGCCGCATCGGCAATCTGCTGGAACTGCTCGGCGCTGATGCCGGGCACCTTGGCGCTGACGATCAGCTGCACGCCGGTGATGGTCGGCCCCGGGTCCATGCCCGGATCCATCGTGGCTTCGGCGCGCGTCTCGATCCGCTCCGGGGTGAAGCCGGACTTGCCCAGCACCGCCGACAGCGCCATCGAGAAGCAGCCCGCGTGCGCCACGGCCAGCAGTTCCTCGGGGTTGGTGCCCTTCTCGTCGCCGAAGCGGGTCTTGAAGGAGTAGTTCTGGTCGGCGAACAGGCCGCTCTGCGGCGTGCTCAGCGCGCCCTTGCCCGACTGCAGGTCGCCCTGCCAGACCGCTTCGCCGAAACGCTTGAAGGCCATGTCGCTGCTCCGCTGCGTGAAAGAGCGCACAGCCTAGCGCCAGAAACGTTAGCGCGGCATCGCGGGTCCAGGCGGTTCGAACCTGACGATCCAACCGTCCGGCACCTCAGGCTTGACCCACCCTGCCCCTTGCGCGAGGCTTGCCCTCCCGGCCCCCGCCGGCACCCGCCATGACCGCCCGCCGAGCGCCCAACGCTTCGGCGCGAAGCGCGGACAGCCATGACGGCCTTCCTTCCTATGCACCAGGGATCCGTCCCGGGGAGAAGTCCGCTCATGTCCTACAGCACACAATCCATTCGCAACGTGGCCCTGGCAGGCCACCCCGGCGCCGGCAAAACCACACTGTTCGAAGCCCTGCTGCAGGCCGGCGGCGCAATCCAGACGGCAGGCAGCATCGAACGCGGAAGCACCGTGTCCGATTTCGATGCCATCGAGAAGCAGCGCGGCCACTCGGTCGACTCGGCCATCGCCAGCATCGACCACGTCGCGGCCAACGGCCAGAGCATCCACCTCAACCTGATCGACACCCCCGGCTACCCGGATTTCCGCGGCCCGGCGCTGTCGGCGTTCGGCGCGGTGGAGACGGTGGTGATCGTGGTCGATGCCGACAGCGGGGTCGAGTACGGCACGCGCCGGATGATGGAATACGCCAAAGGGCGAAACCTGTGCCGCGCCCTGGTGATCAACAAGATCGACCACGAGGCCGCATCGGCCGAGCGGGTGCTGGCCGAACTGCGCGACACGTTCGGCCCCGAGTGCCTGCCGCTGAACCTTCCCGCCGACGGCGGCAAGAAGGTCATCGACTGCCTCGGCAATACCACCGGCGACAGCGACCTGGGCCCGGTCGCCGACTGGCATCAGAAGATCATCGACCAGATCGTCGAGATCAACGAGTCGGTGATGGAGCACTACCTCGACCTGGGCGAAGGCGGCCTCTCCGGCGAGGAACTGCACGACGCCTTCGAGCAGTGCATGCGCGAAGGCCACCTGGTGCCGGTGCTGTTCTGTTCGGCGCGAAACGACGTCGGCGTGAAGAAGCTGCTGGACGTGGCCGAGCAATGGTTTCCCAATCCCGCCGAAGCCAATCCGCCGCCGTTCGAGCGCGGCGCCGACCGTCAGCGCTTCCAGGCCGTGCCCGATGCCAGGGCGCATGTCGTCGCCGATGTCTTCAAGATCATCAACGACCCCTTCGTCGGCAAGCTCGGCATCTTCCGCGTCTACCAGGGGCTGGTGAAGAAGGACACGCAGCTGTTCATCGACGACGGCAAAAAGCCGTTCAAGGTCGGGCACCTGTTCAAGCTCAAGGGCAAGGACCACGTCGAGATCGAGCAGGCGCAGCCAGGCGATATCGCGGCGGTGGCCAAGGTCGACGAGCTGCACTTCGATGCGGTGCTGCACGACAGCCATGACGAGGACGAGATCCGCCTGTCCCCGATCGCCTTCCCCAAGCCGATGTTCGGCCTGGCGGTGGAATCGGCCAGCAAGGGCCAGGAGCAGAAGCTCGCCACTGCCCTGCACAAACTCGCCGAAGAAGATCCGTGCTTCGTGGTCGAGCACGAAACCGAAACCAACGAGACCGTCATCCACGGCCTGTCGGACCTGCACCTGCGCATCAACCTGGAGCGACTCAAGGACCGTTACGGTGTCGAGGTGAAATCGCGCCCGCCGCGCATCGCCTATCGCGAAACCGTGAGCGGCCGCGCCGAAGGCCACCATCGCCACAAGAAACAGACCGGTGGCGCCGGCCAGTTCGGCGAGGTGTTCCTGCGCATCGAACCATTGCCACGCGGCACGGGCTTCGAGTTCGTCGACGAGGTCAAGGGCGGCACGATCCCCGGCCAGTTCATGCCGGCCGTGGAGAAAGGCGTGCGCCAGGTGCTCGGCAGCGGCGCCGTCGCCGGCTACCCGATCCAGGACGTGCGGGTGATCGTCTACGACGGCAAGCACCATCCCGTCGACAGCAAGGAAGTGGCGTTCGTCGCCGCCGGCAAGAAGGCCTTCCTCGATGCGATCGGCAAGGCGCGGCCGCAGATCCTGGAACCGATCGTCGAACTGGAGGTCAATGCCCCCGAGCAGCACATGGGCGATGTCAGCGGCGGCCTGGCCAGCAAGCGCGCGCGCATCAGCGGCACCGACAGCCTGCGCGGCGATGAGATCGTGGTGAAGGCGCAGGTGCCGCTGTCGGAACTGGAAGGCTATGCCGCCGAACTGAAGTCGGTCACCGCCGGGCGCGGACGTTACTCGCTCGACTTCAGCCACTACGAGCCGGTGCCCGCCAATGTCCAGCAGAAGCTGGTGGAAGCCTACAAGCCCAGGCAGGACGAGGACTGAGGGATTGCGATACAGGCTTCACATGCCCTGACCCAAGCTGTGGCTTCCCCCGCACAGGAAGCACACATGCGCCACGGGCCCGGAGTTGTGCTGCACGCTGTGCTGGTCGCCCTGTTCGTCCCCCTGTTCGTCCCCGCGTCCTGCTGGGCCCAGGCGGGCAACAGCCGCTCCGTTCCCAACTTCGCCCGCCCGGCCGGCTTTCCGGATCCGGCGTTGCGCGTGGCGTACGCGAGCGGCAGCGACGCGCCGCCGATGATGGTGCGCACCGGACCGGGTTCGTTCGAGCCGCTTTACAAGCGCGACGGATCACCGGCCCGTGCGGCCGGCTTTCGTATCGCCATGTCCTCCTGCCCCTCGATACCCGACCGCGGCGGCAGCGCGACCACGCGCATGATCGACCTGGCCGCGGCCGAGTGGGCGTACTTCGGCCTGCCGGTGCTGGACATGGCAGTGGAGCCGCAGGCGATCGTCCCGCGGATGCCGCAGGCGGCCGGCGTGGTCGACATCATCGCCCCCTCCCGCAACGCCTCGATCGGCGACCGCGTGCTGCGCCAGGCCCCGCGACTGGGCCTGATGGAGGACGACTCGGCCGTCCGCGGCACCATCGCCGGCTACTGGGCGGCGACCGGCAGCGAGGAAGCGATGCGCGTGCAGAGCATCGTCAACTACGGCTGGAGCGACGCCGGCTGGGCGATGCCCTGGTCGGCGGCATTCATCTCCTGGCTGGCGTGCGAAGCCGGATTGTCGACCGAGCAGTTCCGCCGCAGCGGCGCGCATTTCGACTACGTCCGCGCCGCGGTGCGCGCCCGTGATGGCCAGGACGCCAGCCATGTATATGTCGCCTACGACCTCAACGAAGCCGTCCCGGCGGCCGGCGACCTGCTGTGCACGGCGCGCGGCAACGCGACGTTCTCGTCGATTGCCGACGTGCGCGGCGGCGTCAGCGATGCGCTGTCGCTGCACTGCGACCTGGTGGTCAAGACCGACCTCGAACGTCGCCGCCTCTTCGCCATCGGCGGCAACGTCAACCAGGCCGTGACCTTGTCGGTGATCGCCATCGACGGCAAGGGCCAGCCGCTCACAGACCGCGACATCATCGGCGCACACCGCTGGTTCGCCGTGCTCAAGCCGCGCCAGGGTGCCGGCCCCACGCACGATCTGGACGGCACGCCCACCGTGCAGCAGCTCTATCGCGACTACGCCCGCTATTCCAGCAGCACGCGGGCGCCGCCGCCGCTGCCGCTGCAGAAACGCGGCCCACCACCGGCGCGCCCGCCTGCCACCGCGCCGGAAAGTTCGTCCAAGCCGAAAAAGCGCGGCGATGCCGACGCCGGCGCCCCCGCGGAGCCACCGAAGAAGACGCCCTGATAGCAGGCGCCCATTGGCGCCCTGGCCTCCAACCGGGCGTCGAGGCTTTTCTGATGGATGCCGCGCGCGTATCGTCCCGGGCATCAACCGTGGAGCCTCGGATGTCCTCGCTGTCCTCGCCGTCCCTGCGCCGTTCCTTGCCGATGTTCTCCCGCGGCCTCGCCGTCGCCGCCCTCGCCCTGGTGCTCGCCGCGTGCTCCACCCTCAATGGCCTGGGCGCATTGCTGGGCAATGAAGTCCGCTTCACGCCGATGCAGCTGCAGGGTTCCCTCGACCGCAACTTCCCCAAGCACTACGACAAGCTCGGCGGCCTGGTCTCACTGACGCTGATGAACCCGCGCCTGACCATCCCGGAGGGATCGAGCCGGTTGCGTGTCGATTTCGACCTCGGCCTGGGCGCACTGGGCAGCGACAGCAGCCGCCCGTCCGGCCATTTCGCCCTGACCAGCGCACTGCGTTACGACCCGGGCACGCGTGGCCTGCACCTGCAGGATCCGCGCATCGAACAGGTCGACGTGCCGTCGCTCGGCGGCGCGATGAACGCCAGCTCGCGGGCGCTGCTCAATTCCTGGATGGGCGAGTACTCGCGCGAGGAACCGATCTACCGCTTCGACAACAGCCTGCTCGACAAGCTGGGTTCCCGTCGCATCGGCAGCACCGCGATCGAGAGCGGCACCGTCGTCGTGCATCTGGACCAGTGACATGATTGCGTTCCGACACATCACCACCTGCCTGCTGCTGACCGCCGCCCTCACTGCCTGCAACGGCGACAAACCGCAGGGCAAGCACGGCGGCGACGATGCCGAAGCACTGCCCGCGCCCTCGGGCAAGGCAGACGGCAGCGTGACCGGCATGCCCGACAAGCCCGGCCCGGGCCAGGTCGGACCGCCGCCGCAGGCCATCGAGGAGGTCGTGCTCGACGAGAACGGCAACCCGGTCCCTGCAGCCCCGGTAGCCCCTCCGACCGATGCCGCCGGCCTGCCGTTGCCCGGCCCCGCCGCGCCTGATGCCGGCGCCAGCCCCACAGCGGCCGACGAGCCGACCGCGCAGGACGCCATGGCCGTGGTCCGCGACTACTACGCAGCGATCAACAGCCGCGCCTACGACCGCGCCTATGCACTGTGGTCCGACGGCGGTCGCGCCAGTGGCCAGTCGCCGCAGCAGTTCGCCGACGGCTTCCGCGACACCAACGGCGTCTCGGTCGAAATCCTCGCACCGGGCGCGGTCGATGCCGCAGCCGGCTCGCGCTACATCGAAATCCCAGTGGCGATGACCGCCACCGCCGCCGACGGCAGCCAGCGCAAGTTTGTCGGTGCCTACACGCTGCGTCGCGCCGTCGTCGACGGCGCAACCGCGGAACAGCGCACCTGGCGGATCGGATCGGCCGACATCCGCGAAGTCACGCCCTGATCGCGCGTTGAACCCGGCCCCGCCGCGGATCGTCCTCGACACGAACGTCTGCCTGGACCTGTTCGTGTTCGACGATCCGCGAACAATGGCGTTGCGCACTGCGCTGCAAGCCGGTGAGGTGGTCGCGGTGACCGACGAAGAATGCCGCGACGAATGGCTGCGCGTGCTGGCCTATCCGCAACTGCGCCTGGACGAGGCGGCGCGGTCCCTGGCCACCGCCGCTTTCGATGCACGGGTGATGCTGCTGCCCGTGGCCACCGTGCCCGATGGCGCCATGCCGCGCTGCGCCGACCCCGATGACCAGAAGTTCCTGCGCCTGGCACTGGCCTGCGGCGCACGCTGGTTGCTGAGCCGCGACGACGCGCTGCTGGTGCTGGCGCGGCGGACCCGGCGTGATGGCTTGTTCGACATCCTCGTCCCGGAAGCGTGGCGGTACGTCAGATCTCGAAGCGATAACTCAGCTTGACCAGCAACTGTTCGTCGTCGCGCAGTTCCAGGCTGTCGCGCACCGCCTCGCCGGTGTCTTCCGAGAACGGCTCCTGCTGGTAACCGCCGCGACCGTAGACCACGTACAGGTACGACAACGGCGCCAGCTCGTAGCGGTAGCGGATCTGGAATCCCAGGTTCTGGACGTTGAAGTCGTCGACCGCGTCGGTAGTGGCGACGGCGTTGCCGCCCGCATCGACCCGGTAGGCCTGGCGCAGCGGCGCATCCAGCCCGAGCGCCTGCAACTTCACGCGCAGTTCCTGCTTGTTGCCGATGTTCCAGTCCATGCCAGCACTGATCTGCATCATCTTCTCGTCGAACTCGCCGATCAGGTTGTCGTGCTGCCACACCAGCCAGCTCGGGGTCTGTTCGTAGTAGCCGCCCAGGTAGACGCTGAAGGCGTCGTTGATGAAATACGTCGGCTGCACGCGCAGCTCATAGCCGATCCTGTCGTTGCCGGCCAGGCCGCCGCTGAGCACGTTGGCCTCCAGCTCCCAGGCCCAGTCGCCCTTGCGCGGGCGCTCGTATTCGTAATACGCGTTGAAGTTCGTCGGCAGTTCGAGGTTGCCGTGGCCGCGCGTCAGCAGGTCGTCGATGTAGGCGCCGTTGATGTTGATCTGCGCGTACTCGTAGCTGCCGTCGCGCAGGTTGCCCTCGCGGCTGATGCGCAGCTGGCGCTGCAGGCGCTCGCCGTGGTCGTTGTCGGTGCCGCTGATGCGACCGCGCCAGTCCTTGGACGCGTAGCGCGAATCCACCGGCTGGTCGGGGAAACGGCGCATCACCTGCCAGTTGAGGTAGTTGAGATTGGCGCGCGAGAGATAGCCAAAGTCGTTGATCTGCAGGTCCTGGCCGAAATGCATCGCCAGCCATTGCTGGCGCCAGCCGCCGTCCATTTCGTAGTTGACCCACATGGTCGCGCCGGTGTCGTCGGTGGCCGTGCCGTCCTGGTCGATCTGGCTGCCGATCAGCCGCGTCTCCACGCTGACGCGCTGGTTCGGACGCCAGTTGTGGTCCACGCCCAGGACCGTCGCGTCGCGATCGAGGAACGGGCGATCGACCTGGGTCAGCATCAGGCCCAGGTTCTGGTGGCTGAAATCGCGCACCAGGCGCAGGGCGCCGAAGGTGCGGCCGACTTCGTCCGCCTCGTCGGCGGCGAACACGCCGTACTTGGTCGCACCGACGCTGCCGTTGAGCTTGACCGCCGCGGTGATGTCGCCGGCGCCGTTGCCGTCGTCGGCCGGGCCGCCGACACGGCGGGTGTAGAGCAACTGGCTGAAGTCCGACGGCGTGGTGAATTCGAAGATGCCCTGGTTCTCGGTGAAGAACGGGCGCTTGTCGCTGATGAAGGTTTCGGTCGCGCTGAAGTTCACCACCAGGTCGTCGCTCTCGACCTGGCCGAAGTCGGGATTGATCGTCGCCGACAGCTGGAACTGGCCGTTGGGCTTCCAGAAGATGTCGGCGCCGCCGTCGAAGTCGCTGTCGCCGCCGACGTTGTCGTACAGCCCGGAAACGTACGGCGTGATCGCCAGCAGCGACTGGCTGTACTGCGCCATCTGCATCGGCTCGAAGTCGGACAGGAAGCGCGGGCGCTGGAAGCTGGCCGCCGGCCAAGCCGAGCGTTCGCCGGTGGAGCCGATCACCCGGTCGAAGTACACCTTGACGGTGCGCATGCCATCGCTGCCATTGCGCATCGGCGCGATGTACCACGGGATCAGCATCTCGACGTTCCAGCCGGTGTCGTCCTCGCTGACCGCGTGCTTCCAGTTGCCGTCCCAGTCGTCGTTGAACTGGGTCTCGTTGCTGATCACCGCATCGGCGATGCCGTCGGTTGATGAGACGGTGAAGTTGTAGCCGGTGCGGCCGTCGCCGTCGTAGTCGATCATCAGGTTGACGCGGTCGACCTGGGCGTCGAAGTCGCGCTGCACCTTCTGGCGGGTGCGCGTCTCCACGGGCTGGTCGTTGCGGAACGCCACCGCCAGGCCTTCCGGCGTGGCCATCACCCAGACCCGGGTCTGCAGTGTCGCCGGCTCGCGGCTGAGCGGCTGCACCTTGCGGAAATCACTGATCTCGCGCGCTCCCTGCCATTCGGCAGGATCGATGCGGCCATCGATTTCCACGCCCATGGCCGGAGTGGACAGGGCGGCAAGGATGGCCAGGGTCAACGGTGCACGCATTGCGGGGGAGTCTCGATGGGCGGGGGAGCCAGTCCGGTCTTCCCCGCCGCAACCGCCGCCATCGAAGGCGGCCATCCGACCAGATCGTCCGTGCTGGGCTTGCAGGCCAGGCACCTTGATGCCCGAGCGGTGCACAGCCTATACGCAGTCGCGCCCTACGCCAGACTGGCGTTAGTCATTGCAACCAAATTCCGCGGACGCGCATCACGCCTTGAACGAGCCCACGCAGGGAGCCCGGCAGCCCCGGCTGCCTATTGCATGTGCCAGCCATGGCTGACGACGAAACTCTGCCCCGTCAGCGCCGCACTCGGGAACTCGGCCAGGAAGCGCACCGTCTGGGCGACGTCCTCGACGGTGGTGAAGATGCCATCGACCGTATTGCCCAGCATGACGCGGCTCACCACTTCGGCCTCGCTGATGCCCAGCTCCCTGGCCTGTTCCGGAATCTGCTTGTCCACCAGCGGCGTGCGGACGAAGCCGGGGCAGACCACATGACTGCGCACCCCGTGCTTCGCCCCTTCCTTGGCGAGCGTCCGCGACAGTCCGAGCAGACCATGCTTGGCGGTGACGTAAGCCGACTTCAGCGGCGAGGCCAGGTGCGAATGGACCGAGCCCATGTAGACCACGGTACCGCCACGGGCCTTGCCGTCGGCACCGGTGCCGTACATGTGCGGCAACACGGCCTTGGTGGTCAGGAACGCGCCGTCGAGATGGATCGCCAGCATCTTCTTCCAGTCGGCATAGGCGAACTGCTCGATCGGATTGACGATCTGGATGCCCGCGTTGGACACCAGAATGTCGACGCCCCCCAGCTCGGCCACCGCGCGGGCGACCCCGGCGTTGACCGCCGCCTCGTCGGTGACATCCATCGCAAGGCCCAGCGCGCGCCCGCCCGCGGCGACGATTTCCGCGGCGACAACCTGCGCACCCCCGGCGTTGAGATCGGCGATGGCGATCGCCGCCCCCGCGCGCGCCAGCTCGAATGCGATTTCCTTGCCAATGCCGCTGGCGGCACCGGTGACGATGGCGACCTTGCCTTCGAGGCTCATGGGGACTCCTTGGGGATGAGGGGTGGCGCGCCAGTATCGTCCGCGCGCGTTACCTCAAGTGTGGCCGGTGCGGACCCGGCAGGCCATTGCCCGAATGTACGTTGCACCCACCCGGCGCAACGTCCATGGGTTCCCGCCTCCGCGGGAATGACGGTCCAACTCCAACGAGAAAGCCGAAGACCGGGCAATGAAGCGCCGGAGCGACGTCCGCCGACCCGGGGATTGCGGAGCAGTGGGCCATGGATGGCCCACGCCCGGCATAAAGACAGGATGTCGTCTGCCGGGCGTAGCGATCCCCGGGTTGGCGGACGGCGCCACTACGGAGGCGGAAACCTGGCGCGACTGCGGGACGGAAGCCTGGCGGGACTGGAAGCTTGGCGCGATCAAGATGGGTCCCGGCGTTCGCCGGGATGACGGCCTGGTCAGGCCTTGGCGGCCTTCGACTCCGCAACCAGCTTCTTTTTCTTCTTTTCCTGCTTCTTTTTCTTCTTGTCCGACTTCGGCTGCAGCATCGTCCCGGTGCAGCCCGGCGACCCGCAGCGGCACTCCCAGATCTTCTTCAGCTCCTTGGTGTGCTTCTCGGCCAGCGTGATGCCGTAGTTGTAGGACAGCTCCTCGCCCGGCGCGATGTCGCGGACCGCCTCGATGAACACCTTGTCGAGCTTGCGGTCCTTGCCCTCGTCCTCTTCCAGCACCGCCTCGCAGTTGGGCGCACAGCTGTGGTTGATCCAGCGCGCATCGTTGCCCTTGAAGTTGGCGTCGATGACGTATTCGTCGTTGAGCGTGAACAGGAAGGTGTGGCCGGTGTCGATGTCGCCGCTCTCGCCGGCGTCGACCTCCTCGTGGGTGCGGCGCGTGCCCTTGTATTCGATGACACGCTCGCCCTTGGCGATCGGCTGGACGGCGAAAACGCCATTGCCATGGATGGCGGAGCGACGGGCGGCGATCTTGCGCGACATGCGGAATCCGGTAGTCATTGCGGGAGAGCCGACATTCTGGCCCGGATCGGCCATGTCATGCCATCCGATCAGCCATCGGACAGCCATCGCGCTGGCCGGTTCGTGGCGACCAGCGCGTTGACGTGGGTCACCACCCGATGTGCACAAACGATGAAGACGACCCGATCCGCCCTGGCCATTACGGCCCTGCTCACCCTGGCCGCCTGCCAGCAGGGCGAACACGCCCGGCAAGCCGGCAACGAGCATGCCGGCAAGGAGCACGCCGCCGCGCCGAAGGACCTGCTTGCCCGCGGCGAATACCTGGCCCGCACCGCCGGCTGCAACGACTGCCACACCCCGGGCTATGCCCAGAACCAGGGCGCGGTCGACAAGAGCCAGTGGCTGGTCGGCTCGCCAGTCGGCTTCCGCGGACCCTGGGGCACCACCTACCCGACCAACCTGCGCATGAAGCTGTCGACGATGACCGAGACGCAGTGGCTGGACTACAGCGCCAAGCTGCGTACCCGGCCGCTGATGCCCGATTTCGCGCTCCGCGACATGACCCTGGAAGACCGCCGCGCGATCTACCAGTTCGTGCGCTCGCTCGGCCCGGGCGGGCAGCCGGCGCCGGCCTTCGTGCCGCCGGGGCAGAATCCGGCCCCGCCCTACTTCGACCTGGTCATGCCGGCAGCCCCGCCAACGGCTGCCAACGCGTCCGCCAGCGAATCCTGAACAGGACTGTTGCAAGGGCGGAGCGAAGCGTACCGCCCTTGCGGTTGGCTGGGCCGGCCCGAAACCGTACAATTCCGGTACGGATTGACCCGACCGGCCCCCGCCCATGCTCCGCGTCACCAAGCTCACTGACTACGCCACGGTCGTCATGACCGTGCTCGCACACCGTTCCGACGCCGTCCTGAGCGCGTCGGAGCTGGCGGAGCGTGCCGGTCTGGAAGCCACGACGGTGTCCAAGGTGCTCAAGCCGCTGGCCCAGGCCGGCCTGGTCGAGGGCTTCCGCGGCGCCAACGGCGGCTATCGGCTGGCCCGCAGCGCCGAGGACATCGGCCTGCTGGAAATCGTGATCGCCATGGAAGGGCCGCTCGGCATGACCGAGTGCAGCGTCCATGCCGGCAACTGCGGCATCGAGAAATCCTGCGGCGTGCGCGCCAACTGGCGTCGCATCAATGACGTGGTGATCGAAGCCCTGCGCGGGGTGACCCTGGCGCAGATGCTGGTGCCACCGCCACCTCCCGAACCATCGGCCAAGCGCATCGACCTGCGCCTGGCCAACGCGTAGCGGGCCGCGCCCGCCATGCAACAACGAATCCTGTAGGCAGCCCAATGGCCACCGAAGTAGTAGAAAACAAAGAGATCCACGAGCAGCTTGGCCGCAAGTACGAGGCCGGCTTCGTCACGGACATCGAATCCGACAGTCTGCCGCCGGGCCTCAACGAGGACATCATCCGCGCGCTCTCGGCCAAGAAGGACGAGCCGGAGTGGATGACGCAGTGGCGCCTCGCGGCGTACCGGCATTTCCTGACCATGCCGATGCCGCACTGGGCCAAGCTCAACATCGCACCGATCGACCTGCAGGCGCTGAGCTACTACTCCGCGCCCAAGGCCAAGTACGCCTCGCTCGATGAAGTGCCGCAGGAGCTGCTCGACACCTACGAGAAGCTCGGCGTACCGCTGCACGAGCGAGCCAAGCTGGCCGGCGTCGCGGTCGACGCGGTGTTCGACTCGGTCTCCGTCGGCACCACCTTCCGCAAGGAACTGGCCGAGAAGGGCGTCATCTTCTGTTCGCTGTCGGAAGCCATCCACGATCACCCGGAGCTGGTGAAGCAGTACCTGGGCAGCGTCGTCCCCACCGGCGACAACTATTTCGCCGCGCTGAACTCGGCCGTGTTCTCCGACGGCAGCTTCGTGTTCATCCCCAAGGGCGTGCGCTGCCCGATGGAGCTGAGCACCTACTTCCGCATCAACGCCATGAACACCGGGCAGTTCGAGCGCACGCTGATCATCGCCGAGGAAGGCAGCTACGTTTCCTACCTGGAAGGCTGCACCGCGCCGATGCGCGACGAGAACCAGCTGCATGCGGCCGTGGTCGAGCTGGTTGCGCTGGATGACGCCGAGATCAAGTACTCGACGGTGCAGAACTGGTACCCCGGTGACGAGAACGGCGTCGGCGGCATCTACAACTTCGTCACCAAGCGTGGCGAATGCCGCGGTGCGCGCTCGAAGATCTCCTGGACCCAGGTCGAGACCGGTTCGGCGATCACCTGGAAGTACCCGTCGTGCGTGCTGCTGGGCGACGACTCGAGCGGCGAGTTCTACTCGGTCGCGCTGACCCACCACCGCCAGCAGGCCGACACCGGCACCAAGATGATCCATGTCGGCAAGCGCACCAAGAGCAAGATCATCAGCAAAGGCATCAGCGCCGGCCGCGGCCAGAACACCTACCGCGGCCTGGTCAAGGTGCTCGGCGGCGCCGAGGGCGCGCGCAACCACACCCAGTGCGACAGCCTGCTGATCGGCAAGAAGTGCGGCGCACACACGTTCCCGTACATCGAGGTCAGGCACCCGTCCGCGACCGTCGAGCACGAGGCGACCACCTCCAAGATCAGCGATGACCAGCTGTTCTATTGCCGCAGCCGCGGCATCGGCGCGGAGGACGCGGTGTCGATGATCGTCGACGGCTTCTGCAAGTCGGTGTTCCGCGAACTGCCGATGGAATTCGCGGTGGAAGCCAAGAAGCTGCTGGAAGTGAGTCTCGAAGGCTCGGTCGGCTGACCCAATGAACAACCCGGAATCGAACATGCTCAAGATCGAAAACCTCCACGTATCCGTCGCCGGCAAGGAAATCCTCAAGGGACTGTCGCTCGACGTCCAGGCCGGCCAGGTGCACGCGATCATGGGCCCCAATGGCGCGGGCAAGTCGACCCTGGGCAACATCCTGGCCGGGCGCGAAGGCTATGAGGTCACCGCCGGCACGGTGACGTACGACGGCCGCAACCTGCTCGAACTTGAGCCCGAAGAGCGCGCGGCGGCCGGCGTGTTTCTGGCCTTCCAGTACCCGGTCGAAATCCCGGGCGTGAACAACACCTATTTCCTGCGCACCGCACTCAACGCCCAGCGCAAGGCGCGCGGCGAGGCCGAACTCGACTCGATGCAGTTCCTCAAGCTGGTGCGGCAGAAGCTGGCCGTGCTGCACCTGAAGGACGAACTGCTGCACCGCGGCGTCAACGAAGGCTTCAGCGGCGGCGAGAAGAAGCGCAACGAGATCTTCCAGCTGGCCCTGCTCGAACCGCGCCTGGCGATCCTCGACGAGACCGACTCGGGCCTGGACATCGACGCGCTCAAGGCCGTCGCCGACGGCGTCAACGCGCTGCGCGACGCCGGCCGTGCGTTCCTGGTCATCACCCACTACCAGCGCCTGCTCGACTACATCAAGCCCGACGTGGTGCACGTGCTCGCCGACGGTCGCGTGGTCGAGACCGGCGGCCCGGAACTGGCCCTGCAGCTGGAAGAGCATGGTTACGCCTGGGTCAAGGATCGCATCGCGCCGCAGGCGGCGGTCTGACATGAGCGCCCTGCTCGACTCCTTCGCCAGCGCCTTCGATTCGCTGGCCGCCCGCGACGCCGCCGGCCTCGGCGACAGCCGCAAGGCCGCGCTCGATGCGGCCCTGCGCGACGGCATTCCTCACGCCCGCGTCGAGGCCTGGAAGTACACGCCGCTGCGCTCGCTGGAGCGTCGCAGCTTCGCCGCCAGCGGCGCCGACGTTGCAGCGTTCGATGCCGGCCTGCTCGATGGCATCCCGGCGCCGCGCATCGTCTTCGTCAATGGCCGCCTCGACGCCGTCCATAGCGACATCGGCGGACTCGGTGATGGCATTTCGCTGCAGCCGCTCTCGCAGGTGCTGCGCGAAGGCGAACCGCGCGAGGCCAACTTCCTCGCCCGCCGCTTCGACCGCGCCGACGAGATCTTCGCCCGCCTCAATTCGGCGCTCGCCGACGACGGCATCGTGCTGCGCGCCGACGCCGGCGCGCAGGCCCAACAGCCGCTGCACCTGGTGTTCATCGGCGCGACCAGCGATGGCGACCGCGCCTGGCACCTGCGCAACCTGATCGAGCTTCGCGAAGGCGCGACGCTGACCATGGTCGAGCACCAGCTCGGCGCCGGTCCCCACAGCCACCTCGCCAACGCGGTGACCCACGTCCACCTCGGCCCGAATGCGACGCTGAACCACGCGCGCGTGCAGGACGAGGGCAGCAACGCCACGTTGATCTCGCGGACCGACGCGGTGATGGCGAAGGCATCGGAGTACCGTCGTCTCGACCTCGAACTCGGCGCCGGCCTGTCGCGCCACGAGCTCAATGTCGCCCTGCACGGCGACGGCGCGAAGTTGCATGCGAATGGCGTGCTACTCGCCACGGGCAAGCGCCACCTCGACACCCGCCTGGGCATCGACCACGTCGGCCGCGACGGCAGTTGCGACCTGACCTGGCGCGGCCTCGGCGCCGGTCGCGGCAAGGCCGCTTTCCACGGCGGCATCCTGATCCGCGAAGGCGCCGACGGCACCGCCGCCAACCTGTCCAACAAGAACCTGCTGCTCAGCGAAGGCGCCGAGATCGACACCCAGCCGGTGCTGGAGATCCACGCCGACGAAGTGCAGGCCGCGCACGGCGCCACCGTTGGCCAGCTCGATGCGACCGCGCTGTTCTACCTGCGCAGCCGTGGCGTGCCGGCAGAGCAGGCACGGTCGCTGCTGACCGCCGCGTTCTGCCGCGAGACCCTGGCGGTGTTCGGCGATCGCGTCCTGCGCGAGACGCTGACCGCCCGCCTCGACGCCGCGCTGGCCACGCTGGAGACTGCATGAACGCCTCCCTCGACAGCACGATCGACTGGGCCCGGGTCCGCGCCGACTTTCCGCTGCTGACGCGCAAGGTCCACGGCAAGCCGCTGATCTATTTCGACTCGGCCAACACCGGACAGAAGCCGGAATCGGTGATTGCCGCGGTCGACGATTTCTACCGCCACCACAACGCCAATGTCAGCCGCGCGGTGCATGCGCTCGGCACCGAGGCGACCGATGCCTACGAAGGCGCGCGCAACAAGCTGGCCAAGTTCCTCAATGTGCGTGGCGACGAGCTGGTGCTGTGCAGCGGCACCACGTTCGCGCTGAACCTGGTGGCCTACTCGTGGGCGCTGCCGAGCCTCCAGCCGGGCGATGCGATCGTGCTCACGCGCATGGAGCACCACGCCAACATCGTGCCGTGGCAGCTGGTTGCCCAGCGCACCGGCGCCACGATCAAGGTCGCCGAACTCAACGAGCGCGGCGAGCTCGACCTCGATCGCCTGTATGCGCTGCTCACGCCGGAAGTGAAACTGCTGTCGCTGACCCACGTCTCCAACGTGCTCGGTACGGTCAATCCGGTCCGCGAGATCTGCCGCGAGGCACGCAGGCGCGGGATCGTCACGGTGGTCGACGGCTCGCAGGCCGCGCCGCACCGCGTGCTCGACATCGCCTCGATCGGCTGCGACTTCTACGCCATCACCGGCCACAAGATGTCCGGCCCGACCGGCACCGGCGCGCTGTGGGCACGCCGCGAGCACCTGGCCGCGATGCCACCGTTCATCGGCGGCGGCGAGATGATCAAGGAAGTGCGCTTCGAAGGCACGGTCTTCAACGATCCGCCGCACAAGTTCGAAGCCGGCACGCCCAACATCGCCGGCTTCATCGGCCTGGGCGCCGCGGTCGACTATCTGTCGGCGCTGGGCATGCACAACGTCGAGGCGCGCGAGCAGGCCCTGCTGGCCCATGCCACCGAGGAGCTGTCGAAGGTCGAGGGCCTGCGCATCTTCGGCGAAGCCCGCGAGAAGGCGGCGGTGATCAGCTTCCTCGTCGAAGGCGCGCATGCCCACGACCTGGCCACCCTGCTCGACCTGGAAGGCGTGGCCATCCGCTCCGGCCACCACTGCGCGCATCCGTTGATGCACCACTTCGGTGTCGCCGCGACCTGCCGCGCGTCGCTGGCTTTCTACAACACCCACGACGAGGTCGATGCCTTCGTTGCGGCCCTGCGCAAGGTACGTAAACTGCTCGCATGACGACCAATGCCGCGGCGATCGACTCGCCCACCATCGTGTTCCGCAACGCCAACCGCGCCGACATCGACGCGCTGGTCGCACTGGTCGAGTCCGCCTACCGCGGCGACGCCAGCAAGCAGGGCTGGACCACCGAGGCCGACCTGCTTGGCGGCCGCCGCACCGGCGCCGACGACATCCAGGCCTGCATTGATCGCCCGCAGAGCGTGATCCTGGTGGCCGAGCGCGATGCCGGCGACGGCCGCCGCCAGCTGCTGGCCTGCGCCCATGTCGCGGTCGAGGACGGTGCCGGCTACTTCGGCATGTTCTCGGTCAACCCGACCCTGCAGGGCGGCGGCATCGGCAAGGTGGTCATCCACGAGGCCGAGCGCATCGTCCGCGAGGACTGGGGCCTGAAGGCCATGCGCATGACCGTGATCGATGTCCGCGACGAACTCATCGCCTTCTACGAGCGCCGCGGCTACCACCGCACCGGCATCAAGAAGCCGTTCCCGTACGGCGACGCGCGCTTTGGCGAACCCAAGCGCGACGACCTGCGTTTCGAGATCCTGGAAAAGGCCCTGTAAGGCATGAGCGACTGGGTTTTCGTCTGCGCTACCTCGCAGTTGCTCCCGGGCGAGTCGACCGTCGCCTGGGACGGCGATACGCCCATCCTGGTGGTCAACTACGACGGCGATTTCTACGCGCTCCAGGACAAGTGCTCGCACGAGGACTTCGAACTGTCCGCCGGCACCTTCGACGGTGAGGAAGCGACGATCGAATGCGTGCTGCACGGAGCGAAGTTCGACGTGCGCGATGGCCGCCCGCTGTGCGCACCCGCCTACGAGCCGGTGCTGAAGTTCCCGGTCAAGGTCGAGGACGGCGGGATCTGGACCCGCGACGACCGCGCCTGAAGCAAAGTGGCCTTCCGCTGCAAAGACAGCGGACCCTGAGCCGGACCATCCACTCGACAAAGATGCGAATGACTCGCATTAAGCTTTCCTGACCACGCGGCGGGCACTGCCGCCGAACACTCAGGGAAGTCCATGTCCAACAGGAAGTTCGCAGCCTCGCCGCTCGCCGGCGCTCTCACGGTCGCCATTTGCGCCCTCGACCTCACCGCACCCGCCCAGGCCGGTCAGCCGGGTCACGCCAGCGGGCCGCAGGCCAGGGACCTCGACAAGATCGAGGTGCACGGCCAGCACACCGACAAGCCCTCCTCGGTGAAGTACACCGAGCCGCTGCTCGATACCCCGCAGACGATTACCGTGGTCACCCGCGAGGTCATCGACCAGCAGAACCTGCTGGGCCTGCGCGACGTCCTCAGCACCTTGCCGGGCATCACCTTTGGCGCTGGCGAGGGCGGTGGCGGCTATGGCGACAGCATCACCCTGCGCGGCTTCAACGCCAACAGCGACATCACCTCCGACGGCGTGCGCGACAGCGCCCAGTACACCCGCAGCGACACCTTCAACCTCGAATCGATCGAGCTGATCAACGGCTCGAACTCGGTCTACTCCGGCGCCGGCTCGGTCGGCGGCAACATCAACCTGGTCAGCAAGGTCGCAGGCGAAGGCGACTTCTCCGTGCTGCAGGCTGGAGCGGGAACCGACGGTTACGGCCGCATCACCGTCGACAGCAACACCGAGTTCGGCAGGGGCACGGCGTTCCGCATCAATGCGATGGTCCACCAGAACGATGCCCCGGGTCGTGATGTCGAGACCTTCGAGCGCTGGGGCATCGCCCCGTCGCTGGCCTTTGGGCTGGGCAGCGACACCCGATTCACCCTGAGCTACCTGCACCAGAGCGACCACAACATCCCGCAGTACGGCGTGCCGTACTTCAGCAGCTTTGGCGGGCCGCTGCCGGGCGTCGACCTGTCCAACTACTACGGCTACCGCAACCTCGACAGGCAGGAGATCGAGGTCGACTCCCTTACCGGTGTGTTCGAGCGCGACTTCAACGAACACATGACCTTGCGCAGCCTGGCCCGTTACCAGCAGGTCGACCAGCTCAGCGTGGTCGACGCGCCCGGGGGCACGTGGTGCCTGCAAAGCGGCATCAACCCGGCCACGGGCCTGCCCTGCCCGCGTCCGCTGCGCCCTGGCGACTACCGTCCTGGCGGTCCGCGCGGCTTCTCGCGCGACACCCGCAACGGCATCGCCATCAGCCAGACCGACCTGACCTCGCGCTTTGCCACAGGCTCGATCGGCCACGCACTGGTCGCCGGTGTGTCGTTCTCCCGCGAGAGCTTCGAGCTGGACACGACCAACCTGCTGCGCAACCCGGACGGCAGCCCGGTTGCCCCGCCCATCACCAGCCTGGCCAACCCGGACTCGTTGTGGACCGGCCCGGTCAATCCGTTCCTGTCGGGCCGCAGCGAAGGCACGCAGAACAATCAGGCCATCTATGTCTTCGACACACTCGAGTTCAACGAGCAGTGGATGCTCAATCTCGGCGCGCGCTACGAGCACAACGAAGGCGACAGCGTCAGCTGGAGGGTCAAGACATACACCGCACCGACGGCCGCCAATCCCAGGCCCAACAACACCGGCATCGGCACCGTCCTCGGTCGCAACCCGGTGGCGGCCAACGAGGACGATCTGTTCTCCTATCGCGCCGGCCTGGTCTACAAGCCCGCGGAGAACGGCACCGTCTACGCCTCGTTCTCCAACAGCAAGACGCCATCCAAGGCGTCGGTCAACGGTTCGTGTGTCGCCAGCAGCACCACCGGCACCGCCAGTTGCAATGTCGACCCGGAAACCGCGATCAACTACGAGATCGGCACCAAGTGGGACGTCGCCGACGGGCTGGCGCTCACCGCTTCGGTATTCCGCAACGAGCGCGAGGAGTACAAGGTCCCCGATCCTCTCAATCCGCTCAACCCCGGCGGCGAGCAGCAGCTCGACGGCACGGCCCGGGTCGACGGCGTCACCCTTGGCGCGGCCGGCAAGATCACGGCCGACTGGTCCATCTTCGCCAACGTCACCTGGCTCGACAGCGAAGTGCTGCAGGGCGTGTCCGACAACTGCATCGCCAATCCGGCCCCCGCCTGCGGCAACACCGCAGCCAACCCGGACCCGCTCAAGGGCAAGCCGCTCAGCGGCACGCCAGAACGTTCCGGCAGCGCCTGGACCACGTATGAGCTGGACCAGTGGACCTTCGGCTACGGCGTCAGCTGCGTGGGCAGTTACGAGTACTACGTCGGCACCGGCGCCAGGGCGGGCACCATCAAGGGCTATACCACCCACCGCGCCATGGTCGGCTACGACGTCAACGAGCATCTGAGCCTGCAGCTCAACGTCAACAACCTCTTCGACAAGGACTACTTCATCCGCGCCCGCAACACCGGCTGGGCGACCCCGGGCGACGCGAGTTCTGTGGTGGTCAGCGCCGCTTATCGGTTCTGACCGCCTGCCTGATCACGCGCATAACCGGCACGCAGGGGCCGTTTCATCCGCCGGACAGGGCCCAGACCCGTCCGGCTGGCCGGTCGCACGTTCAGTTTTCGTTGCAAATGGGAATCGCTCTCATTACCATTGTCGATCGCAGCGGCAGCGTGCCGCACTCCGACTCTCAGGGTTCCCCCATGTCCAACAGGAAGTTCGCCGTTTCGCCGCTCGCCGGCGCCGTCGCGGTTGCCGTCGCCACCCTTGTCGTCGCCTCCCCGGCGCTGGCCGATCCGGCAGGTGAACCGCAGGCCAAGGACCTCGACAAGATCGAAGTGCACGGCCAGTACATCGACAAGCCCTCGTCGGTCAAGTACACCGGGCCGCTGCTCGACACGCCGCAGACGATCACGGTGGTCACCAAGGAAGTGATGGACCAGCAGAACCTGATCGGCCTGCGCGACGTCCTCACCACGCTGCCGGGCATCACCTTCGGCGCCGGTGAAGGCGGTGGCGGCTATGGCGACAGCATCATCCTGCGCGGCTTCAACGCCAACAGCGACATCACCACCGACAACGTCCGCGACAGCGCCCAGTACAGCCGCAGCGACAGCTTCAACCTCGACGCGATCGAACTCATCAACGGTTCCAACTCGGTCTACTCCGGCGCCGGCTCGGTCGGTGGCAACATCAACCTGGTCAGCAAGTCCGCGCGCGAGGGCGACTTCACCGTGCTGCAGGCCGGCGCAGGCACCGACAGCTACGGCCGCATCACCGTCGACAGCAACACCGACTTCGACAACGGCACCGCGTTCCGCATCAACGCGATGGTTCACCAGAACGACGCGCCGGGCCGTGATGTCGAGACCTTCGAGCGCTGGGGCATCGCCCCGTCGCTGGCCTTCGGGCTGGGCAGCGACACCCGCTTCACCCTGAACTATTTCCACCAGAGCGACGACAACGTTCCGCAGTACGGTGTGCCCTACTTCAGTGCCTACGGCGGCCCGCTGCCGGGCGTCGACCCATCCAACTACTACGGCTACCGCAACATCGACAAGCAGGAGATCGATGTCGACATGCTCACCGGCGTGTTCGAACACGACTTCAGCGACCAGATGACCTTGCGCAGCCTGGCCCGCTACCAGCAGGTCGACCAGCTCAGCGTCGTCGATGCTCCGCAGGGCACCTGGTGCCTGGCGGGCGGCATCAACGCCGCCACCGGCCTGGCCTGCCCGCGTCCGCTCACGCCCAACACCTACCAGCCCAGCGGCCCGCGCGGCCATTCGCGCGATACCCGCAACGGCATCGCCATCAGCCAGACCGACCTGACCTCGCGCTTCGCCACCGGTTCGGTGCAGCACGCGGTCGTCGCCGGCATCTCGTTCTCGCACGAGAGCTTCGATCTCGACACGGTCAACCTGCTGCGCAACCCGGACGGCAGCCCGGCCGTCCTGCCGATCATGAGCCTGACCAACCCGGACTCGCTCTGGACCGGCCCGGTCAATCCGACCCTGGTCGGCCGCAGCGAAGGCACGCAGGACAACCAGGCCGTCTACGTGTTCGACACGCTCGAGTTCAACGAGCAGTGGATGCTCAACCTGGGCGCCCGCTACGAGCACAACGAGGGCGACAGCGTCAGCTGGAACATCAAGACCTACACCGCACCGACGCCGGCCAACCCGCGTCCCGACAACACCAACATTGGCGCCGTGCTCGGCCGCGCCCCCGTCGCCGCCAACGAGGACGACCTGTTCTCCTACCGCGCCGGCCTGGTCTTCAAGCCCGCCGCGAACGGCACCATCTACGTGTCGTACTCCAACAGCAAGACCCCGTCGAAGGCATCGGTCAACGGTTCCTGCACCCTGACCAGCACCACCGGCACCGCCAACTGCAACGTCGACCCGGAAACCGCAGTCAACTACGAGATCGGCACCAAGTGGGACATCGCCAATCGCCTGGCGCTGACCGCTTCGGTGTTCCGCAACAACCGCGACCAGTACAAGGTCGCCGACCCGGGCAACCCGGCCAACCCGACCGGCGAGCAGCAGCTCGACGGCGAAGCGCGCGTCGACGGCGTCACCCTCGGCGTCGCCGGCCAGATCACCCACGACTGGTCGATCTTCGCCAACGTCACCTACCTCGACAGCGAAGTGCTGCAGGGCGTGTCCGACAACTGCCTCGCCAGTCCGAGTACCGCCTGCGGCAACACCGCAGCCAATCCTGACCCGCTCAAGGGTCGGCCCATCAGCGCCACGCCCGAGCGCTCGGGCAGCCTGTGGAGCACCTACGATCTGAACCAGTGGACCTTCGGCTACGGCATCACCTACCAGAGCGGCTTCGAGTACTACACCGGCGTCGGCGCCAATGCCGGCGACATCAAGGGCTACACGACTCACCGCGCCATGGTCGGCTATGACATCAACGAGCGACTGAGCCTGCAGCTCAACGCCAACAACCTGTTCGACAAGGAGTACTACACCCGCGTCCGCAACAATGGCTGGTCGACGCCGGGCGATACCCGCTCGGTGGTATTGAGTGCCGCCTACAGGTTCTAATCCCGTCCTGACGGGTCCCCGCGCCGCCCGGCCCTGGCCGGGCGGTCGCATTGAAGGAGCGAGAAGATGCTGCTGCAGGTTCCGCAAGTCCTCACCGCCGAACAGGTCGCGCATTGCCGCGCGCGGCTGGCGCAGGCCGGTTGGGCCGATGGCCGCATCACCGCCGGTCATCAGTCGGCGCAGGCCAAGGACAACGCGCAGCTGCCGGAGAACGACCCGGTCGCGCGTGAGCTGGGCGCACTGGTGCTGGAAGCGCTGGCCCGCAACTCGACGTTCTTCTCTGCCGCCCTGCCGCAGCGCATCTATCCACCGTTGTTCAACCGCTACAGCGGCGGCCAGTCGTTCGGGTTCCACGTCGACAACGCCGTGCGCTACGACCGCAGCACCGGCGGCGCGGAGCCGATCCGCACCGATCTGTCGGCGACATTGTTCCTCAATGCGCCGGAAGACTACGACGGCGGCGAGCTGATCATCGAGGACACCTACGGCGTGCAGCGCGTCAAGCTGCAGGCCGGGGACCTGGTGCTGTACCCGGGGACGAGCCTGCACAAGGTCACGCCGGTCACCCGCGGCGAGCGGGTCGCCTCGTTCTTCTGGATCCAGAGTCTGCTGCGCGAGGATGCGCAGCGGCGCCTGATGTTCGACCTCGATGTCTCGATCCGGCGCCTGACCCAGGACGTTCCCGACCACCCTGCACTCGTGCAGCTGACCGGCGTCTATCACAACCTGCTGCGACGCTGGGCGGAGACCTGAGCGGCACATGAGCACCTCCTCGGCCGCACCCGATATCGCCACACGCCAGCAACGCCGTGGCTTCTGGCTGCGCACGCTGCACCAGTGGCACTGGATCAGTTCGGCAATCTGCCTGGTCGCGATGCTGCTGTTCTCCGTCACCGGAATCACGCTCAATCACTCCAGCGTGATCGAGGCCAAGCCGGAGACGCTCAACCGCAAGGTCGAGATGCCGCCATCGGTGCTGAAGGCGCTGGGCAAACGCGAGGGCGGCAGCGCACCATTGCCCGCCACGGTCGGCGGCTGGCTCAACGACGTGCTGCCGGTGGCCATCGGTGGGCAACCGGCGGAATGGTCGGCCGACGAGGTGTATCTGTCGCTGCCGCGCCCCGGCGGAGACGCCTGGCTGAGCATCGACCGTGCCACGGGTGCGGTCGAGTACGAGCGCACATCGCGCGGCTGGGTCGCCTACCTCAACGATCTGCACAAGGGACGCAACGCCGGCGCCGCCTGGCGCTGGTTCATCGACCTGTTCGCCATCGCCTGCCTGGTGTTCTGCATCACCGGCCTGTTCCTGCTGCAGATGCACGCGCGCCAGCGGCCCACGACGTGGCCGTACGTGGCGCTTGGGTTGGTGCTTCCGTTGCTGCTTGCCCTGCTTTTCATCCACTGACCCCGCCGACGAGTTCCGTCGTTCCCCCCGGAGATCCCATGCGTGTCCAACTGACCATTGCGCTGAGCGGACTGCTCGCCCTGCCGGCCCATTCGGCGGAGATCAACCTCAGCCTGCAGATTCCCCAGCTCAACGTCGCCGAGTACCACCGGCCGTACGTGGCGATCTGGGTCGAGGGTCCAGACCAGAAGGCCGCGGCAAACCTTGCCGTCTGGTACTCGCAGAAGGCGACCAACGAGGGCGCCGGCAGCAAGTGGCTGCCCGACCTGCGCCAGTGGTGGCGACGCAGCGGCCGCACCCTGCAGATGCCGGTCGATGGCGTGACCGGCCCGACGCGTCCGGTCGGCAAGCACACGCTGCAGTTCACCGACAAGAATCCGGAGCTGGCCGCGCTGCCAGCCGGCGACTACACGCTGGTCGTGGAAGCCGCACGCGAAGTCGGCGGACGCGAGCTGCTCAAGATCCCGTTCAAGTGGCGCGGCGCCAGCGACGGCTCTGCGCAAGGAAGCAGCGAACTCGGCCTGGTCACGCTGGCCAGCAAGCCGTAACTGCTTTTCGCGAGCCGCCCTGCCGGTTCCCGGCACCCCACTCTTTCAGTTCGTCCGGAGCGTTCCCCATGAAGCAGACCCTCAAGTTCGCCGCACTCGCACTCGCGCTTTCCCTGCCCTTGGCCGCGCAGGCCCACAAGGCGTGGTTGCAGCCCTCGCAGACCGTGCTCGCCGGCAACAACCCGTGGGTGACCGTCGATGCTGCGGTGTCGAACGACCTGTTCTACTTCAATCACGTGCCGCTGAAGACCGACAATCTCGCCATCACCGCACCCGATGGCAGCCCGGTCGCCGCGCAGAACAGCGCCACCGGCAAGTACCGCACCGTGTTCGATGTCGAGCTCAAGCAGGCCGGCACCTACAAGATCGGCGTAGTCAACGACTACGTCGTCGGCCAATGGGACGAGGACGGCAAGCCCAAGCGCTGGCGCGGCACCGCTGCTGCGTTCGCGACCGAAGTGCCCAAGGGCGCGAAGAACCTGCAGGTTTCGCAGTCGATCAGCCGCGTGGAGACCTTCGTCACCAACGGCTCGCCCAACGACACCGCGCTCAAGCCCAGCGGCAAGGGCCTGGAGATGGTGCCGGTGACCCATCCCAATGACCTGTTCGTCGGCGACGCGGCGAAGTTCCGCATGCAGATCGATGGCAAGCCGGCAGGCGGCATCGACGTCGAGATCGTGCGCGGCAACACCCGTTACCGCAACGCGCAGGACGAGATCAAGGTCAAGACCGACGCCAAGGGCGAATTCGCCGTGACCTGGCCGGAAGCCGGCATGTACTGGCTCGAAGCCACCAGCGAAGACAACAAGACGACCGTGCCGCAGGCCAAGCAGCGCCGCGTCGGTTATGTCGCCACGCTCGAAGTGCTGCCGCAGTAATCGACGCATCGGTGATGCAAGCTGCGAGCCATCTGCGTGGCGCCGTCGACACTCTCGGCGGAGCCACGATGGGAACGACCTGGTCGGTGAAGCTGGTGACCCGGCCGAACGTCGACCTGCACGCGATCCGCGCGCGCATCCAGGCGCGCCTGGATCGCGTGGTCGCGCAGATGAGCAACTGGACCGCCCATTCCGACCTGAGCCGGTTCAATGCCGCCGCGGCCGGGACCTGGCATGCGCTGCCGGACGACTTCTGGACCGTGCTGGCGTGCGCGCTCGATATTGCCCGCTCCAGTGACGGCGCCTACGACCCGACCATCGGCGCAGTTGCCGACGCATGGGGCTTCGGCCCGTCCGGACCACACGACGCGCCGGGCCAGGTGCCTGCGGACGTGCTCGCGTCGGTCGGCTGGCAACGCATCGGGATCGACGCCGCAACGCAGCGGGTACTGCAGCCGGGCGGAACGCAGCTGGACCTGTGCGCGATCGCCAAGGGCTTCGCCGTCGATGCGGTGGCGGCGCAGTTGCAGGCGGATGGCATCGACAGCGCGCTGGTCGAAGTCGGTGGCGAACTGTCCGGTCGCGGGCGCAAGCCCGACGGCAGCGCCTGGCGCGTGATCGTCGAAGCCTGCGCCGGCGACGAGGACGATGCAACGCCGGCGCGCGTGCTCGCGCTGGACGGTCTGGCCGTGGCCACGTCCGGCGACCGCTGGCATCGCTTCGAGCACGATGGCCAGCACTACAGCCACACCTTCGACCCGCGCAGCGGTCGCCCGGCACGCGGCGCACCGGTAGCGGTCACGGTGGCCGCGAGCAACGCGATGCTTGCCGACGGCTGGTCGACCGCATTGACGGTGATGGGCGTGGACGAGGGCTTCGCGTTCGCGTGTCGCCACGACCTGGCGGCGCGCTTCGTCGCGGCCGGCGCCTGCGGGCGCGAAGAGCGCATGACGCCGGCGTTCGCGGAATTGCTGCAGGCATGAGCGCGGGACCCGCAACGTCACGGGCGTGGCTTGGCAATGCATTGGCGCTGTCGGGCCTGCTGGCAATTTCCCTGGCATTCGGCCATTGGCAGACCGACCCGTGGTGGCTGGCGTCACCGCGTCTGGGCAACTGGCTGCTGGCCACCGTGCTATTGCTGGCATACGCGGGATGGTGCGCGGCGGTCGTCGCCAGAACGCGCAGACAATCGCGAACGAATACCCAGGGTGACAGCGGCAGCGACGGCGACGCCGTGCTGTTGTCGTGGGCGAGTCAGACCGGCTTCGCCCAACAGTTGGCCGAACACACCGCCGACGCCCTGCGCAGTGCCGGCGTGGCAGTGCGCTCGCTACCGCTGCACCGCGTCGATGCCGACGTCCTGCGACGACATCGGCGCGCGTTGTTCATCGCCAGCACCACCGGCGAAGGCGACCCGCCCGACCACGTACTTGGTTTCACCCGTCACGTGCTTGATCGGCCGGTGTCGCTGGAGGGCATCGAGTACGCCGTGCTGGCGCTGGGCGACCGCGCTTACGAGCAGTTCTGCGGCTTCGGTCGTCGCCTGGACCAGTGGCTGCACCACCACGGCGCGACGCCGCTGTTCGACCGCATCGAGGTCGATGCCGGCGACGCCGGTGCGCTGCGCCATTGGCAGCATCGACTGGGACAGCTCAGCGGTCATGCCGACTTCGCCGACTGGAGCGCACCGGCGTATCAGTCGTGGCGCCTGCAGGAACGCCGATGGCTGAACCCGGGCAGCATTGGCGGTCCGGCGTATCACGTCGCACTGGTTCCCGGCGACAGCGCACGCCTCGACTGGAATGCCGGCGACATCGCCGAAATCGGCCCGCGCCACCCGGAGGACGCGGTCGCGCACTGGCTCGCCACCCGTGGTCTCGATGGTGACACCGTGGTCAAAGTGGCTGGCGTGTCGGAGCCGTTGTCGCGCGCATTGGCGCGGTCGCGATTGCCGGCGCCGCGCGACAGCCTCGGCCAGGATGCGCAGACTGTTGCCGACAGCCTGCAGCCATTGCCACACCGCGAGTACTCGATCGCGTCGCTGCCAGCAGACGGCAGCTTGCAGTTGCTGGTGCGGCAGATGCGCCACCCGGACGGACGCCTTGGCAGCGGCAGCGGATGGCTGACGGCGCATGCCCTGCCGGGCGAGCACATCGACGTGCGCATTCGCCGCAATCCCTCCTTCCATGCCCCGCTCGACGACCGGCCGGTGGTGCTGATCGGCAACGGCACTGGTCTGGCCGGACTGCGCGCCCTGCTCAAGGCGCGCATCGCCGTCGGCCATCATCGCAACTGGCTGCTGTTCGGCGAGCGCCAGAGCCAGCACGATCTGCATTACCGCGACGAGATCGAAGCGTGGCTGCGGCAGGGCCGGCTTCAGCAGCTGGATCTTGCGTTCTCTCGCGACGACGCTTCGCAACGTACGTACGTGCAGCACCTGCTGCGCGAACGAATGGGGCAGTTGCGCGAGTGGATCGCCGAGGGAGCGTCGGTCTATGTCTGCGGCAGCCTCGAAGGCATGGCGCCGGACGTCGACGCCGTGCTGCGCGAAGCGGTCGGCCTGGATGCGCTGGAAGCCATGGCGGCGGACCGTCGCTATTGCCGCGACGTGTACTAGCTCCTGGAGCGCAGGGGCCCGCAGTGCGGTCAGCCCTGCGCTTCGATCCGGATCAGCAGCGCCTCGCCGCCACCGTCGAGCACGTGCCGCAGCCGCTGTGATCCGGCCGAGATGATCGCGGTATCGGCCGCCGCCATCGCCGGCAGGCCGGAGTCGTCGGCAAATCGTGCCTGACCTGCGATCAGGTGCACGATCCAGGTGCTGTCGGGTTCTGCGAACAGGACCATCGGCCCGACCAGCGGACGATGCCATAGGTCGGCGCGGACGCGGTCACGACGCCACATCAGGTTGAAGTCGTGCGTGGGGCCATCGAGCAGCTCGCCGACGACGCCACGTTCGCCGGCAAAGCGCAGACGATCGTGCGGCGGCAACAGGTCCGTGACTTCGCCATCGTCGAAACGCAGGCGCAGGCCATTGCCAGCCAGCAGGACGAGCTCGCGATCGATTCCGGGGAAGGCGGAGAACGGCGCATCGCGCTCGATCTCGGCGATCGACAGGCGCCAGTCCCACTCCGTCGAAGGCGCCCCCGTGCCCGGTACATGCGCGTGGATCTCACGCGTCCAGCCCATCTGGTTGCGCCAGCGTTCGCGGCGGTATTCGTTGGCCGGGATTACCCACGACCGGCTGCTGCGTTCGGGTGTCATCGCCTTCGACGTCGCCTGTGCGGACCGGAAGCTGACAGTCTAGCGGTGGGCACGTCGTGGGTTGCGGCGTTCGAGCGCCACCCCGTCACAATCCGTTGCGACGGGGCGGCATACATCCTTGTCCAGGGAGACTCCCCCTGTGTCCCTTCGGCATCCTTGCCTGTTCGCTTGCCACCATCGCCGCGCGAACGGCGGCGGCAAGCAACGTCAGCGGCTGACTCCCCCGGTGCGGTCAGCTGGTTTGGCTGCTGGTCTGGCCGCCGGTTTGGCCGCCGGTTTGGCTGCCGGCTTCGCGGCCAGCGGCTTTGCCGGCGCCTGCTTGCCAGCCACCGCCTGCCTTGCCGGAGCGGCAGGCGCCGTCAAGACGATGCGGTCCAGGTTCTTCTCCACGGTCTTGAGCCCCACCCCTTTGACCAGGGCCAGTTGCTCGGCGCTGCGGAAAGGACCGTTCGCCTTGCGGTAGGCGACGATCGCTTCGGCCTTGCCCGGCCCGATGTTGACCATGACCCGGTCGATGGTGGCCGCATCGGCAGTGTTGATATTGACCTTCTCGGCGGCCGCGACGGTGGCAGCGGCCGCCATCAGAAAGGTCAGCAGCAGCGGCAAGGCCATCCTGGCGGGGGTTCTCATGGCGTGGCTCCGTGGACGCGGGCAACCAGTGTCGGCACTGGCCGGCTGCCGCTGCATCGCCACCGCCTTCACAACCGGGCAGGGGCAAACCGCTGCAACCGGTCAGGAAAGGCCTACCGGGAGGCAAAACCGGTCCATACGCTGCCGTTCCCGGGTGCCAACCCGCCCCATCGCGCATCGGATCGACCGCCGCGCAGGCGTAAACTGGCGGTTTCCACCGTTCCGAGGCCCCCCTCCATGGACAGCAGCAAGGTCGACCGTTTCGTCGGCGGCAAATGGGATGACGAGATCGTTCCGCAACTCGTCGAATACATCCGCATCCCGAACAAGTCGCCGATGTTCGACGCCGACTGGGTCAAGCACGGCTACATGGAAGATGCCGTCACGCTGATGGAGCGTTGGGCCAAAGCCCAGCCGATCCCGGGCATGCAGGTCGAAGTGGTTCGTCTCGAAGGGCGCACGCCGCTGATCTTCATCGAGATCCCGGCGGCCCACGGCGGCAGCAACGACGATTGCGTGCTGCTCTACGGCCACCTCGACAAGCAGCCGGAGATGACCGGCTGGGATCCGGAGTTCGGCCCGTGGTCGCCGGTCATCAAGGGCGATCGCCTCTACGGCCGCGGCGGCGCCGATGACGGCTACGCGATCTTCGGTTCGCTGACCGCCGTGCTGGCGCTGCAGGAACAGCAGCTGCCGCATTCGCGCTGCGTGATCCTGATCGAAGCCTGCGAAGAGTCCGGCAGCTACGACCTGCCCGCCTACGTCGATCATCTCGCCGGTCGCATCGGCAAGCCGTCGCTGGTGGTGTGCCTGGACTCGGGCTGCGGCAACTACGACCAGTTGTGGTGCACCACTTCGCTGCGCGGCCTGGCTGGCGGCAACTTCACGGTCAAGGTGCTCAGCGAAGGCGTCCACTCCGGCGACGCTTCGGGCATCGTGCCATCGAGCTTCCGCCTGCTGCGCCAGTTGCTGTCGCGCCTGGAAGACGAGAACACCGGCAAGATCCGCATCGACGACTTGTTCGTCGAAGTGCCGGCCGAACGCATGGCGCAGGCGCGCGAGGCGGCGAAGGTGCTCGACACGGCCATCTTCGACAAGTTTCCGCTGCTGCCCGGCATGAAGCCGATGGCCAGCGACCTGACCGAGCTGGTGCTCAACCGTACCTGGCGTCCGGCGCTGTCGGTGACCGGTGTCGACGGCATGCCGCCGCTGGCCTCGGCCGGCAACGTGCTGCGCCCGCACACCGCAGTGAAGCTGTCGCTGCGCCTGCCGCCGACCCTCGACGGCAAGCGTGCCGGCGAGCTGCTCAAGGACGTGCTGCTGCGCGATCCGCCGAACGGCGCACAGGTCACGCTCGATCTTGAAAAATCCTCGAGCGGCTGGAACGCACCGGCGCAGTCGCCGTGGCTGACCAAGGCCATCGACGCATCGAGCCGTGATTTCTTCGGCCAGCCGGCGATGTACATGGGCGAAGGCGGCTCGATTCCGTTCATGGGCATGCTCGGCGAGAAGTTCCCGGGCGCGCAGTTCATGATCACGGGCGTGCTTGGGCCGCACAGCAACGCGCACGGTCCCAACGAGTTCCTGCACATCCCGATGGGCAAGCGCGTGACCGCGTGTGTGTCGCGCGTGATCGCCGAGCATCACCTGGCCAGCCAGCGCGGCGAGACCAGCGGCGTGGCGGCGGTGGCCGGTGGCCAGGAGCGTGGCGACCACGGTTGCTGCTGAGGACTCCGGTGCTAGGATGCCCTCGCGTCACCCAACCACTTCAGGAGGGAGCGATATGGGCAGCATTGTCTATACGATCATCATTGGTGCGGTAATTGGCATCCTGGCGCGTTTCTTCAAACCCGGTGCGGATCCGATGGGCTGGATCCTCACCATCCTGCTCGGCATCGCCGGCGCCTACATCGGCAGCCTGCTCTACGCCGGCGGCGGATTCATCGGCTTCATCGTCTCGATCATCTGCGCAGTCGTACTGCTCTTCATCTACGAGTTCATACGCAGCAAGACCGCCAAACCAGTGGCATGACACGCGTGAAGCCATGCAGAAACCCCGGCCAAGGCCGGGGTTTTTGTTTGTGCGCCCTACGGCGCAAGACCCACGCCAGGCCGGTCACTCCATCAGGTAGTCGATGACCTGCTGCGCCAGGTGCTCGGCGCTCTCGTTCACCGTGTCCAGCTTCAGCTCGGCGGCTTGCGGAACCTCGTACGGCGAATCGATGCCGGTGAAGTTGCGCAGCTGGCCGGCGCGCGCCTTGGCGTAGAGGCCCTTCACGTCGCGCTTCTCGGCGACCGCCAGCGGTGTGTCGATGAACACTTCGACGAACTCACCGGAGTCAAACAGTTCGCGCGCCATCCGGCGTTCGGCGCGGAACGGCGAGATGAAGCTGACCAGCACGATCAGGCCGGCGTCCGCCATCAGCCGGGCCACTTCGGCGACGCGGCGGATGTTCTCGACGCGGTCCTCGTCGGTGAAGCCCAGGTCCTTGTTGAGACCGTGGCGGACGTTGTCGCCGTCGAGGATGAAGGTGTGGTAGCCCAGCGCGTGCAGGCGCTTGTCGACCAGGTTGGCGATTGTGGACTTGCCCGATCCCGAGAGGCCGGTGAACCACAGCACGCGCGCCTTCTGGCCCTTGATCCGAGCCCTCGCGGTCTTGTCCACATCGAGGTGCTGCCAGTGGATGTTGCCGGCGCGTCGCAGCGCGAACTCGAGCGTACCGGCGGCAACGGTGGCATTGCTCTGGCGGTCGACCAGGATGAAGCCGCCAAGCGTGCGGCTGTCGGCATAGGCCTCGAACGGCACCGGCTGATCGAGGTAGAGGTTGCAGTAACCGACCTCGTTGAGTTCCAGGTGCTTGGCCGCCAGCGGCTCCTGGGTGTTGACGTCGATCTTGTGCTTGATCTCGGTGACGCTGGCGCTGACCGTGCGCGTGCCGATCTTGAGCCAGTACGGACGACCGGGCAGCAACGCCTGCTCGCCCATCCACAGCATGTGCGCGGCGAACTGGTCGGCAACCTGCGGCGGCCGGTGTGCGTCGGCGACGACGTCGCCGCGGCTGATGTCGAGTTCATCGCGCAGCGTCAGCGTCACGGCCTGGCCCTCGCCGGCCACGTCGAGATCGCCGGTTGCGGTGACGATGCGCGCGACCTTCGAACGGCGACCCGAAGGCAGCACCACGATGTCGTCGCCGGGCCGCACGATGCCTGAGGCAATCGTGCCGGCGAACCCGCGGAAATCCTGGTCCGGCCGGTTGACGTACTGCACCGGCAGACGCAGGCCGATGTCGGCGGCGCCGCGGCTGGCGTCAACGTTTTCCAGGTACTCGAGCACGCTCGGGCCGTCGTACCACGGCGTGTTGGGCGAACGCTGCATCAGGTTGTCGCCCTGCAGCGCCGACAGCGGGACCGCCTGCACGTTGGCGATGCCGAGCTGGTCGGCGAGCGCGCGGTAGCCGGCGACGACCTCGTCGAAGACGGCGAAGTCGAAGCCGACCAGGTCCATCTTGTTCACCGCCAGCAGCACATGGCGGATGCCAAGCAGCGAGGCGATGTAGCTGTGCCGGCGGGTCTGCGCGAGCAGTCCCTTGCGGGCGTCGACCAGGACCACGGCAACATCGGCCGTCGATGCGCCGGTGGCCATGTTGCGGGTGTACTGCTCGTGGCCCGGGCAATCGGCGACGATGAACTTGCGCTTGTCGGTGCTGAAGAAGCGGTAGGCCACGTCGATCGTGATGCCCTGCTCGCGCTCGGCCGAGAGACCGTCGAGCAGCAGCGCGTAGTCGATCTCGCCGTTGCGCGTGCCGTGGCGGCGGCTGTCGGATTCCAGCGCCGACAGCTGGTCGTCGAACAGCGCGCGGCTCTCGAACAGCAGGCGTCCGATCAGCGTGCTCTTGCCGTCGTCGACGCTGCCACAGGTGATGAAGCGCAGCAGGCCCTTGGTTTCGTGCCGCTGCAGGTAGGCGGCGACGTCGGAGGCGGCGGCTTCGGATGCAGGTGCGGTGGCCATCAGAAATACCCCTCCTGCTTCTTCTTCTCCATCGACGCACCCGGGTCGTGGTCGATCACCCGGCCCTGGCGCTCGGAGGTGGTGGCCACCAGCATCTCGGCGATGATCTTCTCCAGAGTGTCGGCCTGCGACTCGACCGCGCCGGTCAGCGGGTAGCAGCCGAGCGTACGGAAGCGTACCTGGCGCAACTGCGCGGTCTCGCCCTCGCGCAGCGGCAGGCGCTCGTCGTCGACCAGGATGAGTGCGCCATCGCGCTCGACCACCGGGCGTGGCGCAGCGAAGTACAGCGAAGGCACCGGGATCTGTTCGCGGTAGATGTAGAGCCAGATGTCCAGCTCGGTCCAGTTCGACAGTGGGAACACGCGCACCGATTCGCCCTTGTGGATGCGGGTGTTGTAGAGGCTCCACAGTTCCGGCCGCTGGTTCTTCGGGTCCCACCGGTGCTGGGCGCTGCGAAACGAGAAGATGCGCTCCTTGGCGCGCGACTTCTCCTCGTCGCGGCGGGCGCCACCGATGGCGGCGTCGAAGCCGTGGAGGTCCAGCGCCTGCTTGAGCGCCTGGGTCTTCATCACGTCGGTGTGGACGGTGGCGCCGTGGCTGATCGGGCCGATGCCCTGGGCGACGCCCTCGGGATTGGTGTGCACGCGCAACTCGACGCCGGTCTCGTCGGCGCGACGGTCGCGGAAGGCGATCATCTCGCGGAATTTCCAGCCGGTGTCGACGTGCAGCAGCGGGATCGGCGGCTTGCGTGCCGGCGCGAACGCCTTCAGCAGCAGGTGCAGCAGCACCGAGCTGTCCTTGCCGATCGAGTACAGCATGACCGGATTGCGGAACTCGGCCGCCACCTCGCGCAGGATGTGGATGCTCTCGGCTTCGAGGCGATCGAGGTGGCTCAGTTCAACAGGCAGGGTCATCGTCAGGCAGTGGGTGGCGGGTGTGAACCGGAGGGTTGCGGGAGGGCGGCAGTCCGTCTTCGCCGGGTCGGTTCGGAGGTCGCGGCTATCTGACCACATTGTAGGAGCGGCCGGCATGCGCCGCAGAAATAAGCCCGGGGCATGAGCGCATTACCCAACGTCCTTTCATATGGCCTCCGGCGAGGCCTAGCCTGCAATGGTCCCCGCCGCCCAGTCCCATGCCGATGTCGGCTTCACCTTCAAGCCCGCTTGCTTCTGGCCCGACTGCCAGCCCTTCTCTCGGCCCTCCCCTGTCCGGGGATCGGCTGGCCGCACTCGCCCACGTCACTGACGGACTCGATGCGAATGGCCTGTGGTGGCTGTCGGGCTATGCCGCCGGGCTGGCCAGCCGCGGCGCCGGGACGGCGCTGACGGCTGCCGCCCCGGTTGCAGAAGCCCAGGCGGCGGGGCGCCTGACCATCGTCTACGGCAGCCAGACCGGCAACGCCAAGCGCTTGGCCGAGCAGCTCGCACGCCAGTCCGAGGCCGCCGGCGTGCCAGTGCGCCTGCTTCGCGCCGACGCCTACCCGACCCGCGAGCTGAAGGACGAGCGCACCCTCTACCTCGTCATCAGCACGCAGGGCGACGGCGATCCGCCGGATGATGCGCGCGCCCTGGTCGAGTTCATCGCCGGCAAGCGCGCGCCGCAGCTCAAGCAGCTGCGCTACGCCGTGCTCGGTCTGGGCGACTCGAGCTACCCGCAGTTCTGCGCGATCGGGCAGAAGCTCGACGAACGCCTGGCCGAACTCGGAGCGACCCGCCTGCTGCCCCGCGGCGACGCCGACCTCGACCTGGAGACCATCGCCACGCCGTGGCTGGCGCAGGCACTGGCCAAGGCAAAGGAGGCCTTGAAGCCGACCGCACCGCTGGCGACGGTCACGCCGTTACGACCGCTGGCGCCGGCGCCCGCGCACGGACGCGACGCGCCGTTCGCGGCCGAACTGCTGCTCAACCAGCGACTGGTCAGCCGCGCCAGCAGCGTGGGACGCCCCGGCCCGGACAAGGACGTGCGCCACATCGAGCTGTCGCTGGAAGGTTCGGGCCTGCACTACGAACCCGGCGATGCACTGGGGCTGTGGCCGTCCAATCCGCCTGCGCTGGTCGAGGCGGTGCTCTCGACGCTGCACCTCGACGGCGACGACGAGGTCGGCCACGGTGGCCTGAAGCTGCCGCTGCGTCGCTGGCTTGGCGACAAGCGCGAACTGACGCGGTTGACGCGTCCGTTCGTCGCCAGTCTTGCCGCACAGGCACGCAACGCCGAACTCAACGACCTGCTCGCGCCGGGACAGCAGGCGCAGCTTGTCAAGCTGCTCGGCGAGCAGCAGGTGATCGACCTGCTGCCGCGCTACCGCGCGGAGTGGAGCGGCGAGGAGCTGGTGGCGGCGTTGCGGCCGATGACCCCGCGCCTGTACTCCATCGCCTCCAGCCAGATGCAGGTCGGCGACGAGGTCCACCTCACCGTCGCCCATGTCGAATACGACAACGGCCAGGGCACGCGCTGGGGCGCGGCCTCGCACCAGCTGGCGGCGGCGGCCGAAGGCGAGCGGCTGCCGGTGTTCATCGAACACAACGAGCGCTTCCGCCTGCCCGCCGACGCCTCGCGCGACGTGATCATGATCGGGCCCGGCACCGGCGTGGCGCCGTTCCGCGGCTTCGTCCAGGAGCGCGCGGCCATTGCCGCGAGTGGCCGCAACTGGCTGCTGTTCGGCAATCCGCACTTCCGCACCGATTTCCTCTACCAGGTCGAGTGGCAGCAGGCGCTCAGGGACGGACGCCTTCACCGTCTCGACCTGGCCTTCTCGCGCGACCAGGCGCACAAGGTCTACGTCCAGCATCGCCTGCGCGAACAGGGCCGCGAGCTATTCGACTGGCTCGAAGCCGGCGCCCATCTGTACGTCTGCGGCGACGCCACGCGCATGGCGCGCGACGTGCATGCGGCGCTGCTCGACGCGATCGCCGAGCACGGCGGCAAGTCCGCCGAAGCCGCCAACGATTACCTCAACGACCTGCAGCAGCAGGGCCGCTACGCAAGAGACGTGTACTGAAATGAGCAGCCATTCGGTCGAGGACATCAAGCACGAAAGCGCGCGCCTGCGCGGAACGCTGCTGGCGTCGCTCGCCAACCCGCTCACCGGCGCGCTCGCCGATGACGACCAGACCCTGATCAAGTATCACGGCAGCTACCAGCAGGATGACCGCGACATCCGTGAGGAGCGCCGCGTCGCCAAGCTCGAGCCGGCCTACAGCTTCATGATCCGCACACGCACGCCCGGTGGCGTGGTGACGCCGGCGCAGTGGCTCAAGCTCGACAGCGTGGCCACCCGCTTCGCCGAGCGCGGACTGCGCATCACCACCCGCCAGGCGTTCCAGTTCCATGGCGTGATCAAGACCGAACTGAAGTCGACGATGCAGGCCATCAATGCCACGCTGATCGACACCCTCGCCGCCTGCGGCGACGTCAACCGCAACGTCGCCGTCGCCGCCAACCCACTGCTGTCGCAGGCGCATGCCGCGGTTCATGCGCAGGCTGCGGCATTGTCCGAACACCTGCTGCCCAACACCCGCGCCTACTACGAGATCTGGCTGGACGAGGAGCGCATCGTCGGCAGCGGCAGCGAGGACGAGCCGGTGTACGGGCCGACCTACCTGCCGCGCAAGTTCAAGATCGGCTTTGCGATCCCGCCCTACAACGATGTCGACGTGTTCGCCCAGGACCTGGGCTTCATCGCCATCCTCGACGATGGCGGCACGCTGGCCGGATACAACGTCAGCGTCGGCGGTGGCATGGGTGCGACCCATGGCGATGCGGAAACCTATCCGCGCCTGGGCGACGTGATCGGCTTCGTCACGCCCGACCAGGTGATCGCCGTTGGCGAAGCCGTGGTCACCGCGCAGCGCGACCACGGCAATCGCAACGTGCGCAAGCGCGCGCGGCTGAAGTACACCATCGACGACCACGGCCTGGACTGGTTCAAGGCCGAGGTCGAGCGGCGCGCCGGCTTTGCGCTGCTACCGGCGCGTGCTTTCAGTTTCGTCCACAACGGGGACAGATTCGGCTGGATCGAGGGCCAAAACGGTCTTGCCCATCTCACCCTGCGTATCGTTGCCGGGCGCATCTGGGATCACGAAGGCGTGGCCCACCTCAGCGGGCTGCGTGAAATTGCGCGGGTGCTGGACGCAGCGGCGGTCGACGCGGAATTCCGCCTGACGCCCAACCAGAACCTGGTGATCGCGGGCGTACCGGCGGCGCTGCGGACGCGGATCGACGCGCTGGTCGCGCAGTACGAATTGGACGGCTACAGCAAGGCCACCCCGCTGCAGCGCAATGCCCTGGCCTGCGTCGCGCTGCCGACGTGCGGCCTGGCGATGGCCGAAGCCGAACGCTACCTGGCCGAGCTGACCGGCAAGGTGCAGCAGCTGCTCGACGGCCATGGCCTGCACGACGCGCCGATCCACCTGCGCATCAGCGGCTGCCCGAATGGCTGCTCGCGGCCGTACCTGGGCGAGATCGCCCTGGTCGGCAAGGCACCCGGCCGCTACAACCTCATGCTCGGCGCCGACCACCGCGGCCAGCGCCTGAACACCCTGTACCGCGAGAACATCGTCGAGGCACAGATCCTCGCCGAGCTCGATCCACTTTTTGCGCGCTATGCCGGCGAGCGCCAGGCCGATGAAGGCTTTGGCGATTTCCTCGTCCGCACTGCCGTGATTGCACCACCCAGGCCCCCGATTCCCTTGCAACTGCGTAGCGAGAACGCGGCATGAGCACGCCCCCCGATCCGATCACCGCCGCCGAGTCGCCGCAGGCACTGGCGGAACTCAATCGCTGGCTTGGCCAGCACAGCGCCGAAGAGCGCGTTGCGTGGGCGCTGGAGAACACCGCCGGCACCCACGCGCTGTCGTCGAGCTTCGGCGCGCAGGCGGCGGTGTCGCTGCACCTGGCCACGCGCCAGCAGCCGGACATGCCGGTGATCCTGATCGATACCGGCTACCTGTTCCCCGAGACCTACCGCTTCGTCGACCAGCTCAGCGAGCGGCTGGGCCTGAACCTCAAGGTCTACCGGCCGCAGATCGGCATCGCCTGGATGGAGGCGCGCCTGGGCAAGATCTGGGAGAACGGCCTGGACGGCATCGAGCGCTACAACCGCATGCGCAAGGTCGAGCCGATGCAGCGCGCGTTGAACGAACTGGGCGTGCGTACCTGGATCGCCGGCCTGCGGCGCAGCCAGGCGCGCACCCGCGCCAACATCGACTTCCTCGAGTTGCGCGACGGCCGCTGGAAGCTGCACCCGATCGCCGACTGGAGCGACCGCGAAGTCTGGCAATACCTGCAGCAGCACGACCTGCCCTACCACCCGCTGTGGCACCAGGGTTACGTGTCGATCGGCGACATCCACACGACGCGACCGCTGGAGGCCGGCATGAACGAGGAAGACACGCGTTTTTTCGGCCTGAAGCGTGAGTGCGGGCTGCATTTCGACAGCGAGCCCAACGCCGCCTGATGGCAGCGTCCCGGCGATGGCCGGGACGGCTGACAGATGCGGCTCGCCCGTAGCGGGCGGCCCACGCGCTTATTCCTGCGGCGTCACACCCAGGTAGCTACCGGCCGCGGCAACCGTCGCCCAGACGTTGGGTTCGCGCTTGAACGAGCGATCGAACAGCGCTTCGGCGGCGGCCCGGTCGCCCTGCATCAGGTAGTACGCGCCGACCTCGGCCATGCCGCTGCTGTCCTTGGGCTTCTCGCTGACGTAGCGGTCGAACAGGGCCTTGGCCTGCGACCATTCGCCGGCTTCGCGATAGACGCGGGCGATCCGGAACAGATCGCTCGGCTCGGGCTCGTCGGCCAGCACTTCGTCGAAGATCGCCTGCCCGGCCGGCTTGGAACCGCTGAGGTAGTAGATGCGGCCAATGGCGATGCGCTCCCAGCTGCCGCCATCGGCCTGGACCTTGGCCAGTTCGAGCATGGCCAGGGCCGCTTCCTGGTTGTTTTTGTCGCGATAGGGCCAGACGCCCGGCTTCTGCGCGGCGAAACCGACGGCGACGCCGGATGCGAAGAGGCTCGCGGTGATGACGGCAGACGCGATGATGGAGCGAAGCTGCATTGGCGGTTCTCCCTGGTCGAATGAACGATGAGCGTTGCGCGCAGGCAGCCGGCGACGGCCACGTTCGTGCCGCGGTCGCTGGTCGATTGCCTTTCCCCGCCCGCAGCATAGGTAAGCGCGGGCGCGCCGAACAGCCCTCAGGTCGTGATCGGCTGGCTCAGCTCGCGCCACGATGGCGCATCCGGCCAGCGTGGCTCCAGGTTACCTTCAAGAATGCGGCGCAGGTCGCGCCGGTCGAGCTGCGGCGCGATGCCATGCATCAATGCCAATGCGTACTCGCGCAGCACGCGCGCGCGCGGGATCACCGCCCAGGTGATGCACTCGGGCAATGCCTCCGGCGCCGGCAACGCCTTGAGGTCGGTGTCGCGAACGCCGACCGCCATCTCCGCCAGCACGCCCACACCGAGACCGGCGCGTACGTAGGTCTTGATCAGGTCGGCATCGCGCGCAGTCATCGCCAGCTGCGGTTCCAGCCCGGCAGCGGCGAACGTGCGGTGCAGCGAGGACTCGTGCCTGGTCGAGGATTCGTAGCTGATCAGTGGATGCGCGGCCAGTTCCGCCAGCGTCGGCGCGCGCTCAAGCTTGGCCAGCGGATGGGTGAGCGGCACCAGCACCACCCGGCGCCAGCGGTACAGCGGCACGGCGACTCCGCCCTCGGGCTCGCCGCCGGCCGTGCTGATCACGGCAAGGTCGGCTTCGCCGCGTGCGAGCTGCTCGAGCACTTCGCCATCGGCCGCCGCCTGCAGGTGCACGCTGACCTGCGGAAACTCGCGCTTCACCGCGGCGATCACTTCCGGCAGGACGAAACGGGCCTGGGTGTGGGTGGTCGCCAGGACCAGCCGGCCGCTGTGCTGGCCGCGCTCGTTGGCGGCATAGGCGCGGATGTTGCTGGCTTCCTCGAGGATGCGACGGGCGTGCATCAGCACGCGCTCACCCGCCGGCGCGATCGCTTCCAGGCTGCGCCCCTTGCGGGTGAACAGCTGGAAACCGAGCTCGTCCTCGAGCTGCTTGAGCTGCTTGGACAGGCCGGGCTGGGTGGCATGCACGCGCTCGGCGGCCAGCGTGATGTTGAGGCCGGAGTCGGCAATGGCGACGAGGTAGCGGAGCTGGGTGAGGGTCATGGGGGGAGCGAACCGGGTTATCTATCGCTCAATACGAATAAAGGGATGGAAAGAAAACTACCCCGCCCGCGGGCGGCTGTCCAGAGCTGTGGCGGTCATTCCGAAACGACATACCGCCAGGCGCCCGCGTCATTTCCGCCGGCGAGGCGGCCTGGGTAGGTTCACGGTATCGCCGCCCCCACCCTTGATCGACACCATGGCCAGTCCACTGTTTCCCGTATTCGCCGACCTGCGCGGCCGTGACGTGCTGGTGGTCGGCGGCGGCGCGGTGGCCCAGCGCAAGGCGGAGGCGTTGCTCGAAGCGGGCGCGCGGGTCCGCCTTGGCGCGCCGGAGATCAGCGCCGCGCTGTCGCACCATGCCGGCGAGGGCCGGATCCAGCATCTGCAGGGTCCGTTCCAGGCGCACTGGCTCGACGGCGCCTGGCTCGCGATCGCCGCGACCGATGACCAGGCCGTCAACCAGGCCGTCGCCGACGCCGGCGAAGCGCGGCGCATCTGGGTCAACGTGGTCGACGATGCGCAGGCATCGAGCGTGCAGATCCCGGCGCGGATCGAACGCGGACCGCTGCAGGTCGCGATCTCCAGCGGCGGCGGCGCACCCATGCTGGCGCGCCACCTGCGCGAGAAGCTCGAATCGGAACTCGACGAATCGATCGGCGCGCTGGCCGAACTGCTGGCACGCGAACGACCACGTATCCGCGCACGATTCCCGCAGACCGGCCAGCGTCGCCGCTTCTTCGATCGCCTGCTGGCAGGTCCGGTGCCGAAACTGTTGCGCCAGCGCCAGCCACTGGCCGCGGAGCGCGAGTTCAGCGCGGCACTGGGCGAGTCCAGCGATTCCGGCACACGCGGTTCTGTCGCGCTGGTGGGAGCCGGCCCGGGCGATCCGGGCCTGCTGACCCTGCGCGCCCTGCGCGTGCTCAACGAAGCCGACGTGATCCTGCACGACCGCCTGGTCAGCAAGGACGTGCTGCAACTGGTGCGGCGCGATGCGCAGCGGATCGAGGTCGGCAAGCAGGCCGGCAACCACCACACCACCCAGCAACAGATCCATGCGCTGATGCTCGAGCATGCCCGCGCCGGCAAGCGCGTGGTGCGGCTCAAGGGCGGCGATCCGTTCGTGTTCGGTCGCGGCGGCGAAGAGCTCGAAGTGCTCCGCGCCGACGGCATTGAGTTCGAGGTCGTGCCGGGCATCACGGCGGCACTGGCCTGCGCGGCCTACGCGGGCGTGCCGCTGACCCATCGCGACCACGCGCAATCGGTGCGGCTGGTCACGGCGCACTGCAAGGATTCGCTCGACACGCTCGACTGGCCGTCGCTGGCGCTCGAACGGCAGACGCTTGCCGTCTACATGGGCGTGGCCGGACTGGATGCGCTGCGCGATCGGCTGATCGCGCACGGCCGCGCACCTTCGACACCGTTCGCCCTGGTCGAGAACGGTTCGCGCCCCGAACAGCGGGTGGTGGTCGGCACGCTGGCGGACCTGGCCGAGCGTGCGCGCCACCACGAGGTGCAGTCGCCGGCACTGCTGATCGTCGGCGAAGTGGCGTCGCTGGCCCAGTCGCTGCACTGGTTCGGCGCTGCGCCATTGGGTGAAGCACCGCTGGCGCTGGCTGCCTGAGACCGCACCCGCCTCCCTCCCACAGATTCGCCGGAGTAAACCCATGGCCCTGTACGACAGCATCCTGGACACCATCGGCAGCACGCCGATCGTGCGCCTGCACCGCATCGCCCCTGCGCACGTCACCCTCTATGCCAAGGTCGAATCCTTCAATCCTGGCGGTTCGGTCAAGGATCGCCTCGCGCTCGCAATCGTGCTCGATGCAGAGCGCAAGGGCCTGCTCAAACCCGGGCAGACGATAGTCGAAGCGACCTCGGGCAACACCGGCATCGCCCTGGCGCTGGTCGCGGCCGCGCGTGGCTACCCGTTCGTTGCGGTGATGACGGAGACCTTCTCGGTCGAACGGCGCAAGCTGATGCGCGCATACGGCGCAAAGGTGATCCTGACCCCCGCCGCGGAACGCGGCAGCGGCATGGTGCGCAAGGCCGCCGAGCTGGCGGAAAAACATGGCTGGTTCCTCGCCCGCCAGTTCGAGAACGAGGCCAATCCGGCGTACCACCGCAGCACCACCGGCCCGGAAATCCTGCGCGATTTCGCCGGCAAGCGCCTGGACTATTTCGTCAGCGGCTGGGGCACCGGCGGCACGATTACCGGAGCCGGCGAAGTGCTCAAGCTTGCGCGTCCTGACCTGAAGATCGTCGCCAGCGAACCGGCCGGTGCGGCGCTGCTGTCGGGCAATGCGTGGCAGCCGCACAAGATCCAGGGCTGGACGCCGGACTTCCTGCCGGCGGTACTGAGCCGCACGATCGCCGACGAAGTGCTGCCGGTGGACGACGTGGTGGCGCGCGACACGGCGCGCCGCCTGGCTGCGGAAGAAGGTGTGTTCGTCGGCATCTCCGCCGGTGCGACTGTCGCCGCGGCGCTGAAGGTGGCCGAGCGCGCGCCGGAAGGGTCGGTGCTGCTGGCGGTGCTGCCCGATACCGGCGAGCGCTATCTGTCGACGTTCCTGTTCGAGGGCGTGGCAGAAGGGTCGGACGACGAATGGCTGGCGTCGCTGGAGGGCAAGGCGGCCGTGGCGGCCTGAGGCGGCTGCGCCTGGGCCCTCACCCCAACCCCTCACCCTCACCCCAACCCATCTCCCGCCAGGCCCTTCTCCCGTTCACGGGAGAAGTTGGCCCGAAGGGCCGGATGAGGGCCGCCCCTGATTTCGCATTCCCCCGCGCGCAGCGCCCCGCTACGCTGTGCGTGTGCGGCTGTCGCCGCCCGGAGAATGCATGACCGCAGTACCCCAGTCACCCGATCGCGAGTCAATCGACCGCGAGACCGCGCGCCTTGCCTGGGCGCGTGCCGCCAGCGGCAACCCCGAGCTGTCCCTGCAGCGCGCCTCGGTCGACGCCGGCTTCCGCAGTTACTGGCGCGCCAGCGGCGCCGCGGGCTCGCACATCGTGATGGATTCGCCGCCCGCGCTCGAGGACGTGCGTCCGTGGCTGCGCATGCGCGACCTGCTTGAAGGCGGCGGCGTGCGCGTGCCGCAGGTGCTGGTCGAGGATGTCGAATCCGGCTTCCTGCTGATGGAGGACCTGGGCGGCCCGACCCTGGCCAAGGTCATCGACGACGCCAACGCCGACGCCCACTTCGCCGCCGCGATCACGCAACTGCTGAAGCTGCAGGCGATCGTGCCGCCGCCGGGCATGGGCGAGTTCGGCGAGGCGCTGCTGCAGCGCGATGCCGGCCTGTTCGAGGAATGGTTCCTGCGCCGTCATCTCGGCATCGCGCTCGGCTGCGGCGATGCCGAGCACCTGCAGCTGGTGCAGCGGCGGTTGATGGACAACGCCCTGTCGCAGGCGCGCGTGCTGACCCATCGCGACTTCATGCCGCGCAACCTGATGCCGGTGGCTGACGGCCCGGCCGTGCTGGACTTCCAGGACTGCGTCAGCGGTCCGGTAGCCTACGACGCCGTCAGCCTGTTCAAGGACGCTTTCCTGAGTTGGCCGCTCGCGCGCGTCGACGAATGGCTGGCGCAGTACCACGCGCGTGCGCTCGCCGCCGGCGTGCCGGTGCCGCCGCTGGCGCAGTTCCGCCGCGATGCCGACTGGCTCGGCATCCAGCGGCACCTGAAGATCCTCGGCATCTTTGCCCGCCTGCACCATCGCGACGGCAAGTCGCACTACATCGCCGATGCGCCGCGCTTCATTGCCTATCTCGATGAAGTGTTGCCGCGTTATCCGGAACTGTCGCCGCTGCGCGACCTGCTCGACTCGCGCATCCGTCCGGCGATGAGGGGAGTGGACGCATGAAGGCGCTTGTCTTCGCCGCGGGGCTGGGCGAGCGCATGCGCCCGCTGACCAACCACACGCCCAAGCCGTTGCTGGTCGCCGGTGGCAAGCCGCTGATCGTGTGGCACCTGGAAAAGCTGGCCGCGGCAGGCGTTCGCGAGGTGGTGATCAACACCAGCTGGCTCGCCGGCCAGTTCCCGGACACGCTCGGAGACGGCTCGCGCTGGGGACTGCGCCTGCACTACTCCTACGAAGGTCCGACGCCGCTGGAGACCGGTGGCGGGATGCTGCATGCGCTGCCTTTGTTGCGCTCGGGCGAGGACGACAACCGCGCGTTCGTGCTGGTCAATGGCGACGTCTGGACCGACTTCGACTTCGCCCGCCTTCCGCGCCAGATCGACGGCGACGCGCATCTGGTCCTGGTCGACAATCCGCCACAGCACCCGGGTGGCGATTTCATCCTCGATGAGCAATCGGGGCGGGTCACGTTCGGTGACGGGCTGCACGGCAAGGTTCCGCCGGCGGGCGCGCACGCGTTGCGCAAGACCTACGCCGGCATCGCCCTCTATCGGCCTTCGGTGCTCGACGGCTGGCGCGGGATCGTCGGCAACGTCGCGGGCGCCGATGAGCATCCGCCGCGTTTCAAGCTGCCACCGCTGTTGCAGGCGGCCATGGCCAAGGGCCGCGTGACTGGCGAGCACCACCGTGGCCGCTGGACGGATGTGGGTACGCCGGAGCGCCTGGCCACGCTGGATGCGGAACTGCGCGGCTAGGTCTCAGCTTCCCAGCGTCTGCCGCAGGAACGGCACGGTGATCCGACGCTGTGCCGCCAGCGATGCGCGATCGAGGCGGTCGAGCAATGCGGTCAATCCGCCAAGGTCGCGGCCAACGCGCTTGAGCAGCCAGTCCAATGCGGCTTCCTCCAGCACCAGTCCACGGCGCTGCGCGCGTTGCCGCAGCACTTCGCGGCGACCGTCGTCGTCCAGCGGCGCCAGCGTGATGCGCGTGCATTGGCCCAGCCGCGAGCGCAGATCGGGCAAACCCAGGCCGATCGCATCGGGAATGTCGCGCGCGGCATAGACCAGCGCCACGCCGGCGGCGCGCGCGCGGTTGTGCGCGTCGAACATCGCGACCTCGTCCTCGCGGTTGCCGGCGATGACATCGAGGCCATCGATCGCGATCAGGTCGTTGCCTTCCAGCGCCTCAAGCGCGTCGCGCAGGCGGCCGGCCGCGGCCAGCAGCGGCAGGTAGGCGGCGCGACGGCCGGCGGCTTCGGTGGCCGCGCAGGTCGCCAGCAGCAAGTGGGTCTTTCCGACGCCCGACGGCCCGGCCAGGTAGACGTTGTCGGTGCGCACCTCAGCGGTGCCCGCTGCCAGCGCAAGCAATTGCTCCACGGTCCCGGCGGGCGCATGGACAAACGCATCAAGGCGCTGGTCGGGCGGATAACGCAACGCCAGCGGCAACTGCGGAACGCTCACTGCGGGCCTCTCGCCACTGAACCGATCGCTCACTCTTGCCTGTCGTCCAGCGGCGGCGCCAGGTGCGGGTCGGTCAACGGATCCGGAACCGTTTCGCCGACATACAGGCGGCTGTGACGATAACGCTCCTGCGCATAGCGCAGCAGCACGTTGACCACCGCCGCCACCGGCAGCGCCAGCAGCATGCCGAGGAAGCCGAACAGCTGACCACCGGCGAGCACGGCGAAGATCACCGCGACCGGATGCAGGCCGATGCGGTCGCCGACCAGCTTGGGCGTCAGCACGTAGCTTTCGATCACCTGGCCGATGCCGAACACCACCAGCACGCCGGCAACATGTTGCCAGTCGCCGAACTGCACCAGCGCCGCGATCACGCCCAGGAGGATGCCGCTGGCCGGGCCAAGGTAGGGAACGAAGGTCAGCAGGCCGGCGATCAGGCCGATCAGGATGCCCAGGTCCAGGCCGACCGCCCACAGGCCCAGGCCGTACATCACGCCGAGCACCAGCATCACCAGGAACTGGCCGCGCAGGAACGCACCGAGCACGTCGCTCGATTCGCGCGCCAGCCGGGCGGCGGTGGGCAGGTGATTGCGCGGGATCAAGGATGCGACGCGTTCGACCAGCAGATCCCAGTCACGCAGGAAGAAGAAGGCGATCACCGGCAGCAGCGCGATGTTGGCGACCATGGCCAGTACCGCCGAACCCGAGCGCGAGAGATAGCCCAGCATCGTCGTCGCGATGCCGCCGGCCTGGTCCCAGTTCTCGCGGACGAGCTGGGCGAAATGGGTGAAATCGAGCGAGTCGGTGATCTCGAAGCCGGTGCGGCGCTCGACCCACGGCAGTGCGGTCGTCATCAGCCACTCGCGATAGCGCGGCAGCGACGTGACCAGGGTGGTGATCTGCCGTTCCATCAATGGCAACAGGATCAGCAGCGCTGCCAGCACGATCAGCGCCATCATCGTGAACACCATCGCGACCGCGGTGTTGCGCGAACGGCCGGCGCGCTCGAGCCGGTCGACCAGCGGGTCGCCCAGCCAGGCCAGGATCAGCGCGAAGGCGAACGGTGAAAGGATCGGCGCCAGCAGCCACAGCAGCCAGCACACGCCCAGGCCGAGCGCAGTCCATTGCAGCCGGCGCAGGAACAGCGCGATCTCGTCCAGTGATTGCGTTTGCATGGGGTTCCCTGTTGTCAACGCAGCCGATAGACCGGCGGCTGTCCTTCGAGGCCTTCCATCACCTCGATCACGTCATCGCGCGCCAGCATGCGGTTGAAGCCCGGCATGCCGCTGACCAGTTCCAGCTCGTACTCAAGCCCCAGCGGCGTTGCCCGCATCGGGGTCATGCGGCGCACCACCGACACCTTCTGCAGGTAGCCGGCGAGGCGGATGAAGTCGTCGCTGCTGTCGATGCCGGTGAAGGTCACGCGATAACTGCCGGCCTGGCCGGAGTCGGCGCGCTTGGCGTAGCGCTTCATCAGCGCGTCGGCGGCGCCGTCGGCACCGTTGGCCATCAGCTGGCGCGGGTCGGTGCCGGTCTGCGACCAGCTCGACAGCACCTTGCCGCCGTCGACGAAGGTCCAGTCGGCCTTCCAGCCAGCGGTGGTGTCGCGGTAGAGCTTGCCGATCAGCTGCATCGGCGGGCTGTAGCGGGCCGATGCGCGCGCGACCGCGGCGCTGTCACCGCGCCAGATCGCGCCGACGGCGGCCAGTTCGGCGGCGTTGCCGGTCGGCAGGCCGAGCTTGTAGCCGCGCTCGGTGGCGCGGTTGAGGGCCGGACGGGCCGCATTCACCTGCGGCAACCCGACCAGGCGCGGGCCGCTGCCGTCATCGATCGCCAGCCACAGCACCGGCTTGGGCCGCGGCTGCGGCCAGACCGGGATGCCCAGCGTGGTGGCGAGCTCGTTGACCGCCTCCTCGTTGTAGTTGATCACCAGGGTGGTGCGGAAGCTCGGCGCGCCGGTCGGGCCCAGGCCCTCGTCCTGGCGGTAGTCGTAGTTGTCGACATAGGTCCTGGCCTGGCGCAGCTCCTGCCCCACGCCGGGTCGCGAGGCCGCGCCACGGTCGCCGGAGAGCTTGCCCAGCACCAGGGCCAGGCCACGGGCGAAAGCGGAATTGCGCTCCCCCTCGCCCTGGCCGTTGACCTGCACCTCGGTGGCGTAGATGCCCTCGGCGCGGGCCCGGTCGCCCTCCACGCGCTGCGCGGCGGCGCTGAAACTGGCCAGCTGCAGGCTCAGTGCCAGCCCTGCCGTCATCGCTGCGGCCACCACCTTGCCCAGGACTTTCGAATGGATCTTCATGCGCCCCAGCATGCCTGTTGCGCCGCTCGCAGAGCGTGTTCCCGTGCCAATTGCCCGAACCATCGCTATCCCTGGTGGTGCGTAATGAGCGGAAATGGTGCCGCAGTGGCGTCGGCACGTCCATTCGAAGGCGTCACGACTGGTAAAATCGCCCCTTCATATCCCGCGACCGCCGAGGCCGCCCGTGTCCAGCACTCCCCCCAGCCCCACCACCCTCACCTACCGCGACGCCGGCGTCGACATCGATGCGGGCAACGAGGTCGTCGAACGCATCAAGCCGCTGGTCAAGCGCAGCTTCCGTCCCGAGGTGATGGGTGGCCTGGGTGGCTTCGGGGCCCTGTTCGATCTGTCGGGCAAGTACAAGGAGCCGGTGCTGGTCTCGGGCACCGACGGCGTCGGCACCAAGCTCAAGCTCGCCCAGCAGCTGAACCGCCACGACACGATCGGCATCGACCTGGTCGGCATGTGCGTCAACGATGTGCTGGTGCAGGGCGCCGAGCCGCTGTTCTTCCTCGACTACTTCGCCACCGGCAAGCTTGACGTCGACACCACCGTGGCCGTGGTCGGCGGCATCGCCAAGGGTTGCGAGATGTCCGGCTGCGCGCTGATCGGCGGCGAGACCGCGGAGATGCCCGACATGTATCCGCCGGGCGAGTACGACCTGGCCGGCTTCTGCGTCGCCGCGGTGGAAAAGTCGAAGTTGCTCGACGGCGCCAAGGTGCGCCAGGGCGACGTGCTGCTCGGCATCGCCTCCAGTGGCCCGCACTCCAACGGTTACTCGCTGGTGCGCAGGATCTACGATCGCGCCGGCCGCCCGGCAGACCTCGATCTCGGCGGCGTCAAGCTGATCGACGCGCTGATGGCGCCGACCGCGCTGTACGTCAAGCCGATCCTGGAACTGCTCGGCAAGCACGACGGTGCAGAAGGTGGAATCAGCGCGATGGCGCACATCACCGGTGGCGGCCTGACCGAGAACATCATCCGCGTGATCCCCGACGGCCTGGGCCTGCAGATCGAAGCATCGAGCATCGTCCTGCCGCCGGTGTTCGACTGGCTGCAGCGCGAAGGCGCGGTGCCCAACGACGACATGTGGCGCACCTTCAACTGCGGCGTGGGCTTTGTGCTGGTGGTCGCGCCGGGCGACGTCGCCGCGGTCAGCGCTGACCTGGACCGCCTGGGCCTGAGCCATCGCCCGATCGGCCAGGTGGTCAAGGCCGGCGACGGCGAGCGCGTGCACATCGGCTGATCCAGGCATGCAACGCATCGCGGTGCTGGCCTCGGGCCGGGGCAGCAACCTGCAGGCCATCATCGATGCGATCTCGGCGGGCGATCTGGCCGCCGGGATCGTCGGTGTGTTCTCCGACAAACCGGCGGCCGCCGCGCTGCAGCGGGTCGCCCCGGAGCTGCGCTGGAGCGCCGACGCCAGGGCCTATCCGTCGCGGGAGGCCTTCGATGCCGACCTCGCCGATGCGGTCGCCGCCTGCCGGCCGGACTGGGTGGTCTGCGCCGGCTACCTGCGCATCCTCGGCGATGCCTTTGTCGAGCGTTTCCGCGACCGCCTGCTGAACATCCACCCTTCCCTGCTGCCGAAGTACCCGGGACTGCGCACGCATGCGCGCGCCATTGCCGATGGCGAGCGCGAGCATGGCGCCAGCGTTCATTTCGTCATCCCCGAACTGGACGCAGGCAATGTCATCGCCCAGGCGGTAGTGCCGGTACTGGCTGGCGACGACGTCGACTCCTTGTCGGCGCGTGTACTGGCGGTGGAGCACCCGCTGCTTGTGGCAGTCTTGCGCCTGGCCGTTTCCGGCCGCCTGGCTGAACAGGGGACAACCATCAGCGTTGACGGTCATCCCCTGTTTACAGCGCTGCGCTTAGATTCCGCCGGTGTTTTGCACGCTCACCACGTTCCCGGCGCCTCGCCTTCTGTGCCAGTCTGACGCCTCCGCGCGTCCCCGATCCAAGGTTCGATGAAGCCGATACTCCGCGTCCTGACTCTGCTGCTGTGCACCGCGGTTTCCGCTCCGGCGCTGGCGCTGGAGTCGTTCGTCGCCAATTACCAGGTGTTCAACGCCGGCAAGGCGCTGGGTGAGGCGACGATGCAGGTGGTGCCCGGCGACAGCGCCGGGCGCTGGCGCATCGACCTCAACATGCGCGGCACCCGTGGCCTGATGGGCCTGGCCGGCGTCAACGCGCAGCAGAGCACCGTATTCGAGATGGTTGGCGACGTGTACCGCCCGCTCAGCCAGAGCACGGTGCGCAAGGCATTGTTCGTCGGCAAGCAGATGACCGGCACCTACGACTGGGCCAGCCACTCGGCGCGCTGGACAGGCGACGTCAAGAAGAACCGGCGGGAGCCGGTGCCGCTGCGCGATGGCGACATGAGCGGATTGCTGATCAACCTGGCGATCATCCGCGACGCACAACCCGGTCGCACCCTCGACTACCGCTTCGTCGACAACGGCCGCGCCCGTGATCAGCGCTATGCGGTTGCCGCCGATCTGGAAAGCGTCGCCGTCGATGGCATGAGCTTCAACGCCATGCGCGTCCAGCGCGTACAGGGCGGCAATGAGGAAACGGTGGTGTGGGTGGTCGAGGGCGTGCCCACGCCGGTGCGCATACTGCAGCGTGAAAATGGCGAAGACACCTTCGACCTGCGCCTGGTCGACTACAAAGGAGCCCAATGATGGCCCCCAGCAAGACCACCACCACAACCCGCACGTCACGCGCGCGCCTGCACGGCCTGTTCGCCGCCGCGCTGCTGGCAGTGACCAGTGCCCCGGCGCTGGCGATCAAGCCGTTCACCGCTGACTACCAGGCCAGCTACATGGGCGTGGTCGGCAATGGCCGCATGACGCTCGTTGCCGACGGCGCCAACCGCTGGAAATACAGCCTCACCGTCACCGCGCCGCTGGCCGACCTGCGCCAGACCACGGTGTTCGAGGACAAGGGCGGGCAATGGCGTCCGCTGTCCGGCGTCGACACCGCCAAGGTGCTGGCCAAGGGCAAGACCAAGAACGCGACCTACGACTGGGGCCGCGGCGTCGCCACCTGGACCGGTGACGTCAAGCCCGACCGCGCCGGCCCGATCAAGCTGCAAAGCGGCGACCTGGATGCCCTGCTGATCAACCTGGCGATCGTGCGCGACCTGGCCGCCGGCAAGCCGATGAACTACCGGATGGTCGAAGACGGCAAGGTCCGCGACCTCACCTACACGGTCGCCGGCAAGGAACAGATCACCGTCGCCGGCAAGCCGCAGCAGGCCACCAAGGTTGTCTCCACGCATGGCGACAAGCAGACCATCGCCTGGATCGTCGACGGCATGCCGGTGCCCGCGCGCATCCTGCAGCGCGACAAGGGCCAGGACGCGATCGACCTGCTAGTCCAGGCAGTGCGCTGATCCCGATAGGGAAGACGAGTACCCGGTGCGGACAAGGGCACCGTTTGACCGTCGCACGAAGACCATGCCCCCCAGCGCCCGAGCGTTGTCCGCCGGGCCGGGGATTGCGGAGCAGTGGGCCATGGATGGCCCACGCCCCGCATCAAGACAGGATGTCGTCTGCGGGGCGTAGCGATCCCCGGCCCGGCGGACGACGCCCTCCCGAAGCCCGCCACGCCGCGCACCTCAAGCCATCACGCCATCACGCCATCACGCCATCACGCCTTAGCGTGCCAAGCCTTCAGCAGCGCAGTTTCCTGCTCCCGCGAGATACCCGCGCGCAAGGTCGCCTGGCGATCGGCCGGCTGACTGTGGAACCATTCAAGCAGCTCCGCAACCGTGGTATCGAACGGCCGACAGGTAAGCCCGGCCGCCACGGCGCGCGCATTGCTGACCGCACCGTAGCCCGCATACGGCCCACCCTTCGACGACACCCAGATCGGCAACTCGATCTTCTGCTCGTCGAGGAATTCCGCAGACACGTGCGTGTATGTGGGCTTCTTGCCGGTGACGCGTTCGCAGCCCTTGAGCATCGCCGCCATGCTCAGCGGATCCTTCGGCCCGACCGCATTGAACGTGCCGAACGTGCCCGCCTCGGCCAGGCGGATCATCCACTCGCCCAGATCGCGGCCGTCGATGATCTGCACCGGATCGGAACCGTCGCCGGGCACCAGCATCTCGCCGCCCTGCGCCACCCGGTGCGGCCAATAAGTGAAGCGATCGGTTTCGTCGCGGGGCCCGACGATGTAACCGGGGCGGACGATGGTGACGCGCTCACCGAACTGCTTGCGCGCCTCGGCCTCGCTCAATGCCTTGAGCGGACCGTACAGATGTTCGAGATCGGCGCGCAGCGACTCCTGCGTCTCGGTCATCGCGTCCTTGCCCTCGTACACCGCCAGCGGCGCATCCTCGGTGATGCCCGGATGGCTGCCGTCGGCATAGGCCGAGATGCTGGAAATGAAGAGGTAATGGCCGACGTTGCCCTTGAGCACGTTGCCGGCATCGCGCACCCAGAACGGCAGGCTGGTGGGGTTGTCGAGGCAGACGTCCCACTTGCGCCCCTGCAGCGACTTGAGATCGCCGGTGTTGCGATCGCCGAACAACTGCTCGACCTGGCCCGGCCATTCCGGCGACGGACGCTTGCCGCGGTTGAACAAGGTCACCTTGTGCCCGCGCGCGAGCGCGTAATTGACCTGGAACGGACCGGTAAAACCGGTGCCGCCAAGGATCAGGATGTTGAGCGGCCTGGCTGCGCGCCCGATCGGTTTTGATGGGCTGGCCCGTGCCCACTGCGGCAGCGCGGCAGAGGCCGCGGCGAGTGCACCGAACTTGAGCAGGTCACGACGGGTGGTGGTCATGCGGACATTCCTGGCGAGTCGCCGGAATTCTTAGCACATCGGCAACGGATTGCATGTGCGATGCGGCATGGGCGACAGCATGGACCCCGGCGACGCGCAGCATCGCCAGGGCGGCAACGCCTCAGGGTTTGGGCGCTGCCGGCTGCATCGTCGTGCGGCAGTCCACGCGCAGCGTTTCGGTCGAGCCGCGCCACGAATAGGCACGGCATTCGCGCGGGCCTTCGTGGGTGACCTCAACCGTCACCGCATAGAACGACTGCAGCATCTCGCCCATCGTGACCTGGCCGTCGCTGTTCCAGTCCATCTGCTTGCGCTCGAGCCCGCGGGTGGCCGCAGAGCCGGTGAAGTGCAACCAGGCCACGACGCCCAGCAGCACCAGCACCAGGCCCAGCAGGGCCTTGCGACGGGTCGAGAACTTTCCGCGCGCGAGGATCACGGCGCCATCAACCGGCAATGCGGCGGATGGTTGCACCCAGCCCGGAGAACTTCTCTTCGAGGTTTTCGTAACCGCGGTCGAGGTGATAGATGCGATCGATGGTCGTGGAGCCTTCGGCCACCAGGCCGGCCAGCACCAGCGACGCCGACGCGCGCAGGTCGGTCGCCATCACCGGCGCCGCGGTGAGGCGCTCGACGCCGCGGATGATCGCGGTGTGGCCTTCGACGCGGATGTCCGCGCCCAGGCGCTGCAGTTCCGAGACGTGCATGAAGCGGTTTTCAAAGATCGTCTCGTTGATCACGCCGACGCCATCGGCGATGCAGTTCATCGCCATGAACTGCGCCTGCATGTCGGTCGGGAACGCCGGATGCGGCGCCGTGGTCAGGTCGACAGCGCGCGGGCGCTTGCCCTGCATGTCCAGCGTGATGCGGTCGCCTTCGATGTCGATCTGCGCGCCGGCCTGCTTGAGCTTGTCGATGACGGCATCGAGCGTGTCCGGACGCGCGCGGCGAACGGTGACGCGGCCGCCGGTCATCGCTGCGGCCACCAGGAAGGTGCCGGTCTCGATGCGGTCGGGAAGCACGTCGTGGCTGCCGCCGTGCAGGCGCTCGACGCCGTGGACGACGATGCGGCCGCTGCCGGCATGCTCGATGTTCGCGCCCAGCGCATTGAGGCAGTCGGCGAGGTCGACGATCTCCGGCTCCATCGCCGCGTTCTCGAGCACGCTGGTGCCTTCGGCGAGCACCGCTGCCATCAGCACGTTCTCGGTGCCGGTGACGGTGACCACGTCGAAGACGAAGCGCGCGCCCTTCAGGCGACCGTTGCGGTGGGCCTTGATGTAGCCGTTCTCGACGGTGATCTCCGCACCCAGTGCCTGCAGGCCCTTGATGTGCTGGTCGACCGGACGCGAACCGATCGCGCAACCACCGGGCAGCGAGACTTCGGCGGCGCCGAACTTGGCCAGCAGCGGGCCGAGCACGAGCACCGAAGCGCGCATGGTCTTGACCAGCTCGTACGGGGCGACGTGGCTGTGCACCGTGGTCGGATCAACCACGATCCCGCGGCCGCGGCCGGGCTTGCCGTTGACGCTGATGGTGCCCTCGTCGACGGTGATGCCGGCGCCGAGCTCGCCCAGCAGCTTGGCCGTGGTGACCACGTCATGCAGGTGCGGCACGTTGCTGATCGACACCGGGCCGTCGGCCAGCAGCGTCGCGCACAGGATCGGCAGCACCGCATTCTTGGCGCCGGAGATCTGCACCTCGCCGTTCAGCGCGGCGCCGCCTTCTACTACGATCTTCTGCATGGTCTGGGTCTGGGTCTGGGTCTAGGTCTGGATGTGTGGATTCTGGAGAGGCAGCCGATCAGCCGATCAACTGGATTGTTGGCCGGCCTCTTCGGGTGTAACCGTCTTCAGCGCCAGCGCGTGGATCTCGCCGCCCATGCGCTCGCCCAGGGTCGCGTAGACCAGGCGATGGCGGGCCAGCGGAAGCTTGCCGCGGAACGCCTCGGCCACTACGGTGGCCTCGAAATGGACGCCGTCGTCGCCGCGCACGTCGGCGCGCGAGCCCGGCAGGCCCTGTTCGATCAGCTGGCGGATGGTCTCGGGATTCACGTAGCAGGGCCTCGGAGTGCATGCGGCCTGCGGCAGCAGGGCTGCGCGCGGTCTCGCGGTGGGCGGGAGCCCGGGCTTGACGGGCTTTTGGCGGATGAACCGCATAGAATTGATGGATTAGCCTAGCGGAAAGGCCCCCGGTCCGAAATGGCAAGCGTCCCGACCCCTGCCCAGCCCCACCCCATCCAGCCGTATGCCGATGATCCGGCGCAGCTCGCCGCCAGCGGCCGCCGCGTGTTCGAGATCGAGGCGCAGGCGCTCGCCGCCGTGGCCGAGCGAATCGATGGCGACTTCAGCGCGGCCTGCAAGCTGATCCTGGCCTCCAGCGGCCGCGTGGTCTGCACCGGCATGGGCAAGTCCGGCCACATCGCCCGCAAGATCGCCGCCACCCTGGCCTCGACCGGCACCCCGGCCTTCTACGTCCACCCGGGCGAGGCCGGCCACGGCGACCTGGGCATGATCACCGACGTCGACGTGGTCCTGGCGCTGTCCTACTCGGGCGAGAGCGACGAAGTGCTGATGCTGCTGCCGGTGCTCAAGCGCCAGGGCAACAAGCTGATCACCATGACCGGCCGCCCGCAGTCCTCGCTGGCGCGCGAGGCCGACGTGCACCTGGACGTCAGCGTCCCGGCCGAAGCCTGCCCGCTGGCGCTGGCGCCGACCTCCAGCACCACCGCCTCGCTGGCGCTGGGCGACGCACTGGCGGTGGCATTGCTGGATGCGCGCGGCTTCACCGCCGACGATTTCGCCCGCTCGCACCCGGCCGGCGCGCTTGGCCGACGGCTGCTGCTGCACATCGCCGACATCATGCATGCCGGCGACGACGTGCCCAAGGTCAGCGCAGACGCCAGTGTCAGCGAGGCCCTGATCGAGATGAGCCGCAAGCGCCTGGGCATGACGGCCGTGGTCGACGATGAGGGGCGCCTGCTCGGCCTCTATACCGACGGCGACCTGCGCCGCACGCTCGACGACGTCGGCGTCGACCTGCGCCACACCCGCATCGCCGAAGTCATGACGCGCTCGCCCAAGACGATCGATTCCGATTCGCTCGCGGTCGAGGCGGCGCAATTGATGGAGGCACACAAGATCAGCGGCCTGCTCGTGGTCGACGAGTCGCGGCGGGTCGTGGGCGCGCTGAATATTCATGACCTGTTGCGCGCCCGGGTGGTCTAAGGACCCATGACCTACAGCCACCTCAACGACTATCCGGCCGACATCCGCGAGCGCGCGACGCGCATCCGCCTGGCCTGCTTCGACGTCGACGGCACGCTCACCGACGGTCGTCTCTACTTCGACGGCGAGGGCCGCGAGCTCAAGGCCTTCCACGTCCATGACGGGCAGGGCCTGGTGCTGCTGCGGAAGTTCGGGATCACGGTCGCCTTCGTCACGGCACGCGCCAGCGAAGTGGCGCAGCGCCGCGCGGCCGACCTGGGCATCGCCGAAGTGCATACGGCCGTGGCGGACAAGCTCGCCTGCGTGCGCGACATCGCCGCGCGGCTGGGCATCGCCATGGACCAGGTCTCGTTCATGGGCGACGACCTGCCGGACCTGCGCGTCATGCTGCAGACCGGCCTGGCGGTGGCGCCAGCCAACGCCCATCCGTGGGTCGCCGGCCGTGTGCACTGGCGCACCAGCAGCCGTGCGGGGCACGGCGCGGCGCGCGAACTGTGCGACCTGCTGCTGGCCGCCCAGGGCCACGCGGAAACGCTGCTGACGCAGGTCAGCAAGGTCGAAGGCGTCCGCGTCGAGGGCAACGCATGACCCGCCGCGGCCTGGTGATATTCCTGCTGCTGCTCGTCGGCGCGGTACTCAGCACCTGGGCCCTGTGGTCGCAGCGCGATCGCGACACGCGCTCCAGCGCCGCCAGCAACCGGCCCGACTACACCCTTCACGACTTCGAGCTGACCGTGCTCGACGAGCAGGGCCAGGAAGCGTTTACCCTGAAGGCCCCCAGGATGGACCGCGACCCGCGGGCGAAGACGCTGGACATCGCCACGCCGCTGTTCGTGATCCCGCCCAAGGCCGGCAGCAAGGCGACCCCGTGGGAGGTGCGCTCGCAGACCGGCTGGGTCAGCGAAAAAGGCGACGAGGTACGCCTGCGCGGCAACGTCAAGGCGCTCAGCAACAATGCCGACGGCAAGCCGGTGAGCATCGCCACCGACCACCTGAACGTTTTCCCGGACGACAAGCGCGCCACTTCGACCGCGAAGGTAACCGTGACCCAGCCGGGCTTTATACTGAACGGCCAAGGGCTGGAAGCCGACCTCGATGCCAAGCGCATCATCCTTCAATCCGACGTCAAGGCCCGCTATGACCGTTCAGTCCGCTAGCCTGCCGATACTGCGCCTGGCCATCGTGCTGGCGACCGTGCTGGCGCTGGCTCCCGCCGGCGTGCTGGCCCGCACCAGCGATCGCAACAAGCCGATGGACATCGATGCCGGTCGCAGCGACTACTCGATGGACGACAGCAAGCCGACCACCCTCAGCGGCGGGGTGATCATCACCCAGGGCACCCTAGACATCCGCTCCACCCAGGCCGTGATCCATTCCGCCGGCGGCGACCCGGTGCGGGCGGTGCTGACCGGCTCGCCGGTCACGCTCAAGCAGGAGCTCGACGACGGCAAGGCCATGAACGCGGTCGCCAGCAAGGTCGATTACGACCTCAAGAGCGAGATCGTCGTGTTCACCGGCGGCGTCAACATCCAGCAGCCCAGCGGCTCCATCGCCGGCGAGCGGGTGATCTACAACATGAAGACCGGCCAGGTGCAGGGCGGCGGCCAGGATGCCGGCCGGGTCAAGATCCGGATCATGCCCAAGAACGCGCAGGGAGGCGGCTGATGCTGGTCGCCCAGGGGTTGCGCAAGGCCTATCGTTCCCGCGAGGTCGTCAAGGATTTCGCCCTGACCCTGGATGCCGGCGAGGTTGTCGGCCTGCTCGGCCCCAATGGCGCCGGCAAGACCACCTGCTTCTACATGATCGTCGGCCTGGTCCCGGCCGATGCCGGGCAGATCGTGCTCGACGGCAAGGACATCACCTCCGAGCCGATGTACGCCCGCGCCAAGTACGGCGTCGGCTACCTGCCGCAGGAGCCGTCGGTCTTCCGCAAGCTCAGCGTCGCCGACAACATCCGCCTGGTGCTGGAACTGCGCGAGGACCTCGACAAGGCCGGGCGCGAGCGCGAACTGGCCAGCCTGATGGACGAACTGCAGGTCACCCACGTCTCCGGCCAGATCGGCGCGAGCCTCTCGGGCGGCGAACGCCGCCGCGTCGAGATCGCCCGCGCGCTCGCGGCCAAGCCCAGGCTGATGCTGCTCGACGAGCCCTTCGCCGGCGTCGACCCGATTTCGGTCGGCGAGATCCAGCGAATCGTGCGCCACCTCAAGAATCGCGGCATCGGCGTGCTGATCACCGACCACAACGTTCGCGAAACCTTGGGTATTTGCGATCGGGCGTATATTCTCAACGAAGGTGGCGTGCTCGCGCAGGGAGCACCCGACGCGCTGCTTGCAAATCCCGACGTCCGACGCGTTTATCTGGGTGAAACCTTCCGGCTTTGATTTCAAGTCGATGAAGGATGTGGTGCGCAGCACGCGCACCACGACGAACGCGGCACGGCCGTCGACCTCCCCCGGTCGCGTTAGTCTCAGACAATGAAGCCCCGCCTCCAAGCCGCACTAGGACAACAGCTGGTGATGACACCGCAGTTGCGTCAGGCGATCCGCCTGCTGCAATTGTCGGCAGTCGAGCTTGAAGCTGAACTGGCGGCTGCGGTGGAGAGCAATCCGCTGCTGGACTGGACCGAAGTCGCGATCAGCGTCACCAATGGCAATGGCGCAAGCGATTCGTCGTCGCACGAAGACAGCAGCGAGCACCTGCCGCCCGAGGCCGAATGGGGCAGCAACGACGGCGAGCCCTGGTACGAGCGCATCGGCCCGGCCGACAGCGATGACGATGCCCCGGTTGCCGAACAGGTCGCCGAGTCCGACACGCTGCACGACCACTTGCTGTGGCAGTTGCACCTGAGCCCGCTGTCGCCGCGCGACCGCCTGATCGGCGTGGCCCTGATCGAAGCCATCGACGACGACGGCTACCTGCGCGAGCCGCTGGATTCGATCGCCGAATCGCTGGCGCCGGCCGTGGAGGCCAGCGAGGAAGAGATCACCACCGTGCTGCACCAGGTGCAGCAGTTCGACCCGGTCGGGGTCGGTGCGCGCAGCCTGGGCGAATGCCTGCGCCTGCAGCTGGCGCAGTTCGCCATCGAAACCCCGGGCAAGGCCCTGGCCCACCAGCTGGCCAACGGCCCGCTGGAGCGGTTGCCGAAAGTCGGTGTCGCCGGCCTTGCCAGCGAGATGCGCCTGGAGCTGGGCGAGGTCGAGACCGCGGTGCACCTGCTGCGCTCGCTCGATCCGCGGCCCGGCGCGCAGATCGGCGCCATCGCCAGCGACACCTACATCGCCCCGGACCTGGTCATCTGGCGCCAGCACGGCCTGTGGCGGGTCGCGCTGGCCGACGGCATGCGTCCGCGCATTGCGATCCATCGCGGCTACGAGAGCATGGTGCGCCATGCCAGCGGCACCGATGCCAGCTACCTGCGTGGACACCTGCAGGAAGCGCGCTGGCTGCTCAAGAGCCTGGAAGCGCGTGGCGAGACATTGATCAAGGTCGCCCGTTGCCTGCTCAAGCAACAGGCGGCGTTCCTGGAATTTGGCGACAGCGCGCTGAGGCCGCTGACGCTGCGCGAAGTCGCGGCCGAAGTCGGGCTGCACGAATCCACCGTCTCGCGCGCAATCGCACGCAAGTACGCACGCACGCCACGCGGCACGGTGCCATTGCGCGCCTTCTTCGCCTCGGGGATCGATACGGGCGCGGGCGGCGAAGCGTCCAGCACCGCGATCCAGTCGATGATCCGGCGCCTGATCGAGGCCGAGAACCCGCGCAAGCCCCTGTCCGATGCGCGCCTGGCCGAAACGCTCAAGGCAACGGGCGTGCCAGTGGCGCGACGCACCGTCGCCAAGTACCGCGAGGCCATGAGCATCCCCTCGTCGCAGGATCGCGTGCGCATCGGCTGAATTGCGCAGCGCGCGTTAAAGATTCGCTGGGTGTTTGATGGTTTCAGCCAAAACCATCGACGGATCAAGGCCTTCCGGCCCACATTGGCCAAACTGCGAACGGTGGCCACTTGCACATCGCACCGGTCGTGCCATCCTGTCTTCCCGTTGCGACGTAAAGGAGGTCTCCGATGCGTATCGAAACCTACGGCCAGCAAATCGAAGTCACACCGGCTCTGCGTGACTACGTTGAATCCAAGCTGGCCCGACTGGAACGGCATTGCGAACAGGCTTTCGACGTCCGCACACAGCTCAGCCTGGACAAGCCCAATCACCGCGCCAAGGCCACCGTCAACATTGCTGGCCGCACCCTTCACGCCGACGCCGCTGCCATCGACATGTATGCCGCGATCGACCTGCTTTCCGACAAGCTCGACCGCCTGCTCAAGGAACACCGCAGCAAGGTCGTCGATCACCACCGCGGCGAGAGCGCCGCACGCAGCGACAGCTTCGGCTGACCCTTCCCACTCCATGCCCCTGGATGAATCGTTGAGTGCGACCGCGGTCGCGAACCTTGTCCAGTACATCCGTTCGTGCGGGCGCATTGCGCCCGCCGGACGACCTCGCCTGAGGCCCGCATGAGCACGAGCATCAGCGCAGGGGAACTGTTCGAACAACAACGCGATCGCCTCAGCCTGCGCTGGCTTGCCGGGCAGCAGGGCGAGCGGCGCGTGCTCGAGTCGGTCAACACCGTGGCGCGGCGGCCCTCGCTCGCCGGCTATCTCAACGCCATCTACCCGAACAAGGTGCAGATCCTGGGCACCGAGGAACTGGCCTGGCTGGATGCGCTCGATTCGCGCCTGCGCTGGGAGACGATCGAGAAGATCATCCAGTTCCGGCCGCTGGCGCTGGTGATCAGCAAGGACCAGACCTGCCCGGAAGACCTGCGCATCGCCGCACAGGAAAGCCAGACGCCGCTATGGGTGTCGCCGCGGCGCGGGCACGAACTGCTCAACCACCTGCAGTACCACCTCGCGCGCACGCTGGCGCCGCGGGTGACGCTGCACGGTGTGTTCATGGAGATCTATTCGATCGGCGTGCTGATCACCGGCGAGTCGGGTTCGGGCAAGAGCGAACTGGCGCTGGAACTGGTCACGCGCGGCCATCGCCTGGTCGCCGATGACGCGCCGGAGTTCACCCAGATCGCACCGGACGTGCTCGACGGCACCTGCCCGGACATGCTCCAGGACCTGCTCGAAGTGCGCGGCCTGGGCGTGCTCAACATCCGCCAGATGTTCGGCGACACCGCGGTGAAGAACAACAAGTACCTGCGCCTTATCGTGCACCTGGCCAAGCCGATGACCGAGCCCAAGCCGATGGGCATCGAGCGCCTCACCGGCGACAGCGGCGTGCGCCGCGTGCTCGACCTGGACGTTCCGATGATCACCTTGCCGGTCATGCCCGGCCGCAACCTGGCCGTGCTGACCGAAGCGGCGACGCGCCTGCACAGCCTGCGCATGAAAGGCCTGGACCCGGCGGCGGCGTTCATCGCGCGCCACAGCAATTTCCTCGAACGCGGCGACTCCTGACGTCGCGCGACGCCACCATCAACGCGCCACCATCAAAGACTCCGGCCCATGAGCGAAACACCCACCTCTTCCCTGGTCATCGTCAGCGGCATGTCCGGTTCGGGCAAGTCGGTGGCGCTGAAGACCTTCGAGGACCTGGGCTACTTCTGCGTCGACAACCTGCCGGCTGACCTGCTGCCGCAGTTCGTCGCCAGCGTGCAGCGCGCCGACGAGGGCGCGCCGGCCAAGCTCGCGGTGAGCATCGATGTTCGCAACCGCCACAACGACCTGAGCAACATCCCCGAATGGCTGTCGGCGGTGGGTGCGCTCGGCCTGGATCCGAAGCTGGTGTTCTTCGATGCCTGCGACGCGGTCGTGCTCAAGCGCTATGCCGATACGCGCCGTCGCCATCCGCTCAGCCACCTGGGTTTGTCGCTGGCCGATGCGATCTCGCTGGAACGCCAGGTGCTCAAGCCGCTGCGCTCGATTGCCGATGCCGTCGTCGACACCAGCGAGCTCAACGTCCACCAGCTGCGCCGGCAGGTCATCACCGAGTTCGGCATCGGTGGCGACACCGGCATGTCGTTATTGTTCGAATCGTTTGCGTACCGGCGCGGCGTGCCGGCCGATGCCGACTTCGTGTTCGATGCGCGGGCCCTGCCCAACCCGCATTGGGATCCGGTGCTGCGCCCGCTGTCGGGCCGCGATGCCGCGATCGGCGACTATCTGGAAGCGCAGCCGGATGTGAACCTGTTCGCCAACCAGATCAGCCAGTTCCTCGACACCTGGTTGCCGCGCCTGCACGTCGACAGCACACGAAGCTACGCCACCATCGCATTCGGCTGCACCGGTGGCCGGCATCGCTCGGTATACCTGGCCGAGCGCCTTGCCGAACACGCGCGCAAACAGGGCTGGGAAGAAGTCGCGGTGCACCACCGCGAACTCGACTGACGCTGCCGCAAGCGCATCGGCGCGTCTGGATCGCGCAGTGAATCCTCCTGCGAATCCGCCTGCGAATCCCCCAGTGCATCCTCCAGTGAATCCCCGCTGACTTCGTATCGCGTCGCAACGGCGCATCACGAAAATTTTGCGAGTTGCTTGCATCCATCTCCCATCGATGGCGGTACGGTCGGGTTGCGGTGCGCGGCACCGTGAAACGGAGACAGCGCTCATGAGATCGAAACCGTCCCATCCGACAATCGGCGCCCTCGCGCTGGTGCTGATGTCCACGGCACTGGCCATGAGTGGCTGCCAGAAGACCGAAACCACCACGCCGGTACCCGTGGAGACACCACCGCCCGAGACGCCGCCTCCGCCGGCCGAGGCGCCACCTGCCGATACGACCACGCCACCGGCGACGACACCCGAATCCGGCGCGCCGACGCCCCCGCCCGCGGAAGGCTCGGAGACCCCGCCGAAGGACGACACCACCCCGCCGTCGCACTGATCCCCCAGCTCCAGCGACGGCCCCCGCGGTCGCCCCGACCGCCAACCGCGGCCCGCAGCAATGCGGGCCGCTTCTTTTTGCGCACAACGCTTCCGGCCCGTCACCCGGCTCTGCTAATTTGATCGCATGGCCGTCGGCATCCTCCTGATCACCCATGAAGGCATTGGCAACGCGCTGCTCGCGGTGGCCGGGCGCCTGATGCGTCCGTTGCCGCTGAAGACCGAAGCCCTGGAGGTCCCGTTCGACGGCGACCCGGACGCACTGCTGCCACTGGCCAGCGCCGCACTGCGCCGGGTCGATGGGGGCGAAGGCGTGCTGGTGCTGACCGACCTGTATGGCGCGACCCCGAGCAACCTCGCCGCCAAGGTCGCCCGCCTGGGCACTCCGGTTCGCCGCGTGTCCGCGCTGAGCCTGCCAATGCTGCTTCGTGTGATGAACTACGCCGACCTGACCCTGGACGAGCTGCCCGCCGTGGCCGCCGCCGGTGCGCGCAACGGCGTCATCGTGGATGAGGCGTGAGGCGAGGAACCGGCGATGATCGAACACGAACTGACCGTCTCCAACCGCCTGGGCCTGCACGCGCGCGCGACCGCCAAGCTCGTGCAGGCACTGTCGGGATTCCGCAGCAGCGCCACGCTGACCGCCAAGGGTCGCGAGGTCAACGCCAAGAGCATCATGGGCGTGATGTTGCTGGCGGCCGGACAAGGCACCCTGGTCAAGCTGCGGGTCGAGGGCGAGGACGAGGCCAGCGCCGCGGAAGCTGTGATCTCGCTGTTCGAGCGGCGCTTCGACGAAGATAGCTGAGCAAGGCTGGACCGGGGCACCGGAATGAGGAACTGAGGACGCGGCCCTTGCCGTATTCCCGCTTCACCAGCGTGAGGACTGGATCGCCGCACCCACTGGAGCAACGCAATGAGGCAGGAGTTCAACGGACACGGTGCATCGCGCGGAAGCGCCCTCGGCCGCGCCCGTGTCCGCCTGCCGCACGTGCTCGAAGTACTCGAGGAGCACATTCCCGCCAAGGCCGTCGAAGGCGAGGTCGCGCGTCTGCACGCCGCCATCGCCACCGTCCGCAACGAGATGTTCGCCCTGCGCGAGCGCCTGCATGGCGCACTGGTGCATGAGGTCGGCGAGTTCCTCGACCTGCACAGCCTGCTGCTCGACGACCCGGAACTGCTCAACGGCCTGGACGAGCTGATCCGCACCGGCCGCTACTCCGCCGACTACGCTTTGCGCCTGCAGCGCGACCGCATCGCCTCGGTCTTCCAGACCATGGACGATGCCTATTTCCGCAGCCGCGTCGACGACATCGACCAGGTCATCGGCCGCGTCCACGCGGCCCTGCACCGCCACGACAGCAGCATCTCCGGTGTCGCCGGGGAAATCCTGGTCACCGACAACGTCGCCCCCGCCGAACTGGTGCAGCTGCAGGCACAGGGCGTGATGGCGATCGTGACCACCGCCGGCAGCGTGCTGTCGCACAGCGCGATCCTCGCGCGCAGCCTGCACCTGCCGTACGTGGTCGGCGCCGCGCAGGCACTGCAGCGGATCAACGATGGCGACGTGCTGGCCGTCGACGGCGCCAGTGGCCGGGTGGTGCTGGAACCGGACGCCAACGACCTGCGCTCGCACCGCGGCCGCGTCCGCGAGCTCGCCCGCGAGCGCAAGCAGCTGCACCGCCTGCGGCGCGAGCCGACGCGGACCACCGATGGCGTCGACATCAAGCTGTTCGCCAACGCCGAGTCCCGCGACGATGTCGCCGAAGCGCACGCGCTCGGCGCCGCCGGCGTCGGCCTGTACCGCACCGAGTTCCTGTTCCTGCAGCGCAACGAGCTGCCCGACGAGGACGAGCAGTTCCGCGTCTACCGCGATGTCGTCCTGGGCATGACCGGGCGCACGGTGACCATCCGCACGCTCGACCTGGGCGCCGACAAGGCCGACCGCACCGGACTGGCCCTGCGCGACGAACCCAACCCGGCGCTGGGCCTGCGTGGCATTCGCTTGTCGCTGGCGCGCGCGGGTCTGCTGGAGTCGCAGCTGCGTGCGCTGGTGCGTGCCTCCGGCTACGGTCCGCTGCGCATCCTGCTGCCGATGATCAGCAGCCGCGAAGAGGTGCGCGCCGTGCGCAGCATGCTCAAGCGCGTCACCGCCCGGCTGCGCGAGGAAGGCCACGAAGTGGCCGAGCAGGTGCCGCTGGGCGCGATGATCGAAGTGCCGGCGGCAGCCATCGCCCTGCCCACCTTCATCGGCGCGGTCGACTTCCTGTCGATCGGCACCAACGACCTGGTCCAGTACCTGCTCGCCGCCGACCGCAACAACGAAGCGCTGGTCAATCTCTACACGCCGTTGCATCCGGCAGTGATCCGCCTGGTCCGCGACGTGATCCGCCTGGGCGAGTCCAAGGGCAAGCCGGTCGCGGTGTGCGGCGAAATGGCCGGCGATCCGCATTTCGCGCCGATGCTGCTGGCGCTGGGCCTGACCGAGTTCAGCCTGCACCCGGCGACGCTGCTGGAACTGCGCCGCACGATCCGCCACTGCGACCTGGGCCAGTTGAAGGCCAATGCGGCGGCGCTGCTGCGCGCGCGCGACCGCACGGCGATCGAGGAATGGATCCACGCCAACGCGCCAGCGGTGTAGACGCTGGCGCGTCGCCTGCTCCGCATTCGCAGGGGTGGGCTTATCGGCCGCCAGGGGCGATAATGCGCGCCATGAACGCCTAGCCCTGTCGCGCCATCGTGGTGCGATGCGCCACCGGAAGCCCCGCATGGCCGAAGCCGTCCGCCACGACAAGACCGCACGACAGCTGCGCCTGCTTTCCGATGCGCTCGACAGCGGTCGCCTGGGTCCGGTGCGGCGGCTGGTCAATACGCTCTCCCCCGCCGAGATCGGCAACCTGCTCGAATCGCTGCCGCCGGCCAAGCGCACGATCGTGTGGGGCCTGGTCGATGCCGAGGACGACGGCGAGGTGCTGGTCCACGTCGGCGACGAAGTGCGCGAGAGCCTGCTGGCGGAGATGGACCCGGACGAGATCATCGCCGCGGCCTCCGACCTGGAAATCGACGACCTTGCCGACCTGGTCGAGGACCTGCCCGACACGGTCATCGATGAAGTCCTCAAGTCGATGGACCGCGAGAACCGCGAGCGCCTGGAGCAGGTGCTGTCGTACCCGGAGGACACCGCCGGCCGCCTGATGAACCCCGACGTGGTGACGGTACGCACCGACACCACGGTCGATGTCGTGCTGCGCTACCTGCGCCTGCGCGGCGAGCTGCCCGAGCACACCGACCACCTGTACGTGGTCAGCCGCCGCCACCAGTACCTGGGCCGGCTGGCGCTGGCCGCGTTGCTGACGCACGAACCGGGAACGCCGATCAACAAGCTGATCGACGACGAACAGGGCGCCATCGACGTCGAGGAATCGGCGAACGAAGTCGCGCGCAAGTTCTCCGACCATGACTGGCTCAGCGCGCCGGTGGTCGACGACAACAACATCCTGCTCGGCCGCATCACCATCGACGACGTCGTCGACATCATCCGCAACCAGGCCGAGCATCAGGCTCTTAGCGCGGCCGGCCTGGACGAGGACGAAGACCTCTTCAGCCCGGTCTGGCGCGCGATGCGCCGGCGCCTGATCTGGCTGTCGATCAACCTCGGCACGGCCTTCCTGGCCGCGAGCGTGGTCGGCGAGTTCGCCGACACCATCGACAGGCTGGTGGCGCTGGCGGTGCTGATGCCGATCGTGGCCGGCATGGGCGGCAACGCCGGCACCCAGGTGCTGGCGCTGATGGTGCGCGGGCTTGCCCTGGGCCAGGTCGGCGCGGCGAACGTGCGCACGCTGCTGTGGAAGGAAGCGCGCGTGGCCCTGCTCAACGGCCTGGTGCTGGGGACGCTGCTGGCGCTGATCGTGCTGCTGTGGTTCCACAGTGTCGGACTGTCGCTGGTGATCGGCGTCGCCTTGACCCTCAACCTGCTGTTCGCGGCAGTGGCGGGCGTCCTGGTGCCGGTGACGCTGCGACGCGCGGGCTTCGACCCGGCGCTGGCCAGCGGCATCTTCCTGACCACCGTTACCGACGTCATGGGGTTCTTCACCTTCCTCGGCCTGGCGACGCTCATCCTGCTGCGCTAGCCCTGCTGCGGTAGCCCTGCTGACGTTGCGTCTTCGCATCCGGAGGCTTGTCGATGTCGAACGTGTCCCGACTGTTCGTGCTGCTGTGTCTGGCCCTGACCACCGCCTGCGCGCACCGGCCAGCGCGCGAAGCTGGTGGCCGCTTTGTCGAGCGCGAGCTGCAGATGGGAGGCGCCACGCACCGCTACCAGGTGTTCGTGCCCTCGGCGCAGGCCGGCGGCCGCCATCCGCCGGTGATCGTGTTCCTGCACGGCTCCGGCGAGCGCGGCAGCGACAACCAGAAGCAGACCGAGGTGGGCCTGGGGCCGTACCTGCGCAAGCATCTGCCCGACTTCCCGGCGATCGTGGTGATGCCGCAGTCGCCCGAGGGCCAGTCGTGGGACGGCGCCAATGCACGCATGGCGTTGGCCGCGCTCGATGCGAGCGTGCGCGAATTCGATGGCGACAAGGACCGAATCGTCCTGACCGGCTTGTCGCGCGGCGGCTACGGCGTGTATGAGCTGGCGTTGATGGAGCCGCTGCGATTCGCCGCGCTGGTGCCGGTCTGCGGCGGCATCACCCAGCCGCCGGGCGTGCCAGAACGGCTGCAGGTCGAGGGCGTGGCGCAGGCGCCGGATCCGTTCGTGGCCGCTGCGCAGCGATTGCAGCACCTGCCGATGTGGCTTTTCCACGGCGCAGAGGACGCCGCGGTCACTCCGGACCAGTCACGGCACATGGCCGAGGCGCTGCGCCGGGTCGGCGCGGATGTGCGCTACAGCGAGCTGGCCGGCGTGGGGCACGACGTGTGGGATCGGGCGTATGCGATGCCGGAGCTGTGGGCTTGGGTGTTTGCGCAGCGGCGGCGTTAGGCGCTTCCTTCGACTTCGCTGCGCTACGCTCAGGACGAACGGTCACAACGGCGGCTACCGCACACCGTTACCACACACCGTTCGTCCTGAGCGCACGCGACCACCACACACCGTTCGTCCTGAGCGTAGGCGACCACCACACACCGTTCGTCCTGAGCGTAGGCGCACAGCGCCGAAGTCGAAGGACCGTCAGCCGCGCAGCAACGCCTCCAGCACCGCCATCCGCACCGCCACGCCGTTGCTCACCTGGCGCAGGATCAGCGACTGCGGGCCGTCAGCGACTTCGTCGGTGATCTCGACGCCGCGGTTGATCGGGCCCGGATGCATCACCACGGCGTCGCCCGCCGCACGCTTGAGGCGCGAGGCAGTCAGGCCGTAGGCGCGGTGGTAATCGTCGAGCGAGGCGATCAGACCTTCTTCCATTCGCTCGCGTTGCAGGCGAAGCATCATCACGGCGTCGACGCCTTCCAGCGCGGCATCGAGATCATGCGAAACGTTGCAGCCCTGCAGCGTGCCGTCGTCGGGCAGCAGCGAGGCCGGGCCGCAGACGCGGATGTCGCCGGTGCCCAGCGCGCGCAGTGCCTGCAGGTCGGAGCGGGCAACGCGCGAATGCTTCACGTCGCCGACGACGAGCACTTTCAGCTTCGAGAAATCGGCGCCCTTGGCCTGGCGCAGCGTCAGCATGTCGAGCAGGCCCTGGGTCGGGTGCGCGCTGCGGCCGTCGCCGGCGTTGACCAGCACGGTGCCGTCATTGACGTGCGCCGACAGGCCCGCGACAGCACCGTCCTCGTGGTGGCGCACGACGAAGCCGCGCACGCCCATCGCCTCGAGGTTCTTGAGCGTGTCGAGCGCGGTCTCGCCCTTGCGCGTCGACGAGGTCGAGGCATCGAAGTTGATGACGTCCGCGCCCAGCCGCTGCGCCGCCAGCGTGAAGCTCATGCGCGTGCGCGTGGACGGCTCGAAGAACAGCGTGCACACGGCGATGCCGTCGAGCGCACGGCGGTCGTAATGGCCTTCGGCGAAGGCCTGCGCGCGCACCAGCAGTGCATCGAGCGTGCCGCGTTCGAGGTCGTGCAGGGTCAGCAGATGGCGCGGCAGGTGCGTGTGTGGTGCGTTCATGGGTCGCTGTGCAATTGGGAAAGATCGAGGGCGTCGTCCGGCGCGGCCAGCCAGCGCTCGATGATGACCGCCGCGGCCACTGCATCGAGTGCCTCGGCGTCGCGGCGGCGCTTGCGGCCCTCGGCGCGGTCGGAGGCGAAGCGCTGTGCGGCCTCGATCGAACTCATGCGCTCGTCCACCAGCACCACCGGCAGCTTGTAGCGCGCGTGCAGTTCACGGGCGAAGGCATGGGCGCGCAGGCGGATGGGCTGATCGCCACCGTCCAGGCTCATCGGGTCGCCGACGATCAGGCCATCGGGCCGCCACTCGCTGCGCAGCCGGTCGATCGCGGCCCAGTCGGGGCCGTGGCCGTGCACATCGATCACCGCCAGCGCGCGTGCGCCGTGACCGAACGCGCTGGCGACGGCGACACCAATGCGACGTGCGCCGACATCGAAGCCGAGCACGGTGCCGTCGCGCCGGATCGGTGACGGCTTGTCCGCGGCGCCCACCATCAGGCGTGCCCGGAGTAGTCGGCCAGGTACGCGAAATCGACGCCGATGCGTCCTGCCGCAGCCTGCCAGCGCGCATCCAGCGGCAACTTGAACAGCAGTTCGGCATCGGCCGGCGCGGTCAGCCAGTCGTTCTCGGTCAGTTCCTGCTCGAGCTGGCCCGAACCCCAGCCGGCGCAGCCAAGCGCAACGATGGCGTTGTCGGGGCCGTCGCCGCGCGCCATCGCTTCGAGGATGTCGCGCGACGTGGTGAGGAACAGGCGTTCGGTGATCGCCAGGGTGGAGTCCCACTGCGAGCCGCCGTCGTGCAGGACGAAGCCGCGTTCGGGGTGGACCGGGCCGCCGGCCAGGACGATCTGCGACAGCAGCGACGGGTCGCCGCCTTCCAGGCCCATCTGGCCGAACACCTCGCCCAGGGTGTACTCGGAGGGACGATTGACCACCAGGCCCATCGCACCGTCGGAATCGTGCTGGCAGATCAGCGCGACGCTGCGCGCGAAGTTCGAATCGGCCAGGGCCGGCAGCGCGATCAGCAGCTGGTTGGCAAGTGGCGTGGGAGTCACTGACATGGCCAACATTCTAGCCCGCGATTCCTTATGCGTGCCTCCCGATGCGTGCCGCCCCGGCTCGGGCGTAGGATGGCGACTTTCCCTGTCTCGCCGGCCGCCGCCATGACAGCTTCGAACCTGAGCGCATCTTCCCTTCACGCCTTCCGCCTGCGCGGCCTCGCCGTCGCCTGCCTGGCCACCCTGGCCCTCGTCGCCTGCAAGCCGCAAGCCCCGCAGGAGCCGGCCAAACCGGCTGCGCAGGCCGCGGCCACGCCTGCCGCGGGCTACGCCGCCGCGCACGCCGGCGACTATGCGGTGGTGCCGCTCAAGGCCGACCTGTCGGCCTTCGACGATGCCGGCAAGCGCATGATCGCCAAGCTCGTTCAGGCCAGCGAAGTGATGAACGACATCTTCTGGAAGCAGTCCTGGGACGGCGACCGCGCCGCCCTGCTGGCGCGCGCGCCGGACCCGGCCACGCGTGAACTGGTCGAGATCAACTTCGGCCCCTGGGACCGCCTCAACGAAGACACGCCGATGATCGACGGCATCGGTCCGCGCCCGCCGGGCGGTCCGTTCTATCCGGCCGACATGAGCAAGGCCGAGTTCGAAGCGGCGTCGTTGCCCGACAAGACGTCCAACTACACGCTGCTGCGCCGCGAGAACGGCAAGCTGGTGACGGTGCCCTACCACCAGGCCTACCAGGCCGATCTCGAACGCGCCGCCGCACTACTGCGCGAGGCGGCCGCGCTGAGCGCCGACAAGGGCTTCGCCGACTACCTGGGCATGCGCGCCAAGGCGCTGCTGGACGACGACTTCCGTCCCAGCGACATGGCATGGATGGACATGAAGACCAACCCGGTCGACATCGTCATCGGGCCGATCGAAACCTACGAGGACCAGCTGTTCGGCTACAAGGCCGCCTACGAGGGGCTGGTGCTGGTCAAGGACATCGAGTGGAGCCGCAAGCTCGCCCGCTTCGCCAGTTTCCTGCCGGCGCTGCAGAAGGGCCTGCCGGTGGAGGACAAGTACAAGGCCGAAGTGCCGGGCTCGGCGGCGGACCTCAACGCGTACCAGATCGTCTACTACGGCGGCAACGCCAACGTCGCCGCCAAGACCATCGCCATCAACCTGCCCAACGACGAAGAGGTGCAGCTGGCCAAGGGCACGCGCAGGCTGCAGCTGGAGAACGTGATGAAGGCGAAGTTCGACGCCATCCTCACCCCGATCGCGAAGGAACTGATCGCCTCCGACCAGCTCCAGCACGTCACCTTCGACGCCTTCTTCGAGGACGTGATGTTCCATGAGGTCGCGCACGGCCTGGGCATCAAGAAGACCCTCGACGGCAAGGGCACGGTCGACGAGGCGCTGAAGGAATACTCGTCGAGCTTCGAGGAAGGCAAGGCAGACATCCTCGGCCTGTACATGATCGATGCGCTCAGCCGCAAGGGCGAACTGGAAGAAAGCAAGCTCCAGGACGGCTATGTGACCTTCCTCGCCGGCATCCTGCGCTCGGTGCGCTTTGGCGCCAGCGACGCGCACGGCAAGGCCAACATGGTGCGCTTCAATTTCTTCGCCGAGCAGGGCGCCTTCAGCCGCGACCCGGATGGCCGCTACCGCGTCGATTTCGAGAAGATGCGCGCCGCCATGAACGCGCTCAGCGCCAAGCTGCTCAAGGTGCAGGGCGATGGCGACTATGCCGAGGCCAAGCGCATGACCGAGACGCTGGGCATGATCAAGCCGGAGCTGGCCGCAGACCTGGGACGGCTGAAGGACGCGAAGATTCCGGTGGATATCCGCTTCGAGCAGGGGCTCGGCGTGCTGGGATTGGAACAGTACGTGCAGAAGCAATAACCGCCCCCCTCACCGTTCGTCCTGAGCGTAGCGCCGTAGGCGCGAAGTCGAAGGACGAACGGCGCCACTTGACCTTTGATCGCAGAACCATGTCCACCTATTGCGACCACGCCCCCGGCCATCCGCTGCACGGGCCGTACCACGACCGCGAGTACGGCTTTGCGCAGCGCGAAGACGCGGTGCTGTTCGAACGGCTGGTGCTGGAGATCAACCAGGCCGGCCTGAGCTGGGAAACGATGCTGCGAAAGCGCGAGGGCTTCCGCAGCGCCTATGACGGCTTCGAAGTCGACAAAGTCGCCGCCTATGGCGAAGCCGACCGCACGCGCCTGCTCAACGACGCCGGAATCATCCGCAACCGCCTGAAGGTGGACGCAGCGATCCACAACGCCAAGGTCATCCAGCAACTGCGCCAGGCGCACGGAAGCTTCGCGCAGTGGCTCGATGCCAACCGGCATGTCGATGGCAAGCGCCGCGACAAGGCCGACTGGGTGAAGCTGTTCAAGAAGACCTTCCGGTTTACCGGTGGCGAGATCACCGGCGAGTTCCTGATGAGCCTGGGGTACCTGCCCGGTGCGCATCGCGACAGCTGTCCGGTGCAGGCACGGATCGTCAAGCTCAAGCCGCCGCTGGATCCGCCGTGGCGGCGGAAGGATTGATCGCCGCGATCAGCGCACTTCCGCGACCTCGATGCCATCCATGCCCGCTGCCAGCGTCTTGGCGTCGCCGCCCTGGGCCAGCTTGATGCGCAGACGCACCTCGTTCTGCGAATCGGCGTAACGCAGTGCGTCCTCGTAGCTGATCTCGCCGGCCTGGTACAGCTCGAACAGGCTCTGGTCGAAGGTCTTCATGCCCAGCTGCACGGACTCCTTCATCACTTCCTTGATCTTGTGGATCTCGCCGTCGCGGATGTAGTCCTGCACCAGCGGCGTGCCGAGCAGGATTTCCATCGCCACGCGCCGACCCTTGCCGTCCGGCGTCGGGATCAGCTGCTGCGCGACCACGCCCTTGAGGTTAAGCGACAGGTCCATCAACAACTGATGGCGGCGGTCTTCCGGGAAGAAGTTGATGATGCGGTCCATCGCCTGGTTGGCGTTGTTGGCGTGCAGCGTGCACAGCACCAGGTGGCCGGTTTCGGCGAAGGCGATGGCGTGGTCCATGCCTTCGCGGGTACGCACCTCGCCGATCATGATCACGTCCGGCGCCTGGCGCAGCGTGTTCTTCAGCGCCGCGTCCCAGCTGTCGGTGTCGATGCCGACTTCGCGCTGGGTGATGATGCAGCCCTCGTGCTTGTGCACGAACTCGATCGGGTCCTCGATGGTGATGATGTGGCCGGTCGAGTTGAGGTTGCGGTAGCCGATCATGGCCGCCAGCGACGTCGACTTACCCGTACCGGTTGCGCCGACGAAGATGATGATGCCGCGCTTGGTCATCGCCAGTGTCTTGATCACCGGCGGCAGGTTGAGCTCTTCGACCGTCGGGATCTTGGTCTCGATGCGGCGCAGGACCATGCCGACCTGGTTGCGCTGGTAGAAGCAGCTGACTCGGAAGCGGCCGACGCCGGCCACGCCGATCGCGAAGTTGCACTCGTGGGTCTTTTCGAACTCCTCGCGCTGCTGCGGCGTCATCACGTTGAGGACGAGGTCGCGGCTCTGCTGAGGCGTCAGCGGGTTCTGCGTGATCGGCGAGATCTTGCCGTGGACCTTCATCGACGGCGGCATGCCGGCGGTGATGAACAGGTCCGACGCCTTCTGATGCGCCATCAGCTTGAGGAACGAGGTGAAATCGATGCTGCCGCCGGTGCTGCTGCTCATGCGTTACTCCAGTGCCGCCAGGCTCCCCAGCCGGTGCGGCGTGTGACTGATGGAACTGCCCTCACCCTGGCCGCCGCGGCGGCCGTCCCTCTCCCGCGACGGGAGAAGTGGATGCTCGATCATTCGAACAGACGTTTGTCCTTGGCGTACTCGCGTGCCTGCGGACGCAGGATCAGGCCACGCTTGACCAGGTCTTGCAGGTGCTGGTCGAGCGTCATCATTCCGTACTGCTGGCCGGTCTGGATCGACGAGTACATCTGCGCGACCTTGTCCTCGCGGATCAGGTTGCGGATCGCCGGGATGCCGACCATGATTTCCCAGGCCGCGGTACGACCGCCGCCGACCTTCTTCAGCAGCGCCTGCGAGATCACCGCGCGCAGCGATTCGGACAGCATCGAGCGCACCATCGGCTTTTCACCGGCGGGGAACACGTCGATGATTCGGTCGACGGTCTTGGCCGCCGAGGAGGTGTGCAGCGTGCCGAACACCAGGTGGCCGGTTTCCGCGGCGGTCAGCGCCAGGCGGATGGTTTCCAGGTCGCGCAACTCGCCGACCAGGATGTAGTCGGGGTCTTCACGCAGGGCCGAACGCAGCGCCTCGTTGAAGCCGTGGGTGTCGCGGTGCACCTCGCGCTGGTTGATCAGGCACTTCTGCGAGGTGTGGACGAATTCGATCGGGTCCTCGACGGAGAGGATGTGGCCGTATTCGTTCTTGTTGATGTGGTCGATCATCGCCGCCAGCGTGGTCGACTTGCCCGAGCCGGTGGGGCCGGTCACCAGGATCAGGCCCTGCGGCTGGTCGATCAGCTCGCGGAAAATCGGCGGGCAACCCAGGTCGTCCAGGGTCAGCACTTCCGAGGGAATGGTACGGAACACCGCACCGGCGCCACGGTTCTGGTTGAAGGCGTTGACGCGGAAACGCGCCAGGCCGGGAATCTCGAAGGAGAAGTCGACCTCGAGGAACTCTTCGAAGTCGCGACGCTGCTTGTCCGACATGATGTCGTAGACCAGCGCGTGCACCTGCTTGTGGTCCAGAGCCGGGATGTTGATGCGGCGGACGTCGCCATCGACCCGGATCATGGGCGGCAGGCCCGCAGACAGGTGCAGGTCGGATGCTTTGTTCTTTACCGAAAACGCCAGAAGTTCGGCGATATCCATGCGTGCTCCCCTGCACTGCCACTGGAAAAACAGGACTTGAAGTACAAGACTTTCAAGAAACCCAAACTGGAACCACACTACCCCTGAGCCGCAGTATAGCCCCCTAACCTTGCCACTTTTCCAGCACTTTAGACAGGAATTGAGACGTGCGCGCCAGCGCCCTGCAGGACATGCAACTCAAGCTTGAGAACGCGGCGGAGGCGGCTGGACGGCCAGTACCGCGGCTGCTCGCCGTCAGCAAGACCCAGGATGCGACGGCCGTCGCGGAACTGGCCGCCGCCGGGCAGCGCGCCTTCGGCGAGAACTACGTGCAGGAGACCGCAGGCAAGCAGCCGGCGCTGGCCGGGCTGGGACTGGAATGGCACCTTATTGGCCACTTGCAGTCCAACAAGGCCAGGGAGGCGGCGGTCCTGTTCGACTGGGTCCAGACCGTCGACCGGGCCAAGCTGGTGGCCGCCCTGGCCCAGCATCGGGCCTCCGACCGGCCGCCGCTGAACGTGCTGATCCAGGTCAATATCGACGATGAAGCCAGCAAGCATGGCTGCCAGCCCGAAGACGTGCCGGCCCTGGCCGACGCCATCGCCGCGCAGCCACGGCTGCGCCTGCGTGGGCTGATGGTCATCCCGACGCCCCACCCCGATCCCGAGCAGCGCCGTGGTGCATTCCGGCGCACGCGAGCGCTGTTCGAGGCGCTGCGCGCTTCGCACCCCGGTGCAGACACGCTGTCGATGGGCATGAGCGACGACCACGCCATCGCGATCGCCGAAGGGGCGACGATGGTACGGATCGGCACCGCCCTGTTCGGGGCGCGGCCGAGGCCGGCCTGACCCCTTGCTATCCTCGTTGGCCTGCCCCGCTGCCACCGCCCATGCCCCAGATCGATTCCCCTCCGGACTTCTCCCATGCCATCGCCTTCATCGGCGGCGGCAACATGGCGCGCAGCCTGATCGGTGGCCTCGTCGCCCGCGGCCAGTCGGCCAGGACGATCCATGTGGCCGAACCGGCCGAGGCGTTGCGCGCCGCGCTGGAGCGCGACTTCCACGTCCGCGGCTTCGACGGCGCCGCCGCCGCGGCGACGGGTGCCGGCGTCTGGCTGCTGGCAGTCAAGCCGCAGGTGATGGCCGGCGTCTGCGCCGAACTGGCCGACATCGCCCAGTCGCAGCGGCCGCTGGTGATCTCGATCGCCGCCGGCATCACCGCCGCGCAGCTCGATGGCTGGCTGGGCGGTGGCCTGGCCGTGGTCCGGGCGATGCCCAATACGCCGGCCCTGCTCGGCGTGGGCATTACCGGCCTGTATGCCAACGACCACGCCGATGGCCACCAGCGCGACCATGCCGCGGGCCTGCTCGACGCGGTCGGCCCCACCGTGTGGATCGACGATGAAAGCCGGATGGATGCGGTGACCGCGGTGTCGGGCAGTGGCCCGGCGTATGTCTTCCTGCTGGCCGAGGCGATGCAGGCAGCCGGGGTCGCCGAAGGCCTGAAGCCCGAGGCGGCGCGGGCGCTGGTGCAGCAGACATTGCTGGGCGCGGCGACGATGCTGACCCGACTGGACGAGCCGGCCGACGTGCTGCGTGCACGCGTGACCTCGCCGGGCGGCACCACGCAGGCGGCGATCGAAACGTTCGAGGCTGGCGGTTTCCGCGAGCTGGTCGCGCGCGCGATTGCGGCCGCGACCGAGCGCGGCCGGCAGTTGTCGGCCGCCAACGATTGATGGTCTGAGGAGTTCCCCATGCGGTCTGTCGCTCCCTTTCTTGTGTTGCTGATCGCCGGTCTTTCGGCTTGCAGCGGCAGTGCTCCGCCCCCGGCTGCGCCGGCCGCGACCGCCGCGCAGGGCGAGTCGGTCAGTCGGGTCGGTGATGTCAGCATCCGTGCCAACGCGATGCAGACTTCGGCGTTGTCGGCGCCGGTGGCCGGTCAGTACGGCATCAGCCGCGCCGACAATCTGGTGATGCTGCTGGTCGCCGTGCGCCAGGGGCCGGAGGCGCAGGAGGTCGCGCTGCCGGCCCGGATCACGGCCAGCGCGACCGATCTGCGTGGCCGCCGCCAGAACATCGAGATGCGCGAGTTGCGCAGCGGCGATCTGCTCGACTACATCGGCACGGCCGAGGTAACGGCGCCGGACACGCTGCGCTTCGACGTGACGATCGTGCGCGAGAACGGGGCGACGTCGACGATGCAGTTCAGCCGGGATTTCTATCCGCGCTGAAGCGCACCCTGTCAGCGCCTCGTGTCAGGGCACCCGTCGTCCCGGCGAACGCTTTGACCAGGCCCTGACGATCGCTGCGATCTCGCGTACGCCATCGGTCAATGCCGCCGGGCCGGGCTGCAGGATGTTCGGGGATTTGATCTCGTGCAGTTCGCCATCGCGCACTGCCGGAATCGCGTCCCAGCCTGGACGCGCCGATACTTTCTCCGGGCGGAATTTCTTGCCGCACCACGAGCCCAGGATGATGTCCGGTGCGCGCCGCACCACTTCGCTCGCGTCCTCGAGGATGCGCTGCTTGGCCAGCGACTCGGCCGCACGCTCCGGGAAGATGTCTTCGCCGCCGGCGATGCGCACCAGCTCGGCGACCCAGCGGATGCCCGTGATCGGGGGCTCGTCCCATTCTTCGAAGTACACCTTTGGCCGGCGCGGCAGCTGTGCCGCCTCCGCCGCGATCGCGTCCAGCCCGCGCTGCAGTTCGTCGGCGTAGGCGTTGGCCCGGTCGGATGCACCGACCAGGGCGCCGAGCCTGCGGATGTAGTCGAGGATGCCGTCGACGCTGCGGTGGTTGCTGATCCAGACCTCGACGCCGTGGCGGATCAGTTCGCCGGCGATCCCGGCCTGGATGTCGGAGAAGCCGACGACGAAATCCGGCTGCAGTTTCAGGATCTCGCCGATCTTGGCGCTGGTGAAAGCGCTGACCTTGGGCTTCTCCTTGCGCGCGATCGACGGGCGCACGGTGAAGCCGCTGATGCCGACGATGCGGTCCTGCTCGCCGAGGGCGTACAGGGTTTCGGTCGGCTCTTCGGTGAGGCAGACGATCCGTTGCGGCCCTGCCCGCTTCACGGATACAGCATCCGCTTGTGCCATTCGCCGGCGCGATCGAGCTCGTAGGACTGGCGCTCGTGCAGGCGGAAATTGGCGCCGTACCAGTACTCGATCAGCGACGGCCGCACGCGCAATCCGGTCCAGCGCGGTGGGCGCGGTACGTCGCGGCCTTCGAAGCGCTGTTCGGCTTCGGCCAGGCGCTGCTCGAACGTCTCGCGCGAATCCAGCGTCTCCGATTGCTTCGATGCCCAGGCGCCGAGCTGGCTGCCGCGTGGGCGCAGTGCAAAGTAGGCGTCGGCTTCGTCGTCGTTGACGATCTCGACCGGGCCCTCGATGCGCACCTGCACGCCCTCGCGGACGCGCGGCCAGTGGAACAGGAGCGCGGCATGCGGATTGGCCTGCAGCTCGCGGCCCTTGCGTCCGTCCAGGTGCGTGTAGAAGACGAATCCGCGTGCGTCGTGCGCCTTGAGCAGCACGGTGCGGACCGAAGGTCGCGCGTCCAGGCCGGCGGTCGCGAGGTACATCGCGGTCGGGTCGGGCTCGCCGGCCTGGCCGGCTTCGCCGAACAGTTGCGCGAACGTGGTGAGGGCTTCGTTGAGCAGGTCGGGGGTGTCCATTGCGTTATTGTGGGCCGATGTCGCCACGGCTGCATCCCTCCGCCCCCGGCTTCGCCAGCGACCTTGTGCAACGGGTGCTCGACGACGCCCTGGCGCACGGCAGCCGCATCCACGCCATCGCGGGGCTGCAGGGATCGGGCAAGTCGACGCTGGCGGCGCAGGTGGCCACGCTCGCACGCGGCCGTGGCCTGCACGTGGCGGTGTTGTCGATCGATGATTTCTATCTCGGCCGGCGCGAGCGGCAACGCCTGGGCCGCGACGTCCATCCGCTGCTGGCCACTCGCGGCCCGCCCGGGACGCACGACCTGGCACTGGCCTGCGCCACCCTGGATGCGCTGCGGCAAGGCCAGTCAGTGCGACTGCCGCGCTTCGACAAGCTCACCGACACACGCCGGCCGCCATCACGGTGGCCGCTGGCGCGCGCCGTGGATCTGGTGCTGTTCGAAGGCTGGTTCCTGAAGACGCCGGCGCAGTCGCCGCAGGAGTTGAGCGCTCCCATCAACGCGGTCGAGCGTGACGAAGATCCCGACGGACGCTGGCGCCACTACTGCAACGAGGCGCTCGCGCGCGACTATCCGTCGCTGTGGTCGCGGCTGGACCGGCTGCTGTTCCTGCAGCCACCGGGTTTCGAGACGGTGCCGCAATGGCGCTGGCAACAGGAGCAGGCGCTGCAGGCGCGTGTGGCGAACGCGGCCGCGCCCGCGCCGCGGGCAATGAATGCGGCCGCGGTGCAACGCTTCGTGCAATTGTTCGAGCGGGTCAGCCGGCAGGCGCTGCTGCGGCTGCCCGATATTGCGCAGTGGACGTTGCCGCTGGACGATCAGCGGCGGCCGCGCACTGGACAGCGCTGACTGTGGAGCCGACGGTACGCCGCGCCCCGTCAAGATGACGCGAGCACGATCCGGGTCGTGGCTGGCTACAATCGGCGGATGAACCCCGCCACCAACCTGGTCCTGGTCGGCCCGATGGGCGCCGGCAAGACGTGCATCGGCCGAGTCCTCGCCGAGCACTTCGGCTTGCGCCTGGCCGACGTCGATCGCGAGATCGAGCAGCGCGCGGGCGCCAGCATCAACGCCATTTTCGAGTTCGAGGGCGAGGCCGGATTTCGCGCGCGCGAGCGTGACGCGCTGGCCGAACTGCTCGCCGATGACGGCGTGGTGTTGTCGACCGGCGGTGGCGCGGTGCTCGATGACGGCAACCGTCGCCGATTGCGCGAGCGTGGCTTCGTCGTCCACCTGCACGTCAGCGTCGAGCAGCAGATCGAGCGCCTGGCCCGCGACCGCAGCCGACCACTGCTCGCGCAAGGCGATCGCGAGCAGGTGCTGCGGGCACTGGCCGCACAACGCGAGCCGCTCTACGCCCAGGTCGCCGACCTTCGCTTCGACACCAACCAGTACACCGCAACCGAAGTCGCCTCGCGTCTCACGCAGGAACTGCAGTCGCTTTGGCAGCGCGATGCAGCGGCGCGGGCCGGCGCCGGCTTGCAGCGCGCGCACAGCAAGGAAACGTCATGAGCACGATGCGCACCGTCCGGGTCGAAGGCCAATCGCTCTACGACATCAGCATCGGGCCCGGGCTGCTGACCGAGTCGGTGCGCATCAGCCACGTCCTGCGCGGACGCCATGCCCTGATCGTCAGCGACAGCAACGTCGCCCCGCTGTATGCCAACCGCGTCGAGGAGACGCTGCACGTGGCGCGGCCGGGCCTGGAGGTCGCACGCTTCGTGATGCCGGCCGGCGAGCAGGAGAAGACCCTGTCGCGTTTCTGCGAATGCCTGGACGCGCTGGCCAGGATGGGCGCGACCCGCGATGCCACGGTGGTCGCCCTCGGCGGCGGCGTGATCGGCGACCTCGCCGGGTTCGCCGCGGCCTGCTGGATGCGCGGGGTGGACGTGGTGCAGTTGCCGACCACGCTGCTGGCGATGGTCGATTCGTCGGTAGGCGGCAAGACCGGCGTCGACCTGGCGGCGGGCAAGAATCTCGCCGGTGCATTCCATGCGCCACGCGCGGTGATCGCCGACACCACGGTGCTGCGTTCGCTGCCGGCACGCGAGTTGCGCGCTGGCCTGGCCGAGGTGGTCAAGTACGGGGCGATCTTCGGCGCCGATTTCCTCGGCTGGCTCGAGTCGCACGCTGCCGCGCTGCTGGACGGCGACGATGTCGCGCTGACGGAGGCGATCGCGCGTTCGTGCCTGTACAAGGCCGAAGTGGTCTCGCGCGATCCGTACGAGCATGGCGAGCGGGCGCTGCTCAATTTCGGCCACACCTTCGCCCACGCCATCGAGGCCGAGCAGGGTTACGCCGGCGCCGGCAGTGACGCGCTCAACCACGGTGAGGCGGTTGCGGTCGGGATGGTGCTGGCGGCGCGGCTGTCGACGTCGCTCGGGCGCGCGCCGGCGGCCGACGCGCAGCGGCTGCAGGCGTTGTTGCAGCGCTTCGGGCTGCCGACCGCGATTCCTGCCGGGCTCGACCCGCAGGCCCTGCTGGCGCGCATGCGCCTGGACAAGAAGGCGGACGCTGGCGGCCTGCGTTTCATCCTCTGGGATCGCGCCGGCCTGGCCACCCTGGTCCGCGGCGTGCCGGACGAGCGCGTGCTTGAGGTGCTGCGCGCGGGCTGAGCTCCCGTACAATCCCGGCCATGCGCCTGCTACTGCAACAACGGCCCGATGGCCGCGAAGCGCCGCGCTTCGTGCAACTGATGCTGCAGCCCGACCTTCTCGGCGGCTGGACGCTGGTGCGCGAATCGGGGCAGATCGGCGGCAAGAGCACCCTGCGCCGGGAGCAGTTCCTCGACCAGGCCAGTGCCCTGGAAGCGCTGGAGGCGGCACGCGACCAGCAGCTCAAGCGCGGCTTCCAGCTGATGTTCGTACAGGGTGCCGACGCACCCAGGTAGCCCTTCGCCGCAACAGTCCGGTGCGCTGGCAGCACCGGCCCGGCCTGCGGCAGCGGCCGCCAGCAGCGATAATGTCGCCCCCCACCGTTTGACCGGACCGTGCGCCCCCGCGCCGAGCTGAGTACCCAAGGACCCGCAATGACCGCAGCCGCCACGCCCCTCAAGAACGACCGTTTCCTGCGCGCCCTGCGCCGCGAGCCGGTCGACGCGACCCCGGTGTGGCTGATGCGCCAGGCCGGCCGCTACCTGCCGGAGTACCGCGCCACCCGCGCCGCCGCCGGCAGCTTCCTGGCGATGGCCAAGAACCCGGAACTGGCCTGCGAGGTCACCCTGCAGCCGCTGCGCCGCTTCCCGCTGGACGCCGCCATCCTGTTCTCCGACATCCTGACCGTGCCCGACGCCATGGGCCTGGGCCTGTATTTCGTCGAGGGCGAGGGCCCGAAGTTCGAGCGCCCGATCCGCAGCCACGAGGACATCGCCCGCCTCGCCGTGCCCGACATGGACCGCGAGCTGCGCTACGTCACCGACGCGGTGCGCACGATCCGTCGCGAGCTGGACAACTCGGTTCCGCTGATCGGCTTCTCCGGCAGCCCCTGGACGCTGGCCTGCTACATGATCGAAGGCGGCGGCAGCGACAACTACTCCAAGGTGAAGTCGCTCGCGCTCAACGATCCGGCGGCGATGCACAAGCTGCTCGACGTGGTCACCGACTCGGTCATCGCGTACCTCGACGCGCAGCGCCAGGCCGGTGCGCAGGCACTGCAGGTGTTCGACACCTGGGGTGGCGTGCTGTCGCCGTCGATGTACCGCGAGTTCTCGCTGCGCTACCTCAAGCGCATCGCCGAGGCGCTGCCGCGCGGCGACGAGAAGACTCCGCTGATCCTGTTCGGCAAGGGCAATGGCGCCTATCTCGAGGAGCTCGCGGCCAGCGGCACCGAAGCCGTCGGCGTCGACTGGACGGTGGAGCTGGGCGAAGCCGCCCGCCGCACCGGCGGCAAGGTCGCCCTGCAGGGCAACCTCGACCCGGTCACGCTGTACGCGCAGCCCGATGCGATCCGCCGCGAAGTCGGCCGCGCCCTCGACGACTACGCCGCCGGCAATGGCGGCTCGCGCGAAGGCCACGTCTTCAACCTCGGCCACGGCATGTCGCCGGACATGAGTCCCGACCACGTCGCCGCGCTGGTGGCGGCGGTGCACGAGCTCAGCAAGCGCTGAGGTTCACCGCCCTTCTCTTCACCAGACCTCGCAGCGATCGGCCTGCGGTCGCACCATCGGCGCACCCGCCTTGCACTGGAACGCCTCGCCGAACTCGGGCAGGTTCGACAGCGGGCCGTTGACGCGGTACTTGGCGATGGGATGCGGGTCGCCCTGGACCATGGTGCGCTGCGTCTCCATGCGCGTTTCATCGCCTCGCCACTGGCCCCAGGCGATGAAGAACTGCTGCTCGGGGGTGAACCCGTCGATGGTCGGTTCCGGGCCCTTGCCCTCGCGCGACTTCAGATAGCCGCGGTAGGCGAGCTTGGCGCCGGCCAGGTCGCCGATGGATTCGCCCAGCACCAGCTTGCCGTTGTGATGCACGCCCGGCTCGATGAAGTAGCCCTCGAACTGGTCGACCACGCACTGGCCCTTTGCCTGGAACTGCTTGTTGTCCTCCGGCGTCCACCAGTTGGACAGCCTGCCCTGCGCATCGAACTGCGCGCCCTGGTCGTCGAAACCGTGGCTGATCTCGTGGCCGATGACCACGCCGATCGCGCCGTAGTTGACCGCGTCGGTGGCGTTCACGTCGAACGCGGGCGGCTGCAGGATGCCGGCCGGGAACACGATCTCGTTCTGGGACGGGTTGTAGTACGCGTTGGACGTCGGCGGCGTCATGCCCCAGCGGCTGCGATCGGTCGGCTTGCCGACCTGGCTGCGGTTGTCGGCGACGTTCCAGCGCGAGGCCGCGACCAGGTTGTCCCAGGCCGAATCACGCGAGACCTCAACGCCCTTGTAGTCCTTGAACTTGTCCGGGTAGCCCAGCTTGGGGAAGAAGGTCGAGCGCTTTTCCAGGGCCTTCTTCTTGGTTGCCTCGTCCATCCAGTCCAGGCCGCCGATGGTGTCGTCCATGGCCGCCAGGATGTTCTTCACCATGTCCTGCATGCGCGCCTTGGCTTCGGGCGGGAAGTACTTCTCCACGTACTTCTGGCCGAGCGCCTCGCCGAGCTGGTTGTCGGTGGATTCGGCGCAGCGCTTCCAGCGCGGCTTGATCTCGGTGGCGCCGGTCAGGAACTTGCCGTTGAAGGCGAAGTTCTCCTCGACGAAGGGCTGCGACAGCGAGTCGGCGGCGGTGTTGAGCACGTGCCACTGCAGGTAGACCTTCCACTGCGGCAGCGGGGTCGTCGCCAGTTCCGTCTGGACCTGCTGCAGGAACTTCGGCTGGGTCACGTTCACCGCATCGCGCGGCATGCCGGCGGCGTCGAAGTACTTCGTCCAGTCGAAGGCGGGCGTGAGCTTGGCCAGGTCGGCGAACGCGGTCGGATTGTCGAGCAGCTTCGGGTCGCGCAACTGCACGTTGTCGAACGAGGCCTGCGCCAGGCGCTTCTCGAAGGCGAACACGGTGTCGGCATCCTGCTTCGCCTGCGCCGCCGGGACGCCGGCGAGCTCGAACATCTTCGCCACGTGGATCAGGTACTGCGCACGCGCTTCGACGAAGCGCGGCTCGGTCTTGAGGTAATAGTCGCGGTCGGGCATGCCCAGGCCGCCGGCGTAGATGTGCGCGACGGTCCTGGACGGTTCGTGCAGGTCTTCGCCGGCGAAGACGACGAACGGGACGGACACGCCCACGTCCTGCAGCTTGCCGATCATGCGCTGCAGGCTGGCCTTGTCCTTGATCGAGCCGACCTCGGCAAGCCACGGCTGCACCGGCTTGGCGCCGAGCGCATCGACGCGCGACTCATCCATGCACGCAGCGTAGTAGTCGCCGGCGAGCTGGCCGGCGCTGCCCTTGGGCCAGTCGTTGCGCGCGGACAGTTCAGTCAGGATGTCGCGCACATGTTCCTTGTTGACCTCGCCCGATTGCCAGCGCCGGCTCCAGCGGTCCATGTAGTTGGGGATCGGGTTCTGCTGCCGCCATGCGCCGTTGGCGTAGTCGAAGAAATCCGTGCAGGCATCGCCCTTGCGGTTGATGTCCTCGGGATGGATGCCGTGCACCGCACCGGCCGAGCCGGTGGTGGCGGCTGCCAACAAAACGACGAGCGGAAGGCTGGACCTGATCACGGCAACGCCCCTTGCTGGATTTGGTGCCCGCCACTATAGCCGCAGGCTGGCCGCGGACCCGTCCCAGAAGTCCTGACTTGTCGGGGGCGGCAGACGGTCATTGCGCGCAACGATGCGTGGCGATGAAAGCACGCGAATCCCGAATCAGGTTCATCTGGTGGCCGACTGCCTCCGACTGCCGCGTTCAGCCAGACAGGACCACCGCCCGCCGCCCGGATGCCGAATGGGCCCCTCCTCATCCCGGAGTGACGCCATGCCCTCTGCCCATTCGATTCCCCACGAGCACGCGCAGGCGTCGGTCTTCGCGCGCCATCCGGTCACCACTGGCGTGGCGGTCGGCATCGCCTCGCTGCTGCCGCACCTGTTCCTGTCGCCGCAAGCGTCGCTGGGCTTTGCCGCGGTGCTGATCGCGCTGATTGGCGGGATCTACTTCGGCTTCGCCGTCGTGAACGGCTCGCCCCGCGACCAGTTCGTGGAGTTCACCGTGAGCGGGATGTTCGCCGTCGCCGGACTGCTCGGGCTGCTCCATTGGCCGCTCGTGCTCGCGCTCGCCTACTTCGGCCACGCCGCCTGGGACTTCGCGCACCACAACCGTTCGCGCCTGCCGCTGGTGGCGATACCTGGCTGGTACGTGCCGTGGTGCGTGGTCATCGACGTGATCGTCGGCGCGGGCCTGCTGGTGCTCTGGCGGCGCCATGGGTTCTTCTGAAAGTAGAAACCCAAGGCGAGGCCGTCAGTAGCGCTGGCTACCTTCGTGGCTCATATCGCATGACCACCGCACCCCAGTCCAACTCCAGCGTACCCATGAGCTTCAAGTCGACGTACCTGGACAGGCCGGCGAACACCATCGGCCCGTGGCCGGCCAGCCTTGGATGCACCACGAACTCGTACTCGTCGATCAATCCCAGCTCCGCCAGCGCCAGCCCCAGCCTCATGCCCGCCACGGCGATTCCCTTGCCCGGTTCCCGCTTCAGCGCTTCCACGGCCTGCTGCAGATCTCCGCGCACGAGCTCCGCGTTCCAGTCCACGCGATCCAGGGTTCTGGAGACGACGTACTTCTTCGCCGCGTGGATCGTATGGGCGAACGGCATCACCCAGGGCTCGGCCCAATCGGGAACCACGCCCGTCTCCGCCGGCTCCCGCCACGCCGATTCCATCATCTCGTAGGTCACCCGACCGAAGATGAGGGCGTCGGCTTCGGCCAGGTTCCTGGCATGGAAGTGATGCAGTTCCTCGGTGGCGATCACTGCACGATGGTCGCAGCACCCGTCCACGGTGACGTTGATGGAATACCTGAGGGGTCGCATTGGGTCCTCCTGCAGTGCGCTGGTGGCCGTGACGGCCCGGCGTTGACGATAGTTCACTTCAATCTGGATTTCACGGGTCGGAAGTCGAGGCACCGCTCGACGTAGGGAACGGCGATGGGCGTCTGGCGACGGCGCGCGGCCCTGGGGCTGGCTCCGGAAGTGGCCGCCATCGCGCAGGCAGGGCGTTGTTTCTGTAGCGGCGCCGTGGGACACGCGGCCCCGCGAACATCCCTCCCCCAGGATGGCGCCATGGAAGTCCTGTTCCGTTTCAACATCGTGCGCGAGGCAGCGCCCACCGCAGACGACGTCGCCCCGATCGATCTCGCGACGCGATCGCAATTCCAGACCGACGCAGCGGCCATCCCCGCTGGCGATGCACGGCGCAAGGCACTGCACGACCTCGCCCACGCCTTTGTCGCATCGGACGCATTCCGCGACCCGTCGGATTCGCCAAAGCTGGCGCCCCTGCTGTCGGTCGATGCAGCGATCGACGGCTTGCTGGCATCAGGCAAATACACGCGCGCCAAGGTGGCAGATGCACTGGAAACCGCATTGGGCCAGGCGCCGGCCGCCTACCTCGGGACCTCGGGTCTGGACGCCGAGATCGCATCGCTGAAGGACAGCATCGTCGCCATCAAGCTGTCGCCGGCGGATCATTCCAGGCCAATCCTCAAGCTCGCATCCGCCCTGCGCGCATATGCGCTCGTCAAACGCTTCGTCGACGACACCGCCTTCCCGGCTGACGCCGACGCGTTGCGCGCGGCGCGAAGCAGCGGCCTGCGCCTTCCCGACGCGGTGCTGCCGTCGCGAGGGCCACCGCAAACACCGCCGACACCGCCAAGCGTCGGCGACAGACTCAAGGACCTGGCTGAGCGCCATGACCGGCTGACCGCGGCGATAGGCGAGCTGCGCCAGGTGCGGCCAGACGGCTATGCCACCGTGACGCAACATGAAATGCCCGGCCGCCTGCCGCCGGAGAAGTTCCGCCCGACCCAGTTGTTCGAGCAGGAGTTCGCCATCCGCAACGCCGCGCTGAAGGCGACGGTGTTCTCGTCCGGCGTGGCCGTGACCGGCCTCGAAACGGCGGCGCGCGACACCACACCGCCCGGCATGTCGCTGTTGATGTCTGCGACGGCCGCGGCGCCGTTCCTGAAATCCGAAGCGCTGCTGTGGGACAAGCCCGGCGTCGGCGTGGGGCGCGGAGCGCGCATTGCGCTGACGGGCCGCCCCGATTTCCAACCCGCCCTGCCCGGCCTGCTCGGCCTGCGCCTGAACGAAGCGACGCAACAGGCCCTGAGCGATCCCACGCGCAAGGTGCTCGCCGAATTCGGCATGAACTCGGCCGACCCCCTCGCCCGTACCCTCGACCGCCTCTCGCAGGAACAGCGAATCGCCCATGAAGCCGCCCAGGCGCTGATGCGCCCGGTGGCCCAGAAGACCTTCCGCCGCATCGGCAGCACCTCGATCGCTGTCACCTCGACCCCCGATGCGGCGATGTACTGCCTCGCCCCCGGCGCGCTGGTGGATCTGTTTGGCGGCCTGGGCAGCGTTCCCGCCAGCGTCCCCAACACCCACGCCGACATCAAACCGTCCGGCATCATGGACCTGCTGCTGGTGCGCCAGCAGCTCAAGGGCTACGAGGCCGCCGAGGTCTCGCACATCGCCAACGTCCTCAAAGGCGAGAAGAGCGAACGCGTTCATCGCACCCGCCTGGAAACCGAGACCATCACGTTCACCGAATCCGAGCGCACCGTCGAAACGCTGACGGAACTGGAGACCACCGACCGTTTCGAGATCCGCCGCGAATCGGAGATTGCGCTGCAGGAAGAAACCGCGGTCAAGGGATCGCTGTCGGTGAAGGGCAAGTACGGACCGTCGGTGGAGTTCCAGGCGTCGGGCGAGGCGTCGTGGAATCGCAAATCGCAGGAGTCCGAGCGTGCCGCAAGCGAAGTGGCGCGCGAAGTCACCCAGAAAGCGTCGGAGAAGGTCACCGAGCGTGTGCTGCGCCGGGAGACCCTGCGCGTCAACCGGCAGGTCGAAGAGTCGAACCTGCACAGCTTCGACAACAGCGTTGGCGCCGCGGCGCACGTTTCCGGCGTGTACCAATGGGTGACCAAGGTCTATGAAGCGCAAGTGTTCAACTACGGCCCGCGCACCGTCTACGACATCATGGTCCCCGAGCCCGGCGCGCTGCTGCTGGAGGCGTTCCGCCGTCGCCGCACCGCCGCGGTGGAACTGGACAAGCCGGCGGACTTCAACCTACGCCCGTCCGACCTCAACCAATCCAACTACCAGACCTGGATCGCGCTGTACGGCGCCACCGACGTCAAGCCGCCGCCCGAGCCGTACGTGATGGAGTCCTACGACTTCAACACCGGCGGCGAGGACGTGGACCAGGAGTTCACCAACTCCACGCGCATCAAGATTCCAGATGGCTACCGCGCCGTGCGTGCGACCGTCGGCCAGGTGTCGGCCGTCTGGGACGACTGGTGCGTCGATGTCGTCATCGGCCAGCGTTCGCATCGCTTCGTCAGCGGCGCCTGGGTGTGGCCGACCGCGCTGGACGAAGAAACCGCCGCGGTGCCCTTCGCACTGGTGACCGACAAGGTCGGCGACATTGCCGTCGCCGTCGAGGTCATCTGCGAATCGACCGAGCGCGCCGTCGACCTGTGGCGCGCCGACACCCATGCCAAGCTCTACAACGCCTACACCGCGCGGCTGTCCGAGTACGAGGCCAAGCTCGCCGAGCTCGAAGCACAGGCACCTGCCGAGATCATCAGCGGGCCCAGCCCGCGCAACCACGCGCTGATGGTGGACGAGGTCAAGCGCACCTGCATCTCGATCCTCACCGAGCAGCACTTCGACCTGTTCGGTGCGATCGGGTCGGACGCCAACTCCCTGCCCACGCTGGACTTCGTCGAAGCGCGCAAGGAAGGTTCCTACGCTCGCTTCTTCGAGCAGGCCTTCGAATGGGAGAACCTGTCGTGGGTGCCCTACGGGTACTTCTGGGGACGCAAGTCGACCTGGCTGGACCGCATCGCCATCGAAGACGACGACGCCGACTTCCAGGCCTTCCTCAAGGCCGGCTACCTGCGGGTGCAGATTCCGGTGCGTCCGGGTTTCCCCGAAGCGCTCGACCACTTCCGCAAGACCGGCGACCTGTGGAACGGCGGCGCATTGCCGGCCATCTCCGATGACCTCTACCTGCCCATCGCCACCGAGATTGCCGAGAAGCTCGGACGTCCCGGCGATGAGGTGCCGGTGGGCGATCCGTGGGAAGTGCGCGTGCCGACCTCGCTGGTGAAGCTGCGCCCGGACGACAAGCTGCCGACCTGGATCAAGCAGGCCGACGGCACCTGGCTCCCCGGTTGACGCACGCCGGGGGCGTCCATGGCCGGACCGTTGTTCTACCAGCAGGTCGTCAACCTCGCCAGGGAGGCAGGCAACTCCGGTGATATCCAGCGGGTGCTGGAGTTCATGGAGGCCATCGAGGCCCGGAGCGGCGCGAAGGTGATGATCGCGGCGCAGACGTTCCGCAAGGTGCGCTGGGAGAACCACTACGTCGCCCAGATCGACGAGAAGGTGTACGAGCAGGCCCTGCTGCGCCTGATGCACATGGCGATGGACCTGGAGTTCCTGATCGTGCTCGAGTGGATCGTTGCCACGAACCTGGCCTCGTCGGCGGAAACGGTGCGCAGTGCGTGGTGGGACAAGTTGATTGCGCTGGTGCCGGTTCCGGACATCACCAAGGCCCTCAAGGAAAGCGAGCTTCAGCAAGCCTTCCAGGACCTGGCCAATGACTTTGTCACGATCATCAACGTCCATCTGCGCACGCAACCCTCGCGCACGCCGACACCGATCCCCACGCAGTGGGAATCGATCCGCCAGATGCTCATCCGCCTTTCGACGCGGTTGATGGCGCTGTTCGAGATTGCGCTCGATCGCGCCCTCGACAGCATGGCCAAGCGCGGCAAGGATCGCGGCAAACCTTTCCTGCAGCTCTACACCTGGTGGACATCGCTGACTCGCAAGGCCTTCACCGGCGGCTGGATCGAGGAAGACACGAAGCCAGGCAAGAAGAGCAACAACCCCGGATTGACAGCCGTGCCTCTCACGGTGAACCAGGATGTCGCCGGCAGGCACTTCTACTTCGACGCATTCGTGCCGCACACCGCCCGCAGGTTCGAGTTCAACGACTTCGACCGCAATGCCAAGGACCTGCCCAAGCCGGCAGAGGTGAACATCTTCGAGCTGGTCCAGTACCGCACGACGCAGTTGCACTACTACCTCAACCTGTTCGGCGAGTTCTTCGAGGACCCCACCGCAGCGCCCGCGGTAACCAAGGCCGACAAGGACACCGCGGCGGCGCGCAAGGCGGCGTTCGCCGAGCGTCGTGCGCTGGTGGATCGCGTCGCGAAGCAGGCCAAGTCGTTCGATGTGCGGACGGAGGACGGGCTGGCGGACTTCATGGGCGCCTTCTTCGATGCGCATGTCGCGGCCCACCCGAAGGCGAAGCAACCGCGCCAGGAAGCCTGGGAGGAGTGCATCGAGATCCTGCGACTGCACCACCACACCCTGGCGATCCACAGCCAGCAGAACCTGGCCGAATCGCCGAGCTACCTGGGCCGGGCGTTTCCGCGCACGCTGCACGGGGCGATGCTATGGGACTGCGGCGTCTACGCGGCGAAGGGAGCGTACATCCTGCTCAAGTTCGGGATGCATATTGTCCAGAAGTCGAAGGCCAAGCCGCGCGCGGCCTTCCTGTTCCTGCCGATCCATGTCGGCCTCCTCGTGGAGTTCGACGAGTTCCCGTTCGTCGTGATCCAGAACGACCAGGTCAAATGGCTCGCCCCGGATGACGAGAAGATCTGGCGGAAGGATTGGGAGGACGGCGCATCCGACGATCCCAATCCCGACCCAAACCCTGAAGCCGACAAGCGCAGGAAGTTCATGGAGGACTACGCGGTCCAGTGGTATGCGCGCGGGGTCGATCTGCCGCTGGTGCGCGTGCAGATCGCCAAGGTGTCCGATCCGCCGAAGATGGCGGAGATTGCCAGCGTCTACGACCAGGCTGGCGCAAAGGGCGGCGCCCGCATCTTCGCCACCGACGTGGACAAGCCCGGCACCAGGGTCTTCCAGTTCGATGTCGTCAACTACAAGAAGCTGACGGATCTGGAGATCGCATGGTTCAACAGCGACGTGATCCCGTTCTGGAACGACAAGGCCCACGAGCTGTGGACCAGGTACGCGCCGCGCATGAAGAACATGCAGGTCCGCAGAACGTACGCCGCCGAGCTCGAGCGGGAGCTGGTGCCGGTGGAAAAGTCCTACGGCGAGAAAGTCGAGAAACTCAAGAACCAGCTCATCGACAACCTGCGTACGTCCGGCGCCTTGAACACACGCCCGGATCTGCGCGTGACCAGTGCGGTGCGCCTGGCCATCAAGGAACGGAAGATCGGCATCCTGGGGCGAGTGCGCGAGCACCTGCTGGATGCAGTCGACCCCACGCTGCCGACCGTCCCACCGCCCGCCTTCGCGAACGAGGACGGATTCCTGCGGCGCATCGGCGGCTGGTAGTCAGAACCTGGCTGTCAGATCGGATCGTCTATCGACCTGGCCAGCTCGGTGAACAGTTTCGGGCCGGTCTCGGTCATGTGCCAGCAGTCTTCCAGCCGGATTCCGAATTCGCCTGGAATGTAGAGTCCCGGCTCGTCGGAGAAGCACATGCCGGGCGCAAGCAGTGTGGCGTCGCCGTGCACAAGGTAGGGCGGCTCGTGCCCGTCCAGGCCGATGCCGTGGCCAGTGCGGTGAGGTAGACCCGGCAGGCGGTAGCCGGGGCCCCAGCCTTCCTTCTCGTAATAGGCGCGCACCACGTCGTCGATGGCGCCCACCGGAGTGCCCGGCCTGGCAGTCTCCAATGCAAGCTCCTGGCCCCGCTTGACGGTATCCCAGACCTTTCGCTGTTTCGCGGTGGGCTGGCCCATCACCCACGTGCGCGAGATATCCGATTGATATCCATGCACGGTGCAGCCCACATCCATCAGGATGACCGAGCCTTCGCGCACGGTCTGCGGCTTCTTTGAGCCGTGCGGATAGGCGCTGGCTTCGTTGAGCAACACCAGCGCGAATCCCGGCTCCCCGCCCAGGGCCGCGGTGGCGGCGTCGGTCATGGCGCCGATCTCTTCAGGGCGCATGCCGGGGCGGACGTTGCCGTGGACGTGGCGCAGCGCCGCCAGGGTGACGTCGTTGGCCGCTTTCATCAGCGCCAGTTCGGCCGGCGACTTGATCAACCGGACGGCTTTGACCAGGGCGTCGCCGGACACCACGCGGTAGGCCCCGGCGCCGGCCTCGCGCACCCCGTCGACGATGAAAATGCGCGTCGTGGATTCGAATGCGATCGGGCCGGAACTGACGCCGCGGTCGACCAGCGCGCCAACCAGACGCGCGAACGGGCTTTCGTGCTCGTTCCACGGCCGCACGTCGCCACTGACCGCCAGGGTTTCGCGGATCGAGGGTTCTTCGAAGGCCGGCGTCACGACGACGATGTCGCCCCGGGCCGGGATCACGGCGGCCGTCGTGCGCTCCGAGCGATGCCACTGGATGCCGGTGAAGTAGTCCAGGCTCGAACCCGACTCCAGGATCAGGGCGCCGACCTTCTGGTCGACCATCAGCCGTTGCAGCTTTGCAATCCGCGCCACGCGCTCCTCTACCGGAATAGGCTTGGCGCCGACGGTCAGGGAGGTCAAGGCGGGCCGCGCGGCGGGTGCCACCTGGGCCGACCGGCCGGGCAGCAGTAGACCGGTGGAGGCGGCGCTGGTGGCGGCTACGGCCGCAGTGAGGAAGTCGCGACGACGCATGAAAACTCCGGATAGATGCCAGGGGTTCTTGCAAGGATCAGATGGACCGCGCGCCGCTCAATCAAGGTGCTCGATGTCGTCAGGAAGGCCAACCCAACGGTGTCTGCGAACCCCATAGACGGATACGCCTGGCTGCGGGAAACCGGGGTCGGCGAAGGCGCCGACCGGAATGATCACCACGTCCGCAAACGCCTCCGGCAAATAGTAGACAGTGCAGCCGCACACCGGGCAGAAGTGAAACCGGGCCGCGGTTCCCTCGTCGCCGACGCGCACGTACTGCGTGCTCTCCCCCTCGATGGTCACCGCCTCGGCGGGGAACCTGGCCTGGGTGGCGAACACGCCACCCGTGCGTCTCTGGCAAGCCAGGCAATGACAGATGGACACCCGGGTGGGCTCTCCCCGGGTCCTGGCGGTGAGCTTTCCACAGCTGCATGAAGCTAGACGGTCGGTCATGGCATCCAGCTACCCGATAGGGACCCGTGGGTGCGGTTATACCTCTGGGGCGGCACTTCAGGTAGTAGAAGCGGTCCTTGATCGAACGCTTGCGCTTTGCGCGCGTGGACCCGCCATGGGTCGAAAGCGGAAACTAGCCCTGACCTGAGCGGCCGCCGTCCGGCTCGGCAACAACCGCCGTGCCATAACACAGCACCTCCGTAAGACCGGCCATGAGTTCGGTGGCGTCATAACGGACGGCGATGATCGCGTTGCCGCCCAGCTGCCTGGCGTGTTGCACCATGTCTCGATAGGTCTCGTGACGAGCCTGCTCGCACAGTTCCGTGTAGATCGTGATGTTGCCGCCGAACAGTGTCTGGAGCCCACCTAGGAAGTTGCCGACGATCGAGCGGGACCTGACCGTAATGCCGCGCACGAGGCCAAGATTGCGAACGATCCGATAGCCGGGGAGTTCGAGCGCCGTCGTGACCATCGAGTCGTTCAGGGATGGCTGTGTCGAACGGACTGACGAGGAGTTGTATGGGTCGGTCATTGGTTTTCCCTGGTCAAGCGACTGGCGCTGGGCTGCGCCTATTGCAGCCTGCGCCTATTGAAGGACGTGCGGGTTCGTCTCGAACTTCTCCAACTGCTCGCAGCCTGTTTGCCGAACGAAAAACACCCCCACGACCACGAGAATCAAGTACGCGATTGCCTTGCCCACCTGCGCCTCCGGCGATGCCAGTCATCCCACTACCCATGAGCGCAACCATGGGCCCCTTTTGAAAATGCGAGGCGACCCGACGATCGGACGCCTGCCCCCGTTCGGCCTGAGCTTAGGCAAACCGGGGTTGGCTAACAAGTGGAGCGGCCCGCCGTACATTCCTGCGGATTGAGCCGCGCGCGCAACTGCGAGAACTCCTGCACCACGAAGTCCACCAGGGCACGCACGCGCGGCGTATCGCGCATGTCCGAGTGAAAGCCGACCCGCACCGCTCGCACCGGCATGGGGTGCGACACCGCAACGCGAAGCAGTGTTGAATCTGCCTCCGCGATGAAGCTCGGCAGCACGGCCATGGCGGCGCCACTGCGGATGGCAGCGAGGTGGGCGCGCAGACCGTTGGCTCGAAGCACGGTGCGCGCACGATGTGCCAGCACAGGCAGCCAGGCCTCGTGGGGAACCTCCCCTGCCGCACGGTCAAGAAGCACCAGGAAGTGACCATTGAAACCGTCGGCAGCCTCGGGATGCCCGTGCCGCTCCAGATAGCTTCTCGCTGCGTACAACCCGTACGCGATATCGCCGATGCGTCGCTCCACCAGATTCTCCTGAGAGAACGATCCGAAACGGAACGCCAGGTCCGCTTCGCGACGTGCCAGATTGAACACCTTGGTGTCGTTGATCAGTTCGATGACCAGTCCGGGATGCAGGGCACCAAACCGCGCCAGCATCGGCGCGATCACCTCATCGCCAAGCCAGTCCAGGCTCGTCACCAGGATCTGCCCGCTCAAGCCTGTATCGCGTGCTGCGACCTGCCGTTGCACAGCCAGCGCTCCCGCGTCCATCTGCTCCAGGCCACCGACCAGGGATTGAGCCAACGCGGTCAATCGCAGTCCGCCGGCGTCGCGATCGAACAGTTTCGCGTTGAGGCTGCGCTCCAGCGCTTCGAGCCGCCTGCTCACGGTGGGCTGGGTCGTACCGAGTGCTCGCGCAGCCGCGCTCAGGCTGCCATTGCGGGCGATGGCCAGCACAATCTTCAGATCATCCCAGCCAACGCTCATCAGGCCCCCCCTGTTCCATGCATTTTCGAATGACGGGCATGCCAAATCGATGGCTGCATCAACCCGCGACGCTTCCTAGACTGTCACACGCGTCCTCTGCCAGACAACGTTCCAGCCACGACAGATATCCAGCGCCAGACGCCAACTCCGGGAATCGCGAGCATGCTGCACATCGACCACCTCATTGGCATTCCTTACGGTGGCGATCCCTTTAGCCGGGATGGTCGCTCGGCCCTGCAACCGGGCGCCCGGGGCTGGGCGGAGGCCATCTATTTCTTCGATCCTGATCGTCACAACATCGAGGTACGTACCCATGACCCGCGCTGATGCCCATACCCCCGCTGCGAGCGTTCCCCCGCCCCTGTTCCCGGACATGTCCGGCAAGGTTGCGATGGTCACGGGGGGGTCGCGCGGCATCGGCGCAGCGACTTGCCTTGCCCTCGCGCGCAACGGTGTGCGTTTGGCCATCAACGGACGCGATCCGGTGGCCTTGCAGACGAGCGTCGCCGCAGTGCAAGCCGTTGGCGGGGAAGCGATCGGCTTGGCAGCCGACTGCTCGGATCTCGCCCAGGTCCAGCGAATGCAGGCTCAGGTGGAGGCGCACTTCGGCGCACCGGACTTCGTGCTGGCCTTCGCCGGAGGCGGCACGGGGCGGCCCGTGCCGGTGCAGGACATCACCGAGGAGGACTGGCGCTCGAGCATCGACAACAATCTCACGTCGACCTTCTTCACTCTGAAATGCTTCCTGCCCGGCATGCTGGCACGAGGCAGCGGTGGCATCCTGACCATGGCCTCGGCCGGCGCCCGTGTGGCCTCGGGGGCGCCGGCCGGCTACGGCGCGGCAAAGGCGGGGATCATCATGCTCACACGCCACCTGGCCCAGGAAGCAGGTCCGCAGGGATTGCGCGTCAACTGCATTTCGCCCTCGGCCGTGTTGACCGAACGCACGCGTGCAACGCTATCGCCGGAGCGGCAGGCTCGAATGCAGGAGGGATTTCCGCTGGGGCGTCTTGGCACGCCGGAGGACGTAGCTGCCGCTTCCCTGTTTTTGCTCAGCGACGCTTCCGCATGGATCACCGGCGTGGTACTCGACGTCGCTGGTGGGCGGGTCATGGTTTGACACGCCGCGCCACCGAAACCTTCAAAGCCGACTTCCATGACGCTGTGTTCCGCACTGCCTGATCCTCGGGGCCGATTCGACCGGTTTCACGCCCCGACCCGATCTTCCAGCGGACGATCAGCGGACGCTCGCTGGCTACCCTCACGGCTCCTTGGCGAACCTGGAGCCGCTCATGACGATCTTCAATCCCAGCCGACCATTGTTCGCCGATGACGATCAGGCAACGCTCGTCGTCATCTTCAATCATTCCCGGCAGCACACACGCGCCCCGGTGTTCGTCTGCCTGCCGGCGATGGGTGTTGCCGCGAGCTTCTATACGCCGTTCGCGGAAGCGCTTGCGCAAGCCACGAGGGGCGTGGCGGTATTGACTGACCTGCGTGGACAGGGCCAGAGCGAGGCGCTCGCACGACGCGGCGCGCAATTCGGGTATCAGGAAATCGTCGCGCAAGACATCCCGTCGTTGACCGCCGCGATCGCCGCGCAGTTTCCCGATCGGCCCATTTATCTGGTCGGCCATAGTCTGGGCGGTCAGCTCGGCAGCCTCGCGACAGTGCACACGGCGCCCTGCCTCGCGGGCCTGATCCTGGTGGCGAGCGGCACCGCGCACCATCGCGTGTGGCCAAAAGGATTGCGATGGCGCGCGGGCATTGCGGTGCGGGCCGTCCGAATCGTGGCTGCATTGCTGCCCTGGTACCCGGGCCGGCTGCTGGGCTTCGGCGGCGACCAGCCGCGTCGATTGATGGCCGATTGGAGCTATAACGCCAGCACCGGTCGCTATCGCTGTGCAGGCAGTAGAATCGACTACGAGGAGGCGCTGAATGACATCGTGCTGCCCGTCCTGTCGGTCGAGATCCGCGCCGATCCCGTGGCGCCGACCGGCGCGACGACCGAACTGCTCGCCAAGCTCGCATCCTGCGCGATCGAGCGCCGGCAGATCGACGGCGTCACGGCAGACGCGCCGTGGCGGCGTCACTTTTCCTGGGCACGGAATCCGGACAAGGTGGTCGCTGAGATCGTCGCTTGGTTGCGCCCGCAATTGCACCGAGTCAACGTCGAATGCCTCGAGCGGTCCGTCGCATGAGCATTGAGGTGCCGGCACGTCTCGCGCTTCGCGTGCTCGGGCCGGTGCGGCTCGAGCAGGAATCGGGGACGTTCGAGCCGGGCGCACGGCGCGAGCAGGCGCTCCTCGCCCTGCTCGCGGCCGAGGCTCGTCCGATGAGCCGCGCCCGCCTCGCTGCAATGCTCTGGCCCGATGCCGACGACGTTGACGCGCGCGGGCGCATGCGCCGCTTGTTGCACGAGATGTCGAGCCACGTTGGGCGCAACGCGCTTGTGACCGATCGCCAGACCGTCGCACTCGCGAGCGATGTGTGCGCCGCTACCGATCTCGCCTCGCTGCGCCGTTCCCTTGCGCAAGGACTGTATCGACCGGCCGAGGACGCGAGCGACGAGAGCCTCGCCGCCCTCGAGAACGCGGCGGATCTGGCCGCCGCCGAGTTCGCGGAGGGGCTGGTGCTCGACGAATGCGACGAGCTGTCGGCGTGGCTTCAACGACAGCGCGAATCGCTGCACCAGGCGCGCGCGCAGGCGCTGGCGCATCTCGTCACTCAGCTCGAAGACGCACAGCAGCACGAGCGCTCGCTCCATTATGCGCAAGAGCTGGTAGCGATCGATTCACTGAACGAGGCTGCGCAGCGCCGCCTCATCCGGCTGTATGCCGCAGTCGGACAGCCCCGCGCAGCATTGCAGCAGTTCGAGCGGTGCCGGCAGATCCTGCACGACGAGCTCGGCGTCGAGCCGGAAGCCGCAACCCTCCGCGTCGCCGACGGGATCCGCGGGCGAGACGCCGCCACGACGGCGCTTGCCGACGATCCGCCCGCAGCGGTGGCAGTGCGGTTCACGCGCAGCGGCGACGTTCATCTCGCTTATCAGGTACTTGGCGCCGGCCCGCTCGATGTGCTCCTTATCAGCGGCTTCATCTCGAACCTGGAGCAGGCTTGGGAGCCTGGCGGGCCCGCGGCCTTCTTCGGCGAGCTCGCGCGCGACTTTCGGCTCATCCTGTACGACCGGCGCGGTGTCGGGCTCTCCGATCGCACCGTCGATCCCGCCGACACATCGGTCAGTAGCGCCGACGCACTGGCGGTTCTCGACGCGGTAGGCAGCCGGCGCGCGCTGGTGTTCGCGGTGTCCGAAGGCGGGCCGATCGCGATTCGGCTCGCAGTCGAGCATCCAGAGCGTGTTGCGGGGCTGGCTCTTTGGGCCACGCTTGCCCGAGGTACCGCGGCGCACGACTATCCGTGGGCACTGACGGCCGAGCGCTATGAGCGTTGGCTCGATGCACTCGTCGCGCAATGGGGCCGCCCGGCTGCAATCGACACCTTCGCGCCCGACCACGCGAGCGATCCGCTGGTGCAGCGCTGGTGGGCGCGCATGCTGCGTCTCGGCTCCAGCCCGCGCTGCATGCACGCCGTCCTGCGCACACTCGCGCTGACCGACGTACGCGCTTTGCTGCCGCACGTGCGCGTGCCGACGCTGGTCATGCATCGAACGGGCGACCGCGCCGTGCGCATCGAGGCAGGCCGTCATGTCGCAACTGCGATCTCCGGAGCCCAGTGGCTCGAATTTCCCGGGTCCGCGCATTGGTGGTGGTTGGGCGAGACGACACCGATCATCGAAGCGATCAGGGGCTTCGCACGGCGCTTGGCTGATAGCCAGCGCTAGTAGTTCACGGACTCGTTGTTGGCCCGGTTTGACGTACGCCGCACACGGCTACCGCCGCGGCACACCCTCCAGCAAACCCGCCAGCATCGCCCCCGTCACCGGCTTGCGCAGGAACCCCTGGAATCCCGCCGCGGTCGCCTGCGGTTCGGCATCGGCATCGGCGCGTGCGGTGATGGCCAGCAGCGGCCGGCTGAAGCCCTGCGCGCGCAACTGCTCGGCCAGCGCCAGGCCGTCCATGCCCGGCAGGTCGAGGTCGAGCAGCGCCGCATCGAAAGATGCGGTCGCTGCCTCGGTCATTGCGGACAGGCCATGCGCGGCATGCGTGACGCGATGGCCCTGCAGTCGCAGCAGACCCGTGATGACCTCGGCGACGATCGGATCGTCCTCGACCAGCAGCAACGACAACGGCGCGCCACGCGACGCCAGCAGTGCGCCACCGCCGTCGTGTGCGGCCGGGGCCTCCGCCTCTGCCAGCGGCAGCTCGACGATGAAGCGCGCACCTTCGCCGGGCGTGCTTTCGACGCGGATGCTGCCGCCCATTGCTTCGGCCAGTTCCTGGCAGATCGCCAGTCCCAGTCCGCTGCCGCCGTAACGGGCCGTGGTGCGCGCGCCATCGGCCTGCTCGAAGCGGCGGAACAGGCGCGCCTGCTGCTCGGCGTTGATGCCCGGGCCGGTATCGGCGACTTCGAAGCGCACGCCCTGCGGCGACAACGCCGACACGCGCAGCGAAACCGAGCCCTTGTCGGTGAACTTGATCGCGTTGCCGAGCAGGTTGAGCAGGACCTGGCAGACGCGGCTTCTGTCGCCGCGCAGTCCTGCCGGGGCGTCGACGCCGATGTCGGCGTTGAAGGCCAGGCCGCGCTGGCGCGCCAATGGCGCCATCAGCGAAGCGGCTTCGTCGACCACCTCGTGCAGTGCGAACGGTGCGTCGGACAGTTCGAGCTTGCCCGATTCGATCCGCGCCAGGTCGAGCGCATCGTTGACCAGCCGCAACAGGTGGCGACCGGCGCGGCGGATCGATTCGATATAGCCGCGCTGGCGCGGGTCCAGTGGCGTGTCCAGCAGCAGCTCGCTCATGCCCAGCACGCCGGTCATCGGCGTGCGCACTTCGTGGCCGAGCGTGGCCAGGAACTGGGTCTTGGCCAGCGAGGCCTGCTTGGCCAGTTCGCGTTCCTGCTGTGCCAGTTGCCAGTCGTGACGGCGCTTGAGGCGGCGACGATAGGCATCGAACATCCACCACCCCAGCAGCAGTGCCAGGCCGACGAAACCGGCGATTGCAGGCAAGGTCTGCCACCACGGCGCGGCCACGGTGAAGATGATCGTCTGCGCCCTCGACCAGACGTTGTCGGCGGTACGCGCGGCCACCTTGAGTTCGTAGCGGCCCGGCTTGAGCTGGGAGAAAACGCGCTCGCCGACCGAGCCGACCGCTACCCAGCCGTTGTCGTAGCCGGCCAGGCGGAAGCGGTATGCGTGGTTGCCGGCGTCGTTGAACGACAACAGCCGCGCGACGATGCGCAGGTCGCGGTCGTCGTGGCGGATCTCGAACGGCTGCGCCGGGAAGAACGAGACGCGCCTGTCGTTGCGGCGGGCATCGATGCTCTCGATCACCAGATGCGGCGCCTGCAGGTTGGGACGCACCGTCGACGGGTCGAACAGGACCAGCCCCTCCGGGCTGCCGACGAGGATGCGGCCGTCACGACGGCTGGGCACGGGGGCGTTGTCGAACTCCTGGCTCGGCAGGCCGTCGCGCACGCCATAGACGCGCACCGCGCGCCGTGCGGGATCGACGCGGGTGAGGCCGCGCACGCTGGAAATCCAGACGATGCCGGTCGCATCCACGGTCAAGCCGCCGGAGGCCACCAGCGGCAGTCCGTCTTCGCTGTCCATGCGCCAGAGCCGATGCAGGGTCGCGCCACCCCAGCGGTAGGACTCCAGTTCGCCCAGGCGCGCCAGCCACACTTGACCATGCGCATCGGTGGCAAAACCGTGGATGCGGCCGTGGCCGGCGCCGGGGACCGGTTCAAAGCGGTGGCCGACGGCGTTCCAGCGCGACAGGCCATCGCTGCCGGCCAGCCACAACGCGCCATCGGGGCCGGGGCTGGCCTGCTCGATGAACACGCCTTTGCTCAGTCCGATGTTGGCGCCTGCGGCCATCGTCTCGTGGATGCGGCCATCGGGCGTGCGCACCTGGATCGCGCCGTCTTCGGTGATCAGCCAGATCATGCCGTCGCCGGTCTGCACCAGCTTGCTTTCGCCCGACGGTGCCGGGTCGTTCGCGTCCGTGGCGGTCCAGCGCCGCAAGCGCCGCGTGCCCGCCTCGATCCGCGCCAGGCCGCCGACGTAGCTGACCCACACGTTGCCGGCGCGATCTTCCAGCACGCTGGACAGGACGTAGCCGTCGCCGACGTCGCGCGCGACGTGGCTGACCGCGCCGCTGTCGGGATCGAGGCGGTCGAGCACGCCGCCGCTGCCGACCAGCCACATCGCGCCATCGGCCGACGGCGCGATGCCGCGCACATGCGCGTTGGCGATCGACCGGGTGTCGTCGATGCGGCGCGACATCACCGCGAACTGGCGCCAGTTCGGCGGCAGGTACCACAGTCCGTTGCTGCTGCTGGCAAACCAGACGCCGCCTTCGCGATCCTGGTAGGCACCGACCCAACCCGGACGCACCAGCCCCTGCGCGGTGCCGCTGTAAAGCGGCACTACGCTGAGCTTGCCGCGCTCGTCGCGGCCCAGGCCCTGCGGGACGTCGAACCAGTAGATGCCGCTGCGGTCACGCAGGAGCACGTGCAGGATCGTGTCCTTGATGCCCGCCTCCGCCCACGGCGTTGCCGAAACGTGGCCATCGGCACGGCGCACGCCGACACCGCGCGGCGTGGCGAACCACAACGTGCCATCGGATTCGGCGGTGATGCCGTTGACCAGCGGCGAACTCAACGCGGTCGTTGGCAGGCGTTCGAAGTCGCGGCCGGTCCAGCGCGCGACGCCGCCCTTGGTGCCGACCCACAGGCTGCCGTCGGGAGCGACCACCAGTTGCCCGACCTCGGCGTCGGGCAGGCTGCGCGGGTCGGCGGGATCGGGCATGAAGCGCGTGACCTTGCCGTCCGTGTCGAGCCGGTGCAGGCCACCGAAGGACGTGCCGAACCAGATCGCACCATCGGGCGTGGAGGTGACGGCCCACACAGTGTCGCTGCCGATCTCGGGCGTGTTGGCGCGGTTGTAATAGCGGAGCTGCTTGCGGTCGGCGTCGAGCACCGCCAGCCCCGCCTGGCTGGTGCCGATCCAGACCCGGTTGCGCGCATCGACGTGGACCGCCCAGACGAAGTTGTCGCGCAGGCCGTCCTCGGCGCGCCAGATGCGGAAGCCGATGCCGTCGTAACGCGCCAGCCCGTCGCTGGTCGCGATCCACAGGTAGCCGTTGTGGTCTTCGGTGATGCCGTTGATGCGATTGGATGGCAGGCCGTCGGCGACGGTGATCTGGCGCGGCCGCGGGGTTTCCGGAATGGCGGCGTGGGCCGCGGCCAGCGCCGCACATGCCAGCCATAGCGCCAGGGAGGTCCTTGCGACGATCCTTGCCACCGTCCTTGCGCTCGTTCGTGTCGGCATTGCCCCTTTCCGGCGTCCTGTCCCCGCCCCTAGGCTGGTCGAAGCGCCGGGGCGGCGCAAGTCCGCTGCGCCCGGCCGGAACGCTGCAACGTTCCGTTGCAGGGATCCACCGACCCGTTCACCTGTGTGCGCCTAGAATCGCTGCCTGGATTGACCCGGACGCCGACCACCCATGAGCCCACGCCCGATGCCACGGATCTGCCGGATACCAGTCAGCGTGGGGCGGATGCTCGCGTTGCTGGCGCTCGCCCCGGGCCTGGCCCTGGCTGCGCCGCCGGAAACCTGGTCATTCGACCCGGTGCACACCCGCGTGCTGTTTGCCGTCGAGCACGCCGGCTTCTCGCATGCGATGGGCACCGTATCGGGCAGCACGGGCACGCTGGTGTTCGACCGCGACGACTGGACGTCCGCGCACCTTGACGTGCAGGTGCCACTGCAGCGCCTGGACCTGGGCGACGCGAAGTGGAACAAGGCCGTGCTGGCAACCAACCTGCTCAACGGCGATCGCTATCCGCAGGCCCACTTCGTCTCCTCGTCGGTCGAGCCGGTCGATGGCGACCATGCCAAGGTCTGCGGCGAGCTGACCCTGCGCGGCGTGAGCAAGCCGCTGTGCATGGACGTGGCGCTCAATGCGGTCAAGCGCCATCCACTGCCACCGTTCCGTCGCACCGCGGGTTTCTCCGCCACGGCCACGCTCAGTCGCGCCGAGTTCGGCCTGACGGCATGGAAGAACGTGATCGGCGACAGCGTCGAACTGCGCATCGAGGCCGAGGCCATCCACGGCAACGGCGCCGGCGAACCGGACAACGGCACCGCGCCGCCTGCCGACGCGCCACCCGGGGCGGAGCCAGCGTCAACCGAACCCAATGAACCTGCGGGCACCGACCCGGCCAACCCGCAAACGACCCCGCAGACGCCCCCGCAAACGACGCCGGAATCGACGACCCCATGACGCTGAAGAACACCGCCGACCGCTGGGGCGCCGTCAGCCAGTTGCTGCACTGGCTGATCGTGCTGCTGATCCTGGGCCTGGGCGTGGTCGGCCTGGTGATGGTCGAACTGCCGAAATCGCCGCGCTATTTCTGGGTCTACGACCTGCACAAATCGTTCGGCATCACCGTGCTGGCGCTGATGGTGCTGCGGCTGGTCTGGCGCCTGTTCGCCGGTGCGCCGGCGGCCATCGCCGGAACACCGGGCTGGCAGCATCGCATCGCCACCGCCACCCATGGCCTGCTGTACGTGATGACGTTCGCCGTTCCGCTGTCGGGCTGGCTCTACGACTCGGTCAGCGGCCTGCGGCCGATGCGCTGGTTCGGACTGTTCAAGATGCCCAAGATCGCCGCGCCCAGCCAGCAACTGCAGCCGCTGGTGCGCGACTGGCACGAATGGCTGTTCTGGGCGCTCATTGCCCTGGTCGCCGTGCATGCCGCGGCGGCGCTGTACCACCATCTGTTCCAGCACGACGCCACCCTGTCCCGCATGCTGCCGGGCCGGCGCCGCGCGCCCTCCCCTGTTTCGGAGATCCGCTGATGTCGATCAAGCGCCTTACTCTGGCCGCCAGCCTGGCCGCTTCGCTGTTGCTGGCCGCGCCTGCATTCGCCGCCGACTACGTGCAGGCCGCAGGCTCCAGCCTCACCTTCGCCAGCAAGTACGAAGGCGAAGTCTTCACCGGTCGCTTCTCCACCTTCGCCACCAACTTCAGCTTCGATCCGCAGGCGCTGGCGACCGCCAAGCTCGACGTGACCATCCAGCTGGCGTCGGCAAGCACGGCCAACACCGATCGCGACGATGCGCTCAAGGGCAACGACTTCTTCGCTTCGGGCAAGTTTCCGCAGGCGCGCTACACCGCGACCAAATTCCGCAGCCTGGGCGGCAATCAATACGCCGCTGACGGTTCGCTGAGCCTGCGCGGGATCAGCAAGCCGGTGACGCTCACCTTCACCTGGACACCGGGCGCCAAGCCGGTGCTGACCGGCAAGGCCACGATCAAGCGCCTGGATTTCGGCGTCGGCGGCGGCGACTGGGCCGACACCGCACTGATCCCCAACGAAGTGGCGATCAGCACCAAGGTCGTGTTCGCACCACCCAAGTGACGCCTTACAGCGCCTCCGCCAGGAATGCCCGCAGGCGATCCAGGTCGAACGGCCAGTCCAGCTCGATGCCGCGGCCTTCATCGCGCAGCACCGGCACGCGCACGCCGTAGCGCTGTTCCAGGCCGTCGTCGGCGTCGATGAAGACGCTCTCGAATTCCGGTGCGCGCGCCGTCGCCAGGATGTCCAGGGCCAGATCGCACAGGTGGCAATCGTCGCGCTGGAACAGCGTCAACGCCGGAGCGGCGGCAGGCACTGAGTCATGCGGGGAAAGGGGCATGGAATCGCTCACGGATCCGGGCATCGGCAATGCGGCAGGGTATGGCAGGGCGACCCTGCCGGGGCGCGTAGAATAGCCCGATTACCAGCGTGTGCCGCAGGCGCGCGCTGCCAGACCGTCCAGCCAGCGCGCAATCCCCCGCGCCGCCCGCCCCTCCGGAGTAGTCCCACGTGGCCGTCAGCAGTTTCGACTTGTTCAAGATCGGCATCGGTCCGAGTTCGTCCCATACCGTCGGCCCGATGCGCGCCGCTGCACGCTTCGTCCAGCGCTGGCTGGTCGAGGGCGGCGACGGCGACGGCAGCGACCTGCAGCGCACGGCGCGCATCCGCGCCGAAGTGTTCGGTTCGCTGGCGCTGACCGGCCGTGGCCACGGCACCGACAAGGCAGTGCTGATGGGCCTGGAAGGTCACCTGCCCAATGGCATCGACCCGGACATCATCCCGCCGGCGCTCGAGCGCATCCGCAACAGCAAGCGCATCAATCTGCACGGCCAGCACGAGATCGGCTTCGACGAGAAGCACGACCTCATCATGAACAAGCGCCAGAAGCTGCCGTTCCATACCAACGGCATGCGATTCACCGCCTTCGACGCCGACGGCAACGTCATCGCCACGCGCGACTACTACTCCGTCGGCGGCGGATTCGTCGTCAACCAGGACGAGGCCGCCGAAGACCGCATCGTCGCCGACGAGACCGAACAGCCCTACCCCTTCGGCTCCGGCGACGAGCTGCTCATGCGTGCGCGCGAAAGCGGCATGACCATCGCCCAGATGATGTACGCCAACGAACAGGTCTGGCGCACCCCGGAAGAGGTCGACGCCGGCCTCGACGAAATCTGGGAGGCGATGCAGGCCTGCGTCGGCCGCGGCATCCGCGCCCACGGCACCCTGCCCGGTGGCCTGCACGTGTCACGCCGTGCGCCGACGCTGCACGCCGAACTGTCGCATCGCCCGGAAGCGGCGATGCGCGATCCGCTGACGACGCTGGACTGGGTCAACCTGTACGCACTGGCCGTGAACGAAGAGAACGCCGCCGGTGGCCGCGTCGTCACCGCGCCGACCAACGGCGCCGCCGGCATCATCCCGTCAGTGCTGCACTACTACGACCGCTTCTGCCCGGGCGCGAACATCCAGGGCGTGCGCACGTTCCTGCTGACCGCCGCCGCGGTGGGCATCCTTTACAAGGAAAACGCCAGCATCTCGGGCGCGGAAGTGGGCTGCCAGGGCGAAGTCGGCGTGGCCTGCTCGATGGCCGCCGCTGGCCTGACCGCAGCCATCGGTGGCAGTTCCAGCCAGATCGAGAACGCCGCCGAGATCGGCATGGAGCACAACCTCGGCCTGACCTGCGACCCCATCGGCGGACTGGTGCAGATCCCGTGCATCGAGCGCAATGCGATGGGCGCGGTCAAGGCGATCAACGCCAGCCGCATGGCGATGCGCGGCGACGGCAAGCACAAGGTCAGCCTGGACAAGGTCATCAAGACCATGCGCGACACCGGCCGCGACATGCAGGACAAGTACAAGGAAACCTCGCGCGGTGGCTTGGCGGTCAACGTGATCGAGTGCTGAGGAAGCCCGTCACCCCGGATCGCTAGCGGCCCTCACACGCCGCCAACACGCCGTTCCCGCCACTGTGGTTACCATCCACCACAGGCCAGCCGGAGCGTGCCCATGCCAGCCCGCGTCAGTCGTCGCGACTTCCTCAAGTGCAGCGTGGTCGCGGGCATCAGCGTCTACATCGCCGCGCCCGGCAGTGCCGCGCTGGCGGCGCTGTTCGAACAACAACGCTCGCGACCGCTTCCCTGGGACCCGGGCACCGGCAAGATCCGCTACCGCACCGACGCTACCGCCAAGGTCACCGGCGAGAAGATCTTCAGCTTCGACATGCGCGGCCGCGACCTCCCCGGCTGGCCGCGCGAGCAGGCGCACGCGATGTTGCTGCGTGCGACCCGCGCCGACCGCGCCTATGCCGGCATCGACCTGTCGATCCTCGGCGATGCCCTGCGTCCGGACCGCATCGTCACCGCCGCCGACCTGCAGCGCGATGGCGTGCAGTTCCCGCAGTTCTACGGCGAGGACATGCTGCTGCCGGAAGGCAAGACGCCGGCCTACCTCGGCCACGCGGTGGCCTTGCTGATCTGGCACGACTTCGCCCGTTTCCGCGCCGGCAAGACCGCGCTCAAGTTCCGCGACGACATCGTCCGCCATGGCGCGGTCACCGGCCCGCTGGAACGCGATCCCTGGGCCGCGTTCCGTTACGTCCGCGTCGGCGGCGCGACAGCCTTCGACGACGATGCCTATTCCAGCCTGAAAGACACACCGCTGTTCCCCACCGCCTACAGCAAGAAGCGGCCGCAGTGGCCGCAGGCCAATCCGCACGGCGGCCTCGACGCACAGGGCGCGGCCCATGCCGCCGCAATCGCGACTGCGCTCGATTCGCCCGGCAATGATCAGCTGGTGCTGCAACGCGAGTACTTTTCGCAGTCGATCGACACCGCCGCGCTGGAACCCGACAACGGCAACGCCTGGTTCGACGCCGCCACCGCCACGCTGCACGTGGTCGTGGCGACGCAGTCTCCCCAGGAGATCGCCGAATCCGGTCCGCTCATGCTCGCGGCGAGCGCGCTGAACGTGAAGAACCTGGTGCTGCACCCCTGCTACACCGTCGGCTACGGCTCCAAGGACCACGCGCCGATGCCGTTCTACGTGCTGATGGCAGGCCTCTACGGCGACGGCCGGCCGGTGCGGCTGGCCAACGACCGTTACGAGCAGTTCCAGTCGAGCCTGAAGCGCCACAGTTTCCGCATCCGCTATCGAATCTCCATCGACCGCAAGACCGGCAAGTTCGGAATCTTCCAGGGCGACATGATCGGCGACGGCGGCGGGCGGCAGAACTTCTCGCCGTCGGTATGCCTGGTGGCGGCAACGGCTGCGCAATCGATCTACTACTTCCCGCAGAGCGACCTGGCCAGCACGGTGATCTCCTCGCGCGCGCTCGACGCCGGTTCCGCGCGCGGCTACGGCACGCTGCAGAGCATGGGCGCAACCGAGATGCTGGTCGACGAGGTCGCCGCCGAACTCAGGCTCGATCCGATCGAACTGCGCCAGCGCAACGTATTCACCACCGGCATGAAGAACACGCAGGGTGCGATCCCCGGCGGTGCGCAGCGCGCAGACGAGGTGCTGGAACGCTGCCGCGCGCATCCGCTGTGGCGCGACCGCGACAAGCGCAAGCGCGAGTACGAGGCCGCGCATCCGGGCAAGCGCCATGGCACCGGCTTCGGTTGCGTGCAGAAGGATTTCGGCACCGGCGCCGAGGCCGCGTTCGTCGAGGTGTCGCTCGCGCCCGACGGCCGCCTGCTGCTGCGCCACATCGGCATCGACATGGGCACCGGCATGGCCACCAGCCAGTCCGCACTGTGCATCCCGTGGCTGGGCAAACCGGCCGACGAGATACGCACCGGCGAGACGCAGTGGCCGGAGCTGCCGCTGGTCGCCACTGGCGATCCGTGGCTGATGCAGCAGGCCGAGCAGGACCGCAACGTCGGCAATCCGCGCTGGACGCCGAACCTGTGCAGCCCGAGCAGCGCCAGCAACTCGGCCTACTTCTTCAGCCACGCCACGCGGGAGGCGGCGCGCCTGTTGTTCACCCAGGGCCTGTGGCCGGCAGCCAGGGCCATATGGGGCGAAGGCTTCGGCGGCGGGCAGCTGGCGCCGCTGGCCATTCGCCGCGAGGACGCGCGCTGGGTCGATGGCAAACTCACCGCCGGCGGCCTGGCCGGGTTGCCATTGCCGGTGATCATCGCCAAGGCCTACGAACTCGGCCTGGCCACCGGCGCGATCGTCCACACCTTCAATCGCTGGCAATGGGCGGAAGCCGAGTTCCCGCTCGATGGCGACGACGCTCGACTGCCGCTGGATGCCATCGCCATGCGCTGGGGCGCCGACGGCAGCACCGGCAAGGGCACGCCAACCGCCAATGGCTATCGCATGATCGAACGAACCCGCGCGCATTACCCGCCGACCCAGCGCAACAACGCCGGCGTCGTCTACTACAGCGCGATCGGCACCATTGCCGAGGTTGCGGTCGATACCGCCAGCGGCCAGGTCGAGCTGATCAACCATCATTCGGTTCTCGAATGCGGCAACGCGATCGTGCCCGAACTGGTCTCCGGGCAGCTGCAAGGCGGCCTTGCGATGGGCATTGGCCACGCCTTGCACGAGTACCTGCCGCTGTACGAGGACGGGCCCGGCAACGGCACCTGGAATTTCAACCGCTACACCCTGCCGCGCGCCACCGATGTCGCGGTGTGGAAACAGACCGGCGAAGTGATGCCGGCGCTGTCGGCCAGCGACCCGCCCAAGGGCATGGCCGAAGTGGTGATGATCGCGGTGGTTCCGGCCATCGTGAACGCCATCGCCCATGCCACCGGGCTGCGCTTCCGCGAGCTGCCGGTAACCGCGGAAAAGGTTCGCGCCGCGCTGGTGGCCGGCCGCGTGCAGGAGCAGACGGCATGAGCACGATGCCCGCCAAGCCCCGCCCACTGTCGCTGCAGGTCAACGGCGTCGCCCACGGGCCGATCGACGTGCCGGAGGACATGATGCTGGTCGACGTGCTGCACGAGTACCTGGGCCTCACCGGCACCCGCTTCGGCTGCGGTCAGGGCGTGTGCCGCGCCTGCACGGTCATCCTCGACGATGAGCGCGGTCCGCGCGAAGTGCGCAGTTGCATCACCGGCGCGCACTACTTCAACGGCAAGCACATCCGCACCGTGGAGGGCCACGCCAAACGCGATGACGCCGGCCGGATCGTCGAGCTGTCGCCGGTGCAGCAGGCCTTCCTCGATCACTTCAGCTTCCAGTGCGGCTATTGCACGCCGGGCTTCGTCAACGCGACCACGGTGTTGCTGGAGCGACTGCACAAGGCGCCGATCCGCAGCGAGGAGGTCGAGGACACGATCACTGAAGCGCTGAATCCGCATCTGTGCCGCTGCACCGGCTACGTGCGCTACTACCAGGCGGTGAAGGAGCTGGTGCTGGCCACGCCCGGCCTGGTGAAGGGCGGCAAGGAGCGTGCGCCATGACCCGCGTCGGCTGGAAGCGCATTGTGGCCTGGCTGCTGCTGGTCTTCGTGGCCGTGTTGCTGATCGGCTGGCTCTCGCGCTGGTGGTCCAACCGCGGGCCCGTGCAGAAGGTGCAGGCCACGCCCGAGCAGATCGCGCGCGGCCGCTACCTGGCCGACGCTGCCGACTGCGCCGGCTGCCACACCGCCGATGGCGGCGCCCCGTTGGCCGGCGGCGTGCCGCTGCATTCGCCGTTCGGCATCATCCATGGCACCAACATCACCCCCGATGGCGAGCACGGCATCGGCCGCTACACCGCCGACGATTTCTTCCATGCATTGACCCACGGCGAAGCGCGCGATGGCCACCAGCTGTATCCCGCGATGCCGTATGTCTCGTACCGCACGATCTCGCGCGCGGACAGCGACGCGATCCATGCATTCGTGATGAACCAGCCGCCGGTGAACGTGCCCAACCAGAAGAACGGCGTGTACTTCCCCGCCAACATCCGCACCGCGGTGCACGGCTGGAACCTGCTGTTTGCGCGTCCGCAGGTCCGCCCCGCTTCGCAGGGCTCCAGCGCGGACTGGAAGCGCGGGCACTACCTGGTGGAAACGCTGGGCCACTGCGGCGAATGCCACAGTCCGCGCGGGACACTCGGGCAGGTCGACCGCGACCATCCCCTTTCGGGCAACAACAAGCTGGGCCGCTTCTCCGCACCCGACATCACCCCGCAAGGACTGGCCGCACGCGGTTGGGACGCGGCGTCATTGCAGCAGTACCTCGCCGGTGGCGTCAGTGCGCAGGCAGTTGCGTCGGACGAGATGCTGCGCGTGGTGAGCCTGTCGACCAGCCGTCTGAGCCGCGCCGACGTGCACGCGATCACGGTGTACCTGCTCGGCGACTCGCCACTACAGGCCAAGCCGGTAACGCCGGTAGCCGCCGTGGCCGGCCCCGGGCAGCGCCACTACCTCGACCTGTGTTCGGGCTGCCACGGCCGCGATGGCGAGGGCGTGCCCAACGTGGCGGTCAGCCTGCAGCGCAATACCGCCGTGCACGACAGCGACCCGCACAACCTCATCGTCGCCATTCTCGACGGCCTGCCCGAACACGACTTCCCGGGTCTGGCCCGGATGCAGGACATGCCGGGCTTTGCCGGCGACCTCGACGATGCGCAGGTGGCGGCGCTTGCCAGCTGGTTGCGGCAGCGGCATGGCGGGCAGTCCGCAGTCGATGCGGCGACGGTGGCGAAGCTGCGCAAGTAACCGGCCGGGTGGGCAATTGTCCGGGGGTCGCGTCCCCGGCCACCGGTCGCTTGTCCGCAAGACATTTGTTAACTCTGTGACAAACCTGCACTCCAGGACGTGACAGCTCCGTCCGTTCGTCGCTTCGCCCCCTGCCTCGGATGCGAAATGTGCTGAAACGCACATTTCGACCTGACCCGAGCTGACAACGTTGTCAACAGATGCACGGCCAATGACGGGCCGTCGACCTTCTCCGAAAAGGAGCCGGCCCGGGCGGGTCGGCATGTGTGGTGGTCCATCACGTAGGGAGGGAAGCTCGTGAAATACGCATCCAAGGAAGTCGCTCGCTTCGTCAAGGCGTTGCCCGTCAAGGCGTTGCCCGTCACTGCATTACCCGCGGTTGCATTGCTGTCAGGCCTGCTCGCACTCGTTGCCACGCCCGCGGCCCAGGCCGCGTCCTGCGCGGCGATTCCGGCCTGGACTGCATCCACCATCTACAACCCGGGCGACAAACTCGTCTACCAGAACCACCTCTACCAGGCCAACATCCAGATCTGGAATGCGCCGCCGACCCACTGTCCGACCTGCGGCTGGTACACCGACCTGGGCACCTGCGATGCCGGTGGCAGCAACCAGCCGCCGACCGTCAGCCTCACCGCACCCGCCAACGGCGCCAGCTACAGCGCCGGCAGCAGCATCGCGGTCACCGCCAATGCGGGCGACAGCGACGGCAGCGTCAGCAAGGTGGAGTTCTTCCGTGGCACCGTGTCGCTCGGCGTCGATACCAGCGCGCCGTACGCGGTGACCTGGTCCAACGCCACCGCCGGCACGCACGCGTTCAAGGCCGTCGCCACCGACAACCTGGGCGCCATCGCCACCTCGGCCACCAACACGATCACCGTGACCGGCACGCCACCCGTCGACACCACGCCACCGGGCGTGCCGACCGGCCTGGCCGCCAGCGCGCTGTCGTCGAGCAGCATCGGCCTGAGCTGGAACGCCTCCACCGACAACACCGGCGGCACTGGCGTGGCCGGCTACGACGTCTACCGCAACGGCAGCCTGATCGCCTCGCCGACCACCACCAGCTACACCAGCAGCGGCCTGGCGGCGAACACCACGTACTCGTTCACCGTGCGTGCGCGCGACAACGCCAGTCCTGCGAATGCATCGGCACAGAGCGCCGCGGTCAACGCGACCACGCTCGCCGGGGGTGGCGGCGGCAACAAGCGCGTCATCGGCTACTTCGCGCAATGGGGCATCTACGGCCGCAACTACCGCGTCAGGAACATCGACACCAGCGGTTCGGCGGCAAAGATCACCCACATCAACTACGCCTTCGGCAACGTCCGCAACAACCGTTGCGAAGTCGGCGTCACCCAGGCCTCCGATCCGAACACCGGCGTAGGCGGCGATGCGTTCGCCGATTACACCAAGTCGTTCGGCGCGGGCGAGAGCGTCAGCGGTACCGCCGATACGTGGGACCAGCCGCTGCGTGGCAGCTGGAACCAGCTCAAGCAGCTCAAGGCCAAGTACCCGAACCTGAAGGTGCTGATCTCGCTCGGCGGCTGGACGTACTCGCGCAACTTCTCCAGCGCCGCCAGCGCGGCCAACCGCCAGGCCTTCGTCGCCTCCTGCGTGGATGCCTACATCAAGGGCAACCTGCCGGTGACCGACAGCGCCGGCGGCCCGGGTGCGGCGGCCGGCGTGTTCGACGGCATCGACATCGACTGGGAATACCCCGTCGCCTGTGGTCTGAGCTGCGGCACGCCTGCCGACAACGCCAACTTCACCGCGCTGCTGGCCGAGTTCCGCCGCCAGCTCGATGCGGTGCGTCCGGGGCTGCTGCTGACCATCGCCGCCGGCGCCGGTGTCGACAAGGTCCGCGTCACCGATCCGGCGGCGTACTCGCAGTACCTGGATTACATCAACGTGATGACCTACGACTTCCACGGCACGTGGGATCCGCAGACCAACCATCACTCGGCGCTGTTCGACTCGCCCAGCGATCCATCCACGGGCGACCAGAAGTTCTACAACAGCAACGACGCGCTCGAAGCGTTCCTGGGCCGCGGCGTGCCAGCCGCCAAGCTCAACATCGGCATCGGCTTCTATGGTCGCGGCTGGACCAACGTGCCCAACGTCAACAACGGCCTGTACCAGAGTGGCACCGCGGCGCCGGGCACGTATGAAGCCGGCAACGAGGACTACAAGGTGCTCAAGGACCGCGCCGGCACGATCTACACCGACGCCAACGCGCGCGCCACCTGGAAGTACGACGGCAACACGTTCTGGAGCTACGACACGCCGGCCATGGTCACCGAGAAGATGGGCTACGTGAAGGCGCAGAACCTGGGCGGCGCGTTCTTCTGGGAATTCAGCGGTGACGACGCCCAGGGCACGCTGGTGAACACGATGAGCAACGGCCTCAAGTAACCCCTCTCCAGAACCCTCCCGGGTTTTGACCCTCAGCGCCGATCCCCCGATCGGCGCTCTTTTTTTGCATCCTTTACAATGCGCGACCCCATGCGCCACTCCCCCTTCCACCGTCGAATGAGCCTGCTGGCGCTTGCCGCCATGCTGCTGCTCCTGCTCATGCCGACGGTCGGCCGGCTGCTGGCCGGCGCGTCCGGGGCGCGCGACGGTGGGGTCTGGACGCAGATGTGCACCATGGCCGGCCTGAAGCTGGTCAAGGTGTCCGCGGGCGACGCCAATCCGCTCGACCCTGTGCTGCCCAAGCCCCAGCCCGGGGGCGACCTGCCGATGCAGGACTGCGCCTATTGCCCGTTGCTCAACTCGCTGGTCGCGCTGGTGCTGTGCGTGGTGTTCGCGTTCGCCCCGTCGGCGCGACCACGGCAGGTCCCGACACGACGCACACCGCCGCCTTGGGCACGCTGGCATCCCTGCGGCCTGGGCTCACGCGGCCCCCCGCTCGCGCTCTGAACCACAAGACCTCGCCGCTACCTGCGGACACCTGATACCCGCATGCGGCCATGACGCCGCGTGCCCTTGTGCTTTGGAGTTTCCATGTCATCCCAGTTTTTATGGTCGTCGTCGCGCCTGTGCGCGGCGATCTCGACCGCGCTCGCGTGCGCCACCCCTTTCGCAGCCAACGCCGATGCCATCGCCGCCGATGCGACGACCCTCGAACGGATCGAAGTCGCGGCCAGCCCCAACCCCCTCGACGCCTCGGCCGCCGCCGGCACGCGCCTGAACCTGAGCGTGCAGGAAACCCCCGCCTCGATCACCGTGATCGATCGCCAGACCATGGACGAACGTGGTGTCCGCAACACCCAGGAGGCCCTGTTCGGCATTCCCGGCCTGGCGGTGGCCTCGCCGCCGGGCAACGGCAATGCCGTGACCTGGCGCGGCTTCTCCGGCGCGCAGATCGCGCAGCTGTTCAACGGCATCGGCGTCCAGTACGACGCGATTGCCGCCCGGCCGGTCGACGGCTGGATTTACGAGCGCGTCGAAGCCATCGGCGGGCCTTCGAGTTTCCTGCACGGCGCCGGTGCGGTCGGTGGCTCCATCAACTACGTCACCCGCCTGGCGCAGCTCGATCGCGACGACACCCAGGCGCTCGCCACCGTGGGCTCGTTTGGCGGCGGCATGGTCGCCGCCGGAACCAACCAGCGCATCGGCGGCGATGATGCCCATGACGCGATCCGCGCCGACGCAACCTGGTCGCATAGCGACGGCTGGGCCGATCGCAACAAGCGCGAAGCCACGACGCTGGCGCTGTCGTGGCTGGACCGGATCGGCGACGACCTGAGCCACACGCTCGCGCTGGAATACCAGGACGAGGACAGCGAGCGGCCGTACTGGGGCACACCTGCGTATCGCGACGGCGACACGCTGCGCATCGTCGATGGCACCCGCACCAGCAACTACAACGTCGCTGACGGCCATTACGGCCAGAAGGTGCTGTGGGCGCGCTCGCTGCTGGAATGGCGGCCGTCCGCGCAGACGCAGGTGCGCAACACGCTCTATCACTACGACGCCCTGCGCGACTACCGCGATGTCGAGTCGTACCGGCTGACGGCGGACCATCAGGGCGTGATCCGCTCCGGCGCGTTGCTGCAGCGGCATGACCAGCAGTTGTTCGGCGACCGCGTCGAGTGGTCGCATGAAGGCACCTTGGCTACGCTGCCGACGCAATGGAGCGCCGGCGTCGACGTCAGCTACAACCGGCAAACGCGCTTCCCGCTGTCGCTGCCGGGCGTGGTCGACACCGTGCCTATTGACTCTGTCACCCCGGGCAGCTTCTTCGACGTGCCCGGCGCCGAGCAGGTCTACCGCCCGGACCGCACCAACCGGCTCCATACGCAGGCGCTGTTCGTCGAGAACCTGACACACCTGAATCCCAGGTTGTCACTGCTGACCGGACTCCGTCACGACTGGATCGGCCTGGACGTGGTCAATCACCGCGCGGTCAGCGCAACCAACCCGGCGCGCTTCCAGCACGACTACGCACCGACCACCGGCCGTGTCGCGCTCGACTATGCGTGGACGCCGCGCGCGAGCGTCTACGCCCAGGTCGCGACCTCGGCCGATCCGCCGGCGGGCATCCTCACCACTGCCAACTTCGCCACGCTGCGCGACTTTGATCTGAGCACCGGCCGCCAGGAGGAGATCGGCGCCAAGTTCCAGTCGGGCGATGGTCGCAGTTACGCCACGCTGGCTGCGTACCACATCGTCCGCGAGAACCTGGCCATCACCGATCCCGCCAATCCCGGGCAGACGCTGCCGGTGGGCCAGCAGTCCTCGCGCGGTGTGGAGCTGGCCTTTGGCGTGAAGCCGCTGCAGGCGCTGTCGATCGATGGCAATCTCGCCTGGGTCGACGCCTCGCTCGACGACTTCTACGAGAGCGTGGGCGGTGTGCCGGTGTCGCGCGCCGGCAATCGCCCGACCAACACGCCTTCGCGCGTGGCGAACCTGTGGCTGGATTACCTGTTCGCGCCGCAATGGAGTGCGGGCCTGGACCTGCGCGCGCTTTCGTCGCGTTATGCCGATACCGCCAACACGACCAGGGCGGCGGGATACGGCGTACTGGGTGCGCACCTGCGCTGGCAGCTGGACCCCAGCACCAGCTTGACCGTTCGCGGCCGAAACCTCGCCGACCGCGACGTCGTCACCTATGCGCTGAACACCGACATGGTCTATCTCGGCGAACCGCGGTCGTGGGAGCTGGAACTGAAGAAAGCCTTCTGACCGCCAGGCCTTCTGACTGCGCTGAACCGCGCTGCCCGGGGCAGTTTCGTCAGCCCCGGGCAGGCGTCGGGACGCTTACTTCTTGAGCGCCTTCACCGCGTCGAGGGTTTCCTTGACGTGCTGGTTCGGCTTGAGCTCCGAGTAGGCGTGGACGATGGTGCCCTGCTGCGAGATCACGTACGAGGTGCGGTCCGACCATTCCGGCTTCTGCGCCAGGATCGCGTCGTACTGCTTGGCGATCTTGGCGCCGTTGTCGGCGGCGACCGGGAACTTGCCGCCGCAATGTTCGGTTTCCTTGGAGAACGCGGCCAGCTCGCTGGTGTTGCCGGCGGTGACGCCGATCAGGGTCGCGCCCTCCTTCTTGAACTGGTCGGCGGCCTCGGAGAACAGGTGCGCTTCGAGGTTGCAACCCGGGGTGTGCGCGGCCGGGAAGAAGTACACGACCACCGGGCCCTTCTTCAGGGCGTCGGCGAGCTTGAAGGTGAAGGGCTCGCCGGCCAGGTAGGCCGGGGCGCTGAAGTCGGGGGCCTTGGCGCCTTCCTTGAGGGCGGCGTAGGACGGAGCGGCAAAAGCAACGGCGGCGACGAAGCCGGCGGCGGAGAGCTTGAGCAGGGAATTCATGGCGGGCGTCCGGGTGGCGGGTGCGGCATACGATACGACTGCGCGGATCAATATGCGCGGGTCAAGAAGGGTCGCCTGCGATCAACTGGACCGGACCGGCGCCATCAAAGGTTCACAAGGTCACCGACCCGCCAGGCGCAGCGCGTCGTCGAGCAGCCCGGCCGCGGTTACCCCGGCGCCCGCACCAGGCCCCTGGATCACCAGCGGCTGGTTGCAGTAGCGGTCGGACCAGATCGCCACCCGGTTGTCGGTGCCGGCGCCACCGGCCAGCGGATGGTCGGCCGGCAGCGACTCCAGCCCCACCCGGGCGACGCCGTCCTGCAGGCGGGCGATGAAGCGCAGCTTCTCGTGGCGCTTGTAGGCGCTGGCGTAGCGGTTGCGCAGCGGCGTATCGAGCGCCGGCAATGCAGCGTCGAGCGCATCACGTGACAGGATCGCCAGCTCCGGCGGGACCAGCGAGGTGACTTCGACATTGCCGGCGTCCAGCTCGACACCTGCGCTTCGCGCGAGGATCAGCAGCTTGCGCCGCACGTCTTCGCCGGAGAGGTCATCGCGCGGATCCGGCTCGGTGTAACCGGCATCGCGGGCCTGCCTTACCAGCGCCGAAAACGGACGCATGCCGTCGTAGTGGTTGAACAGCCAGGCAAGCGAGCCCGACAGCACGCCGGCGATGGAATGGATGCGGTCGCCGCCCGCCTGCAGTTCGCGCAGCGAACGCAACAGCGGCAGGCCCGCGCCGACCGTGGCGCTGTCGCCGTAGCCGGCATTGCCGATCGCCGCGCCAGTCCGGATCGACCGCCAGCGCGACAGCGAGGTGCCCTGCCCGATCTTGCACGCGGTGACGACGTGGATGCCCTGCTGCAGCCAGTGGGCGTGGCGCTCGGCAACGGCCTCACTCGCGGTTGCGTCGATGACGATGCGCGAACCGTCGCCCTTGAGCGCCGCCTCTATCGTCTCCAGCGAACTGCGCTGCGGCGCCAGGGCAAGACGCTGCGCGGCCTCTGCCGGCGCCAGGCCCGAACGGTCGCTGGCGGACTGCCGTGAATTGGCGACATGCACCAGCTGCAGGCGCTGGCCGAAACTGCTGCCATGCCATGCAGCCAGTCGCTCGAGTACGGCGCTGCCGACCGTACCGGTGCCGAGCAGCGCGACCCGGGCCGGCGCGTGGCGCGGCTGCGCGACGACGGCGCGGTCGACGACAGCGCGGTCGACGACAGCGCGGTCGACGACAGCTGGGGCGACGTCGAGCGCGGCCGCGCTCATCGTTTCGCGCGCTCGGCGGTGGCCACTGCGACTTGGGCGCGGGCCAGCGCGGCTTCGAGGTCGGCGACCAGGTCGTCGGCATGCTCGATGCCGACCGACAGACGCAGCAGGCCGTCGCCAATGCCGGCGGCAGCGCGCGCTTCGGCCGACATCGCCGCGTGCGTCATCGTCGCCGGATGCGCGATCAGGCTTTCGACGCCGCCGAGCGATTCGGCCAGGGTGAAGCACTCAAGACCTTCGACGAACGCGCGCACGGCGCGCTCCTCCTCACCATGCACGCCGCCTTCAAGTTCAACACTCAGCATCGCGCCGAAGCCCAGCTGCTGGCGCGCCGCGAGGGCATGGCCCGGGTGCGATTCCAGCCCCGGGTAATGCACGGTGCGCACCGCCGGATGGCCATCGAGCAATGCGACCACCGCTTCGGTGTTCTCCTGGTGCACGCGCAGGCGTGCATCGAGCGTGCGCAGGCCGCGCAGGGTCAGGAAGCTGTCGAACGGCGAGCCGGTCAGGCCGAGCGCATTCGCCCACCAGACCAGCTGCTGGTGCTGCTGCGCATCGCGCGCAACCACCGCGCCACCGACCACATCGCTGTGGCCATTGATGTACTTGGTGGTGGAATGCAGTACGAAGTCGGCGCCGAACGCCAGCGGCTGCTGCAGCGCCGGCGACAGGAAGGTGTTGTCGACCACGGTCAGCGCGCCCTTGGCCTGCGCGGTCTCGATCACGAAGCGCAGATCGGTGATGCGCAGCAGCGGGTTGGACGGGGTCTCGATCCACACCACGGTCGGGTCGCAGGCCAGTGCGTCGGTCAGCGAACGTGGATCGGTGAGATCGGCGGTGATCAGTTCGAACGCGCCCTTGGCGGCCAGCGCGTTGAACAGGCGCCAGCTGCCGCCGTAACCGTCGTGCGGCACCACCAGTCGGTCGCCGGGCTTGAGCAGAGCGTGCAGCAGCAACGTGATCGCGCCCATGCCGGTGGCGGTGATGACGCCGCCGGCGCCGCCCTCCAGTTCGCTCAGTGCTTCGGCAAGCAGGTCGCGGGTGGGGTTGCCACTGCGGGTGTAGTCGTACTGCCGCTTCTCGTTGAAGCCGGCGAAGCTGAAGTTCGACGACAGCACGATCGGGGGAGTGACCGCGCCGAAGGCGGGATCGCGGTCGATGCCGGCACGGACGGCGGCGGTACAGCGCTTGCGCGTGCTCATGCCAGCACCTGCGTGCGTGCATCGGCGACGCAGTCTTCGAGTGCCTCGCGCAGCACCGCGGCGACTTCGGCTTCCTCTTTGAGGAAGGCGTCGTGACCATAGAGCGAGCGCAGCACGCGCAGGCGGGTCTCGCCGCGCAGGCGCTCGACCAGGTCGTAGGCGTCCGAGAGCGGCACCAGGCGGTCTTCGGCGACGGCGATGACGGTCACCGGCAACCGGATCGCACCGGGGTCGACCGCCTGCAGGTCGATCGACTCCGACAGGCGCAGGTAAGCGGTCGGCGAAGTGCGCTCGACATAGGTGGCGCCGCAATGGTCGAGGTAGTCCTCGGCGCCAACGCGGACTCGGCCGTCGCTGACCTGGGCAGCAGCGAAGCGCGCCGCGAATTCCTCCGGCGTGCGATAGCTCAGGATCGCCAGCTGACGCGCCAGCGCAAGACCATGGGTTTCGTCGCACTGCAACGCGCCCAGTGCAACCGCGCGGCGCTGCAGCGCGCGCCATGCACTGGCGTAGGGATGGGCTCGGTGCACGCCGCTGATCGCGACCAGCTGCTGCAGGCGGGCGCCATGGCGCGCCGCGAACTGCAGGCCGACCATTGCGCCATAGGAACAGCCGACGAAGGCGTGCAGACGATCGACGTCGAGAACGTCGAGCAGCGCCGCAATCGCGTCGGCCTGGTCGGCCGGGTCGATCGGCGCATCGAGGTTGCCATCGGCGCCGAGCCAGTCGAATGCGACCACGCAGTGCTGGCGCGGGTCGATCGTGCGGCCTTCACCAACCTGGCCCTGCCACCAGCCCGCTTCGCCGAAGGCGGCAGACGCGCCGACATGGCGATGCGCGGAGATGCCCCCGGCCACGAACACCACCGGCAGCGTGCGATCGCCAAGGATTTCGTAGCGAAGCTCCAGGCGCTGGCGGCCGGCATGGCGCAACGGCAGTTCAACCGTGCACTGGCCGCGCACTGCGTCGATGGCGGGGACACCCGTGCCTTTCACCCAGGCGGCGGCATGGGCGATGGCATCCAGCGTCGCGGCTGCGTCGTGGGCGCTATGGCCACTGTGGTCGTGGGTGGTGGCGGGGGCGTTGGCGAGACTCATGGCGGGCATCCGAAGTGACGGGGCCATCGAGCCTGCGAGTCGCGGTGCACCCGGCCATCGATCGGCAGGGGGCACTCACAACCATCTTCCGACCGGCGCGGGCGCCTGTCGCAGGAATTGGCACCTTCACCTCACTGCCCCGCCGCAATGGCTGGGTGGTGGGTTGGGTTGCCCCGGCTTCAAAGGGCCTGTCCCTCTGCCGGTCTCGATGGATGGCCGCAGTCTGCCAGCGTCCGCCGAGGCGTGTCAATCGCTCTATCCGCATATAGCGATTTATTATTTCGGTCACGTCTTGAGGCCACATTGTTAAGGCCACGCGAATACACTTCCGTACATGACCCCACGCCTCCTTTCCCCCGCCGCCACCGCAGTCATGTTGGCGAGCCTGCTGTTGTCCGCCTGCTCCACCACCGGCCCTACCGCCACCACGGCCCCGGCACCAGCGACGCCTCCGGCCGGCGCCCCGGATGTCCGCACCGTGCTGGAGAGCTACGTCTCGGCCGAAACGCCCCAGGACGAACTCGACTCGCTCGCCACCTGGACCAGCGAGGACGGCCGCACCTGGCTGATCGCCTCGGCCAAGTCGACCCATCGCCTGGTGGTGTTCGATGCCGACACCGGCAAGCGCCTGCGCGAAGTCGGCGGCGAAGGCCAGGCCCTGGGCCAGTTCAACCGCCCCAACGGCGTGGCCGTCTACGGCGACTACCTGTTCGTGGTCGAGCGCGACAACCACCGCGTGCAGGTGTTCAACCTGCCCGGACTGACGCCGCTTGGCAGCTTCGGCGACAAGGAACTGCGCAGCCCCTACGGGCTGTGGCTGACCGAAACCGAGCCGGGCGAACTGGAGGTCTACGTCACCGACAGCTTCATGTACGGCAAGAAGTTCGACCAGGTGCCGCCGCTGGCGGAGCTCGACCAGCGCGTGCGCCGCTTCCGCGTCCAGTTCGACCAGAACGGCCGGCTGCGCAGCAGCTACGGCGGCTCGTTCGGCGACACCAGCGAGGCCGGCGGCCTGCGCATGGTCGAGTCGATCGCCGGCGATCCGGACAACGACCGCCTGCTGGTCGCCGACGAAGACCGCCGCCACGAATCGACGCTGCGCGAGTACAGCTTCAGCGGCAAGTACAGCGGCCGCAGCCTGCCGCAGGACAGCTTCGCCGCCGAAGCCGAAGGCGTGGCGCTGTGGACGTGCCCCAATGGCGGCGGCTACTGGATCGCCGTCGACCAGCTGGCGCCGCTGACCGTGTTCCATCTTTTCGACCGCGCCACACTCGCACCGCGTGGCAGTTTCGAAGGCGAAACCACGGCCCACACCGACGGCGTCGCCCTGCATGCGGCCTCCACGCCGGCGTTCCCCAATGGCGCGCTGTTCGCCGTGCACGACGACAAGTCGGTCACCGCGTTCGACCTGGCCGAGGTCGTGCGCGTGCTGGGTCTGTCGGCAGACTGCACCCGCTAGCGCGATGGCAACCAGGCGCCACCTGGCGGCAGTCACCCTCGGCAGCGCCGCGCTGCTGCTGGCGTTTGCCGCCGGTGCGGCCAAGCTCTATCGCTGGACCGACGGCAGCGGCATCACCCACTACGGCGACCACGTGCCCGATGCGCCGCCGGCGCAGGTCCGCACGATTCCTGTCTATGCCGAGCCCAGCGCGATCGCGCAGCTGCGCATCGAGAACGATGGCGACCGCTACCTGGCCTTTGCCGACAACCGGCTGTCAGGTCCGATCGAAGTCCAGCTGGATTTCAGCCGCAGCGACAACGTGGTCGGGCGGCCGCTGCTGCCGGCCCGCGCCACCGTCGCCGCCCGCGGCAGCGCCCTGGTGGCGGTGCTGGAGTCGGCCGACCCGGAGCGCGGCTTCGATTTCGAGTTGCAGATGGAAAGCCTGCCCGGCGACCCCGACGCACACCCGCGCAACGTCGACTATGTGCTGCCTCTGCAGCAGGCGACGTTCCGCATCGACCAGGGCTACGGCGGGCATTTCAGCCACAACGACGCGCAGAGCCGCTACGCGGTCGATTTCGCCGCCGCCATCGGCACACCGGTGCTGGCCGCGCGCGACGGCGTGGTGATGCAGGTCGAGTCGGATTTCGACAAGGCCGGGCTCAACCGCGAGAAATACGGCGGCCGCGCCAATTTCGTCCGCATCCTCCACGACGACGGCAGCATGACCCTCTACGGGCATCTGAAGGCCGACGACGGCGTGCTGGTGCGGGTGGGCCAGCGCGTCCGCGCCGGCCAGCAGATCGGCCTGTCGGGAAATACCGGCTTCACCACCGGCCCGCACCTGCACTTTGCCGTGCAGGTGAACCGGGGCATGCGACTGGAGTCGATTCCGTTCAGGATGCTCGGCCCGGCCGGCCCGCTGCGCATTTCGGGGGGATGAACTCCTGGGCTGAAGCTCCGCGGGGAGTGTGGCCGGGCCGCGTATAATCGCCCCCCTCACCCGCTTCCCGATTCGCGGACCGGTCCCCGGACCCGCCCGCCGCCGCCATGTCCGACGTTTCCCTCGAAGCCGCCCGCCGCCGCACGTTCGCGATCATTTCGCACCCCGACGCCGGCAAGACCACGCTCACCGAAAAGCTGCTGCTGTTCGGCGGCGCCATCCAGATGGCCGGCTCGGTCAAGGGCCGCAAGGCCGCGCGCCACGCCACCTCGGACTGGATGGCGCTGGAAAAGGAGCGCGGCATCTCGGTAACCAGTTCGGTGATGCAGTTCCCCTACGAGGGCCGCATCGTCAACCTGCTCGACACTCCCGGCCATGCCGACTTCGGCGAGGACACCTACCGCGTGCTGACCGCCGTGGACTCGGCGTTGATGGTCATCGACGTCGCCAAGGGTGTCGAAGAGCGCACGATCAAGCTGATGGAGGTGTGCCGCCTGCGCGACACGCCGATCATGACCTTCATCAACAAGCTCGACCGCGAGGGCAAGAACCCGATCGACCTGCTCGATGAAGTCGAGTCGGTGCTGGGCATCCAGTGCGCGCCGATCACCTGGCCGATCGGCATGGGCCAGCGCCTGAAGGGCGTGGTCCACCTGGTCACGGGCGAGGTGCACCTGTACGAACAGGGCCGCAACTTCACCCGCCAGGACTCCACCATCTTCACCTCGATCGACGATCCGGCCCTGGCCGAACGCATCGGCGAGAACATGCTCAAGGAGCTGCGCGACGAGCTGGAGCTGGTCGAAGGTGCCTCGCATCCGTTCGATCCGGCCCGGTACCTGTCCGGCGAGCAGACGCCGGTGTTCTTCGGCTCGGCGGTCAACAACTTCGGCGTGCAGCTGCTGCTCGACTTCTTCGTAGAACACGCGCCGTCGCCGCGCCCGCGCGGCACCACCACGCGCGAAGTCGGCGCGTACGAGCCCAAGCTCACCGGCTTCGTCTTCAAGATCCAGGCCAACATGGACCCGCAGCACCGCGACCGCGTCGCGTTCATGCGCGTCTGCTCGGGTTCGTTCGCCGCCGGCATGAAGGCCTTCCACGTGCGCACCGGCAAGGAGGTCAAGCTCGCCAACGCGCTGACCTTCATGGCCTCCGACCGCGAAATCGCCGAAAGCGCCTGGCCGGGCGATGTCATCGGCATCCACAACCACGGCACCATCTCCATCGGCGACAGCTTCACCGAGGGCGAGGTGCTGGGCTTCACCGGCATCCCCAACTTTGCCCCGGAACTGTTCCGCCGCGCGCGCCTGCGCGACCCGCTCAAGCTCAAGCAGCTGCAGAAGGGCCTGGCGCAGCTGTCGGAAGAAGGCGCCACCCAGTTCTTCCGCCCGCTGATGAGCAACGACCTCATCCTCGGCGCGGTCGGCGTGCTGCAGTTCGACGTGGTCGCCTACCGCCTCAAGGACGAGTACGGCGTCGATGCCAGCTTCGAACAGGTCGCCGTCTCCACGGCGCGCTGGATCCGCTGCGACAACGACAAGAAGCTGGAAGAGTTCCGCGACAAGAACGCGATGAACCTCGCCATCGATGCCGCCGGCGAGCTGGTCTACCTGGCGCCGACGCGGGTCAACCTGCAGCTGGCCCAGGAACGCGCGCCGGACGTGACCTTCATGGCCACGCGCGAGCACGCGCACGCCACGCCGATCGACTGAGGCCGCACGGTGCCGGCGTGGGCCATGTGGTTGCTCGCGTTCAACGCGGTGACCGTGCTCGTCTACGGCTATGACAAGGCCATCGCCGGCGGTCGCCGCCGGCGCGTTCCCGAGCGCACCCTGCTCGGTCTGGCCCTGTGTGGCGGTATGCCCGGCGCCCTGCTGGCGATGTGGACCTTCCGCCACAAGACCGCCAAGCCAAGCTTTCGCAACGCGATCGCACTGGTGGCCGCAGTGCAGGTCATCGCCGCCATCGCGCTGCTTGCCCTCACCCGCTGACCCGCCGTCATCCCGGCGAACGCTGCTATGGCGTCATCCCGGCTAACGCCGGGACCCATCTTGCTGTACCGCCGCCCCCCTTCGCGCGAACGCCGGTCAAGAGCGCGCCGGCAACTTCCCCACCCAGTCCGGTGCCGGCTGGTCCAGGTCGAAGTACTCGAAGATCAGGTGGATGCGATCGCTCGCACCGTTGTTCTCCACCGCATGCACGGCCATGTTGCTGACCTCGACCGCTTCGCCCTCGGCGAAGTGGTATCCGACGCCGTCGATGAAGAACGTCACCTGCTCGCTGGTCATCAGCGGCACATGGATCTTGTGCGGCCACTTCGCCGCCGGATTGGCGTCGCGATGCGGCTTGATCACGCCGCCCGGCGCCATCCGCGCCAGCATCACCCGCGGGAATTCCGCGCGCGCATAACCGTAGGACGCCACCGCCTGCGCCATCACCGGCTCCAGCAGTTCGCGCCACTGCGCCCACAGCGGCCGGTCGTAGGACTTGCGCCAATCCTGGAAATCGCTGACGAAGCGGAAAACGATGTGCCGGGTGCGGTCGAGCGCCTCGAAACGGTTGGGCTTGTCGGCGTTCTCGGCATCCCATAGCGCGTCTTCGATGGCCAGCACCGCTTCGCGCAGGCGGCCGATGTCGACCTGGCCCAGCGCGCGCATCGAGGTCGTCTTGCGCGGGTTGGGGTGGATATCCAGCGGAGAAATGGCGGGAGACTGCATGGTCAGAACTCGTATCCGAACAGTTCCAAGTCGCGCCGGTAGTAGTCGGCGACGCCATCGATCAGCGCCTGGTCATAGTAGTCCCGGTAACTGCCGCGGCGCGAGCTGTTGACCTGGCCCAGCTGCGCCGACGCGATGCCGATGCGCGCGCAGATGGCGTCGTACGACGCCTGCATGTCCTCGACACGGCCGACCTCGTCGGCCAGCACCTTGCCCTCGCCATCGGTGACGAAGGTGTGCTGCGGCTGGAACAGGATGTGCTGCACCGGCCGCGCCTGGAACAGGAGGTAGCGCATCACCTGCTGCGGATTCTTCAGGAAGGCGCCGTCGGCGCGGGTCATGAACGCGCAATAGGAAACGAAGCGGTCGAACGGATTGCGCACGAAGGCGAACTTGAAATAGTCGGCGAACGCGTCATCGCCCAGGAATGGCCGGATCTGGTCGAGGGTGATGTGGCCGTGCTTGATCGCCGCCAGCTCTTCGAACGGGAACCGCTTGTTCACGAACAGGCCGACCTGTTCCAGGTCCTCCTCGCTCATGTGCTCGCGCAGCGCCTGGCGGACCGAGTGGGTCCCGGTCTTGGGGATCGCGGCGAAAACGAAGCGGTGCTGATGGGAAATGATCATGGAAGGGCCGGTGCGTTGGTCCCCGCATGATAGTGGCTTCCGCGGCCCGGGCAGGGTCGCCTGCGGCGATCTTCGCCAGCCTCCCGGCCCGCTCTTGCGCGCTTTGCCCGGCCGCACCGCGCACAGGGCATTTGCCGATCTGGTCACAGCGGCGGCGGTCTCTCCAGAGTATTTGCTCCAACCTGCGCTAGGATGCTGTGGCCATGCCCACCGCACGCTCCGTCAACGACGGTTCCATCCCCGCATCGCGCCCGGCGACCAGCGCCGCGCCGTCGCTGCGCGAGGAATTCCTCAGCGCACTCACCCACGGCCTCGGCGCGACCGCGGCACTGGCGGGCGGGACAGTACTGATCACCCTGGCCGCGCTGTTCGGCGACGGCTGGCAGCTCGCCGGCGCGATCGTCTTCGGCATCTGCCTGCTGCTGCTCTACCTGGCCTCGACGCTGTACCACGCGATCCAGAATCCGGTCGCCAAGGCGCGGCTGAAGGTGTTCGACCACTGCGCGATCTACCTGCTGATCGCCGGCACGTACACGCCCTTCACGCTGATCGGACTGCGCGGCCCCTGGGGCTGGGGCCTGTTCGCGGCGATCTGGACGCTGGCGGTCGCCGGCGTGATCTTCAAGCTGTTCTATACCGGCCGCTTCAAGCTGTTGTCGACCGGCATCTACATCGCCATGGGCTGGCTGGTGGTCGTCGCGATCGAGCCGCTGCTCGGTGCGCTCGATGCCTGGACCATCGGCTGGCTGTTCGCCGGCGGCATCTTCTACACGCTCGGCACCGTGTTCTATCACCGGCCGTCGCTGCCGTACTCGCATGCGATCTGGCACCTGTTCGTGGTCGCCGGCAGCGTCTGCCATTACGTCGCCGTGATGGCACAGGTCCTGACGCCCGGCGCGGTGATTCCCAGCTGAACTGCTCACAACGTATTCACCCCCGCTTGACCGACTGCCACTGAAGGTGGTCGACGGCTCATTGCAGGGAGACACCGCGTGCATGGTTCGGGAGCGTCCTGGCCCAGGCGGCATCCGTTGTGGACCGCGCTGGCACTGCTGGCGCTGGCAATCGTCGTCCTCATCGCGATCTGGGACTGGAACTGGTTCCGGGGCCCAATCGAACGCCAGGTGCAGGCGCGCACCGGTCGTGAATTCCACATCCGCGGCAACCTCGATGTCGACCTGGGCTGGACGCCGCGGATCACCGCCGAGCAGGTGAGTTTCGGCAACGCCGCCTGGTCCAGCCAGCCGATGATGGCCGACGCCAGCCGCGCTGAACTCGACATCGCCCTGCGCCCGCTGCTGCACGGCCAGGTGCTGCTGCCGCAGATCACGCTGGAGCGCCCACGCCTGCTGCTGGAAACCAACCCGCGCGGCGGCGAAGGCAACTGGGTCTTCGGCCAACCGGGCGAGACCGACATGCAGTTCCGTCGCGTCAGCATCGACCAGGGGCAGATCCGTTTCCTCGACCGCCCCAAGCGCACCGACATCCGCATTGGCGTCAGCAGCTACGCGTTGCCTGCCGACGCCCAGGCCGCGCCGGTGGCCGTGGTCGGCGGCGGACAATGGCGCGGCAGCGACTTCCGCCTGCGCGGCAACGCCGCTTCGCCGCTGCTGCTGCGCGACCGCGACGCGCCCTATCGCATCGACGTGCGCGCTTCTGCCGGCGCCACTCACGCCCATGCGCGCGGCACCCTGCTCGACCCGCTGCGCCTGCGCGGATTCGACCTGCGCATGGCGCTGTCGGGGCGCGACATGGCCGACCTGTACCCGCTGCTGGGCCTGGCCATCCCGACCACGCCGCCGTACTCGCTCGACGGCCGCTTCAGCCGCGAAGGCAATGTCTGGCACTACCGCGATTTCACCGGCCGGATCGGCGACAGCGACATGCATGGCGACGCCAGCGTGGAAACCGGCCGCAAGCGCCCTTATCTGCGCGCCGACCTGCGCTCGCAGCGCCTGGATTTCGACGACCTCGCCGGGTTCGTCGGCGGTTCGCCGCAGGCCGGCAGTGGCGAGACGGCCAACCCCGAGCAACAGGCCAAGGCGGCCGCGCGCCAGGCCAGCCCGCGCCTGATTCCGGACAAGCCCTATGAACTGGAGAAACTGCGCGCCATGGACGCCGACGTGCGCCTGCGCGCCACCCACATCAACGCGCCGCGCCTGCCACTGGACGACATGGACGCGCACCTGCTGCTCGAAGGCGGCCTGCTTCGCATGCAGCCACTCAACTTCGGCGTCGCCGACGGCGACATCCGCTCGACGATCCGCATGGACGCGCGCACCAGCACCATCACCACGCGCGCCGACATCGACGCGGCCGGCCTGAGCCTGGCCAAGCTGCTACCGGACGTGAAACTGGCGCAGAACGCCATCGGCAAGGTCGGCGGCAAGATCAACATCGCCGGCACCGGCAACTCGGTGGCGCACATGCTTGGCAGCAGCGACGGCACGATGCTGCTGGGCATGGGCCGCGGCAAGATCAGCAACATGCTGATGGAGATGGCCGGCATCGACCTGGCCGAGATGATCAAGTTCAAGCTCTCCGGCGACCGCCTGATCCCGGTGCGATGCGGCTTCGCCGACTTCGCCGTTGCCGACGGCGTGATGACCGCACGCTCGTTTGCGTTCGACACCACCGACACCATCCTGATCGGCTCGGGCACCATCGATCTGGGCAAGGAAACCCTGGACCTGACCATCAAGCCGCGCCCCAAGGACCGCAGCCTGCTGGTCTTCCGCACGCCTTTGCTGGTCGACGGAAGCTTCCGCCAGCCAAAGATCCACCCGGACCTGGCCGGGGTCGGACTGCGCGGTGCGATCGCGTTGACCCTGGGCATGATCACGCCGCCAGCAGCACTGCTGGCGACACTGGAAACGGGCCCCGGCGAGGATTCCGGCTGTGGCGGGCGCTACGCCAAGTAGTGCGCGGCGCAGCTGGCGCGGCTCAGCTGGCGATGTACCGCTGCAGCTGGTCGAGTTCGATCTGCTGGTCCTCGATCACCGCCTTGACCAGGTCGCCGATCGACACCACGCCGAGCACCTGGCCGTTGTGCAGCACGGGAAGGTGGCGGATGCGGCGGTCGGTCACCATCTGCATGCAGTGATCGGTGCTGTCGTCCAGGCCGACCGTGAGCACCTGCGCGGTCATGATCGTGCGCACCGGCGTGTCGGCAGACGAGCGCCCCTGCAGCACGATCTTGCGCGCGTAATCGCGCTCGGAAAGTATCCCCACCAGTTGCCCGCCTTCGAGCACCAGTACCGCGCCGATCCGCTTCTCGGCCATCAGCCGGATCGCCTCGATCACCGGCGCATCCGGACCGATCGCGAAAATCTCAGGCGCTTTGGCTTCTAGCAGTTGTCGCACGGTGCGCATGGCCGTCTCCTTCCGCAAGCGGGGCTTGCCCGGAGGATACTCCTGCCGCCGGCTGCCAGGTGTCGACGAGGTACAGCGGCCGCTGCTTGGCCTCGTCGTAGAGGCGACCCAGGTATTCACCGATCACGCCCAGGGCAATCAGCTGGACCCCGCCCAGGAACAGGATGACCACCATCATCGTCGGCCAGCCCGCGACCGGGTCGCCCCACAACAGCGCCTTCACTATCACCGCGATGCCATAGCCGAAGGCGGACAGCGCGGTGAGCAGGCCCAGATAGGTAGCCAATCGCAGCGGAGCGGTTGAAAAGCTGGTGATCCCTTCCAGCGCCAGGTTCCACAGGCGCCAGAAATTGAACTTGCTGTGGCCGGCCGCGCGCGGCTCACGGTGGTAGGCGATGGCGACGCTGTTGAACCCGACCCAGCCGAACAGACCCTTCATGAAGCGGTGCCGCTCACGCAACTGGCGCAGCGCCGCCAGCGCCCGTGGCGACAGAAGGCGGAAGTCCCCGGTATCGGCGGGAATCGGCGTCCGCGACAGCCGCCCGATCACACGATAAAAGACATGCGCGGTGCTGCGCTTGATCCAGCCTTCACCTTCGCGCTCCAGGCGCGTGCCATGGACGTCGTCGTACCCCTCGCGCCACTTGGCCACGAATTGCGGGATCAACTCCGGCGGGTCCTGACCGTCGGCATCGAGGATGAGCGCACCACCCTCCTCGATCCGGTCCAGCCCGGCCGTCAACGCCAGTTCCTTGCCGAAATTGCGCGACAGCCGCAGCACCGCAACGCGCCGATCGGCTGCGGCCAACTGCTGCATCACCTGCCAGGTGTCGTCCCTGCTGCCATCGTCGACATACAGCACCTGCGCATCGAGCTCTTGCGCCAGCGGATCGAGCGCGGCGGCGATGCGCGGATGCAGCAGCGGCAGATTGTCGGCCTCGTTGAAGGCGGCAATGACGATGGTCAGACGGTCGCTCATGCCGCGAATAGTAGCCCGACGAACGAACAGCGTCCGTGGATCCCCGCCTTCGCGGGGATGACGGGGCAAAGGCAACGTCGCTGGGTTCCCGCCTTCGCGGGAATGACGGGCCTGGAGCAATGACGCCAGGAGCCGAAGACCGGGCAACAAAACGCCGGAGCGTCGTCCGCCGGGTCGGGGATTGCGTAGCAGCGGGCCATGGATGGCCCGCGCCCCGCATCGGACAAGGATGTCCGACTAAGGGGCGGAGCAATCCCCGGCCCGGCGGACGGCGCCACTTCGAAGGAAGGTGCCGAAGGAAGCCGCCACTCCGAAGGAAGGCGCCACGAAGTCCCGCAACGCACCAGCCGCCGCTACTCCAGACGCTTCAGATACTCCGCCCCGCCGATGTAGCGCATCTGCCGCTGGATCGCCTGCGAACGGCGCTGCACGTAGGGCCCCGGCCGGACCACACTGTAGTGGCGCGGGCTGGGCAGCACCGCCGCCATGCGCGCGGCCTCCGCCGCGGCCAACTGACTGGCGTCCTTGCGGAAGAACGTCCGCGCCGCCGCCTGCGCACCGTACACACCGTCGCCGAACTCGGCGATGTTGGCGTAGACCTCGATGATCCGATGCTTGGGCCAAAGCGCCTCGATCAACAGCGTGTACCAGGCCTCGATGCCCTTGCGCACGTAGCTGCGCCCACTCCACAGGAACAGATTCTTGGCAGTCTGCTGACTGATCGTGCTGCCACCGCGAACCTTGCGACCACGCGCATTGTTCTTGCGCGCCTTTTCGATCGCCTTGAGATCGAAACCGAAGTGCTCGGCGAAGTTTTGATCCTCCGACGCCACCAGCGCCAGCGGCAGATTCGGAGAGATCTCGTCCAGATTGCGCCAATCGTAGGCAATGCGGAACGACCACTCACCCGCCCCCCAGGCCTCCAGTTGCCGCGACAGCATGAAAGCGCTGAAGGCCGGGTTGACGAACCGCAGCGTCGCCACCTGCACCACGCTGGTGACCAGCAACAGCAACGGCAACGCCAACACCCATCGCAGCCATCGACGGCGGCGCCGGACCGGAACGGCCACGGATACGGTTGCCGCTTCGGTCCCGGTCATGCCTTGCACTGCGCCATCTCCATCCCCATCTTGTCTCGTCACCCTTCACACGGTCGCGTGCATTATCCGCCAATGCCACGCGCCGGCAGCACGAGCACGATGATGACCGCACCCAGCACCACAAAACCCGGCAGCGACGCAGGCAACGACCGCGACCAGCTGACCCGATTCCTGATCGAAGGCGCCGGCGTGCGCGGCGTGCGTGTGCACCTGCAGGACACCTGGAACCAGATCCGCGAACGCGCCGAGTATCCCCAGGCCGCCGCCGAACTGCTGGGCGAAGCCGCCGCCGCTGCCGCCCTCTTCACCGGCCATGCCAAGGTCGACGGGCGCCTGTCGGTGCAGCTGCGCGGCGATGGCGCCCTGCGCACCCTGTTCGCCGAATGCACCGCCGCCGGCACCCTGCGCGGCATCGCCCAGCTTGCCGACAGCGGCGAAGTCTCGCGTGACCTGACCGAGCTCGGCCCGGACGCGGTACTGGCGATCACCATCGAGAACCCCTCCGGCGATGGCCGCGAGCCGACCCGCTACCAGGGCCTGGTGGCGCTGGAATCGGACTCGCTGGCCGGGGCTTTCGAGGGCTATTTCCGCCAGTCCGAACAGCTGCCGACGAGGCTCCTGCTGGCAACCGACGAACGGCATGCCGCGGGACTGATGCTGCAGAAGCTTCCGGGGGATGATGGCGACGACGACGGCTGGGCCCGCGCCTGCGCCCTCTTCGACACCCTCAGCCCGCGCGAGCTCCTGGACTGGAGCGCCGACGATCTTCTGACCCGGTTGTTCCACGAGGACGGGGTGCAGTTGCTGGGCCGCAAACCGCTGCGGTTTGCCTGTTCATGCTCACGCGAGCGGGTCGAGGCCATGCTGGTCTCGCTCGGACCGGACGAGGCGGAGGCGGCGGCCGACGCGGCCGGTGGCGAGGCCAGGATCCGTTGCGAGTTTTGCGGACACAGTTATCAATTCGATAAACAGGAAATCGCTAGCTTGTTTTCGGTGGCGGCTGCCGAACTGGCCGCCCCGGAGCGGCTCCAGTAGCCGTCTCCAGCAGGCGTTGCGGGTGCAGTCTCAGTTTCATCTGAAATTGTTAAATAAACATAAACGGTCTATAGTCGCGGTCCTAAGGAGAGGGGAACTCCACCGGGTTTACCCGGTCGTAACCAGACCATGCACGCGCGCCTGCTTCGACTGCCGTTGACCCTGCTGCTCGCCCTGGGCGTGGCTGCGGGCGTCCATGCGCAGAGCAGCGGCAAGCACGTCGCCAGCGATACGACCTATCTCCCGGTCTGGAACCAGACCAGCGGCAAGCTCGAATACCTGCTGCAACTGGAGCCGGCGAGCACCCCGATTGCCGGCGCCCGCTGGCAGGTCGGCAGCAACACGCTCGGCGCCGCCTTCGGCCTGGAGGCCGGAGACACACTCGGCCTGGTCTGCGATCGCCAGACCGGCCTGGCCGGCGCCATCGGCAACCTCGCCAACCACTGCATGCTGGCCACCCTCGACGACGATGGCGACTACTCCGGCAGTCGCACCGCGACCGTCGGCGCCAGCCTGAGCCGCCCCGCTGGCAAGGTCGGCCTGACCCTGGGCAGCGGCCGCGACGCGATGCCGGCCTGGCTGAGTCCGAACAACAAGGCCAGCAAGGTCGACCAGAACACCCTCACCGTCTACGGCCAGAAAAACATCGGTCGCGAGGCCACGGTCTCCATCGGCGGCACGTGGGCACGGGCCAGGCTGATCCCGGCTGGCGAAGTTCCCGCACTGGCCGACCGCTGGAGCAGCAAGAGCGTCACGATCGGTGCCGGCCTGGGTAATTTCAGCGCCAACGTCGTCGGACGCGTCGTCGATATCCCGGGCGAACCGGGGCAATGGGAAGGCCTCGGCGTCGGCCTGACCTGGCGTACGCCGTGGAGCGGACAGCTGACGGTGGGCGCCGAGAACGTCGTCACCCGCGGCAAGAATCCGTTCGCACCCGGCAGCGACGAGAAGGACGAAGGCACCGTGCCCTATGTCCGTTACGAGCAGGATCTCTGACCTGCTGACCTGCCGCGCAACGCGCGGCGGCTGATCACTCATCTTCATCCACAGGCCGCGCCGGGGCCTGCGTCTGCGTGTGTTCGACGCTCGCATCCACGCGCATCACCGCATGCTTTCAGGGCCATCCACGCCTCGCGCAAACCTCGACTCCGAAGGGGCAACTTTGCCGAATCTGGCGGGTTGACGAACTGCTCGCCATTCCCCCGGCTGTCGCCGCCGTGAGACCCGCTCCGGGCCGCGGCCCTTTGCGCGGTTTGCGCCTGAACAGCCAGTCCCTCCAGCCAGCGCTGGCGCCGATGCCGCGGGCAATAGCGCGGCGCCACCTTGCAACCCCGCCCATCCGGCCTGGCTTCGGCCGGAACCGCCCTATTCAGGGGCTCACGACCCGATAACCGGGCGTTAACGCTACTTTCACTTTTCCAAGCATGGGGTTAGGATCGGGTTAAGCCTTGCCGCATTTGGCGTCTTTCTTGACTCCGCCGGCCTGGCCCACCCATTGGGAAGTACCGACCCTGCTTTGGAGAGAGAGATGACCCTGAAGACCACCCAGCTCCGCGACGCGATTACCTTCGCGCTCGCAGTGGGCACCACTGCTGTCGCCGGTACCGGCGTAGCGAACGCCCAGGAAGGCGAGAAACAGCAAGCCACCACCCTTGATCGCATCGAGGTGACTGGTTCGCGCATCAAGCGCGCCGATATCGAGACCTCGCAGCCGATCTTCTCGCTGAGCCGCGACGACATCACCGCGCAGGGCCTGACCTCCGTCGGCGACGTGATCCAGAACATCACCGCCAACGGTTCCACGCTCAACAGCACCTTCAACAACGGCGGCAACGGCGAAACCCGCGTCAACCTGCGCAACCTCGGTTCGGACCGCACCCTGGTGCTGGTCAACGGCCGTCGTTGGGTTGGCGGCACCGGCCTCGGCGGCTCGGTCGACCTCAACACCATCCCGACCGCAGCAGTCGAGCGCATCGAAGTCCTGAAGGACGGCGCCTCGACCATCTACGGTTCGGACGCAATCGCCGGCGTTGTCAACGTCATCCTGCGTCAGAACTTCGAGGGCGCTGAAGCCAACGCCTACCTCGGCCAGTTCGACAAGGGCGACGGTTCGCGTCAGGCCTACGACTTCATCATCGGCACCTCCGGCGATCGCTTCTCCGCGATGCTCGGCTACGGTTACGTGAAGGAAGAGCCGGTCATGGCCGGCGACCGCTACATCTCGAAGGAGCCGACCTACACCACCGGCAACTTCTTCGGTAGCGGCACCAGCCCGAACGGTCGCTTCGCGCTGTGCCCGGGTGGTTACAACCCGGCCACGCACGTGTGCACCGGCGGTCAGACCAACTTCGGCGGCGTCGGCACTGCCGGCACCTGGACCTACGACGGCGCTGGCACCCCGGCCCGTCCGTACGTTCCGGGCGTGGATGCTTACAACTTCGCTCCGGAAAACTACCTGCTGACCCCGCAGGAGCGTCGCTCGGTCTTCGGTAACGCCTCGGTCGACATCACCGACGACGTCCGCTTCAAGACCACGATGACCTACAACGAGCGCGTCTCCGAGCAGCTGCTCGCGGCGATGCCGGTCGTCCTGGGCCTGGCCCCGGGCGCTACCCCGCTCGCGCAGAACGTCTTCATCAGCCGTAACAGCATCTACAACCCGTACGGCGCTGACGTCACCCGCATCAACCGTCGCATCACCGAGACCGGTGGTCGTTCGTTCAACCAGGACGTCCGCACGTTCGCGATGAGCGCCGGCCTGGAAGGCACGCTGAACTTCGGTGAGAAGTACTTCGACTGGGAAGGCGGTTACTTCCGCGGCGAGAACAAGGCCAACAACACCACCCAGGGCCTGTTCAACCTGATCGCCCTGGGCCAGGCCCTCGGCCCGTCGTTCCGTGATGCAACGGGCGCCGCCCGCTGCGGCACGGCTGCCCTGCCGATCGCCGGTTGCGTTCCGCTCAACGTCCTCGGCGGCGTCGGCGGCATCACCCGCGACATGCTGGACTTCGTCAGCTTCACCGCGCACGACGAGTACAGCTACACCCAGCAGACGTACTACGCCAACATCTCCGGCGAAGTGTTCGACATGCCGGCCGGCCCGCTGGGCTTCTCGTTCGGCCTTGAACACCGCGACGAAGACGGCTACGACTCGCCGGACGCGCTGATCAACTCGGGCAACACCACGGGCAACGCCCGTACCGCCACTGCCGGTGGTTACGGCCTGGACGAGGCTTACCTCGAACTGGCCGTGCCGGTGCTGTCGGACGTGCCGTTCGCCAAGCTGCTCGACTTCTCGATCGCCACGCGCTACTCGGACTACAGCAACTTCGGTGACACGCTCAACAGCAAGTTCGGTTTCCGCTGGAAGCCGATCGAAGACCTGCTGGTCCGCGGCAACTGGTCGGAAGGCTTCCGCGCTCCGTCGATTGCCGAGCTGTTCGCTGGTCAGGCTGACTCGTTCCCGAGCCTGGCTGACCCCTGCAACACGGCCAACTACGGCACCCAGACCACCATCGCCCAGGCCCAGTGCCGTGCCGAGGGTGTTGCGGCTGGTGGTTACCGTCAGGACAGCGCGCAGATCCGCATCACCGTCGGCGGCAACCCGAACCTGGCGCCTGAGAAGTCCGAGTCGTACACCTTCGGCTTCGTCTACAGCCCCAGCTACGCTGAAGGCCTCGACGTCTCGCTGGACTGGTGGAAGATCAAGCTGACCGACGCGATCACCACGATCGGCGGCGCGAACATCATCCAGCAGTGCCTTGACTCCGGCGGCACCGGTCCGACCTGCTCGCTGTACGACCGTAACGCAGCTGGCGACATCAACACGCTGCTCAACACCACCACCAACATCGGTGGCACCAAGGTCGAAGGTTACGACCTGACCGTCGGCTACCGCCTGCCGGAAACCGCGTGGGGCAACTTCAGCTTCACCTGGGACACCACCTACCTGGCTGACCAGGAAGATGATCTCGACGGCGACGGCAAGTTCGGTGAGGACATCCAGCAGGCACCGGCCATTGGCCAGCCGCTGAACGCCGACGAGAGCGGCAACCAGGTCGGCGAGTACTTCCAGAACGACAACAGGTGGCGCATCCGCTCCAACCTGACCGCTCGTTGGGACAAGGCCGACTGGGGTGCGACCTGGAACGTGCGCTTCTACTCGGCTCAGGATGAACCCTGCGATCCGGGCTTCGAAGAGTACGGCTTCGGTTACCTGTGCACCGACGCCGACCGCTTCGTTGGTATCCCGAGCGACACCAACAGCAACGGCGTGTGGGACGGTACGGCTGGCGGCGACACGATCCAGTCGCGCAAGGCTTCGCAGCACCACATCGGCGCCACCACGTACCACGATGCCAGCGTCTACTGGAATGCACCGTGGAACGCGAAGGTCACGTTGGGTATCAACAACATCTTCGACAAGAACCCGCCGATCGTGCTGAACGCGTTTGCCAACACGTTCGATCCGCAGTACGAGGTCCCGGGCCAGTTCTTCTACATGCGCTACTCGCAGAAGTTCTGATCGACCTGTTGTCCTGATGTACCTCTACGGCCCCGAAAGGGGCCGTAGTTTTTTGTGATGAACGAAGCGCCGACCACGCGAATTCTTAACGCGTCACATCCCTGAATGCTGCGTAGAGCGGATCGCCGTTGTGCCAAAAACAGCACAATTCGCATTCAGAATAATGAAGATTAACAACACTTTAAGTATTGGCGAGACGGGCATACCATCGGCCCCGACCTTGCCGGACTTGGCGTTGGTTTGTACTCCACCCGGTAGGTTCCCCACCTGAGACCGACTTTGGAGAGAGCGATGATCTTGCACACAACAAAGCTCCGGGATGCCATTAGTGTTTCCCTCGCCTTGGGCACCACCGCACTTGCCGGCACTGGCGCAGCGCAGGCGCAGGAGACTCCTCCCGCCCAGCCAGCAGAAGCCACCACCCTCGACCGCATCGAAGTCACTGGTTCGCGCATCAAGCGCGCCGACATCGAAACTTCGCAGCCGATCTTCTCGCTCAGTCGCGATGACATCACCGCGCAGGGCCTGACCTCCGTGGGCGACGTGATCCAGAACATCACGGCCAACGGTTCCACGCTCAACTCGACCTTCAACAACGGCGGCAACGGCGATACCGGCGTCAGCCTGCGCAACCTCGGCGCCAATCGCACGCTCGTGCTGGTCAACGGTCGCCGCTGGGTCGGCGGCGCCAGCGGCACCGGCCTGGGCGGCCAGGTCGACCTCAACTCCATCCCGACCGCGGCGGTGGAGCGCATCGAAGTCCTCAAGGACGGCGCCTCCACGATCTACGGTTCCGACGCGATCGCCGGCGTGGTCAACGTGATCCTGCGCCAGAACTTCGAAGGCGCCGAAGCCAACGCCTACCTTGGCATGTTCGACAAGGGCGACGGCATGCGCCAGTCGTACGACTTCACCATCGGCACCACATCCGACCGCTTCGCGGTGATGCTGGGCTTTGGTTACGTCAAGGAAGATCCGGTCATGGCCGGTGACCGCTACATTTCCAAGGAGCCGATCTACACCACTGGCGCCGCGCTCGGCGGCAGCTCCACCACGCCTGACGGCAACTTCAGCGTCCGCTTCGGCGAATGCTTCACCGCCAGTGGCGCGCCGTCGCGTTGCCGCCCCGATGGCAGCACCGGCAGCTTCACCTACAACCGCGGCGCAGGCGACCCGAATGCCTGGCGTCCGTTCACCGGCGACGACATCTACAACTTCGCGCCCGACAACTACCTGATCACGCCACAGGAGCGTCGCTCGGTCTTCGGCAATGCCTCGATCGACATCACCGACGACATCCGCTTCAAGACCACGCTGACCTACAACGAGCGCCAGTCCGAGCAGTTGCTCGCCTCGATGCCGGTCACGCTGGGCGTACCGGTCGAAGGCACCAACGCCGGCAACGTCGTCATCAGCGCCGACAGCCTCTACAACCCGTTCGGCACCGACATCGACTGGGTGCAGCGGCGCATGGTCGAGACCGGAGGCCGTTCGTTCAACCAGGACGTTCGCACGTTCGCGATGAACGCCGGCCTGGAAGGAACGCTGACCTTCGGCGACAAGTACTACGACTGGGAAGCGGGCTATTTCTACGGCCGCAACAAGGCCAACAACACCACGCGCGGCCTGTTCAACGTGATCTCGCTCGACGCGGCACTGGGCCCGTCGATGCTCGATGCCACGGGCAATCCGGTCTGCGTGGGCACGGCAGGTGACCTAAGCACCGTCGTCGCAGGATGCGTACCGCTGAACCTGCTCGGTGGCGCCGGCTCGGCCACCCAGGCCATGCTCGACTACAGCACGTTCACCGCGCACGACGAGTACAGCTACACGCAGAAGACCTACTACGCCAACATCGGCGGCGACCTGTTCGACCTGCCCGGCGGCCCGCTGGGCTTCTCGATCGGCCTGGAACACCGCACCGAGGAAGGGTATGACTCCCCCGATGCGCTGATCAATTCGGGCAACACCACCGGCAACGCGCGCACCGCCACCAACGGCGGCTATGACGTCGACGAAGCGTATCTCGAGCTGGCGATTCCGGTGCTGGCGGACGTGCCCGGCGCCAAGCTGCTCGATTTCAGCCTTGCCACGCGCTACTCCGACTACAGCAACTTCGGCGACACGCTCAACAGCAAGTTTGGTTTCCGCTGGAAGCCGTTCGAGGACCTGCTGGTGCGCGGCAACTGGTCGGAGGGCTTCCGCGCTCCGTCCATCGCCGAACTGTTCGCCGGCCAGGCCGACTCGTTCCCGCAGTTGAGCGATCCCTGCAACCAGGCCAACTTCGGCAACCAGACCGCGCCGGCACAGGCACGCTGCGTCGCCGAGGGCGTGGCGCCGGGCGGATATGCACAGAGCAATACGCAGATCCGCATCACCGTGGGCGGCAATCCGAACCTGCAGCCCGAGAAGGCCGAGTCGACCACGTTCGGCGTGGTCTACAGCCCCAGCTTCGTCGAGGGCCTGGATATCTCGCTGGACTGGTGGAAGATCAAGATCGAGGATGCGATCACCACCATCGGTGGCGCGCAGATCATCCAGCAATGCATCGATTCGGGCGGCACCAGCGCAACGTGCAGCCTCTACAGCCGACGCTCCGACGGTGAAATCCTCACGCTGCTCAACACCACCACGAACATTGGTGGCACCAAGGTCGAAGGCTACGACATGACCGTCAGCTATCGCCTGCCGGAGTATTCCTGGGGCAAGGTCAGCTTCACCTGGGACACGACCTATCTGTCGGAATTCCTCAATGACTCCAACGGTGACGGTCGCTTCGGTGAGGACATCCTGCGCACGCCGGCTATCGGCGCGCCAATGGAGTTCAACGAAGGCGGCAACCTGGTCGGCGAGTACGACGGCCCGAACCTGCTCAACTACTGGCGCATCCGCAGCAACCTGGCTACGCGCTGGGAGCATGGCGACTGGGGCGCGACCTGGAACGTCCGCTACTTCTCCGACCAGACCGAGCCCTGCCAGACCTTCGAGGACTACGGCTATGGCTGGCTGTGCACGACGACCGATCGCTTCGTCGGCGTGCCCACCGACACCAACGGAAATGGCGTCTGGGACGGCGAGGCCGGTGGCGATTCGGTGACCCAGGTGGCTGCCAATGAGCACCACATCGGCGCCACGACCTACCACGACGTGAGCGTTTACTGGAACGCGCCGTGGAATGCCAAGGTCACCCTCGGCATCAACAACATCTTCGACAAGAACCCGCCGATCGCCTTCACCGCGTTCGCCAATTCGTTCGATCCGCAGTACGAGATCCCGGGCCAGTTCTTCTACATGCGCTACTCGCAGAAGTTCTGACGGTCCGGTTGCAGCCGACCACCGCTACGGCCCCGCGAGGGGCCGTAGTGCTATCCGCGGGAGGCGTTTGCAGGGCCGCCGCCGGTCCGGGCCGGCGCGCTACACTTGCCCCCATCCATCCCGCAGCGATCAGGAAGCGATGCCCTACCAGCTCAATCCGCTCTTCGCGGTGCCCTTCGCCCAGGACACGCTGCCCGATGCCGAGGCCATCAATGCCCAGCTCAAGACGCTGCTGCTGGAGCGCGAGGGCGAAGGTGCGCGATACGCCAACCCGAACCCGTCCCTGAAGCAGCAGACCGGGGTGTTCGAGAGCAATTTCAACCTGTTTGCGTGGCCGGAGGCCTGTGTCCAGCAACTGCGCCAGTTCTGCTGGAGCACGCTGGGGCGCACGATCGCCGAGCTCAATGGCTACAGCCCGCAGGAAATGCAGCGCCTGCAGATCTTCTCGCACACCTGGTTCCATGTGACCCGCAATGGCGGCTTCACGATCCTGCACACGCATCCGATGGCGTCGTGGTCGGGCGTGTACTGCGTCGACCCGGGCCAGACGCCCGACGACCGCCCGGAATCGGGCGTCCTGCGTTTCCACAATCCGCACCACTACAGCAATCTGTTCCTGGATCCGGGCAACGCGCACCTGCGCGAGCCGTACCACCATGGCACCTGGAACGTGCGCTTCCAGCCGGGCCAGCTGGTGCTGTTCCCGTCCTGGCTGCAGCACGAAGTGATGCCTTTCTTCGGCAACGACGAGCGCATCACGGTTGCGTTCAATTGCTGGTTCGGGATGAAGGACGCGTAGTTCATTTCGCCAGCGCGGTTGCCGGGCACCGGCAGCGCCATAACGAAAAAAGCCCGGAAAACCCGGGCTTTTTTTGCTATCTGTGCTGGTCGCTCAATCGAGCTGCAGCGTTGCATCGCCGGAGAAAGTGTCGATGCTGATGTCGCCGTCGCCGCTGCCATAGCGGTGCTCGAAGGAAGATCCCGGACCGTGCTTGGGACGGATCACCTGCGCGCCCGGCGCGGTCAGGTCACCGCTGAAGCTCTCGCCGCGGACGTTGGCCGACAGGTCGCCCGGCATCACCAGGACGAGGTCGCCGCTGACGGTTTCCAGCGTGATGCGGCCGTTCCTGGCAAGACCTGTGGCGACGCGGATGTCGCCCGACACCGACGAGCCCGACAGCCGCTGCAGGCGGTTCTGCAGCACCGAGACATCGACCCGGCCGGACACCGTTTCGACATCCACTTCGCCGCTCATGCGGCCGCGCAGGGTGAGATCGCCGCTGACCGATTCGGCACGCACGCGGTTGCTGTTGAGGGTCAGCATCAGGTCGCCGCTGACGCTGTCGACACTGGCTTCGTTTGGTGCGCCGGCGACGGTGACGTCGCCGCTGACGCTGTCGATCGAGAGCTGGCTCGACGCGATGCCTTCGACCGAAACGTCGGCCGAGACCACATCGACATCGAGGTCGGCGCGGACCGGCACGGTCAGGCGCAGGTCGGTCGGTTCGCTCTTGTCGTTGCTGCCGAACAGGCCGCCGCCGCCGCGATTGGGGTATTTCACCCGCACCGTCAGGTGGCCGCTGTCGCCCTCGATCTCGAGCTTCTCGACGCCCTGGCCGAGGCTGCCCTCGATCTTGACCTCGGGCCGGTCCCAGGTGCGCACGTCGACGCGACCTTTGACGTTCTCGACCTCGACCGTTCCTCGCGGATCCAGCGGCCGGGTCTCATTGATCGGCGTGGCCGCCATGGCGGAGTTCGCCACCAGCACAGCCAGGCCGAGTGCGAGACGTTGGAAATTGGCGCGGGTCATGGAGTTTCTCCGGAAAGCGGGCGTGGTTCGCGGTTCAAGACGGGAAATCGAGGTGGTGAGGTACGGATCACGCATAGACAAGGCGCTGTGCCAGGGCCAGGCGGCGTGCATAGGTGCGGCGCAGTTGCTCCAGCAGCAGGCGCGAATCAGGATCGCGCGTGAGTGCCTGCAGGATCAGCCCGGCGCTGCGGTCGAGATCATCGAAGACCGGCTGCAGCTCCATCGGCGGCTGGCCGACATCGACCTCGCGCAAGGCGGCCTGGTATTGCAGGGTCATGCCCTCGGCTTCGCGCTGGACGAGCGTGGCCCTGGGCGGAGCGCCGACCGGCGCGTCGCCGACGTCGCCGCCGCGCCACACACCGACCATGCCCACCGCCAGCACCAGCGTCGCCGCCATCGCCACCGGCGCCAGCCAGCGTGGACGCGTTGCCGCTTTCGGTCGCTGCGCCTGCAGGCGTCCGGCGATGCCGGGCCACAGGTCGCTGCCGGGCTCGACGTCGCGGCGCATCGCCCGCAACTGCCAGCGCAGTGCGTCGGGCAGCTCGTCTTCGGGGGTATGGATATTCTTGTCGTTGCTGTTCATGCCTGTCCTCCCAGCCGCTCGCGCAGCAAGCCACGCGCGCGGTGCAATTGCGCTTTCGAACTGCCGACCGCCATGCCCAGTTCGGCGGCGATCTCTTCGTGCTTCCAACCTTCCACGTCGTACAGGACGAGGACGGCGCGGGCGCGGGGCGGCAATGTCGCCACCGCGCGTTCCAGGTCCATGGTCAGCGCGGTCGTGTGACCGGCCGAGTCGGTGCTGCCGAGCAGGTCGAAGACCTCCTCGTCGGAATCGCCGTCGTCCTGCGGGCGGCTGCGGCGGCTGCGCAGTTCCATCAGGGCGGTGTTGACCGCCAGCCGGTGCAGCCAGGTCGAGAACGCCGATTCGAATCGGAACGCCGGCAGAGCCTGCCACGCCCGCACGAACGCTTCCTGCGTCAGGTCCTCGGCCCGCGCCCCCTGGTTGCCGACCAGGCGGGCGATGACGCCATGAACGCGACCGGCATGTCGCCGATACAGGGACTCGAAGGCCCGCACTTCGCCGCGCGCGGCCGCGGCCACCAGGCCACGTTCGTCGGCGCCGTCATCGCTGGCGGCAGGGGCATCGGTCAGAAATTCGGTCACGACGGTCAGCATGGTCCTTGTGATGCGCCGAACGAGCCGCCGGTTTAAGTACCCGACCCGGCCCCAGGCGCGCCGACTGCGGGAGGTCAGCCGGAGGCGGCGTCCGGGCCGGCATGGCCCGGCGTGACGTTGCGGTACGGCGCCAGGCCCTCGATCAGGGTCGCCAGCTTGTCCTCGTAGGGAGCCCAGGCGGCGCTGCGGTTCTTGATGATGCCGCCCCGCATCTGCGGGCTGCTGGCCGTGGCCACGGCCCCGCCCTGCTCACGGTCCAGGCGGGTTGCGGCCGCGTCCCAGGGCAGGCCGCAGAAGTCGAGCACGCCGCGCATCACGCCCTCGGGGTCGGCGACCAGTTTGTCGTAATGGACGTCGAGCACCCTGCCCGGCATGACCTGATGCCAGTGCGCCATCAGGCGGTGGTACTGGCCGTACCACTGCGCCAGCTCGCGCTGGTCGTAGGAGAACGTGTTGACGTCGGAGAACATCGTGCGCAGGTTGGAGAAGCACGTGTCGAGCGGATCGCGGACCATGTGCAGGATGCGCGCGTGCGGCAGCGCCCGGGCGATGAAACCCAGGTTGAGGAAATTCGACGGCAGCTTTTCCGTCAGCACCGGCTTGCCCTGCGCGCGCCAGGCGGTGTGCTCGTAGAAGCGCTGGCCGACCTGCTCGTAGTCGATGGCGGCGGCACGGCGCACCAGTTCGGCGTCGGCGACGCCCTTGTTGCGGTGGTCGCCGAAGTAGCGCATCTGCGAGGTGAACGAATAGGTCTCGCCGCCGTCGGCTACATCCGGGTGTCCGGCCAGCAGCTGCTCGAGCAGTGTGCTGCCGGAGCGGTGCATGCCGACGATGAACACCGGCACGTACGGCGGCTGCGTCGCCGCGGACTGCGCCGAGGGCGTGACGAAGCCCGCATCGCACAGCTTCATCAGCCCTTCGTACATGCGGCGGGCGTCGTCGCGATCGTGCGGGGACAGCTGCCGCTTCACCTTGCAGGCGTGGTCGAGCGCCTGCCAGGAATCTTCATGGCGGCCCAGATCGTGCAGCTCGTTGTGCACCGCATAGGCCAGGTAGACGCGGCTCTCGGTGCCGGGAGCGACGCGCGAGATCAGCGCCTGCATGCGTTCGACGTGGTTCTTGTCGGGCGTCTGTTTGCGCAGGCGCGACAGGACCCAGTGCGCCTGGGCGTAGGTCGGCAGCTGGGCGATGCAAAGCTCCAGCTCCTGCTCGGCGGCGTCCATCTCGCCAAAGAACATCCGCACCACGCCACGGAAATAGCGCGTCGGCGGGTTCCTTGGATCGCGCTGCACGGCCAGGTCGAGCAGCTCCATCGCCAGCTTGTTCTCGCCGATGGTGCTGACCAGCATCGCGATCTCGGTCAGCCACTGCGCCGACTTGCGCTCGCGCCAGCGCGAATTCTCGACACACTCCAGCAGCGCCAGCGGTTCATTGAACATTCGCAGCGCGCGCGCCAGCGTCAGCACCGGCTCGTCGCCGCTTGGGCGCGCTGCCAGCGCGCGCATCGCGTAGTCGCGCGAGTCGCGGTAGCGGCCCAGCGACAGCGCCATGCGCGAGGCGCGCAACATCGCCATGACGTGGCCCGGATCGTGGCCGAGCACGCCATCGTAGGCCTTGAGCGCAGCGGCCCACTGCCCCTGCCGGGCGTAGGTTTCGCCTTGCTGCCACAGCGAAGCCAGGGTCGCGCTCATGTCCAGTGTTCCACTGCGGTCATCGGCAAACGGGTTTCCAGTGCAGGCTGCAGGTAACGATTGGCCCAGTCGCGGGCGCGGGATATCGCATCAGCGTAACGGTCGAGCACCAGTTGCGCTTCCTGTGCACGCTGGCCGGCGCCGTAGGACACCGACACCGCCTTGGCGTTGCGGCTTGATACCTCGCTGGCGCGTGCGGTGATGTCGGCTTCCGACGCCGGCAGCTGCAACCAGCGCGAACATGCGACCGCCACTTCCACCGGCGACGCAAGCAATGCGTCGAAATCGACCACGCGCACCCGCGCCTCGCCGAAGCGGGTGGCCAGCGCCATGACGAGATCGCGCTGGCCTGCCCATTGCAGCGCCGCGGCGCACAGCAGGTCGGGCGGTTGCATCGCTTGCGACGGCAAGCGCAGGTGCAGCGTCCCGGCTTGCAGCGCGCGTTCGGCCAGGGCGGGAATCTTGGCCTGGGTCTCGGCGCTCTTCTTGAGGTTGGAGACGAGGAAGTCATCCAGCGACGAGGTCAGCACCACCGCGCGACTGGCCGGTATCGCCGCCAGCAGGTCGGGGGCGACGTTGAGCGCCGCATGCGTGGCCTTGACCAGGACACCGCCACCGGGGGACCACGGTCGCGACAGCAGCCGCGCCGACAATTCGCAAAGGTCTCCCAGCGAGCGGCCCGCATGACGCGCATCACCGAGGCGGCGCAATACGAGCGGCTCCTTCAGCGCGACCTGGTGCGGCGGTACGTGCAGCGCGCGTGCCAGCAGGGTCGAGCCGCAGAACGAGGTGTGCAACAGCCAGGCCGGTGGCGCCGCCGGCGCCGGCATCGCCGCGAGCGCGTCAGCCTGCACGGCTTCGACCTGCGCGATTGCCGCATCCAGGCGCGTGTCCATGAACGTGGAACGCTCGAGCGCTTCGACATCGAGCCGGGCAAAGCTGAAGCTGCGTGCCGGTACGTCGAGGTCGAGCGGAAACCAGCTGGCATCCGCCGCGCGCTGCAGCGCCGTAGCTGCGGAGTCGATCATCGACGCCACGCCGTCATGCCCGCTCAGCGACCCGCGGCCTGGCGCTCGAACTTGATCGCGAACGTGTAGCGCGGCGCATAGCAGATGCGGTTCGGCGGGCGACCCACGTGCTTGATGGCACCGTCGAAGATCACCAGCCGGCCCGGGCGCGGCTGGATCGCCGCGGCGACTTCGTCCTGGGCGTCGAAGAACATCGTTTCGCCGCCCCACTCCAGGTCCCAGTTCTCGCACAGGTACCACAGTGCGGTCAGGTCGTGCTGGTCGGGCAGGCAATCGGTATGGGTGAAAAGCATGTCGCCGAACGACGCGACGTTGGTGTATGCGCGATACGGCCGATAGCCGAACGTCGCCGTGGTGAAGCCGAGCACGGCGCGCCGGGTGATGTCGAAGATCGGCTGCTGCAACAGGGCTTCGAGCTTCACCTCGGTGGCCCAGTGCTTGTGCTCGGCCGTCTCCGGCCGGGCAATTTCGGTGCGCGTGTACGCGGCCCGCGAGAGGCCACGCACGTAGTCGCCGACGTTGGGCAGGTGCCCGTCGAACACCCGCAGCGGGCGGCCGTCGATCAGCAGTTCACGACTGGCCGCGAGCGCGGCGGGATTATCGATCATGGAGTCCTCAGCCAGCCAGGTCCCGGGCGATGCGCTTGTGCTCGTCCTTGAGGGCCTGCGGCATGCGCGGGCCGTACTCGTCCAGGTACTCGCCGATGCTGTCGAACTCGGCCTGCCAACCGGCATGGTCGAAGCCGAACAGCTTGGCGCGGGCCTCATCGTTGAGGCTGATGCCATCGAGGTTGAGGTCGCCGTCGGCCGGCAGGTGGCCAATCGGCGTTTCGACCGAACCGGCCTCGCCCTTCACGCGCTGGATCATCCACTCCAGCACGCGCAGGTTGTCGCCGAAACCCGGCCACAGGAACTTGCCGTCGTCGCCCTTGCGGAACCAGTTGACGTGGAAGATCTTCGGCAGCTTCGCGTCGGCCTTGTCGAACGACAGCCAGTGGCTGAAGTAGTCGGCGAAGTTGTAGCCGCAGAACGGCTTCATCGCCATCGGGTCGCGGCGCATCACGCCGACCGCGCCAGTGGCGGCAGCGGTGGTCTCCGAACCCATCGCGGCACCGACGAGGACGCCGTGCGCCCAGTCGCGTGCTTCGAACACCAGCGGCACGAGCGATGCACGGCGGCCGCCAAAGACAATCGCGCTGATCGGCACGCCGGCCGGATTCTCGGCCTGCTCCGAGTAGCTCGGGCACTGCCTGGCGGACACGGTGAAGCGCGAGTTCGGATGCGCGGCCGGACCCTTGGCGGCGTCATACGGATTGCCGCGCCAGTCGGTGACCGGGGTCTGGCCGTTGTCGAGGCCTTCCCACCACGGCTGGTTGTCGGCGGTGACGCCAACGTTGGTGAAGATGGTGTCGTGCTGGATCGAGGCCAGCGCGTTCGGGTTCGACTTGTCCGAGGTGCCCGGAGCCACGCCGAAGAAGCCGGCTTCCGGGTTGATCGCGTACAGGCGGCCATCGGCGCCGGGACGCATCCAGCAGATGTCGTCGCCGACCGTCCACACCTTCCAGCCCTGGGCGCGGTAGCCCTCCGGCGGGATCAGCATGGCCAGGTTGGTCTTGCCGCAGGCCGACGGGAATGCAGCCGCCACGTAATGCGTCTCGCCCTGCGGGTTCTCCAGGCCGAGGATCAGCATGTGCTCGGCCAGCCAGCCTTCCGAACGGGCCTGGTGCGATGCGATGCGCAGGGCGTGGCATTTCTTGCCGAGCAGTGCGTTGCCGCCGTAGCCGGAGCCGAACGACTTGATCGTCAGTTCTTCCGGGAAATGCATGATGAAGCGGCGCTCGGGGTCGAGTTCGCCGATCGAGTGCAGGCCACGCACGAACACGCCGTCATGCAGCAGGCCTTCCTTCTCGATGCGCGCCAGTGCCGGCGCACCCATGCGGGTCATGATGCGCATGTTGGCGACCACGTACGGGCTGTCGGTGATCTCCACGCCGCAACGCGACAGCGGCGATTCGATCGGACCCATGCAGTACGGGATCACGTACATCGTACGGCCCTGCATGCAGCCGTCGAACAGCGCGTCCATCTGCTGGTGGCCGTCGGCCGGCGACATCCAGTGGTTGTTCGGGCCGGCGTCTTCCTGCTCGCTCGTGCACACGAAGGTCAGGTGCTCGACGCGGGCGACGTCGTCCGGGTGCGAGCGGTGCAGCCAGCTGTCGGGATGGGTCTGCTCGTTGAGCTTGACCAGCGTGCCGTCGGCCTGCATCTGCTTGATCAGCGCGGCATTCTCGGCGTCGCTGCCGTCGCACCAGACAATCGCGTCGGGCCGGGTCAGCGCGGCGACCTGGGCGACCCAGGCGTTCAGCGCCGCCAGCTTGCTGCCTTCGCTCCCCGGTGCAATGACAGGTTTCGAGACGTCGTGTGAAATCGCATTCATTTGCAAACATCCTCCAGCGGGGGCTGGGCTATCAAGAAGAAGGGATCAGCGTGGCCATCATGTGCTCGACATAGGCCTCGAATTCGTCGTGCTGCATGCGCGCCTGGTGCAACTGCAGGTTCAACTGCAGGAAGCCGACATAGGCGGCGTAGAGCAGGCGGGCGCGATGCTGGGCATCGGTGCGGGCCAGGCCGGCCTGGCGGAACGATGCGGTCAGGTAGTCGAGGCGGCGCTCGGAGACGCGCCCGATCACCGGCTGCACGGCCGGGTGGTCGAGCGCCTTGAGCAGCTCGGAATAGATGACGTGCGACTTGAACTCGTGCGCGACCAGGGTGAACAGCGCACGCAGGCGTTCACGCGGATCGGAAATGGGTTCGAGCTGGCCGAAGACGGTCTCCTGCTCGACCTTCTCCCAGCGCTCCAGCGCCGCGACCAGCAGGGCGTCGCGCGAGGGAAAGTGCCAGTAGAAGCTGCCCTTGGTCACCCCCAGCCGGCGCGCCAGCGGTTCGACCGCGACCGCGGCCACTCCCTGTTCGGCAATCAGGTCGAGCGCGGCCTGCGCCCAATCGTCTGCGCTGAGGCGGCCGGTTCGTTCACTGCCGGAGCCGCCATTGCGGGCTTGTCCGGGACGGTCCTGCTTGGGGTTCGCGGTCGAGCTCATGGCGACAAGTTTATCCATACGGCACCGCCGGGAACAGTATGCATTCTGTAAAGACACCGGGACGGCAAGGGCGCGGCGGGAAACACCGAGGTGACCGCGCGGGGGCCGCCGGGCCGCGACGGGCGGGTTACGCTCTGGTAAACGGCAAAACCGGACCTGTACCGCTGATCGTCCCTTCCGGCCCCGGCTTCCTTGACAGCGGCCCGGCAACCTTACCATACTCGGCCGTATGTTGAGCGTTTGATGCGGTTGCTTGAATGGCCGCTGCGCCCACACCCCGATGGTTGGCCTGCTTGCAGACCTTCAATTAGCCGCATCGCCGCTGGAGCGTTGTCATGAGTATTGCGATTCCTTTCATTGCCTTCCTGCTGGTCGGGGCCATCGCCGCTTATCACCGGCTGCGCCTGCCGGTGTGGGCGGCCTTGACCGCCACAGCGCTGGTGGCCTGCTGGCTGCTGGGCGCCAATGCCACCGCCACGCTGGTGGCCGCCTTCATCACCGCCCTCATCGCGGTGCCGCTGCTGCTGCCGCAGTTCCGTCTGCCGTTCATCACCAAGCCGCTGCTGGGCTTCTACACCAAGATCCTGCCGCCGCTGTCGGAAACCGAGCGCGTGGCGCTGGAAGCCGGCACGGTTGGCTTCGAAGGTGAGCTGTTCTCCGGCAAGCCCGACTGGAACGTGCTGCTGAGCCAGGCCAAGCCGACCCTCAGCGCCGACGAGCAGGCCTTCGTCGACGGCCCGACCGAAGAGCTGTGCCGGATGATCAACGACTGGGAGATCACCCACGTCCACGCGGACCTGCCGCCGCCGGTGTGGGATTTCATCAAGAAGAACAAGTTCTTCGGCATGATCGTGCCGAAGGAGTACGGCGGCCTGGGCTTCTCGGCGCTGGGCAACCACAAGGTCATCCAGAAGCTGGCCTCGATCTCCTCGGTGGTCAGCTCCACCGTCGGCGTGCCCAACTCGCTCGGCCCGGCCGAGCTGCTGATGCATTACGGCACGCAGGAACAGAAGGACCATTACCTGCCCCGCCTGGCCGATGGCCGTGAAGTGCCGTGCTTCGGCCTGACCGGTCCGTGGGCCGGCTCGGATGCGACCTCGATCCCGGACTACGGCATCGTCGCGATGGGCGAGTGGAACGGCGCGCGCGTGGTCGGCGTCAAGCTGACCTTCGACAAGCGCTACATCACCCTGGCGCCGGTGGCCACGCTCATTGGTCTTGCCTTCCGCATGTACGACCCGGAAGGGTTGATCGGCGACAAGAAGGACATCGGCATCACACTGGCGCTGCTGCCGCGCGACACCGACGGTGTCGAGATCGGGCGCCGCCACTTCCCGCTCAACTCACCGTTCCAGAACGGCCCCATCCACGGCCGCGAAGTATTCATCCCGCTCAGCCAGTTGATCGGTGGCGAAGCCTATGCCGGCAAGGGCTGGCAGATGCTGGTGGAGTGCCTGTCGATCGGACGCTCGATCACCCTGCCCTCCACCGCCAGCGGCGGCGCCAAGATGGCCGCGGTGGTGACTGGCGCCTACGCACGCATCCGCAAGCAGTTCGGCCTCTCGGTCGGCCGCTTCGAGGGCGTCGAGGAAGCGCTGGCGCGCCTGGCCGGCAACGCATTCGCTGCCAGCGCACTGGCCGAGGCCTCGGCCGCGGCGGTCGCACGCGGCGAACTGCCGGCCGTGCCTTCGACGATCTCCAAGTACCACTGCACCGAGATGGGCCGCCAGGCGGCACAGGACGCCATGGATATCCACGGCGGCAAGGGCATCATCCTGGGACCGAAGAACTACCTGGGCCGCGGCTGGCAGGCCTCGCCCATCGCGATCACGGTGGAGGGCGCCAACATCATGACGCGCTCGCTGATGATCTTCGGCCAGGGCGCGATCCTGTGCCATCCGTGGGTGCTCAAGGAGATGAAGGCCGCCACGCTGCCCGATCCCGAGGAGCGCCTGCGCGAGTTCGACAAGAACCTGTTCGGCCACATCGGCTTCGCCATCTCCAACGCCGTGCGCAGCTGGTGGTACGGTCTGGTCAACGCTCGCTTCGGCGCCGCTCCCGGCGATGGCTACACGCGCCGCTACTACCGCAAGCTCAACCGCTACTCGGCCGCGCTGGCGTTGATGGCCGATACCTCGATGCTGCTGCTGGGCGGCAAGCTCAAGTTCAAGGAATCGCTGTCCGGCCGACTGGGCGACGTGCTCAGCCACCTGTATATCGTCAGCGCGATGCTCAAGCGCTACGAGGACCAGGGCCGTCCGGTGTCCGACCAGCCGCTGCTGGCCTGGTCGGTGCACAACAGCGTGCACAAGATCGAGATCGCCTTCTCCGCGGCGCTGCGCAACTTCCCGATCCGTCCGGTCGGCTGGCTGCTGTGGCTGCTGGTGTTCCCGTGGGGCCGCCGCGCGCAGGCGCCGAGCGACCGCCTGGGCCACAAGACTGCATCCTTGCTGATGTCGCCGAACGAAGCACGCGATCGCCTCGCCGAAGGCATCTTCACCACGCCCGGCGAGAACAACCCGGCTGGCCGCATCAACAGCTACCTTCAGAAGGCGATCCTGGCCGAACCGGTGGAGCGCAAGTTCCTCAAGGCGCTCAAGAACAGCGACATCGAGGCGCACGATTTCGTCTCGCAGCTGGACGAGGGTGTGCGCGAAGGCTGGATCACCGCCGACGAGCGCCGCCAGCTGGAAGAGCTGCGCGAGATGACCATCGATACCATCAGTGTCGACGACTTCGACAGCGAAGAGCTGCGCTCGGCCGGCTACCGCAACCTGCAGCACGACAATCGCGCCGCCGCCTGAAACCATCGCAGCGGCAACGAATGAAGACCACGGCGGGCATGACCCGCCGTGGTCTTTTTCGCCACAAGGAACGCAACGACCATGGCCACGCCCATCCTCGCGCTGTACCGCCGCATCACCGGTTGGCCCGCCGGCCACTGGCTGTTCTCGCGTGCCATCTGCTTCAAGGCGCCCTACTTCGCCACCATCGCGCCGCGTTTCGTCGCGCTGGAGCCCGGCCGCTGCGAGGTGCGCATCCGCGACCGCCGCCGGGTCCACAACCACATCGGCACGGTGCATGCGATCGCGTTGTGCAACCTGGCCGAACTCAGCGCCGGGGTGATGACCGACGCGACCATCCCCGCCAGCATGCGCTGGATCCCCAAGGGCATGAGCGTCGAGTACCTGAAGAAGGCGACCGGCACGATGCACGGCGTGGCCACGCCGGACATGCCTGTGGTCGAATCGGCCAGCGGCTATGAGCTGCCTGTGAGCGTCGCGGTCAAGGACGACGCAGGCGAGGTCGTGTTCCGGGCGCGCATCATCATGTGGGTGTCGCCGCGCCGGGCGTCCGCCTAGCGGCGCACTGTCAAACGCGCACGACCAGGCCGGACCGCGAACGGCATCGGCCTGGAGGGCGCAGGGACCAGAGCGCTAGCCCTTCAGTCCAACGTTCATCTCGACGCGGCGATTCTTCGCCTGGTTTTCCTTGGTGTCATTGGCGACGAGCGGATTCTTCGGCCCGTACCAGAACAGCACCATGCGGCCGTGGTCGATGCCATGCTTTTCCGTCAGGTAATTGCCGACCATCTTCGCGCGGTCGCGGGAAAGGCGCTCGTTGTAGTCCCGGGTTCCGACGTTGTCGGTGTATCCGGCGATGACGGCGTAGGCCGTGGGCTTGTCCTTCATGAACGCGGCGACCTTGTCCAGTTCGACCTTGTCCTTGTCGGCGAGCGCGGTCTCGTTGAAGGCGAAGTTGATGTTGTCGACCTTGAGGCCGACCACCTTGGTGTCTGTCGTGGTGACGACCTGCTCGGTGACCTTGACGTCATAGAGTGCGCCGCTGGTGTACTCGGGATGGTTGAAGAAGTCGGCCAGCGGTATCACCCGCGAGCAGGCGTTGAGACTTTCCACATCCGTTGTCAGCGTGGCCTCCCTTGCCGGCTTCGCGCTGCTGACCACATAGAAGCAGACGTCGTATTCCTTGGCCAGCCGCTTGGCGATCTCGGCCGGATTCTGTCCGGTGTACTCCCCATCCCAGAACACGAATGCCGCCGTCCTGCCCGTCAGCGGCTTGAGGATGCCCTCGAGCTTTTCCAGGCCGGTGTTGAGCGGCGTGATGCCGCTGCCCTTGTCGCGTACCCCGGCCAGCGCCGCATCGACCTTTTCGCGGTCGTAGGGCTGCATGGGGTAGTTGTCCTGCCAGCCGGTGTAGGTATAGATGCCGACATTGAAGCCAAGGTCCGGGAAGTAGGAGTTGCGGTTCCTGAGTTCACTCTTGACGACCTGCACCACCGGCTTGCCGGTGTCGCCGAACTTGCGGTTCGTGGAGGACGACGTGTCGAGCAGGAAGACGGCGTTGTCGGCCACCTTCTCCAGCTGATCCTTCTTGACCACGTTGTTGACGATGTCTTCTTTCGTGATGATTTCCACGGCAAAGAGACTCGGCGCAACAATTCCGCCGAGAATCCCCACCATGGCCCCGGTCAAGACTATCGACGTGCGTTTCATTGCCCTTCTCCAAACCGCGGACCGCGCCCGCAAGGTCTGGGACAGTGGTCCCGGTGCCGTTCAGCAGCAGTGAAGCGCCGCGCGATGTGAGGGCGAACGGTGATGAGGCGATTGCGCAGCATCGGGCGAAGCTATGCGATGCAAGTCATTGCGGCCGTTCGCTATTGCACTTGAAGGCGGAGACACGGTTTCGGCAGAAACCCGGGCGCAGCAGGTCGATCGCGATGCGATCGCTTGCTGTTCAGGCCGATACCTGTCCGACAGACGGCAACAATATCCGGCCCGCGCGAAACTTCCGGCACTGGCGTGATTCATGCCGGCTTGTCGTGTCATCCAACGCTTTGTACCAGCGGAATACGGAACTCGCGGAGCGTCATGCCGCCCCGGGCTTTGTTGCGCGATGGACAACACCGGGTGTCCGGGACCGCGCCTTCCTTCACTGCGGCTGCCGCACTATGGTCCGGGATCACGCGCACACGACAGGAAACCGGACAATGAAGATCGTGGTAGCAGGCGGGCACGGCCTGGTCGGATCGAAGCTGGTCGCCAGATTGAAGCAGCGCGGCCACGACGTGTTCGCCGCCTCGCGAAGATCCGGCGTGGATACCGTGACCGGCGCGGGCCTGCAGGCGGCGCTGGACGGCGCGCATACCGTGATCGATGTGACCAACTCGCCCTCGTTCGACGAACCGGACGTGGGCGAATTCTTCCGTCGCTCCACCGGGCAATTGCTTGCGGCTGGCGCGCGCGCCGGCGTCTCCCACCACATCGCGCTCTCCGTCGTGGGAACGCAGCGACTGCAGAGCAGTCCTTACTTCCGCGCAAAAGACACGCAGGAACGGCTGGTGCGGTCATCGGATGTTCCCCACACCCTCGTACAGGCGACGCAGTTCTTCGAGTTCATGGCCAACATCATTCCACCGGGCAGCGGCAGGGACATCGTCCATCTTTCGCCGGCGCTGGTGCAGCCTGCCGCCGCCGATGATGTCGCCGAACGCCTGGCCGAACTGGTGGCGGAGCCGCCATCGAGCACCGTCATCGAGATCGCCGGCCCGGAAACCTACCGGCTGTGCGAACTCGTGCAATGGGTCATGTACAGCTACCAGGACGACCGGCCGGTGGTGGCAGACCCCCAGACGCGCTACTACGACGCAATCCTGGATGACCACACGCTCACACCCGGACCCGGGGCGCTGCTGGCGCCTCTGCATTTCAGGGACTGGCTCGATGGCTACCTCAACGGCGGCGTCGAGATACCGCACGTCCATCATCCGAACCCGATGACAAGCAGCCGATAGCACCTGGCCGCGGAAGAATTTACGCGACGCTTACGCATGCAACCTTGGCAGACATAGAGGGTTTACGTGCATCCGATGGAGACTGCTGGCTGGTCACAACGGAGCACACGATGTCCATCGCCATCATATCCGCGCCGCAAGGTGCACGCGTCGGCGCGCACGGCCTGCCCAGCACTGCCGATCTCGGTGTTCGACGGCATCCGCGCGGGCATGATCGCCAACCGTTCGCAGTTGTTCCTCGACATCCCCAGCGGCCCGTTCTTCGGCTACAACCGCCCTGGCGCGACGCCGTCGCAAGGCGTCATCAACGCCTGGTGGATGCAGGGCATGATGGGCGGGCACAAGAACACCTACGACTCGATCAAGGCCTTCTCCGAGACGGACTTCCGTGACGACCTGAAGAAGTTCGACGTGCCGACCCTGATCATCCACGGCTCCGACGACCAGATCGTTCCCATTGACGCCGCCGGACGCGCTTCGGCCAAGTTGATCAAGGACAGCAAACTGATCGTCTACGAAGGTGCGCCGCACGGCATCACCGACACCCACAAGGAACGGCTCAATGCCGACCTGCTGGCATTCGTGAAAGCCTGACCCTGCCAACCGGCGGGAGGTTGCCATGCTGAACATGAGTGCTTTCGGAATGTTCCACACCGCCATCGCCCTGGTGGCGGTGGTGGCCGGCATCATCGCGATCGTTCGCTACGGGGAGATCGGTACCGGCACGCGTTCGGGGCTGACCTACGTGCTCTTCACCGTGGCGACCTGCATCACCGGGCTTTTCATCTTCCACCACGGCGGCTTCGGGCCTCCGCATGTGCTGTCGATCATCACGCTGGTCGTGCTGGCCATTGCTTATTGGGCCGAGCGTCGCCCCGGCCATGCCGGCCTGCCGCGCTACGTGGCGGTGATGGGCTACTCGCTGACGCTGTTCTTCCATCTCCACGCTGAAAATGCTGGTGGGCGTCGGCTTCCTGGTGTACCTGGCTGGAGCTGCGGTGCAGGCCATCCGCATCCGTCGCTCGCGTCGCGTGCTCGCTCCGGCTTGACCCGGCTCGCGCTCAGGCCTGCCCGCCAATGGCGAGCACGATGTTGCCCATCACGCGGCCCGATTCCACTGCCTCATGCGCCTGCGCGGTCTCCTCGAGCGGCAGGCGCAGGGCGATGGCGTGTTGCAGGGCATCGGTTCCTGCCCACTGGTGCAACCGTTTGATGGCACCGGCGCGATCGGCATCCGACAGGTTGTAGACGATGAAGAACGACAAGCGCACGCTCTTCAGGATCGCAGGTACGAACGGCACCGCGATCTCGCCCGCACCGCTACCGTAGACCACGATCCGCCCTTCGGGCGCCAGCATGGCGAAGTCGCGTTCGACGTTGGCGGCAAAGTCGACCTCGATGATGCAATCGACGCCGTGTCCGCGGGTCTCCTCGGCAACGCGCGCCACCAGGTCCTCGTTGCGATAGTCGATCACCGCGTGGGCGCCTGCCGCGCGCGCATGTTCGGCCTTCGCGGCGGAGCTGACCGTGGCGATGACGTGGCTGGCGCCTGCCAGGCGCGCCATCTGCACGGCGTAGTGGCCAACCGCGCCGGCACCGCCTGCAACCAGCACGCGCTTGCCGGCAACACCGCCATCGACGCCGATGGCGTGGCAGGCAGTGAGTGCGGGAATCCCGAAGCAGGCGCCGACATCGAGCGCGATGCCGTCGGGCAATTTCACCGCTTGCGCTGCCGGCACCACGATCCATTCGGCAGCGGTGCCGTCGGCACGGCCCCATGCTCCGTTCCAGATCCATACGCGCTCGCCCAGTCGATGGGCGGGCACGCCATCGCCGATGGCGTCGACGATCCCGGCGCCATCGCTGTGCGGAATGACCTGCGGATAAGCGAGCGCGCTCGAACGCGCACCGGCTCGCGCCTTCACATCCGACGGGTTGACGCCGGACCAGGCGATGCGGACGCGGACTTCGCCCGCGCCGGGTTCGGGCCGGTCTTTTTCGATGATGGCGAGCACGTCCCTTGCGGGACCGGTGCGGGAATAAGCGGCAGCGCGCATGGCAGGTTCCAGCGGCTTCCGGGGGCGAAGCCGAGCGTGGAGGTTACGCCTGCCGCGGCCACAGCCACCAGCCTCACGGCCGGAACGCTGGGGCGGCATCGGCGCGATTGCAAAGGCGCGCGCCGTGCCGGACTGCGGCTCAGTGGCCTGCTGATGATCCCGCCGTGGCGTCGTAGATCACCCGTCCATCGCGAACCGTCATGCGCACGTCGCCGTAGGCATCGGCCGTTCGCTGCGGATCCGAACCGAGCACCACCAGGTCGCCGGCGTAGCCTACTGCCAGCCGACCGCGCTGCGAGGATTGACCGAAGCGCTGTGCCGGCGCCGTGGTCAGGCTGGCGAGAATCTGCCGCCAGTCCATTCCCGCCGCGCTCATCAACTTGTACTCAAGATGCGTGTCGTAGACATCGGTGAAGCCGGCGTCGGTTCCGAACAGGACCTGGCCACCGCCCTGGACCATCGCCCTGACCTGCTGCTGCGCGTTGCTGACGAAGCGTTGCACGACTGTCTCGGGCACGCCTTCGTGGCGCAGCTCCGAATCGAACAACGTCAGCGTCGGCACCAGGGCCACGTCGTCGGCCTTCAGGCGCGCAACGAATTCCGGTGACCACTCGCCCGACTCCGGCGCCGGGTGCGCCAGCACGTCGACGCCACTTTCGATTGCCACGTCCAGGCCCGCCTTGTCGGTCGGATGGGCGAAGGCGGGTTTGCCGTGCGCATGCGCCTCGGCGACCGTGGCGGCGGCGATGTCCTTCGACATCGGCACCACGCCCTGCGGCGGGCCGACGATGGCGCCGGTGAACAGTTTCACGCCATCGGCGCCTGCCTCGATCTGCGCGGCAGCACGCGCGCGCGCTTGCGCGACGGAGGCCACCTCGCCACTGGGAGTCTTCGTCTGCTGCCACAGCTCGCGCACATAGATCGGCGTGCCGTGCTCGGGGAAGAAGGGCATGTCGACCGTCAGCAGCTGGGGGCCAACGACTTGGCCGCGGACCATGCGCGCGCGAAGGGCGCGCACGTCGCCTGGCAGCGATCCGGTATCGAACAGCGTGGTGAAGCCCCAGCGGCTGAAGCGTTCGCGCAATGCATCCGTCAGGGCCGCTGCGGCCTGCTCGTCGGGTGCATGGAAAGGCGGCTGTATCAGATGGATGTGGCTGTTCCAGAATCCGGCTGTGACGATGCGACCGCGAGCATCGATGACGCGCACACCGGCAGGGAGCTTCACGCTGCTGCGCGGGCCTATCGCGGCGACCCGGCCATCGCGGATCCATACCGTCCCATCCTCGATCGGCGCCGCCTCCGGCGTGGGATACACCCGCGCACCCACCACGGCCAGGTCCTGCGCGGCAGCAGTGGTCCCTACGAGCATGAGTGCGACGCCGGCGATGGCGCGCAGCGTCTGGCAGACAATCGGCATGGTGGCATCCCCTGAGGAGTGACTATCGTGTGTGCGGCGGACGTTGCGGGTAAGCGCCGGAAGTCAGGGTGCCACGCAATGGTTGCTGGTTTGCGGGCGACGCGAGGAAAGTGAGTCCCCTTCTCGCCCAACCCTGACCCAACCCATGGCTCGCCTGTCGCGCTGACCTGGGGCACCTCGCGTGGCCGCCGGGCTCACCGGAATTGACACATTTCGATATTTCCATGATTATGGAAATATGAAGACCGACACTGCACTCAGCGCCCTTGGCGCCTTGAGCCATGAGTCCCGACTTGCCGCGTTCCGTGAACTGGTACAGGCCGGGCCGGATGGCTTGCCCGTTGGCGAGTTGCGCGACCGGCTCGGCCTTCCGGCCGCAACGCTGACGGCCCAGCTCAACATCCTCAGGAATGCCGCACTGGTCCATGACCAGCGCGAAGGCCGCGTCATCCGCGTCCGCGCGAACTACCTGCAGATGAATGCCCTTGTCGCGTATCTCACCGAGAACTGCTGCGGCGGAACTGCCACCTGCAAACCTGTCGCCGCATGCACGCCACGAAAGAAGGGAGCTTCGCAATGAACCGGTTCCACGTGCACCTCAACGTAGTCGATCTTGCCAGCAGCATCCGCTTCTACTCCACGCTGTTCGCCATCGAGCCAACCGTCGTCAAACCTGACTACGCCAAGTGGATGCTCGAAGACCCTCGCGTCAATTTCGCCATTTCCAACACAGGGCGACCGGCCGGCATCGACCATCTCGGCATCCAGGTCGACAGCAACGAGCATCTGGCCCAACTCGGCCAACGACTGGTGGCAGCCGGCAGCAGCGCCGTCCCGGAAGATGCCACGACCTGCTGTTACGCGCAGTCGGACAAGATGTGGACCGCAGACCCGCAGGGCACGCGCTGGGAGACGTTCCGCACGTTCGGCGATGCGGTGACCTACTTCGCCGCCGATCGCGCGTGCTCCACCGATGGCGCCGCCTGCGGCACGGACAAGCTTCAGGTCGAGCCAGCAATGGCATCGCCCTGTTGCAGCCCCAAAGCCAGTTGCTGCTGAGGCTGCGATGGAGATTCGCCATCTCATCCCGGTCGAGGAGCCGCACGTCAGGGCACTGCTTTTGGAGGCGGCCCTCCCGGTGGAGGACCTGCCCGAGGCCGAGGTGCATTTCCTCGTTGCCACCGATCGTGGCCAGACGGTCGGCGCGGTCGGTCTGGAGGTGTTCGCAACCGTCGGACTGCTGCGCTCGCTGGTTGTCCGCGCGGATGCCCGCGGCGGCGGCATCGGAGGCGGGCTGGTCGATGCACTGGAGGCGCATGCTCGCGGTCGCGGACTCACTCAACTGGTGTTGCTCACACAAACCGCCGAGGCGTTCTTTGCGGATCGCGGATTTCGCGTCATCGATCGCCAGGCAGCGCCAGACGCCGTGAAAGCCGGTACGGAGTTCCGCTCCGTGTGCCCCGCCTCCGCAACCTGCATGACCAAACCACTGACCTGACTGCTCCCATGAAACGTGTCCTGTTCGTCTGTATCGAAAACTCCAACCGCAGCCAGATGGCCGAGGCCTTCGCCCACATCCACGGCGGCACCCAGGTCGAGGCGCTCAGCGCCGGTTCGAAACCGTCCGGGCAAATCAACCCGAAGGCGATCCGCTTCATGTCGGAGCTGGGCTACGACCTGACCACGCATGCCTCGAAATCGCTCGACGACATCAGCGGCGAGTTCGATGCCGTCATCACCATGGGCTGCGGCGACAGCTGCCCCTGGGTGCCCTCACGGCGTCGGGAAGACTGGGGGCTGGCCGATCCGAAACACATGGACGATGAGGGCTATCGCGGCGTGCGCGACGAGATCTCCGCGCGGGTGAAAGCATTGCTGGCGCAGTTGTGATTCCGTTGTCGCGCAGGCTCCTGGCCGAGTTCGTCGGAACCGCGCTGCTGCTGGCGGCCGTGGTCGGCTCCGGCATCATGGGCGACAAGCTCGCCGGCGGAAACGACGCGGTTGCGCTGCTGGCCAACGCCGCTGCGACGGCGGGCGCGTTGTACGTCCTGATCGTCCTGTTCGCGCCGATCTCCGGCGCCCACTTCAACCCGGTCGTCACACTGGCCATGCGCCTGCGCGGAGAGCTCGGCACACGGGACGCTGTCGGTTACGTAATGGCGCAGGTGCTGGCAGCGGTAGCAGGCGTGTTGCTGGCGCATGCGATGTTTGGCCTGCCGCTGCTGCAGTCTGGTACGCACGTGCGCAGTGGCCCGCCGCAATGGGGCAGCGAAGCGGTTGCCACGTTCGGCCTGCTGCTGACCATCCTGGTCGGAGCGCGACATCGCCCGGCTGCGCTGCCGGCACTGGTGGCCAGCTACATTTTCGCCGCGTACTGGTTCACCGCCAGCACGTCATTCGCCAACCCGGCTGTCACGGTGGCGCGCGCACTGACCGATACGTTCGCGGGCATCCGACCCGCGGACACCCCGGGATTCATTCTTGCGCAACTGGCGGGGATGGGGGTCGCGCTCGCCGTCTCGCGGGCACTGCTGATGCCGGCACGCGAGAGCGGCGCTCGTTAAACGCGCGCGTGGTCAGGCCGCGTCCTGGGCTCGATGGTAGGCCACCAGCGCATTCGCGTGCCCATGCCCGAGCTTGTGCTCGGCCTTGAGGAACGCCACGGCCTCCATGTGCTTGTTGTCCTTCATCGGATCCAGCAGCTTCAGCCAGTAGCTGACGGGCTTGCCGTAGGTCTTCTCGATCGACGGAAAGTACGACGCCGGACCCTTCGCCTTTTGATCTGCTGCCATGCATTTATCTCCTTGTGGGTGCTAAGCCGAGCCGGGAATCGGCTTCGGCCCGATCGACTGCCGGGCAATCGACCGCCGGCGCCAGAGGACTGCTGCGTTCGATAGTGGAATGGCGACCGCGAGCAGGCCAACCAGCAAAGCCACCGGTTCCAACTCGCCTCCGCGGACCAGGAAGAACGTCTGCGCGGCCCTGTAGCCAGCGACACCGGCAAGCAGCTGGTATGTGCACAGGAGGACGTAGAGCCGCGGGCCTGCCGGGAACCATCGATGCGGCAGCAGCAGCACGGCGCCGAACAGGAATGGCGGCAGGCTGGAAGCGACCCGGGCACCAAGGGACGGCATCGCGTCGGAGTGCGGGATCAGCCCGGCAATGTCAGCGACGGTAGTTGTGACGAGAAACAGGCCCGCGAGCAGGCCCAGGTACCGGATGAGCATGGCAAGTTGCCGCATGGGTCAGAAGTCCGCCAATCGTCTGGATGCTCCCAAGGGTAATGGAAGTCTCCGCACATGCGTGGGGAGTCCCCGCCGCCTCACTGCGTCAGCTCCCGCAACCGGCGCTCGAGAAACCGCCGCTGCGGCGCCTGCTGCGTCAGCTCCAGCGCGCGGTTGTACGAGACCCGCGCCTCATCGGTTCGCCCGAGCCGGCGGCACAGGTCGGCGTGTGCCGAGTGCGCCAGCGGATACCGCTGCAGCTCACCACGTTCCAGCAGCGTCTCCACGAGGGCCAGTCCGGCGGCCGGTCCATCGCGCATCGCCACTGCTGCAGCGCGGTTGAGCTCGACCACCGGCGAGGGGTCGGCGCGCAGCAGCAGGTCGTACAGGGCGACGATCTGTCCCCAGTCGGTCGCTTCGGCGCGGGCGGCGCCTGCGTGCACCGCCGCGATCGATGCCTGCAGGCCGTAAGGTCCAAACCGGCGCGACACCCAGATCCGCTGCACCAGCGCCAGGCCTTCGGCGATCAGCTGGCGGTCCCAGAGGCTTCGGTCCTGATCGTCGAGCAGCACCACGTCGCCGTCCGCGGTCGCGCGCGCCGGTCGCCGCGATTCGTGCAGCAGCATCAGCGCCAGCAGGCCCAGCGTCTCCGGATCGGGCAGCAGCTCAACCAGCAATCGTGCAAGGCGGACCGCCTCGCTGCAGAGATCATGGCGCGTCAGCGACTGGCCCGAAGTGGCGGCGTAGCCCTCGTTGAACACCAGGTAGACGACCTGCAGCACGACGTCCAGACGCTGCGGCAATTCGTCGCGTGCCGGCACCTGGTAGGGAATGCGCGCCTGGCGGATCTTCGACTTGGCGCGAACGATGCGCTGGGCCACGGTCGGCGCGGTGATCAGGAAGGCGCGCGCGATCTCCTCGGTGGTCAGGTCGCAGACTTCGCGCAGCGTCAGGGCGATCTGCGCATCGGCCGACAGCGCCGGGTGGCAGCAGGTGAACACCAGGCGCAGGCGGTCGTCCACGACGTGCTCATCGTCGCCAGCGTCGTCGCTTGCCTCGCTATAGAGACGGTCGGCGATCTGCGTCAGCGAGGCATCGAAGCGCGCGCGCCGGCGCAGGCTGTCGATCGCCTTGAAGCGTCCGGCCGATACCAGCCAGGCGCGCGGCTGCTCCGGGACACCCTGCTCCGGCCACTGTTCGATGGCGGCACGAAAGGCCTCGTGCAATGCCTCCTCGGCGAGATCGAAGTCGCCGAGGAGGCGGATCAGCGTGGCCAGCACGCGCCGCGATTCGCGCCGGTAGACGGCGTCGAGCTGGCTGCGGATCGGATCGACCGTGCCCTGGTTCACCGGACGCTACCGATCGAACTCCATCACCGGTCGCACTTCGATGCTGCCCAGGCGCGCGGACGGGATGCGGGCGGCGATGCGGATGGCTTCGTCGAGGTCGCGTGCCTCGATCAGGAAGAAGCCGCCCAGCTGCTCCTTGGTCTCCACGTACGGGCCGTCGGTGGTTGATATGCGGCCATTGCGGACGCGCACCACCGTGGCGGTGCTGACCGGCTGCAGGGCCTGTCCTCCGAGCAGGTGGCCGCTCTCGCCCAACTCGTTGCTGAGGGCAAAGTACTCGCCGACGATGGCATCGACCTCGGTCTTGGGCATGGCGTCGAAGAGCTTCTCGTCGTCGTAGATCAGGCAGGCATATTTCACGGTGGGCTCCTGGAATGGGGTGCGCGGTGGCGCGGGATGGGCGAGCGGTGGCTCGCCTTCACAATCTGGTCGTCCGGGGGTGGCGGGATTCGACAGTCCCTCTCGACTTCGGCCTGCGGCCACGCTCAGGACGAACGGTGGTGCCTTCGACTTCGGCCTGCGGCCTACGCTCAGGACGAACGGTGGTGCCTTCGACTACGCTCAGGACGAACGGTGGGGTGGGCCGCGTCGTCTCAGCCCAGCCACAGCGCCGCGATCGACGCCAGCGCCGGCAGCGCCTGCACGAAGAAGATCCGGCGATTGACCGTGGCCGCGCCGTACGCGCCGGCCACCACCACGCAGCCAAGGAAGAACAGGGCCACGTCGCTGCGCTGACCGGTCAGCGCCCACATCAGGCCGGCGGCCAGGAAGCCGTTGTACAGGCCCTGATTGGCGGCAAGCACTTTCGACTGCTCGGCCTTCTCGCGCGACTGGCGGAAGACCTTCAGGCCGTAGGGTTTCGTCCACAGGAACATCTCCAGCACCAGGAAGCCCAGGTGCAGCAGGGCCACCAGCGCGATCAACACCACTGCAAGCACGGACATGCCGCTTCCTCCATGACGGTTGCCGAGAGCTTACCTCTGGCGCGGGCATTCACGACGCCGTCGAGTCGTCCGGCAACAGGCGCTGCGCCCGGATCACCTTCCACGCGCCCACGGTCAGTCCCAGGGCGACGAACATGCCAGCCACGAACACCAGCCGTGAGCCGAATGCCGACAACGCCTTGTGCAACCAGACGAAGGTGAGGTCGCCGCCGCGATAGACCACCGTGTCGATGACCGCCTTGGCCTTGTAGCGCGACTCGCGGTCGACACGGGTATAGATCGTCTCGCGGCCTGGCTTGGCCAGCGAGAACTCGCCGGCGCGCGTGGCCACCTGCACCATCGCCACCAGCAGCGGCACCGGCGACAGCGCCAGCAGCGCGTAGCCGCCGAGGATGGCGAATGCCGGGATCAGCAAGGTCGGCCCGACGCCGTAGCGGCGCAGCAGGAACCGGGTCAGCAGCAACTGCACCAGGATCGTCACGGTGTTCACCGCACCGTCGATAAGCGAGTAGTAACGGGTCGCCTCGCGTCCGTCCGGGTAGAAGTGCTTCACGATCGCCGCCTGCTCGTTGTAGAGCAGCGTGCCGACGCCGACGCCGAAGAACATCGTGATCGCCAGCGCGCGCAGCAGCGGCCGCTGCCAGACCAGGCGCAGGCCGGCCACGATCGAACCGCCCATCGCCGCCTCGCCGTCGATGGCGCCACTGAGCCGCTCGCGCCGGATCGCCCACTTGCGCAGGCGCAGGATGCACAGCAGGCACACCGCCAGGAAGCCGGCCGACACCAGCAGCAGGTTGGCCACGCCCAGGGGCCCGACCAGGCTGCTGGTCAGCAGCGGACCGACCAGTGCACCGATCGTGCCGCCGGCGCCGATGTAGCCGTACAGGCGCTTGGCGTGGTCGTTGTCGAAGACGTCGGCCATGAAGCTCCAGAACACGGCCACGGCGAACAGGTTGAACACCGCCACCCAGATGAAGAACACCGCGCCGCGCCCGGGCACGTCGTGCGCGAACACCCAGTAGAAGCCGAGCAGGCAGGCGATGAAAACCAGGTACACCACCGGCAGGAACACCCGGCGCGGGAAGCGCGACACCAGCGCCCCATACACCGGCTGCAGCAGCAGCATCGCCAGGAAGGTGCCGGTGAACAGCACCTGCAGCGTGAAGTCCTTCAGCTCGAAGCCGTGCGCCTTGGCCCAGTCGATGCTGGCCTGCGGGAACACCGTGGCGACGTCGCCGGAAGCGCCCATGGCGTCGCGCACCGGTCGAAGCACGTAGTACCCGCACAGCAGGCAGAAGAAGTAGAGCAGCGACCACCACAGTGGCGGCGACTCGCGCAACGCCGACTGGAATCCACGCAGGTGGCCTCCGATGCCCTCGCCTCCGATGCCCTCGCCGCTGCTGCCCGCACCGCTGCTGCCCGCGCCGTCGCCGTGCCCTGTCGCCATGGTCCGATTCCTCGCGGCCGGCCGGCGCGCTGTGGGTTGGGCGGATGATAGGGGGCGTGCGGGAGCCGCGACAGGGGCGGCGGAGCCAGCGCGACCGGGCCGCCCCCGCCTTTGGGAGCATTTGCTCTAATGGCCCCCCTTACGGTCCGTCGGCTGTAGGGCAGTCTCCACTGGCAGGGCGCAGGCAACGTGTTCGATTACATCATCATCGGTGCCGGCTCCGCTGGCTGCGTGCTGGCCAACCGCCTGTCCGCCGATCCCGACGTCAGCGTGCTGCTGGTCGAGGCCGGCCCGCGCGACAGCCATCCCTTCATCCACATGCCCGCTGGCCTCGCCAAGCTGGTCAGCAACAAGCGCGTCAACTGGGACTACCACACCATGGCCGAAGCGCAGCTCGACGGCCGCGTGCTGTGGTGGCCGCGCGGCAAGGTGCTGGGCGGTTCCAGTTCGATCAACGCCATGTGCTACACCCGCGGCGTGCCCGGCGACTACGAGGAATGGGCCGCGCTCGGCGCCGACGGCTGGGACTGGAAGTCGGTGCTGCCCTACTTCCGCCGCAGCGAACGCAACCAGCGCGGCGCCGACGCGCTGCATGGCGACGAAGGTCCGCTGAACGTGTCCGACCTGCGCTACAGCAACCGGCTGTCGCAGGCGTTCATCGAAGCCGGTCGCCAGGCCGGTCACGCGCTCAACCGCGACTTCAACGGTCCCAGGCAGCAGGGCTTTGGCCTGTACCAGGTGACCCAGAAGGATGGCGCGCGCTGCTCCAGTGCCGTGGCCTATCTCGACCCGGTGCGCGAGCGTCGCAACCTGACCGTCGTCACCGGCGCCCAGGTCAACCGCATCACGTTCGAGCGTGGCCGCGCCAATGGCGTCACCTATACATCCCGGGGCCGCGCCTTCCATCAGCCGGCAGCGCGCGAGGTGCTCCTGTGCGGGGGTGCGATCAACTCGCCGCAGTTGCTGATGCTGTCGGGCATCGGCCCGGCCGCGCAGCTGCGCCGCAACGGCATCGACGTGCTCGCCGACGTCCCGCAGGTCGGCGAGAACCTGCAGGACCACCTCGATATCTGCACGCTGCAGCACGCCACGCAGAACGTGACCTACGACCGCCTCAACGACGCCAAGGTCGCCTTCGACTATTACCTGCGCGGCCATCGCGGCATCGGCAGCAGCAACATCGCCGAGGCCGGTGGCTTCGTGCGTTCGCATCTGGCGAGCGACGAGCGCCCCGACATCCAGCTGCATTTCGTCCCGGCGATGCTCGACGACCACGGCCGCCACCGCCTCAAGGGCATCGGCTACACCGTCCACGCTTGCTTCCTGCGCCCGCGCAGTCGCGGCCGCATCGCCCTGGCCAGCGGTCGCGCCGGCGACAAGCCGCGGATCGAGGCGAACTACCTCAGCGACGGCGAGGGCTTCGACATGAAGATGATGGTCGAGTGCGCCAGGCTGTCGCGCGAGCTGCTCGCGCAGCCGGCATTCGATGACTATCGCGGCGCGCCGATCTTCCCCGCGCGCAACGATCTCGACGATGCCCAGCTGAGGGAGTTCATCCGCGCCAAGGCCGAGACCATCTATCACCCGGTCGGCACCTGCCGCATGGGTCACGACGACGCGTCGGTGGTGGATCCGCAGTTGCGCGTGCGCGGTGTCGAAGGCCTGCGCGTGGTCGATGCCTCGGTGATGCCGACGCTGATCGGTGGCAATACCAACGCCCCGACGATCATGATTGCCGAGCGCGCGGCCGACCTCATCCGCGACGGCTCGGGCCGCTGATGTGATTCAGTTTGCGCACGCGCGGCGCGTCAAAAATCCTGAACAGGCCTGTGCGCGCGTCGCGAAATCGGGATGCCCGGCACTTATCCCTGCCAAATCAGTCCGGTGAGTCTGATAGCTGCCACAACCCCTGAGATCGGAGCTAGAATCGGGCCGGATCGCAGCACGAGCAGGCGCTCAGAGCCATGAACAAGAACAAGAAGAAGCGCTCCCGCGCCCTCCCGCGTCTCGGGGCCATCGCGCTCCTGCTGCCGCTGACCCTCGGCTCGACCGCGCAGACGCCGTTGCACTGGAATCCGCAACCTTCCACTGCCACCGTCGCGGCCCAGGGCAACGTCACCGTCACCACGCGCGACACCCAGCTTCCGCCTGCCGCACCGCTGGCGCCGGGCTTCGATGTGCGTCAGTTCGAATCGATGGCGCAGCAGCTGGTTGCCGGCCAGCGTGTTCCCGGCCTGGCGATGGCGCTGGTCCACAACGGCCAGATCATCAGCGCGCGCGGCTACGGCATCACCGACGTCAGCCACGCCACCCCGGTTGATTCCCATACCGTGTTCCGCCTGGCATCGTTGTCCAAGAGCTTCGCCGGCACCATGACCGGCCTGCTCGTCAACGACGGCTCGCTGCGCTGGGACAGCAAGCTGGTGCGCTACCTGCCGAACTTCCAGCTCAGCAATCCGGTCGCCTCGCAGCAGCTTACCGTGGCCGATCTGCTCAGCCATCGCGTCGGCCTGACTCACAACGCCTTCGACCGCGACCTCGAGCACTTCGTCGACTACCGCACGCTGACCCAGCGCCTGGCCTACGCGCCGCTCAAGTGCGCGCCGGGCACGTGCTACAGCTACCAGAACATCGCCTTCAGCCTGATCGGCGACGTGGTGTTCGCCGCCAGCGGCGACTTCTATCCGCAGGAAGTGCAGCGCCGCATCTTCAAGCCGCTGGGCATGAACGACGCCAGCCTCGGCCTGGAAGGCATCCAGGCCAGCCCGAGCTGGGCACGTCCGCACGTGCGCGGTCGTGGCGGCTGGGTGTCGACGATGCCCAAGTCGACCTACTACCAGGTGCTGCCGGCCGCCGGCGTCAACGCCAGCGCCAGCGACATGGCGCAGTACCTGCTCGCCCACACCGGCCATCGCCCTGACGTGCTGCCTGCGCCGCTGCTGGCGACCCTGCACCAGCCGCTGGTCGATACTCCCAGCGAGATGCGCGGCTCGTCCTGGCGCCGCCAGCGCGTCACATCCGCCGGCTATGCACTGGGCTGGCGCGTGTACGACTACGGCGGCCATCGCATCGTCTTCCACGGCGGCGCGGTGCAAGGCTACCGCGGCATGATCGCGATGGTGCCCGACCGCGACTTCGGCGTGGCCGTGCTGTGGAACAGCGAGAGCTCGCTGCCGTCGGGCCTGCTGCCGACGATCCTCGACCGCGCGCTCGGCCTGCCGGCGCAGCAGTGGCTCGACGACGAGATCGACGAGACGCTCTATGCCGACGCCGCACAACCAGGCACGCCGAACGCTCCGGGCAGCCAGGCACAAACGGCCAGCTCAGCTCCGCGTTGATTCCCGCGCTGTCCGGCCATTGCCGGACCGATCATCATCCCGGCGCGCGCCGGGATCCAGGCTGACTGCCTGACGCCGCCCCAAAAAAAAACTCTCCCCCCGCCTGGGCTGCGGGGAGAGAGCTGGATTACGGCAATCGGGACTTTCTTATTAGATCATCGGCGCCGGGGTGGCCGGCATCGCGGAAGCAACAGCCTTCTTGGCCGACTTGCGACGGGCCGCCTTCTTCTTGGCAACCTTCTTCACGGCCTTCTTGGCGGCCGACTTGCGGGCGCCGGCCTTCTTGGCGGCCTTCTTGGCAACCTTCTTGACGGCCTTCTTGGCGACCTTCTTGCGAGCGGTCTTCTTGGCTACGGCCTTCTTGGCAACCTTCTTGGCGACCTTCTTGCGAGCGGTCTTCTTGGCTGCTGCCTTCTTGGCGACCTTCTTGACGGCCTTCTTCACTGCCTTCTTGCGGGCAGCGACCTTCTTGACGGCCTTCTTGACGGCCTTCTTCACTGCCTTCTTGCGGGCGGCTACCTTCTTGACAGCCTTCTTGGCTACCTTCTTGGCGGCTTTCTTGGCAGCGGGCTTCTTCTTCGCAGCTTTCTTCATGGCCATGGGATGGCTCCTCGTCAGTGGTTGATCAGTTGATGATCAGTGGTCTTGCAGGTCTATAAAGCCCAGTAGAACTAGTAGAACTGTCCGGGTATGGCCAGGTGCGTGAAGCCTGCCTGGAAGAGCCCGGGCCGCGGGAGTCGGACCCGCATGCAGCCGCCGACACGCAACGCGCGCCGGTACGGATGAGGCGCCCGCCAGACGGCGGGCAAACAAAAACCCGGACCGCCAAAAGCGAGCCGGGTTGGATGTGACTCGATACCTGCGCCTTTGCGAAAACCCGTTTCGCGAAGGAAACGATCCCTGCTTCCACCGTGTCGACTGCCCGGTCGGAGGTTCGTTTTGTACCGCGAGTTGTTTCTTTGTTCGTACTCACTCGCTTCCGCAGGAGACGTCTGCTGGGCGAAACCTAATCACGCTTTTTCATACTGTCAACACATTGGCCGATTTTTTTTTGGACCGCCGTGTCGTCCGGCCCGACCCGCCGCCGCCGACGGCGACTCGTCGCGGCGCACGCGAGCGGCGCATCGATTGCCGCGCTCGCCAATATGTTTTTCTGAAACTGCTTTATTTAAGGGGTTTGCGAAAACAGAAACTGGCGCGCGTGCAATTCGCGACGCGTTCGCATGAGTGCTGCATGGCGTTCGAGATGCTCGGACTGGTCGCCCGAACGCCCCCTGTCGGCGGGTGCAATGAGGCGCTCCGGTTTCGCGTCGCACAAGCCGATTTGCGCGAAAGTGCGCGAACTTTTCCGGCAGCTGCGGACCTCGCTTCGGCATCGCTCGGTGCTGCTCGACGTCGTCGACCAGGTGTCGTCGTAGTTCGCATGCGACATCGACGCACCCTTCCGACGTCGGCGTCGAGGGTGCGCTCGACGGTCCGCGATCGCCGCTCGCGAGCGCTTCGACGTGCGCACCGAGCGCCGGACCGTTCGCCGCGAAGCGGCATCCGGCCGCTGCGGCGAATCACCTCGCCGTCACTTTCCGAACTCGATCGCGGCGCTGACCGCGCTGACCGCATTGCCCAGGCGCTGACGCCGTCAGCGGCGCCCAAATGCAAACCGGCCGCACATGGCGGCCGGTCGCGGGATCGGTCGTGCATGGCACGACCGCCTGTGCCCGCCACACCGTGCGGCGTGGCGAGCCGGGTGACTCAGTTGTCTTCTTCTTCGAGCAGCTCGGCGTAATCGTCGGGCGCCAGCAGTTCGTTGAGCTGCTCGGGCTCCTCGATCGCGACGGTGAAGATCCAGCCTTCGCCGTAGGCGTCCTCGTTGATCGTCTCGGGCTTGTCGGCCAGCGCCGCGTTGACGGAGGTCACCTTGCCGGTCACCGGCGAGTAGACGTCGGAGGCGGCCTTGACCGACTCCACCACGGCGCAGGCGGTGCCGGCCTCGACGCGGTCGCCGACGTTCGGCAGCTCGACATACACCAGGTCGCCGAGCAGGCCCTGCGCGTGGTCGGAAATGCCGATCGTGACTTTGCCGTCGCCTTCGACGCGTGCCCACTCGTGGGACTTCATGAACTTCAGATCGCCGGGAATTTCACTCATGACTGGCCTCGAACTTTGCGGGGGCTGCTTGGGGACGGCGCCTAGTTTACCGACGCGGAAGGAACATGCGAGAGGTGGGGGACGAACGGATCGGCTCGGCCAGAATCATGCCGGGTCGACCCGGTACGGCGCGCGGCCGCTCAGCAGCGCATCACGCAGGTCGTCGATGCGGTCCTGCCCCCAGAACGGTTCGCCGTTGAGCACGTAGCCGGGCAGACCCGGCAGGTCGGCGGCGATCGCCTCGGCGGTGTTGCGCGCGTAGATCGCCTCGACGGCGTCTTCCGCCGCCCGCGCCATGACCCGCTGCGCATCGACGCCCTGCGCGGCGAGCAGCCCGGCGACCACCTGCGGATCGGCCAGGTCCTGGTCCTGCGCCCACAACGCGCGCAAGGCGGCATCGGCGTAGTCGAAAGGATCGTGGCCGGCTTCGACCATCGCGATCAGGCAACGGTCGGCCAGGGCGATGTCGACCGGCCAGAACTTTGGCTTGAGGTTGAGCGGCAGGCCGCGACGCGCACGCCAGCGTTGCAGCTCGACCAGGCGGTAGCGCTGGCGCGCCGGTGCGCGCTTGCCCAAGGGCAGTCCACCGTTGGCGTCGAACAGTTCGAAGATCCTGACCGGCCGATGCAGCAGCGTGGCGCCGGTATCGCGCGCCGTCTGCCGCAGCGCCGCATGCCCGAACCAGGCATACGGCGAGATCAGGCTGTAGTAATAGGTGACGGTCGCGCTCATCGCAGTCTCCGTCCGGCGGCTCAGCCGAGCACGCCGTCCTGGGCCTTGCCGTCGCGCACGAACGGGAACTTGACCACGCGCACCGGCACTTCCTTGCCGCGGATGTCGACGCGGACGTTGCCGGCGGTGCCCAGCGGGATGTCGCCGGCCGGCACGCGCGCGAACGCGATCGCCTTGCCCAGCGTCGGCGAGAACGTACCCGACAGGATCTCGCCCTCGCCGTTATCGGTGAGCACCTTCTGGCCGTGGCGCAGCACGCCCTTCTCGTCCATCACCAGGCCGATCATCTGGCGCGGTGCACCGGCGGCCTTCTGTGCCTGCAGCACGTCGCGGCCGATGAAGTCGCGGCCTTCGTCGAGCGCGACGGTCCACGCCAGCGCCGCTTCGTACGGCGTCACCTCGTCGTCCATGTCCTGGCCGTAGAGGTTCATGCCCGCTTCCAGGCGCAGCGTGTCGCGCGCGCCCAGGCCAGCGGGCTTCACGCCCGCTGCAAGCAGTTCATTCCAGAAGGCGACGGTCTGGTCTTCCGGTACGACGACCTCGAAGCCGTCCTCGCCGGTGTAGCCGGTGCGGGCGACGAACACGTCGGTGCCGCCCTGGGTGCGCGCCTGCGCGGCGGCGAACTTGCCGAGCTTGGCGACGCCGGCGCGGTCGTCCTCGCGCAGCAGGCCAAGCACCTTGTCGCGTGCGGTCGGGCCCTGCACGGCGATCATGCCGAAGTCGGGACGCTCGGTGACCTTCACGTCGAACGCCCTGGCCTGCTCGCTGATCCACGCCAGGTCCTTCTCGCGCGTGGCGGCGTTGACCACCAGGCGGAAGAAGTCCTCGTCACGAAAGTAAATGATGAGGTCGTCGATGACGCCGCCGCGCGGGTTGAGCATGCAGGTGTACAGCGCCTTGCCCGGCACCTTGAGCTTGTCGACCGAGTTGGCGACCAGGCGGCGCAGGAACTCGCGCACGCGCGCACCGTTGAGGTCGACCACGGTCATGTGGCTGACGTCGAACATGCCGGCGTCGCTGCGCACCAGGTGGTGTTCCTCGATCTGCGAGCCGTAGTGGATCGGCATGTCCCAGCCGCCGAAGTCGACCATCTTGGCGCCGAGGGCGCGGTGGGTGTCGTTGAGGATCGTCTTCTGGGTCATGGCTCGGGGGATCTGTCAGGGGGCGAGCCGGCAATTATCACATTGCGGCTGTGTGCCTGCAGACCATGCTGTGGAGCATGGTGCGCGGCCCGCGATCAACGCCCTGCCGACGCGCCCGGACGGGCTATTCGCTCGTGCCTTCGTTGTAGCAGCGCACGCGGCTGGGAGGGACGCGGACGAACTTGCCCGTGGCCCGGTCCAGCCGCAGCGCCCAGCGCGTGGCCGGAAGCATCTCCAGTTCGGCGGCGTGGGCGGTGCCGGTGTCGATGATCGCGATCAGGCCGGCGTCGTCGACACCGTCGCGCTGGCAGGTGGCGATCACCACCAGTTCGTCGCGGTGCAGGACCGGGTACGGCACCGCGTCGGTGATCCGCCAGCGCGGCTCATCGCCGACGCGGTCGACGAACTCGGCGGCCAGCAACTGCAGCGTGCGGTCCTCGCTGTCGTCCAGCGTGGCGATGCTGCGGGCGCACACCTGGCCCGGCTCGCTGCCCGAGCCGACGCAACTGCCGGTGTTGGACTTCAGCCCTTCCGGGTACGGCGGCACGACCTTGCCGACGAGGCTGGGCTGGCCGGCGGAGGCCGCGATCGCGACCGACGCCGCAATCGCCGCTGCGGTCATGGACGACAACGCGAGCAGGTGCGATCGGCGCATGTCGTCGCTCAGCCCGCAGGCTCGACCTGCAGGCTCATGCCACGGCTGGCGACGATGCGGACGGCGGCGCCGGCCGGCAGGTCGGGGCCGGTCACTTCCCAGAAGGCGTCGGCAATCTGCACACGGCCGTGGCCGTTGACGATGCCCTGCTCGAGCGGCACGACGCGGCCCACCAGCGTTTCCGCGCGGCGGTTGAGGTTGGGCTGGTCGCTGCCCGGCTCGCGGCCGCGGAACCAGGCACGGTAGACCTGGATCGAGGCGAAGCTGAGCACGACGAACGCCGCCACCTGGGCCAGCACCGGCATGTCCGGCACCAGCAGCACCATCGCGAACACGACGGTCGCGGCCAGGCCCAGCCACAACATGAAAGCGCCCGGCGCCAGCGCCTCGGCGGCAAACAGCAGCAGCGCCACCACAGCCCAGGCCACCACGTGCCAATTCATGGGAATCCCCCACTCCATGCGATCAACCTCCGGCGCGCGGCGGCGGCGCCACCGGCGGGCGCACCGGTTGGCGATCTTGCGAACGATCCTGCTGACGGCCGAGGGCTTCCTTGGCCAGCTCGGCGATGCCGGCCAGCGAGCCGATCACGCCGGCCGACTCCATCGGCATCATCACGAACTTCTGGTTCGGCGCTTCGGCCAGCGCCTTGAACGCTTCGATGTATTTCTGCGCGACGAAGTAGTTGATCGCCTGCACGTTGCCCTGCGCGATCGCGGTCGACACCATCTCGGTCGCCTTGGCTTCGGCCTGGGCCAGGCGCTCGCGCGCCTCGGCTTCACGGAATGCCGCTTCCTTGTTGCCCTCGGCCTCGAGGATCACCGACTGCTTCTCGCCCTCGGCCTTGAGGATCGCCGCCTGGCGGAAGCCTTCTGCCTCGAGGATGTTGGCGCGCTTCTCGCGCTCGGCCTTCATCTGCCGCGCCATCGAGTCGACCAGGTCGCGCGGCGGCTGGATGTCCTTGAGCTCGATGCGGTTGACCTTCAGTCCCCACGGATGGGTTGCCGCATCCACCGCGACCAGCACCTTGGTGTTGATCTCGTCGCGCTTGGACAGCGACTCGTCCAGGTCCATCGAACCGATCGCGGTGCGGATGTTGGTCATCACCAGGTTGAGGATGGCGATCTCCAGGGTCGCCACTTCATAGGCGGCCTTGGCGGCGTCGAGCACCTGGAAATAGACCACGCCGTCGACCTTCACGACCGCGTTGTCCTTGGTGATCACGTCCTGGCTGGGGACGTCCATCACCTGTTCCATCATGTTTATCTTGCGGCCGACGCCGTAGACGATCGGGATCAGGAAGTGCAGGCCGGGGTCCATGGTGTGGGTGTACTTGCCGAAGCGCTCCACCGTCCATTCGTATCCCTGCGGCACCATCCGCACGGTCTTGAACAGCACCACCACGCCTGCCAGCAACAGCACCAAGGCCAGAATCGATCCCATGCTTTCCCCTCCCTGTCTATGGGCCGAGTATAGGCCCAGTGCCCGAACCCCGAGGTCAACCGCCCGGCCGCCTGCGACGGTTTGGCCGGTCGCCGCATCCAGACCAGTGACATGCCACTGAACCCCATCCCTGCCAGCGCGGTCGCCACCGCCCCTGCGTCCTCGGCGACGAGCGCCCCGCGCAGCAGTTTCGCCATCGACGTGCCCGACGCGGTGCTGGCGCGGGCGCGGGCTGGCGACCGGTCGGCGTTCGAGCAGATCTACCGCTGGTTCGAGCGCCCGGTGTTCAACCTGGCGCTGCGCATCCTCGGCGGCGCGTATGCGGGCGACCGCGACGAGGCAGCCGAAGTGCTGCAGGAAACCATGCTCAAGGTCTACGGCAAGCTCGGCGAGTTCCGCGGCAACGGCAGTCCGTTCTGGGGCTGGCTGCGCCAGATCGCGGTGAACGAGGCGCTGATGCGCCTGCGCAGCCAGCGCCGGCACGCGCACGACGTGCCGCTCGACGGTGACGATCTGGTGATGGATCCGGGTCCGCTGCCAACCGCGGCCGCCGACGCCGCCGCCCTGGGTCGCGCCCTGGCCCAGTTGCCCACCACCACCCGCAGCGTGCTCTGGCTCTACCACGCCGAGGGCTACACCCACGAGGAGATCGCCGCGCTGATGCAGCGCACGCCGAGCTTCTCCAAATCGCAGCTGGCGCGCGGCGGCCGCCGCCTGCGCGAGCTGCTCGATCCCAATCAGACTGGCATGAATCAGGAGAAGGCACGTGCCTGATACCAACAACAACCGCGAGCTCCAGACCAGCGCGCGCCAGGCACCCGGCGACTGGAACGAAGCATTTGCCGCCCTGCCGATGGAATCGCCGGGCAACGACGGCTGGCAGCGTTTGACGCGCGCGCTCGACGCAACCTTGGCCGGCTCGACGCAGCGCTCGACGCAGCACCCGAAGGCGGGAGCGGCATCGCATCGGCGCGCTCGCTGGCCGCTGCTGCTGGCCAGCGCCGCCGCGGTCTCGGCACTGGCCCTGCTGCCGCTGCTGCATCGAGGCCAGGCGCCGGTGCAGGACGACCCGGCGCGCGTCGCCAACACCGCTGCACAGGTGGTTTCGCCATCGCCGTCACCGCCCGCTGCTGCTGCAACACCGGCGCCGAACGAGCACACGCCGCCTGCGAGTACTTCTGGTTCCGCGCCCGCTGCGGTCGTCGCATCGACCGCACCAGCCGATCGCGTCGTGGCGCGGCGCAAGCCGGTCGGCACGCCGACGCGCAAGCCGGCGCCGGCACCGGTGGCGTCGCCGCTGCGTGCGCGCGGCGACAACGGCACCCGCGTCGCCGACGCCGCGCCGGCAACTGGCTTGCCGAAGCAGGCCTCTGCGTCGGCCGCGACGACGACGGATTCGTCGGCAGCCGCGCTCGCCGACCGCGCCCTGGCGATCCAGTCGCTGCAGGCCGAATCGGCGCAGCTGGAAGCCATCGTCGCACTCGCCCGCGACGAGCGTGTTTCCTCGGCCAGCGGCGCCGCCGTTGGTGTCGAACTGGACGCACGCATCGGCCGCATCGATGCGTCGCTGTCGCAACCCGGCCTTGCCGACGGCGACCGCGCTGAACTGTGGCGTCAACGCGTCGCTGCCATGCGCGAGCTGGCCGGCATAGAAACCACCCAACGCTGGCTCGTTACCCACGGCGAGCGCTACGACGGCGCCCTGGTCAACGTCGACTGATCTTTCCCTTCCACTGCAGGACCCTCCGCCATGACGTCGATCCACTCCGCAACACCCAGGTCCGGCAAGCGCACGCCCGCCGCGCGCGGGAAGGCATTGTTGAAACCCGCCTTGCTGGCAGCCTCTGTCGGCCTGCTGCTCACCTTCGTCGCCACCGCGCAGACGGCAACCACCAGCACCGCCACCGACGCGCAGAAGGCCCGTGAACTGGCCGCCGCGCGCGAACAGCTCAGTGCCGCCGCCAAGCGCGTGGCCGAACTCTCCGGCGAGAGCGACATCACCCGGCAGATGCTTTTCGAACGTCGCTTCGAGCAGCGCCCGGTGATTGGCGTGGTACTGGCGCCAGAGGAGAAGGCCGGCGTGCGCATCGCGGCGGTGACACCCGACAGCGCAGCGGCCAAGGCCGGCCTGCGCAGCGGCGACCTGCTCACCACCATCAACGGCAAGCCGCTGGCGGGCAAGGACAGCGAGCAGCGATTGACGTCCGCTCGCGCCCAGCTGGGCGATCTGGATACGGAGTCGGCGGTCACGCTGGGCTACCTGCGCGAGGGCAAGGCGGCATCGGCAAAGGTCACGCCGCAGATCGGTGATCGCTTCTGGATGATGAGCGACGACAACGGCGCCGTGTTCGCCGGCCGCGGCGAAGCAATGAATGGCCAGCTGATGTGGACGCCCGATGGCAAAGGCGGGCATCCGCGGCCGATGCCGTTGCCGCTGGTCTCGCCGGAAGTGCGTACCGAGATTGTGCGGATGGGCCCGATGGGCGACTGCAAGGACGGCGACTGCCGCCTGCCGCTGCTCTCCGAGACCTTCCGCTGGAGCGGCCTGAACCTGGCCACCATCGACGGCCAGCTCGGCCGTTACTTCGGCACCGACCGCGGCGTGCTTGTGCTCAGCACCGGCGCGGAGTTGGCCGGCCTGCAGGCGGGCGACGTCATCCAGCGCATCGATGGCAAGGAAGTGAAATCGCCGCGTGAAGCGATGATGGCATTGCGCGACAAGCCGGCCGACAGCAAGGTCGGCGTGACCTACCTGCGCGACCGCAAGAGCGCGACCGCCCAGATCACCGTGCCAAAGACCGCAATGCTGCGCCTGCCGCCAGTGCCGCCTGCACCCCCCGCACCGCCCGCACCACCGGCACCACCCGCACTGCTCGCACCGCCTGCAGCGCCGGCACCGCAGAAGGCGCCATCGAACCTTCCCGCGCCTCCGGCACCGCCGGCGCCGCCGCAGGCCCTGGAGATGCCGGCGCCGCCCGCACCTCCGGCTGCGCCAGCGCCGCCGGAACCGCCAACGTTCTCGGTTCTGCTTTGACCATATAAAGAGACGGCGCCCCGGGGCGCCGTCTCTTTACCGCATCAACGTGGAGCCGGCTCGACCCACTTCTTGAAGACCGCGTCGATCTTCGCGTCGCTGACCTTCCTACCCTCCTCCAGCTGCGAGGCCTGCTCGAACAGCGGCATGATCATCGCCATGCCGTCGATCTTCGTCTTCAGGTGCAGGCCCGGCGCCTTGCCGAGGAAGCCGTCCCAGCGCGCGCGCACCCGCGCCCAGTAGCCGTTGGTCGCGTCCCAGTACTTGTAGGCCGGCTTGAAGTCGACCTCGGTGGTCTTCTGGTAATCGTTGAAGCCGAATTCGCGGGCCAGCTCGACCTGGCTGCCATCGGGCTTGCGCAGCACCTTGGTATTGAACTGCTCGTGGGTCCAGCCGCTCGGCGTCAAGGTGTGGCGGTTGATCGCGCTGATGGCGTTGTAGTCGCTGCGCTTGGTGTACTCGCGACGCGGCAGCGGACGCCAGCTCAGGTCGCTCGTCCAGGTGGCGACGTTGTTGTCGTAGGTCCACGCACCGGTGCCGCAGTAACGCGGTGCGTCACTGACTTCGTACACGCACTGGGTCCAGGCGCTGCGGGTCAGTCCGGCCGCGATCGGCCGCACCTGCCAGGTCTGGTCGGCGCTGAACTCGAAGCGCGTGGCCGCTTCGTAGGTCCAGTCCTGGCGCCAGTGCTTGGTGACGTGGCCGCTCTTCTCGTCGACCAGGATGTGCTGCAGGACTATCCGGGTCGGCGTGTCCTCGACAACGATCACCACCTCGTTGCCGCCGCTGCGCATCGCCGGATGGCGTTCGTAGCCCGGCTGCAGCAGCACGGTCTCGTCGAAGGCGAAGTCGACGATGTATTCGCCCTTCATCGCCAGGATCGAGTCGTGGTCGCGCGCCGGGTCGGGGGTGGACGACGCAGCGGACGGCGCGGCGATGGCGTGCATCGGCACGGCGGCAAGCAGGGAAAGCAGGAGCAGATGCGGGCGCATGTTCATGGCTGGCTCTTGGTGACGTTGAAAGGAGGTGCTTCGTGGGCGAGCTGCATCACCAGCTCACGCTCAGGCTGACGCCGACGTTGCGACCGGGGCTGGTGTAGCGGTCGAGCACGGTGCTGGTCGCCGGCTGCTGGCTGGCGATCGTGCCGGCCTCCCAGTACTTGCGGTCGGCCAGGTTGAACACGCCGGCGTTGAACTCCGCACCGGGTGCAAAGGTCCAGTGGCCGAGCAGGTCGAACACGCCGTAGCCCGGCGTCTCGAAGCGGCCGGCCACCGGCAACTCGTCGTCGCGGCCGGCGAAGCGGCCGGCGAGTTCCACGCCCCAGGTTTCGCGGTCGTAGGCCACGCCCAGCGACGCGCGCAGCGGATCGATCGACTCCAATGGCGTGCCGGTGTCGCGGTCCTCGCCCTTCGACCATGCCGCCGATCCGCGCAGCGACCAGCCTGCCATGGCTTCCGACAGTGCCCCCAGGTCGATGCCGGCCCGGGCCTCGGCGCCGTAGATCTCGGCGTTGGCGATGTTCTGCGACTGGAAGACCGTCAGTCCCTGTTCGTTGAAACCGATGTCGCGCAGCGACTCGATGAAGTCGTCGTAGCGGTTGTGGTAGGTGGTGAACTCGGCATACACGGCTTGATTGGAGAAGCGCACGCCGAGCTCGACGCCATCGCTGGTTTCCGGCTTGAGGTCAGGGTTGGGAATCGCGGTGTAGCCGAACTGGAAGTTGGTGAAGCCCAGGTTGACGTCGTTGTACGGCGGCGCGCGGAAGCCGTGCTGGTAACCACCAAACAGCGACCAGTCCCGGGTGAAGTGCCAGACCGCGCCGAGCTTGGGCGAGACACTGGTTTCGGTCATGTCGACGATCGGCAGGCCCGGGTTGTCGCCTTCGTAGATCGCGTCGCTCCTGGAGTCGAGCTTGTAGTGGTCAACGCGCACGGCCGGGATCAGGCGGAAGGCGCCATCGGCAAACGAGATCTCGTCCTGCACGTAGAGCGCGGCCGAGGTCGTGGCGCTGGTCGGGAAGTCGCGGACCGGGAACACGTCGGGGAGGATCGTGCTCGTCACCGCACCGGTGGTCAGGTTGGTCGAGCGGCCATCGCGCTTCTGCTTGAAGTCGGTGTAGGCGTATTCGAATCCGTAGGTCAGGGCGTGGTCGACGCTGCCGGTGACGACGTCCTTGTGCAGCACGGCCTCGGCGCCGAGCAGGCGCTGGTCGAAGTTGAACTCGCGCTCGCGCCGGGTCGGGTTGATCACGCGGCCGTCGCTGAGGGTCTCGCGCAGTTCGTTGGTGTACTGCGTGGTCTCGCTGTCCTGGCGGTAGACCTGCCACTGCAGCGAATCGACGAGGACCGAATCGATCTGGTCGACCTCGTGCGCGAACGAGACGCGGGCGCGGGTCTGCCGGTCGTCGCCAAGCAGCGCAGTGGTGCGCGTGCGCGGCGTGGTCGGCGGCGCGCCGGGCGGCAGGGCGGCCAGCACGCGCGCGGTCAGCACGTCGGTGTCGACCTGGTCCTCGTTGCCTTCGACGGTGAGCTTGAAGCGCTGGTTTTCGCTGGGCGCGTAGACCAGTTTGGTCAGCAGGCTGCGGCCGTCGTAGTCCTGCGGATTGGCGGCGGTGCGGTTGGGACCGCTGCTGCGGTCCTCGCCCATGTTTTCCGTTTCCTGGCCCTGGTGGTGGTTGAGCGAGACCAGGCCGGACCAGCGATCGCCACCGAAGGCGGCGGTGGCGGCGCCGAACAGGCCGTTGTCCGCGCCCTCGTAGCCAAGCTTGAAACCGAAGTAGGCGTCCGTGCCATCCTCCAGCCCGCCCGCCTCCAGATAGTCGGAGGGATCCTTGGTCTGGAAGGCGACCACGCCGCCCAGTGCATCGGAGCCATACAGGGCGCTCCCCGGGCCGCGTACGACTTCGACGCGCTTGAGCGTGTCGAGGTCGACGAAGTTGCGGTTGGCGGTGGAGAACGAGCCGATCGAGAACGCATCCGGCACGGCGATGCCGTCGGTCTCGATGCGCACGCGATTGCCGCCCAGTCCGCGGATGCGGATGTCGCCCAGGCCGAAGCGGCCGGTGCCGGTGGTGACGGTGATGCCCGGCTCGTAGCGGAACAGGTCCTTGATGTTGCGGACCAGTTCGCGGTCCATCTGCTCGCGGTCGATGGCGGTGACCACCGACGGAACGTCGTCGAGCGCGCGCTCGGTTCGGGTCGCGGTGACGACGATGCGGTCGAACTCGTTGGTGGCGCCTGCGGCGGCAGCGGCGCCCGTCAGGGCTTCCGAATCGGCGGCGGCGCTGTCGGCGGCACGGGCATGGGCTGGCAGCGCCAGCATCAGGGCAACGGCGAGGGTGCTGGGAACGGGATGCATGAGCAGGCTCGAAGTGAATGTCGAGGCGTTGCTGGCAGCCGTTCGAACCGGCGAGCTTGCGGGCCTTGGAGAGAGACGTTGAATGGAGAGCGGCCGCCTCCCTGGCAGTCCGCCTTCGCGCAGCCACCCTCCCCAGGGCGGCAACGCGGCCGATCGGCGCGTCCGGGTTCCCGGGCGCGCCGATCGGTGGGTTTCTGGAATTACTTGGTCAGGATCACTTGGTCAGGATCACTTGGTCAGGATCACTTGGTCAGGATCACTTGGTCAGGATCACTTCGTCAGGATCAGCTTGTCGTTGCGCGTATGGCGCAGGCGATAGACCTCGTCGCCGTGGCGGATCAGCACTTCGCGTCCGCCGCGAAGGAGGTCGTCGCTCTCGACCAGCGAAGCGGCAAGGGTCAGCCCCGAAGCGCTGAGCGCATCGAACGCCGCGGCGATGGGCGGAGCGGGACGGTCGGAACGTGGCTTGAGCTGCAGCAGCGGTTGGCGCAGAGACATGTTCGTGGCTCGTTCGGGTTGGCGACTTGAATGATAATGATTCTCATTACTTCGTCAACACCCCCGTCGCCACCCTTCGGCCCGCCTGCTCAACCCACTGCCGCCTCAACCCACTGCCGCCTCAACCCACGGCCGCCTCGACCCGCTGCCAGTCGCCTTCCTGCAGGCGCTCCACCAGCTCCAGCGCCTCGAGGTTCTGCAGCAGCTGCTCCGGTCGGCTGGCGCCGAGGATCACGCTCGACACGTGCGGGTTGCGCAGGCACCAGGCAATCGCCAGCGGCGCCGGGGCGACGCCCAGGTCCCTGGCCAACTCCACGAAGCGGCGGGCACGGTCGACCCGGCCATCGCCCTCGTTGCCCAGCACGCTGCGCTGCAGCCAGCCAAGACCCTCCCGGCCGAGACGGGCTTCGTTCGGCACGCCGGCGTTGTACTTGCCGGTGAGCAGGCCCGAGGCCAACGGCGACCAGATCGTGGTGCCCAGGCCGAACTCCGCGAACAGCGGCGCGTATTCGAGTTCGACGCGCTCGCGGTGCAGCAGGTTGTATTGCGGCTGCTCCATCGTCGGCGCGGTCAGGTGCTGGGCGCGCGCGATCTTGTGCGCCTCGCGGATCTGCGCCGCGGTCCATTCCGAAGTGCCCCAGTACAGGACCTTGCCCTGCCCGACCAGCGCGTCCATCGCGCGCACGGTCTCCTCGATCGGCGTCTCGGGATCGGGACGGTGGCAGTAGAAAAGATCCAGGTAGTCCACGCGAAGGCGCTTGAGCGCGGCGTGGCAGGCGTCGGTCACGTGCTTGCGCGACAGGCCCTTCTGGGTCGGCCGCGGCTCGGCGGCGGACCCGAAGAAGACCTTGCTCGACACGCAGAAACCGTCGCGCGGCAGGCGCAGGTCGGCAATCACGTCGCCCATGACCTTCTCGGCCTCGCCGTTGGCATAGGTCTCGGCGTTGTCGAAGAAATTGATGCCGTTGTCCCAGGCGGCGGCGATCAGGTCGCGCGCGGTCGAGCGGCCGATCTGCGAGCCGAAGGTGAGCCAGGCACCGAAGGACAGGGCCGACAGTTGCAGGCCGGAGGAACCAAGGCGGCGGTATTGCATGGGAAGACTCCTGGAGTTCGGCGTTCAGTTTAGCCAGCTGCCGTCACGGGCCTGTACAATGCGCGCCATTCCCTCCTCCGGGGAGTAGCCCACCCGCTGCGTCGTGCAACCACGAACCGCGGGGACCTGCGTCAACACACTTGGCCCACCGGCCATGGCGCAGGAGCGGCAGCCAGCCGGCAGACATGCCGGCGAGCGACCACGGGCAAGACCGAAGGCAGGCGTCGCGCGAGCAACTGGCATATGCCGGGTCGGGCCGTGTGGCGTTTGCCTTTCGCGTCCACGCGGAAGCCCGACCCCCGGAGTCTCCATGAACTTCTTCGCGCTGGATAACCTCACGCTGGATAACCTCACGCCGGATCACTTCCCGCTGATGACCGCTGCCGTCTCGACCGGCACCGTCGCGCTCGCCGAAATCGGCGACAAGACGCAACTGCTGGCGCTGCTGCTGGCAGCGCGCTTCCGCAAGCCCTGGCCAATCGTCGCCGGCATCCTGGTCGCCACGCTGCTCAACCATGCGCTGGCGGCCTGGTTCGGCACCCTGGTCGCGCAGTGGCTGAGCCCTGAAGTCCTGCGCTGGGTGGTGGCCATCAGCTTCCTCGCGGTCGCGATCTGGACGCTCAAGCCCGACAAGCTCGACGAGGAAGACAGCGCGCTTCCGGCACGCAGCGCCTTCGTCGCCACCACCATCGCCTTCTTCCTGGCCGAGATCGGCGACAAGACCCAGGTCGCGACCGTGCTGCTGGCGGCGAAGTACCACCCGTTCTGGGAAGTCGTCGCCGGCACCACGGCCGGCATGCTGCTGGCGAACATGCCCGTGGTGCTGCTCGGCAGCCGACTGGCCGACCGCTTGCCGCTGAAGACGGCGCGGATCGTCGCGGCGGTGGTGTTCCTGGCACTGGCAGCGTGGGTCGCGGTGCGCGGGCTGGGGTAATTTCCGGCTCCTTGTCCGTCCCCCTGTAAACCCGCCCGCGCCGCGCTATGCTCGGCGCGGGCATCAAGGGGGGCGGCGGTGCACGTGACGGGCGGGAGGATCCGCGAGGTCGTCGCCAAGCTGTTGGCGCGGCCCGACGAAATCATGCTCGAGATCGGCGCCGGCGGCGAACTGCTGGTGGCGCGACTGCGCGCCGCACTCGCCGCCATGCTGCTGTTGCTGCCGCTGGCCAATGCGCTGGGCGGTGGTGGCATCAAGGAAACGATGATCGGCCTGGGCGGCGCGCTGGTCGTCAACATCTTCGCCCAGCTGTGGCTGACGCTGGCGCGACGCCGCCGCCTGTTCCGCTGGCTGCCGTTCGCCTCGTCGGCGTTCGATGTCACCGCCACCACGCTCGTGCTGGCCGCCCTGGCGGCCAACCACCTGCCGGCCGGCCTGAACAGCCTGATCGTGTGGTGCGGCTATGTCCTGTCGATCCTGCTGACCGCCCTGCGCAGCGATGGCCGCATCGCCCTGTTTGCCGGTGCGCTGGCCATTGCCGAGTACAGCCTGCTGGTGCTGGTGGTGTTCGCCATGGCGACCTCGCCCGAGGACCTGCTGTCGAGCGACTACGGCTCGGTGACCCTGGGCAGCCAGGCCCAGCGCGTGGTGCTGCTGATGATGTTCACCCTGATCACCGCGATGGTGGTCTACCGCATGCAGCGCCTGGTCGAGCTGTCGGGCACCGACGGCCTGACCCGGCTGCCCAACCGCACCTGGCTGCTGCACCGGGTGCCGCGCCTGTTCGACAGCGTCCGCCACGACGGCGACAGCCTGACCCTGGCGTTGATCGACCTGGACCACTTCAAGCGCATCAACGACGCCCACGGCCACCACGCCGGCGATCGCGCCCTGCGCCACGTCGTCGCCGTCCTGCGCGAGCTGGCCGAGCCGGGCGAATGGCTGGTGCGGATCGGCGGCGAGGAATTCGTGCTGCTGCTGCGCAAACCGATCGGCACGGCCTGGGAGCGGGTGGATGCGATCCGCCGGGCCCTGGGCGAGCGCCCGTTCGAGCCCGAGCGCGGCGCCGACGCGATGCCGCTGAGCTTCAGTGCCGGCCTGGCGGGCTTCCCGCACGAGGGCTCGGACCTGTCGCGCCTGCTGCGCCGGGCCGACAGCCGGCTGCAGCAGGCCAAGCTGCAGGGGCGGAACAAGGTGGTGGCGAGGGACGGCTGACCGCCCCTCCGCTCCCTGGCCGCCTCTCCCTGGCCGCCCGCGGCGGCCGTCCCCCTCTCACAAGGGGAGAGAGCGGAGTGTGACGGCCGGCGGGGTAAACTACGCGCCGCCGCCGTCGCGGCCGACCTACAACAACAACAACGACGCGCTGCCGACTGCCGGTCGCCTGGGGAGAACTGAGTGGAAGCAATTGCGCGGGTGGCATTTGGCCTGTTTGGCCTGTCGGTACTGGTAGGCATCGCCTGGCTGTTCTCCACCAACCGACGCCGGGTCGACTGGAAGCTGGTCGCCACTGGCGTGTCGCTGCAGATCGCCTTTGCCGCGGTGGTGCTGTTGATGCCGGGCGGGCGCGAGGCGTTCGACGCCATCGGCCACGGCTTCGTCAAAGTGCTCAGTTTCGTCGGCGAAGGCTCGAAGTTCATTTTCGGCAGCCTGATGGACGTTTCTACGTATGGCTTCATCTTCGCCTTCCAGGTGCTGCCGACGATCATCTTCTTCGCCGCCCTCATGGGCGTGCTCTACCACCTGGGCGTGATGCAGGCGGTGGTGCGGGCGATGGCCTGGGCGATCACCAAGGTGATGCGCGTGTCGGGCGCGGAGACCACCAGCGTCTGCGCCAGCGTCTTCATCGGCCAGACCGAGGCGCCGCTGACCGTGCGCCCGTACATTCCGAAGATGACCGAGTCGGAGCTGATCACGATGATGATCGGCGGCATGGCCCACATCGCCGGCGGCGTGCTCGCCGCCTACGTCGGCATGCTCGGCGGTGGCGATCCGGAACAGCAGGCGTTCTACGCCAAGCACCTGCTCGCCGCTTCGATCATGGCCGCGCCGGCGACGCTGGTGATCGCCAAGATCCTGGTGCCCGAGACCGGTGAGCCGCTGACCCGCGGCACGGTCAAGATGGAAGTCGAGAAGACCACCGCCAACATCATCGACGCGGCCGCCGCCGGTGCCGGCGACGGCCTGCGCCTGGCGCTGAACATCGGCGCGATGCTGCTCGCCTTCATCGCCCTGATCGCGCTGATCAACTGGCCGCTGACCTGGTTTGGCGACGTCACCGGCATTGCCGCGGCGATCGGCAAGCCGACCGACCTGGCAGCGATCTTCGGCTACCTGCTGGCACCGCTGGCCTGGGTCATCGGCGTGCCGTGGTCGGATGCGCCGATCGTCGGCAGCCTGATCGGGCAGAAAGTGGTGATCAACGAATTCGTCGCCTACCTGCAGCTGGCCGACATCGTCAACGGCAAGGTCGCCGGCGTTGCCCTCAGCGAACAGGGCCGCCTGGTCGCGACCTACGCGCTGTGCGGCTTCGCCAACTTCAGCTCGATCGCGATCCAGATCGGCGGCATCGGCGGTCTCGCTCCGGAACGGCGCCAGGACCTGGCCCGCTTCGGCCTGCGCGCGGTGCTCGGCGGCTCGATCGCGACGTTCATGACCGCGACCATCGCCGGCGTGCTCACCTATTTCAGCTGATCCCATGGCTGGCAGCGCGCGCGTGGTGGTGGTCGGCTCGTTCAACGTCGATCACGTGTGGACGGTGGCGACGCTGCCGCGGCCGGGCGAGACCCTCAGCGGGCACTACCGCACCGGTCCCGGCGGCAAGGGCTTCAACCAGGCCACTGCCGCCGCGCGCGCCGGCGCGGCGACCAGTTTCATCTGCGCGCTCGGCGACGATCTCGGCGGCCAGCTGGCGCATGCGCTGGCCGTGGCCGACGACATCGACCTGCACGACCTGCCCAGCCATGCCCCGACCGGCACCGCCGGCATCTACGTCGATGCCTCGGGGCGCAATTCGATCGTGATCGGGCCCGGCGCGAATGCCGAGCTTTCGGCGCAGTTCGTAGAGCAGCAGGCGGCCGCGATCGGCGCTGCGCAGGTGGTGCTGGCGCAGCTGGAATCGCCGCTGACGGCGATCGAGGCGGCATTCGTCGCGGCGCGCGCGGCGGGCGTGCCGACGCTGCTCAATCCCGCACCGGCCGATGCGCAGGCACCGGCGTCGTTGTGGGCGCTGGCGGACGTGGTCACCCCGAACGAAACCGAATTCTGCGCGCAGCTCGGTCGCCACCTCGGCGAACAGGTCGATCCCGGCAAGCTCGCCGCAATGGAAGACGAGTCGCTGCACGCACTGTGCCGGCGCCTGCTGCCGCATGGAACCGTGGTGATCACGCTCGGTGCTGCCGGCTGCTTCGTCTCGCACGCAAGCCGGAACCTGCGCAACGACGCACGCATGCATTACCGGGTTGCCGCCGCCAGCGTGCGGCCGGTCGACACCACCGGCGCGGGCGACGCCTTGAACGGCGCCCTCGCCGCCTCGCTGGCCCGCCGCGGCGAGGCCGCGTTCGCCGACCATGTCCACTTCGCCAATCGCTATGCCGGTCTGTCGACCGAACGCGAAGGGGCTGCGGCGGCGATGCCGCACGAGGCAGAACTGCAGGCACGATTCGGCGCCTGAAGGGGCGGCTGCGGGCACGATTCGCCGGAGCCCTGTAAAACGCGAATGGTTCGCATTACCATACGGGGCTGATTCGCCGTCCGGACCCCCCTCCCCCCATGCTCCGTCGCCACCTCCTTGCCAGCGCCGTGCTGGCTGCGCTTGTTGCGCCTGTCGCCCACGCCGCCGACGCCCCTGCCGACAGCGCCGTCGACATCGACCGCGTCACCGTTTCTGCCAGCACCAGCCGCATCCCCGATTCCGATGCCGCGCTGCCCAACACCATCACCGTGATCGACCAGAAGCAGCTGCAACAGCAGCTGGCGCTGACCCAGGACATCTCGCAGGTGCTGGCCAACCTGATTCCGTCGTTCTCGCCCTCGCGGCAGAAGCTCACCAACGGCGGCGAGACGTTGCGCGGGCGCAAGCCGCTGTACCTGGTCGATGGCGTGCCGCAATCGACGCCGCTGCGCGAAGGCGGCCGTGACGGCCACACCATCGACCCGGCGATGATCGAGCGCATCGAGGTCATCCACGGCGCCAACGCGCTGCAGGGGCTTGGCGCTTCCGGCGGCATCATCAACATCATCACCAAACGCGCGCCGCGCCAGGACGGCGAAAGCTTCCAGGACGTCGACGTCGCCGCCAGCAGCGCGCTGCCGCACGAGAGCGACAGCAGCGGATACCGCGCCTCCTACGTGTTCGGCACGCGTAGCGGTGCGTTTGATCTCGTTGCTGGCGCGTCGTACGCGAGCGAAGGCCTGTACTACGACGGCGACGGCGATGCCATCGCGGTCAACGACGTCCAGGGCGACCTGATGGACTCGCAGTCCTGGAACCTGTTCGCCAAGGGTGGCTGGAACCTCAACGACGAACAGCGCCTGCAGCTGACCGTCAATCACTACGAGCTGCAAGGCAACAACGACTACGCCACGGTCAACGGCAATATCGCCACCGGCCAGCTGGCGACTTCGATCCGCGGCGAGAAGGAAGGCGAAGGCACGCGCAACCGCTCGACCTCGCTCAACCTCGACTACACCGACAAGGCGATGGCCGGCGGCTACTTCCAGGCGCAGCTGTACTGGGTCGACTTCGAAGCGCTCTACGGGGGCACCGACTGGGGCGACTTCTGGGGCGACGGCCGCGACCTGCACTGGTTCGACCAGTCGCAGAACGTCTCGGAGAAGCTCGGCGGCAAGTTCAGCTGGTCGCGCGGCGACCTGTTCGGCCTGCGCCTGCGCGTGACCACCGGCCTCGACCTGGCGCGTGACACCACCCACCAGGAACTGGTCGTCAGCGGCCTCGACTGGGTGCCCAAGACCAGCTACGAATCGGTGTCGCCGTTCGTCCAGGCCGAGTGGTGGGTGGCCGACCGGGTCATGCTCAGCGGTGGCCTGCGCTACGAGCGCGGCAAGCTCAAGGTCGACGACTTCACCACCATTCCGTCCAACAACGGTGGCCAGTTCGTCGAAGGCGGTTCGCCGACGACGAGCGAAGTGCTGCCCAACTTCGGCGCGGTGTGGGAAGTGACCGACGCGCTGAAGCTCTACGCCTCGTATTCGGAGGGATACAGCGTCGCCGACATCGGCCGTGTCCTGCGCGGCATCAGCGCACCGGGCCAGCGCGTCGACACCCTGGTCGATCTGTCGCCGGTGATCGCCGACAACCAGGAGATCGGCGTCGATTACGACGACGGTCGCTGGCTTGCCCACCTGGCCATCTATCAGTCCGATTCCGACCTGGGTTCGCGCCTTGCCTTTGATCCCGGCAGCCAGAGCTACAACGTCGTGCGCGAGCGGACGGAGATTGAAGGCATCGAAGCCAACGTGGCCTGGCAGTTCAGCGAGTCGACCCGCATCGGCCTGGGCTATGCGCAGGCCGACGGCCGCTACGACAGCAATGGCGACGACCGCGTCGACAGCGACCTGCCGGGCATCAACGTCAGCCCCGACCGCGTCACCGCGTTCTGGGACCAGGACTGGACGCCGGGCATCGCCACGCGCCTGCAGGCCAGCCAGTCGCTCGATCGCCAATTCGACCTGCGCGGTGTGCAGGTGGCGCAGTTCGACGGCTACACCACCGTCGACCTGCAGACACGCTTCCAGCTGCCGCTGGGCCAGATCAACGTCGGCATCGAGAACCTCCTCGGCGAACAGTACGTCACCTACTATTCGCAGAGCACGCCACGCAACGACACCTACGTCGCCGGTCGTGGCCGCGTGCTCACGCTGAGCTGGGCCAATCGCTTCTGATGAATGCCGTCGCGCCACGACACGCTCCCCGGCCGGCTTCGCGCCGCCTGCGGGCAGTGCTGTCGTGGCTGCACCTGTGGGTCGGCCTCAGCGTCGGTGCCGTGTTCGCGCTGGTGGCGCTGACCGGCACCGTGCTGGTCTTCCACACCGATCTGTTGCGCCTGCAGCACCCGCAGCTGGCGCAGCATTCCGCGGTCGCCGATGGGCGCGTGCTGGCCGCCCTGATCGAACGCTGGCAACCCGAGGGCCTGCGCTCGCTCGACCTTCCCCAGGACGACCTGCCGGTCTGGCAGGGATTCTTCGAGGACGGTCATCGCGCCTATTTCGCTCCCGAAGATGGCGCCCTGCTGCTCTATCGCAGCGAAGACGACGACGTACTGATGTGGCTGCACGCGTGGCACACCAAGCTGCTCGGCGGCGAGACCGGCGAGGAAGTGCTGGGCGTGGTCGGATCGATCGCGTTGGCCCTGGTGCTGACCGGGCTGTATCTGTGGTGGCCGCGACGTGGGCAGTGGCTGGCGCACCTGAAGATGCGTTCCGGCCCACCGGTGCGGCGCTGGCTGAGCTGGCACCGCAGCGGTGGTGCGATGCTGTTTCCGCTGTTGCTTCTGGCGACGCTCACGGGCGTCGGCATGGTGTACTCCAAGGGATTCCAGTCGGTGCTGGTGGGCGTGTTCGGCGGCCAGTCGATCAAGCCGCCAAAGCTCAAGGGCGACGGCCCTGTCGACTGGCCGCGGGTCATCGGCGAGGCCCGCGCCGCCTTGCCGGGTGCGCGCCTCAGCCGGGTCTCGGTGCCCAGGCACGGCGACGCAGTGGTGTCGTTCCGCGCGCGCGCCGATGGCGAATGGCATCCGGTCGGTCGCAGCACCATTGCCGTCGCCGCAGACGGCACGCGGGTGCTGCAGGTCCAGGACGCCACGGCCAACCAGCTGGGCATGCGCATGAGCCAGGCGATCTTTCCCGTGCATGTGGGCGCGGTCGGCGGACCGGTGCTGAAGTGGGCAATGGCCGCGACAGGCGTGTTGCCGATGTTCCTGCTGGTCACCGGCTTTCTCTTCTGGCGGCGCCGGCGCGGGCATCGCTGAGACCCCCACCGGTACAATGCCCGCCATGGCGGACACGTCCTTCCATATCGGCCCCTACCAGATTGCGCCCAGGGTCATCCTGGCGCCCATGGCCGGCGTCACCGACAAACCGTTCCGGGTGCTGAGCAAGCGCCTGGGCGCAGGTCTGTGCGTGTCGGAGATGACCACTTCCGATCCCCGCTTCTGGAACACCGCCAAGTCGCGCCATCGCATGGACCACGACGGCGAGCCGGCGCCGATCAGCGTGCAGATCGCCGGCACCGTGCCGGAGGTGATGGCCGATGCGGCGCGCTACAACGTCGACCATGGCGCGCAGATCATCGACATCAACATGGGCTGCCCGGCGAAGAAGGTCTGCAATGCCTGGGCCGGCTCGGCACTGATGCGCGACGAGGCGCTGGTCGCACGCATCCTCGACGCCGTGGTCAGGGCGGTCGATGTGCCGGTGACGCTGAAGATCCGCACCGGCTGGGCCGCCGACCAGCGCAACGCGCTGGCGATCGCAAAGGTCGCGCAGAGCGCCGGCATCGCCGCACTGGCCGTGCACGGCCGCACGCGCGACCAGCAGTACACCGGCACCGCCGAGTACGACACGATCGCGGAAGTGAAGGCGGCATTGTCGATCCCGGTGTTCGCCAACGGCGACGTCGATTCGCCGCACAAGGCCGCCGAAGTACTCGCCCGTACCGGCTGCGATGCCGTGCTCGTGGGCCGCGCGGCGCAAGGCCGGCCGTGGATATTCCGCGAGATCGCGCACTATCTGGCCACGGGCGAGCAGCTGCCCGAGCCGGACCTGCAGGAAGTGCGCGACGTGCTGGTCGGCCACCTGCACCACCTGCACGCGTTCTACGGTGAGGTTTCAGGCGTGCGCATCGCCCGCAAGCACCTGGGCTGGTATGCCAAGGACCGGCCAGAGAACGTGGCGTTCCGGGCGGTGGTCAACCGCGCGGAATCGGCGCAGGCACAGTTGCAACTGACTGCCGACTATTTCGACGCCCTGATCGCGGGCGTCGCCCCGGAGCTCCCGGCCGCCGCGTGACGGCGAGGGCCCCGCCAAGGAGGCCACATGAGCGAGTCTTCCAGCGCCACCGAGTTCCCTTACCTGCACGGGTTTTCCCTGACCGAGCAGGCGCGCCTGATGAAACAGGCGCGGCTGGCCGAATCGACGATCTTCCACGACATCGGCTACAGCAGCGCGCGCCGGCTGCTCGAGGTCGGCAGTGGCGTGGGTGCGCAGACCGAGATCCTGTTGCGGCGCTTCCCCGACCTGCACGTCACCTGCGTCGATCTCAACGACGCCCAGCTCGGCGCCGCCCGCACCAACCTTGGTGCGATGTCATGGCTGCAGGGTCGCTACGACCTCAATCTGGCCGATGCCACCAACCTGCCGTTCGAGCCGCGCAGTTTCGATGCCGCCTTCCTGTGCTGGGTGCTCGAACACGTGCCCTCGCCGGCGCGCGTGCTCAATGAAGTTCGACGCGTGCTCGCGCCCGGATCGCCGGTCTACATCACCGAGGTGATGAACTCGTCCTTCCTGCTTGATCCGTACTCGCCCAATGTCTGGCGGTACTGGATGGCGTTCAACGATTTCCAGTACGAAAGCGGCGGCGATCCCTTCGTCGGCGCCAAGCTCGGCAACCTGCTGCTTGCCGGCGGCTTCCGCGACGTCGCCACCGAGGTCAAGACGTTCTACTTCGACAATCGCGAGCCGGCACGGCGCAAGACGATGATCGGGTTCTGGGAGGAACTGCTGCTGTCGGCGGCCGACCAGCTGCTCGCCGCCGGATGCGTCACGCCTGACGTGGTCGAAGGCATGCGTCGCGAGCTGCACCAGGTGCAGAACGATCCCAACGCGGTGTTCTTCTATGCCTTCGTGCAGGCGCGCGCGATCGTCTACTAGTGCGAGTCCATTGATGCGGCATTCATCGATTACGGATGAAACCATTGCCGCCTGCATTTGTGCATGCATACACACGTTGCGTGACGATTGTGCTGCTGTTGTGATTGCGACAAGTGGTGCAGGTCGAAAGTCACAGGCCCCTATGGCCGATGCGAACTCGAGCGCATTGCTCGACTCTATGCCATGCCGGGGTGTCCCCTTCTGCGGACCCCGCCGCAACGCCCCGGTGGATCGATCCGATCAGGAGGCACCACATGAAAGCCAAGATTGCGTTCATCGCGTTGGCACTCGCGGCATCGATGCCTGCTTGGGCCGAGCAGAGCAAGGATCCCATCGGTGACCTGTCGCAGATCACCGGGCTGAGCGAACGCAAGGTCCAGATGGTCCTCGGCAACCGTACCGCTTTCGCCGAGTACCCCTACACCTACGATCGCGCGCTCGACAAGTTCGTCGACGCCGTTGGTGAAGTGAAGTACCAGCAGCTGATGAATGGCGAATCGGTTGCCATCACCGACAAGCAGGGCCACCAATACCTTGTTCAGGTCAAGCGCGAGAACAAGGACGCTCTCTAGTCCCAATCAAGGCAGCCCGTGGTCGATCCCCTGGTCGAACGGGAAGTCGAGGCTGGCAAGTCCCGAGGTGGACTCCCATGACATCAACTTCCACTCAAGGGCCGTGTGTGCAACATGCGGCCCTGGTGGTTTGTTCAGTGTCCTGCGGTAGCGCCCGCCTGCGCCCTCACTGAGGGCCGCGCCATCGCCGCGCCGACAACGTCGGTCTCGCCGGCGGGCGTGTTCCAGATCCGCTTCCACATCGCGCCGAGCCTGCGGCTGGCCTGCCATGGCCACTTCAGCTGTTCGGGCGGCATTTCCCGCCAGGCATCGCCCTCGCGCCGCGCCACCGCAAAACGGAAGCTGTAATCGGGCTCGGCGCCCATGCGCAGGTCCGACAGCACCAGGCGGCCATCGCGTTCCTCTGCCTTCATGAATCCGCGATTGAACCAGTTCAGGCGCTGCACGCCGGGATAGTCGAAGACCTGGGTGAGCGACTGCACGTCGGATGGATACTCGCGCAGGCGCATGGGCCCACGATCGGCGACCAGCGAACGCTCGCCTTCGACGAACCCCTCCGGCGTCATGGCCACCACGCGCCAGAGCAGGACGTTGAACGGCATCGGCACCGAGAAGCGCGGCGCGTCTTCGAGGTGGTGGGCGGCCAGCGCGCTTTCGGCTTCGCGCTCGACCTGCTGCTTGGCCCACAGCGATGCCCCCAGATACAGGGTGCTGAGCGTCAAACCGGCGAGCAGCGCCGGCTGCACGAAGCGTCTTTCGCGCCAGCACCATGCGATCACGCAGGCGATCAGCAACCAGACCGTGTACATCGGGTCGATGATGAACACGCTCGACCACATCACCGGCCTGAACGGCAACGGCCACAGCAGCTGCGTGCCGTAGATGGTGAATGCGTCCAGCAGTGGATGTGTGATCACCGCCAGCAAGATCGCCCAGAACCAGCGCCGCGGCGACTGCGCGACGCGACCGCCGCGGCTGCGGAACCCGGCCCAGATCGCCCAGGCGACAAAGGGCAGCACCAGCAGCGAGTGGCTGAGACTGCGATGCCAGGTCATCCGCGCGATCGGGTCGCTGGTCAGCAGGTTGACCGGCAGTACATCCAGGTCGGGCAATGAGCCCATCGCCGCGCCCGCCAGCATGGCGGCGCGACGATGTTGCGGCGGCACGATGGCGGCCGCGATCGCGGCGCCGAGAAAGACATGGGTCAGTGAGTCCATGCCGCGATGCTAGCAGCGGGCCGTTCACCCTGGCGCGTCCGCCTGCGCTACGCGGCGTGCGATTGCTCCGGCGCGGCCAGCATCGGCTGCACGGGTGCGCACAGCGCCAGCGCCTCGCCGGTGTGCGACAGCAGCCGGAAGCTGCCGTCCGGATCCTCTGCCAGCGCGGTCAGGCTCTCGACCCAGTCGCCGTCGTTGGCATAGAGCAGGCCATCGCGTTCCAGCAGCGATGCGCGATGGATGTGGCCGCAGATCACCCCGTCGAGGCCGCGGCGCCGCGCATCGTCGAGCCCGGCCTGGACGAAACGCTCGATGTAGCGCTCGGCCGCGCCGCTCTGGCGCTTGAGGAACTCCGACAGCGACCAGTAGCGCCGACCGAAGTGGCGGCGCACCCGGTTGAGCCACTGGTTGCCGGTGAGGATGCGGTAGTACAGCCAGTCGCCGAACTGCTCCTGCAGTCCGCCGAAGTGGGTGACGCCGTCGTAGTCGTCGCCGTGCGTGACCAGCAGCCGGCGGCCATCGGCGGTGACATGGATCGCGCGCCGGCGCACGGTCATGCGCGGCAGGGTCAGGCCGCAGAAGCGACGGATCGGGCGATCGTGGTTGCCGGGCACGTAGACGATCTCGGTGCCCGCGCGGCGCAGCGCGTGCAGGGCCTCGATGACGCGGTTGTGGGCGCTGCCCCAGCTCGGCCGGCGCTGGGCCATCCACCACAGGTCGACAATGTCGCCGACCAGATAGAGCCTGTCGCATCGCAACCCGCCGAGGAAGTCGGCGAACTCGGCGGCATGGCAGTGTTTGGAACCCAGATGGACATCGGACACGAAGACCGCGCGGCGGCGCAAAGGCAACACGGCCGGTTGCTGTGTCATCCACCCTGCTCCGTGAGGGCGCGTTCCGTGAGGGCGCGTCCCGTGAGGGCGGGGTGTGTCAGGTCATGGCCGTCGAGGTAGCGCTCGCGCTTCTTCGGCCGCATCAGCTGCAGGTCGACCTCAATCAGGCCGTCGACCGCGTCGCTGAAAGCCGGATCCACGCCGAACGCGAGGAATCGCGCACCGCCCGGCTCGCACAGGTCGGTGTACTGCTTGTAGAGCATCGGCAGGCTGGCCCCGAGTGCATCGAGGTTGGCCTTGAGCACGCGGAAAGCGGTGGCGGCATCGACCGCGTCGAACTGCGGCGGCGCGGCGCGGTAGGCGAACGGCTGCTTCGACACGGCATCGACCTGGCCGGCGCCGAAATAGCGCGCGTAGTAGGCGACGATCTGCTCGCGCGCCTGTTCCGGCAGCGCGGCGCTGATCGACACCGGCCCGAACAGATAGCGCACGTTGCGATGGCGGGCCAGGTACGCGCCTATACCCTGCCACAGGTAGTCGATGCTGCGGCCGCCCCAGTAATGGGGGGCAACGAAGCTGCGGCCCAGCTCCATGCCCTGGGCGATCCGCGGGATGGCATCGTCGCCGTAGCGGAACAGCGACGCGGTGTAGAGGCCGGCCAGCCCGCGCTCGGCAAGCACGCTGGCGCCGCGGGCGACGCGGTAGGCGCCGGCGATGCGCGTGGCCCGGTCGTCCCACAGCACGATGTGTTCGTACCAGCTGTCGTAGAGGTCGACATCGAGGCGCTGGCCGGTGCCCTCGCCGACCGCGCGGAAGGTGACCTCGCGCAGGCGCCCGATTTCCTGCAGCAGCGCCGAGCCCGCGGCCAGGCGCCCGGCGCGGATCTGCTTGCCGTCGAGGGTGCGGCCCAGCAGCGCGAGCGTCTCGACGCCGGCTTGCACAAGGTCCGGCGCGATGGCATCGATGACCGGTTCCGGGCGGCCGGAAACGGCCATGTCGGTGGCCATCTCGATGTCGCTGCGGCGGCGACCGGCCCCGAGCGAGAACAGTTCGCGGCGGACCTGGCGCAGCAGCCGTTCCGGATCGCCGTCGGCCGGCAGGTTCAGCAAGGTACCGATCCGCATCGAGATGCGGTGGGCGCGACGGGCGAACATTTCCCGCGCCAGCAATGCCGTGCCGACCGGCTTGAACAGGGCCGAGGCACCATAGAACAGCGCCGAGTTGCGGGCCTCGATCCGCACCGGCAGCACCGGCGCGCCGCTGGCGCGGGCGAAGCGCAGGAAGCCGCGCCGCCAGCGTCCGTCGGTGACACCCTTCAGGCCCAGCCGTGCGACCTCGCCGGCGGGGAACACGATCACGCACTGCCCGGCCCGCAGTGCGTCGTCGATCGCCTGCAGGCTCTGCGGGCTCGGCCGGCCGCCGAGGATGCGCACCGGCAGCAGCAGGCCCGACAGCGGCTCCAGCGCCGACAGCAGGTCATTGGCGACGATCTTCACATCACGGCGCGCGCGCCCGACCAGGTCGAGCAGCGCCAGCGCATCGATCGCGCCGGAAGGATGGTTGGCGACCACCAGCAGGCGGCCGCTGGCGGGAATGCGCGCCACTTCGGTCGGATCGGCCATGTAGCGGACCTGGAGGTGATCGAGGCCGGCGCTGACGAAATCGAAGTCGCGCAGGTGGCCGTTGGCCTGGAGGAAAGCCTCGATCTGGTCGAACCGCGACCAGCGCCCGAGCGTGCGCAACAGCGGGCGGGCGATCGACGCCCGGCGGCCATCGAACCAGTGCGGGAAACGTTCTTGCAGGCGGCGCTCAAGCGGCATCGGGCGTCACGTCCCACCCCAACGGGGCGTCTCGCCGCGCAGCCTGCGGCGACGCGGCGACAACAACGTGGCGGATTCGGGTCAATCCGGTGACAGCGCCCGCGGCCGCGAAATTAACCCTCAGTCAACACCTGAATGACGCACAATGCGCCGACCCGGCCAAGCCTGTATCATGCGCGGCCATCCTTTCATCCGAATACGGGGATAAAGCCTCGATGTCCAGCTACCTGTTTACCTCCGAATCCGTCTCCGAAGGCCACCCGGACAAGATTGCCGACCAGATCTCCGATGCCGTCCTCGACGCCATCCTGGCCCAGGACAAGCGCGCCCGCGTTGCCTGCGAGACGATGGTGAAGACCGGCGCGGCGATCGTCGCCGGCGAGGTCACCACCAACGCGTGGGTCGACATCGAGTCCCTCGCGCGCAAGGTCATCAACGACATCGGCTACAACAATTCCGATGTCGGCTTCGACGGCCACACCTGCGCGATCATCAACATGCTCGGCAAGCAGTCGCCCGACATCGCTGCCGGCGTTGACCGCAAGAAGCCGGAAGAACAGGGCGCTGGCGACCAGGGCCTGATGTTCGGCTACGCCTGCAATGAAGCCCCGGAGTTCATGCCGGCGCCGATCTACTACTCGCACCGCCTGGTCGAGCAGCAGGCCAAGATCCGCAAGAAGAAGAATTCGCCGCTGCCGTGGCTGCGTCCGGATGCGAAGTCGCAGGTGACCCTGCGTTACGACGCCAACCACAACGTGGCTGGCCTCGACGCGGTCGTCCTGTCGACGCAGCATGACCCGGGCATCAAGCAGAAGGACCTGGTCGAGGGCGTGTACGAGCACGTGCTCAAGCCGGTGCTGCCGAAGAAGTGGCTCGAGTCGCTGCCGAAGAACAAGATCCACATCAATCCGACCGGCATCTTCGTGATCGGCGGCCCGGTCGGCGATTGCGGCCTGACCGGTCGCAAGATCATCGTCGACAGCTACGGCGGCATGGCCCGTCACGGTGGTGGTGCCTTCTCGGGCAAGGATCCGTCGAAGGTCGATCGTTCGGCTGCCTACGCGGCTCGCTACGTCGCCAAGAACATCGTTGCCGCCGGCCTGGCCGATCGTTGCGAAGTGCAGGTTTCCTACGCCATCGGCGTGGCCGAGCCGACTTCGATCTCGGTCACCACCTTCGGCACCGGCAAGATTCCGGACGAGAAGATCGAGAAGCTGATCCGCAAGCACTTCGATCTGCGCCCGTACGGCATCGTGAAGATGCTCGACCTGATCCACCCTGTCTACCAGGAAACCGCTGCCTACGGCCACTTCGGCCGCAAGCCGCACGAGGTGACCTACGTCGACGGCGCCGGCAAGAAGCACACCGCGACCGCTTTCTCCTGGGAGAAGACGGACCGGGCCGACGACCTGCGCAAGGATGCCGGCCTGAAGAAGTAAGTCGATTGGCCCCTCTCTTTCGGGAGGGGGGCGGTTCGAAGGAGAACGGGCCTTTTGGGCCCGTTTTTTTTGCGTGCGTGGTCAGTGGGGGAGGAGGTGGGGTGCATTCCGCGAACCTCCGCTTCGCTCCGTTTACTGTTCGCGAAATACACCCCACCCCCTCCTTCCCAATACCTCTGTCGCTTCATTGCCTTCGCGTGTCGGCGATCTTGCGACGTGCGCGTGACATGGCGGCAACGTTAGGACTCGGGCTGGCGCGGTACAGGGCGGTGTCCGTGCCCTCGACTCATTCGCACGGCTGCTCGGTGAGCTCGGGCCCGGACGCCCGCTCGAGGGCCAGGTGGTTTCAACACCGGCGGAGCGCCGGGCCTAGCTGCGTCCATGGATTCCCGCCTTCGCGGGAATGACGGGCAAAGACAAAGACACTGGGTTCCCGCCTTCGCGGGAATGACGGGAAGAGGCAACGTCCATGGGTTCCCGCCTTCGCGGGAATGACGGGTAAACGCATGACGGCTTTCGGACGAAGACCGGGCAATGAAGGGCTGGAGCGTGGTCCGGCGGGCAGGGGATTGCTCCGCAGCGGGACATGGATGTCCCGCGCCCCGCATCAGACAGGATGTCTGACTAAGGGGCGGAGCAATCCCCTGCCCGCCGGACCGCGCCTCTTCGAAGGCATCACGCCCGCGCTTCACGCCCCGGACGTGGACAGCGACGGGTTCATCCATTCGCAACCCCAACCGGCTAAAATGGCCCGCCTCGCCGAGGGGCGCTGCAAGTCCGGGCAATCCGGAATCAGGCTCGGCGGGACGCAACACGTACAACGGCGCCCGGTTTGGCAGGACTCATGCCCTGCCCTCACCCAAAAACCGGAGCTTCAAAATGAATGCCGTAGCCAAGACCTTCTCCACCGAAGGCGATTACAAAGTTGCCGACATCTCCCTGGCCGACTGGGGCCGCAAGGAGATCGACATCGCCGAGCACGAAATGCCGGGCCTGATGTCCATCCGCAAGAAGTACGCCGCCACCGCGACGCTCAAGGGCGTGCGCGTGACCGGCTCGCTGCACATGACCATCCAGACTGCCGTGCTGATCGAGACCCTGCGCGACCTCGGCGCCGACGTGCGCTGGGCCTCGTGCAACATCTTCTCGACCCAGGACCATGCCGCCGCCGCGATCGCCGCCAGCGGTACGCCGGTGTTCGCCTGGAAGGGCGAGTCGCTGGAAGAGTATTGGGACTGCACCCTCGAAGCGCTCAGCTTCCCGGGCAACGGAACCGACAAGTACCTCGGCCCGCAGCTCGTCGTCGACGACGGCGGCGACGTCACCCTGCTGATCCACAAGGGCTACGAGCTCGAGAACGGCAGCGACTGGGTCAACACCGCCTCGGGCAACCACGAGGAACAGGTGATCAAGGATCTGCTCAAGCGCGTCCACGCCGAGCGCCCGGGCTTCTGGCACACCGTCGTGCGCGACTGGAAGGGCGTCTCGGAAGAGACCACCACCGGCGTGCACCGCCTCTACCAGCTGGCCGAAGCCGGCTCGCTGCTGGTGCCGGCGATCAACGTCAACGACTCGGTCACCAAGTCCAAGTTCGACAACCTCTACGGCTGCCGCGAGTCGCTGGCCGACGGCCTCAAGCGCGCGATGGACGTGATGCTGGCCGGCAAGGTTGCCGTGGTCTGCGGTTACGGCGACGTCGGCAAGGGTTCGGCGCACTCGCTGCGTGCCTACGGCGCGCGCGTGGTCGTCACCGAGATCGATCCGATCAATGCCCTGCAGGCGGCGATGGAAGGCTTCGAGGTCAACACCGTCGAGAGCACGCTGGGCCGTGGCGACATCTACGTCACCACCACCGGCAACAAGGACGTGCTGACGCTCGAGCACATGTCGCAGATGAAGGACCAGGCCATCGTCTGCAACATCGGCCACTTCGACAACGAAATCCAGGTCGACAAGCTCAACACCTCCGGTGCGGTCCGCCTGAACATCAAGCCCCAGGTCGACAAGTACACCTTCAAGCACGCTGATGGAAAGCCGGGCAACTCGATCTTCCTGCTGGCCGAAGGCCGCCTGGTCAACCTGGGCTGCGCCACCGGCCACCCGAGCTTCGTGATGTCCAATTCGTTCTCGAACCAGACGCTCGCGCAGATCGACCTGTGGGCCAACAAGGACAGCTACGAGCCGAAGGTCTACATCCTGCCCAAGAAGCTCGACGAGGAAGTCGCGCGCCTGCACCTGGAGAAGATCGGCGTGAAGCTGACCCGACTCACCGACGACCAGGCCGCCTACCTGGGCGTGTCGGCCGACGGTCCGTACAAGCCGGAGCACTACCGCTACTGATCGCGGCGACATTGCGATGGTGTGAAAGACGGGCGCTTCGGCGCCCGTTTTTTTTGCGACATCACGGTTCCACTCCATCGCGATAGAGAGATAGACTACGCCCCACCCCCTGCACCGGCGGCCTCGCATGACCCCGATCAGCTTCGAGTTCTATCCGCCCAAGACCGACGAGCAGCGCGCGCAGCTCGACAAGACCGCGGCGCGGTTGAAATCGCAGAACCCCGAGTACGTCTCGTGCACGTTCGGCGCTGGCGGCTCGACGCTGAGCTACACGCCGGAAACCGTCGAGCGGCTGCACCAGGCGCATGGCCTCGACGCCGCCCCGCATCTGTCCTGCGTCGGCGGCACCCGCGCCGAACTGGGCGAACTGCTGGAGCGCTACAAGGCGATGGGCTGCCATCGCATCGTCGCCCTGCGCGGCGACCTGCCTTCGGGCATGGGCCACACCGGCGACTTCCGCTACGCCACCGAGCTGGTCGAGTTCATCCGCCGCGAGCATGATGGCTATTTCCACATCGAAGTCGGCTGCTACCCCGAGTGCCACCCGCAAGCCGAGGACGCGCTCGCCGACCTGCGCCACTTCAAGGCCAAGATCGATGCCGGCGCCGATGGTGCGATCACCCAGTACTTCTACAACGCCGATGCCTACTTCCGGTTTGTCGACGATGCCCGCCGGCTCGGCGTCACCGTGCCGATCGTGCCGGGCATCATGCCGATCTCCAATTTCAGCCAGCTGCGCCGCTTCTCCGACACCTGCGGCGCCGAGATCCCACGCTGGATCGGCAAGCGCATGCATGCCTTCGGCGACGACGCCGACTCGATCCGCGAATTCGCTGCCGACCTGGTCGCGGCCATGTGCAAACGCCTGGTCGAAGGCGGCGCGCCGGGCCTGCACTTCTACACGCTCAATCTGTCCAAGCCGACGCTGTCGGTGATCTCGCGCCTGTAAGGCGGCCCGCAAACCAGGCAAGCACACGCCATTGACGCCCGCGGGTAGAGGATGAAACCTCCCGTTCCCCCGCGGGCCGAACATGAACACGCAGCCACGACGGGTGGCGGCCTGGGTATGCCTCTGGGTGCTGCTGCTGGCCGCCCCGACCCACGCCGTCGGCAGCCTCAACCGCTGCCAGGCCCACGACGGCCAGGCCGTCTATACCGACACTGCCTGCGCGGCGCTCGGCGCTGCGCCTGCGCCCATGTCGGCCGAACTGGTGAACCGCCTGACCTTCGATTCTTCCTCGTCGGCCAGCCTCGGCCTGCTCGGGACGACGAGGCACGGCGCAGTTCCCCTGCGCCGTCCGCCGGCGAGCGGCTGCGCACGCAACGTCGGACAACTCTCGCTGGACCTGATGGGCGCGTTCGCCATGGGCGATGTCAACCGCATCGCCGAAAGCTTTCACTGGCCGGGCCTGCAGCACCAGCAGGCGCAGTTGGTCATGAACCGCCTGCAGCGCCTGGCGCGGCAACCGCTGGTCGACGCCAGCTACTGGCCTTCGCTGGCCAGTGCGGGCGATAGCGGCGGCGCCATGCAGTTGATCTTCTCCGAGCCGCAGCAGGTGCTGGAACTTGGCGTGCAGCGGTATTCGGGCTGCTATTTCGTCCGCTTCTGAACGACGGCCCGCCAGGCGCACGTCCGCGGCCGGTGTTGATCGGACTGCGATGGGCGTATCGTCGCGGACCCCTTGCCGAAGCTAGTCTGCGCCGATGTCGATGTCGAAATGCCTGCTCGTGACCGTGCTGCTCGCCGCGGCGGCGTGGCAGCCGGTCGCCGCGCAGGTGCGGCGCTGCACGACATCCGAAGGCATGGACATCTACACCGACCGCGCCTGCCCGGATGTCGGCGCGGTCGAGCGCCCGCCCGAGCCCGTCGCGCCAAGGGCCGGCGCGAAAGAGCGCGGCGGTGGCTGCGCGCGCAACCTGCGCGACCTGGTCCAGGAGATCAATGGCGCCTTCGACGCCCGCGACGCCAACCGCCTGGCCGGTGTCTACAACTGGGCCGGCATGTCGGGCAGCGCCGCCTACGCCGCGCTCGAGCGACTTGATGCCCTGGTGCAGCAGCCGTTGATCGGCATCTATCCGGTGATGCCGGTCGAGCGCAGCGAGGAGGCGCCGCCGGAGTCACTGGCCGTTGCCGGCGGTAGCGAACCGCCACCGCGCCCGCGGCAGGCGCCCGTGGCACTGCGCGTGGAGCAGACGCTCGCCAATGGCAGCACGCCGTCGCGGACGGTATTCGGCCTGCAGAAGTACTTCGGTTGCTGGTGGATCAAGGGCTGAGACCCCTCGCAGGGCAAGGCCGCGACTTGGGCCGGGGCCTCGTCGCAGGGCACAATAGGCGCTTCCCCCTGACGGATGCCCGGCAATGCAATACCCCGAATGGATCTGGCAAAACGGCGCGATCAAGCGCTGGGCCGAAGCCACCACCCATGTCATGGCGCACGTGGTGCATTACGGTTCGTCGGTCTTCGAGGGCATCCGTTGCTACCAGACGCCTTCCGGCCCGGTGATCTTCCGCCTCACCGACCACAACACGCGCCTGTTCGCCTCGGCCAAGATCTACGACATGGCGATGCCGTATTCGCTGGAGCAGATCAACGCGGCCTGCCGTGATGTGCTCAAGGCCAACGACAACACCACCGACTACCTGCGCCCGGTTGCGTACCGCGGTCTGGGCGGTTTCGGCCTCTCGGCTGACACGCCGACCGATGTCGCCGTGGCGACCTGGAAAATGGGCCAGTACCTGGGCGCCAGCGTGGTCGACCAGGGCATCGACGCCTGCGTGTCGAGCTGGCAGCGCTTCGCGCCGAACACGCTTCCGGCAGGCGCCAAGGCGGGCGGCAATTACCTGTCCGGCCAGCTGGTCGCGCGCGAGGCTCGCCGCCTGGGCTTCGGCGAAGGCATCGCGCTTGCGTCCACCGGCCTGCTGTCGGAAGGCGCGGGCGAGAACCTGTTCCTGGTCTTCGACGGCGCCCTGCACACCACGCCGATCAGTGCCGCGCTGCTCAACGGCATCACTCGCAACACCATCATCACCCTCGCCCGCGACGCCGGCATCGAAGTGGTCGAACGCGACCTGCCGCGCGAGTATCTGTACCTGTGCGATGAGCTGTTCATGTGCGGCACCGCCGCCGAGATCACGCCGATCCGTTCGGTCGACGGCCGCCAGGTCGGCAGTGGCAAGCCGGGCGCGGTGACCCGCCGCATCCAGGAGCTGTTTTTCGGCCTGTTCGACGGCAAGACCCCGGACAAGTACGGCTGGCTCGAGCCGGTCTGAGCGAAGCCATCCTGGCGGGAGCCGGCATGCTGGCTCCCGCGGGGCAAACCGGCAATCAGGCCCGCGGGAAGACGCCGTCGGCGAATGCCAGCGTCGCGACCACGCCACGCTGCTCACCCGGACGCACCTGCACTTCCCAGCCGTACAGGGCGCACAGCCGGCGCACGATCGACAGGCCGATACCGCCGCCCTGCGAATGCGCGGCGTGGGTGCCGCGATAACCGCGCTCGAACAGCTTGGCGGCGTCCTCGGCGCTCAGGCCGGGGCCGGAATCGATCACCGCGACCGCCTTCGTACCCAGGCGCACCACGACGTCGCCTTCATTGCTGTACTTGACGGCATTGCCGATCAGGTTGCCCAGCGCCACCGACACCGCCGCCTCGGGCGCATCCACGACCAGCCCCTGCTCGCCCTCGACGCGAAGCTCCAGCGGTTTGCCGCCGAGCTGGGCGCGGTGCGCATCGAGCAATTGTTCGGCGACCTTGGCGACATCGGTGGCGCCGTGCCCGCGCTCGTTGCGTGAAAGCAAGAGCAGGGCGCTGATCAGGTCGGTGCATTGCTGCTCGGCGCGCTGGATGCGCAGCAGGCGGTTGCGCGTCTTGTCGTCCACGTCCGGACGCGACAGCAGCAGCTCGACCGCGCCCTTCACCACGGCCAGCGGCGTGCGCAGCTCGTGGCTGACGTCGGCGTTGAACTCGCGGTCGCGCTGGACCACTTCGGTCAGGCGCTCGGCATAGTCGTCGAGCGCCTCGGCGAGCTGGCCGACTTCGTCGTCGGGGAAATGCGATGCCAGGTTTTCCGGCTCCGAGCTGCGCCCCGACAGCTTGAGGCGATTGGCCAGCTCCGACACCGGGCTCATCACGCGCGATGCCGACCACCAGCCCACCAGCAGCGACAACACGGTGAACAGGAACACCGACGCCCAGATCGCCCGCTGGAACTGCGTCTCGCCGCGCGTCGCCTGCGACATGTCGTAGGCCAGGAAGAACCACGCCTTGGGTGTCTTGCGCACCGCCAGCTTGTACGAGAACGAGTTGCCGTCCGGGTCGACGCCGGTCATGCCGTAGATGCCGTCGCTCAGCTCGTACCACTCCGGCCAGTTGACCCGCACCGAGTCGAACTTGTCGGAGGTATAGACGTAGGCGCGGATCTGGTCGACGGCGAACTGCGGGTTGTCCGGGTTCTGCTCGAACTGGCGCGCCGCAACGTCGATGTTGCGGTTCATCACGTCTTCGATGATCTGGTTCTCGACGCGGTTGCGGGTCCAGTTCGTGGCCCAAGCGAACAGCGCCGTCAGGCCGAAGCCGAGCAGTACGAAAGCCAGGATGATGCGGCTGCGCAGCTGCCGCCGGAAGCGAGTCCTGCGTGGCGGACGCTGGGGTTCTTCGGCGACCGCCATGGGCTCAGCCGTTGTCAGGTGCGGCGATTCGGTAACCGATGCCGTGGCGGGTCTGGATCAGCGGTACCTCGAAGGGCTTGTCGACCACCGCGCGCAGGCCGTGGATGTGCACGCGCAGGCTGTCGGAGTCGGGCAGCTCCTCGCCCCACACGCGCGTCTCCAGCTCCTGCCGCGTGACCACGGCCGGCGAGGCCTCCATCAGCGCCTGCAGGATCTTCAGGGCGGTGGGGTTGAGCTGCAGCAGCTTGCCCTGGCGGCGGACTTCGAGCGTGTCGAGGTTGTATTCGAGGTCGGCGGTGTTGAGCACGCGCGTCTGCACGCCGCGGCCGCGGCGCGACAGCGCGTTCAGGCGCACCTCGACTTCCTGCAGGGCGAACGGCTTGATGAGGTAATCGTCGGCGCCCGAGTCGAAGCCGGCGAGCTTGTTCTCGAGGCTGTCGCGCGCGGTCAGCATCAGCACCGGGGTCTGCTTGCGCGCTTCGTTGCGCAGCTTGCGGCAGACCTCCAGGCCGTCGAGGCCGGGCAGGTTCAGGTCGAGCACGATCGCGTCGAAATCGTGGACCACCGCCAGGTGCAGGCCGGTGACGCCATCGGCGGCGAAATCCACGGTATGACCGCGGTCCTCGAGAAAGTCGCCGAGATTGGCGGCGATGTCCTGGTTGTCTTCGATGACGAGGATGCGCATGACTGGAACCTTCCTGGGTAGTGGGGCATTCGACCGTCGAACGTCGTCCAAGTTGCAGTGGCCCGGCGGACATCGCGCTGAAGACGGTCGCGCTGTCGCGGTGCAGCCGCTTAACGATCTTAACGTTCTTAACGATCTTAACGATTCTGCCAGAGCCGTCGTGTGCGCCAGTCACCTGTTGCACACGCGCCGTCGTCGGCGCGCTGGGCCATCGCGCAGACAAACAAAGGCCCAAGCGCGGGGCCACCGCGCCTGGGCCAAAAGGGTATTGCCCCGATTACCGTAACCTGCATCGACCAGGGACTGACTTGGTAGAGCGGCAGTGCTGCGGTAAGGACAGGCTACGCCGAAATCGATTAAACGGCTGTTAAAAAGGCTCGTTAATTTTTCGTTACGAAATCACGCCGGTTCTGATTGGCGTCGCTTACGTCGGTCTATAGCCGGCATCGTGCGCCCATTTTCGTCCAACGTCGAAATTCAGCGCGCGGCGGTCTTTTTTGCGATCCGCCGCTTCAGCCGATCGGCGACGTAACTGATGATCTCGGCGGCGACGTCGACCCCGGACGCATCCTCGATGCCTTCCAGGCCTGGCGACGAGTTCACTTCGAGCACGAGCGGGCCGCGCGCGCTGCGAATCAGGTCGACACCGGCTACACCAAGTCCGAGCACGCGCGCGGCACGAATGGCGACGTCCTGTTCGGCCGCGCTGGCGCGAACGCCCTTGGCCGAACCGCCGCGATGCAGGTTGGAGCGGAAGTCGCCCTTGGGCGCCTGCCGCTTCATCGCCGCCACGACGCGACCGCCGACCACGAAGCAGCGCACATCGGCGCCGCGCGCCTCCTCGATGAACTCCTGCACCAGGAAGTTGGCGTAGAGGCCACGCAGGGCCTCGATGACACCGCGCGAGGCCGACAGCTTCTCGGTCAGCATCACGCCGGCGCCCTGGGTGCCCTCGTTGAGCTTGATCACGTGCGGCGGAGCGCCGAGCATCGACAGCAGGTCGCCGGTGTCGTCGGGGTTGTCGCCGAACACCGTGGTCGGCAGGCCAATGTGCTCGGCGGCCAGCAACTGGTGGCAGCGCAGCTTGTCGCGGGCGCGCAGGATGGCGTCGGAGGAGTTGGGGGTGACCGAGTTCATCAGCTCGAACTGGCGCAGCACGGCCGAGCCGTAACGGGTCACCGACAGGCCGATCCGGGGGATCACCGCCTGGTAGCCGGAGATCGGCCGGCCCTTGTAGTGCATGCTGAAGCCATCGCTGGCGATGCGCATGTAGCAGCGCAGCGGGTCGAGCACCCGCACGCTGTGGTGCTGCTCGCGTGCGGCCTCGACCAGGCGACGAGTCGAGTAGAGCTTGCTGTTGCGCGACAGGATCGCCAGTTTCATTGCATTGATTTCACGATTGGCACGATCGCGCCCGAGATGGGCAGCCGGCCGTGCAGGAAGGAGCGCGCGGGATCGACGGTGAACACCCTCGCCAGCGCGGTGCGGCCCAGCAGCATCGGAAACAGCATGCCGCGCCGATCCGACAGATTGATTTCAACCACCCGCTCCACCCCGGCCAGCGACAGCACGCTGCGGACGAACACCCGGCGCGTGCAATGGCCGCCGGAATCGGTCACCTCGCGCTCGTCGTACACCGGCGCCGTCGCCTCGATGATCCCGCCGCGCTGGCCGGGACTGATCCTGAAGCCGACCCACGGCGCACCGCCATCGGAAAAACGCCATTGCGAATCCACGTGCAGGGCCGAACTGCGCGCACCGCTGTCGACCTTGGCGCGCAGGCGCGCGATGCCAAGCTCCGGCAAGGAAGCCCACTCACGCCAACCCAGGATGATCTTCGTTGCCATCGAGCCTCCAGGGCGGACCGCTGAAAGGCAAAAACGGCGGCCACTGTAAGGCAGGCCGCCGCTGCAGATGTTTGGAGCGGGTGACGGGATGGTGCAAACAGCAGTCACGACCGCGGGCACCACCGAGGCCGCCAATTTACTCCATCGCAATCGGACTTGGTACGCCCGCCGTCGGCTCCGCATGCCATGCAAACGGGTATACGCACGGCGGGCAAGGTTGCGGCCGTGGCAGGCCATCCATTCGGGCATGGTTGCCACTCCGCCCTCCCCACCGGGCCGCCCCGCGGCCCGGGTCCAACGCCACGAAAAAGGCCCGCACATTGGCGGGCCTTTTCCTGACTCTCGGAACTGGAGCGGGTGATGGGAATCGAACCCACGCTAGCAGCTTGGGAAGCTGCAGTTCTACCATTGAACTACACCCGCGTGCCGGGAAGTCTATGCGTTCAGGCGATCAGAAACCACCGCCGAGGCTGACGAACACGGTCGCGTCGTTGCCGCCCTTCTCGCCGACCGTCAAGCTGGTGCCGATGTTGGTCGCCATGCCGAACAGCTGCGTGCGCGCACCCAGAACCAGCGTGCCGTAGTTCTGGTCGAACTGCGAACCCGGGACGGCGAACGTGCCGGCGCCCGGCATCGAACGCAGGCTGGCGAAGACTTCGTCGTCGTTCTCCTCGAACTCGTGGTCGTAGGTCAGCTTGGCGTACGGGCTCAGGTGCTCGTTGACCGTGTAATCGACCTGCCAGCCGACGCTGCCGATCAGCGAGTCGTAGTCGCGGTCCATGAAGGTCAGCGCGGTGGCTTCCGTGCTGTTCTCGTCATAGCCGTCGACTTCGATCGTCTGCGACAGCACCTGGATTACCGGGCCGTGCTTGAGCGAGCCTTCGCCGAAGTTCCAGCCAGCAGCAAAACCGGCGCTGAGGTTGGTGCCGTCTGGCGAACCGGTGTGGGTGCGCGAGGTCGGGCCAAGCTTGACGCGGCGCTCGACGTCATAGGCGACCCAGCTGTAGCTCAGCTGGCCGTTGATCCAGGCCGAGCCGCTCGTCCAGCCCAGGTAGCCGCCGAGGGTGGCGTCGTCCTGGTCGAACTGGCCACGGTTGTTGCCCCAGTCCATCTTCTGCTGGCCGTAGCCGGCGAAACCGCCGTACACCAGCTCGCCGCTGGCCCAGTCGAGGCCGAAGCTCAGGGTCGGGCCCATGCCGTCGTAGTTGTCGCCGTCACCGTAGCGCTGGAAGTCGCCACGCACGTCGCCCCACCAGCGCATGCCCTCGCCTTGCGGACGCGAGCCGATCTGTGCGGCGACGCGATCGGCGCGGGCACGGCCGACGACCGCTTCGGAATGCGGCAGCACCGCCAGCTGGCGCGGGCCTTCGAGGATCGAGATCGCGTAGTCGCCGAGGATGGCGTGCGCCTTGGACGACGGGTGCACGCCGTCGGCGAAGGCATAGGCGTCCGGGGCATCGGGTGCGGCGTAGGAGGACGGGTTGCAGAACAGCGACGAATCGCCGGCCGGCACCGGCTGCGTGCGGCACGCCGGATTGGTGACGTTGCGGATGCCGTAGGGCGTCGGGTTGGCGACGATTTCCTGCAGCAGGTGGAAGGTATCGAGCGGAATCACCCGCAGGTTGGCCGAGGCCAGGCCGGCGAACAAGGCGTTGTTGTATGCGGTCGACAGCGCTGTGCCCTGCGCCTGCGCGACGGCGCCGCCGGCGCGCGACTGCGGCGTCAGGCCGAGGTCGGGCACGGTCGGCACCAGCACGTAGCGGGCGCCGGCGCTTTCCAGCGCGGCGACGTTGCCGACCTGCGCGGCGACGGCGCCACCGATGATTGCCTGCGCCTGTGCCGGTGCCGTCGCTGCTGCGAACAGGTCGTTGGCGCCGCCCCAGACGGTGTAGAGCGCATTGGCGTCGGCATGGCCGCCGTTGCGGCTGAGGTAGCTGCCGATCTGCGTGGTCAGCGACGGCACCGCGCCGAGCCCGCTGACGATGTTGGTGCCGTTGCGGGCGCCGCCGACGGCGTAGTTGCTGCCACCCTGGTTGTCACTCACGGCGTTGGAACCGTAGAAATCCGCCACGTACTCGGACCAGACCAGGCCCGGGTTGGTGGTGAAGCGACCCAGCAGCGCGCCCGAAGGACCCACCACTTGCACCAGCGCCGGCCGGAAATGGCCAGAGTCGGTCAGGCTGTCGCCAAAGAAGACGGTCTGCGAGTACGGATTGGCCTGGGCGAAAGCCGGAGCGGCCGCCAGCGCCAGAGCGGCGGCCAGCACGGTGCGAACGGGTGTCATCATTGAATCCCCTGGGGTGGCTGTGTGGTTGGTGTCGTTTTTGGAATCGGGTCCGTGAGGCCGACATACGCCCGCGGATGGAGCATCGAAACATGCGCCGTAGTCACACTCACGCCGCAGTGCGTCAAAAAGCGTGCCGGACTGGCCTGGGCCCGTGGCCGCGGCGACAATAGCACCATGGACATTCTCTTGAACGGCGAGCCGCGCGCGATCGCGGCCGACACGACGGTGCTGCAGCTGCTGCAGCTTGAAGGCCTGGGCGAGCGCCGGGTCGCGGTCGAAATCAACAGCGAAATCGTGCCGCGCAGCCGCCACGGCGAGCGCGCCCTGGCCAATGGCGACCGGGTCGAGATTGTCCACGCCCTGGGCGGCGGCTGACCCCGCTTCGCGCCTGCGCGGGCCCTTTGCAGGGCCGGTCGCCTGCAGCCATGCATGCGGGGCGACGCAGGCTCGGCTGCTAAACTAATGCGATGACCGCCCCGCTCATAAACGACCCCCTCGTCATCGCCGGCAAGCCGTACGCCTCGCGCCTGCTCACCGGTACCGGCAAGTTCACCGACCTGGAACAGACCCGCCTGGCGACCCGGGCCGCCGGTGCCCAGATCGTCACCGTCGCGATCCGCCGCAGCAACATTGGCCAGAACCCGGGCGAGCCGAACCTGCTCGACGTGCTGCCGCCGGACCGCTACACGATCCTGCCCAACACCGCCGGCTGCTACACCGTCGACGACGCCGTGCGCACCTGTCGCCTCGCCCGCGAGCTGCTCGATGGCCACAACCTGGTGAAGCTGGAAGTGCTGGGCGACCAGAAGACCCTCTACCCGGATGTCGTGCAGACGCTTGCCGCGGCCGAGATCCTGGTCAAGGACGGTTTCGACGTCATGGTCTACACCTCCGACGACCCGATCCTGGCCAAGCGCCTGGAAGAGATCGGTTGCGTCGCGGTGATGCCGCTGGCCGCGCCCATTGGTTCCGGCCTGGGCGTGCAGAACAAGTACAACCTGATCGAGATCGTCGAGAACGCCAAGGTGCCGATCATCGTCGACGCCGGCGTCGGCACCGCTTCGGACGCGGCCATCGCGATGGAGCTGGGCTGCGACGGCGTGCTGATGAACACCGCCATCGCCGGTGCCAGGGACCCGGTGCTGATGGCCCATGCGATGAAGCTCGCCGTCGAGGCCGGCCGCGCCGCGTTCAAGGCCGGCCGCATCCCGCGCAAGCGCTTCGCCAGTGCCTCCAGCCCGGTCGATGGATTGATTGGCTGATGTCGGATAGTTCAGTCACCGTTCGCCCTGAGCGTAGGCCCGGAGGGCCGAAGTCGAAGGACATGCAGGCGCTGTGGGCTGTCCTTCGACTTCGCGCCTGTGGCGCTACGCTCAGGACGAACGGAGCTGCGTGGCATGACTGATCAAGGCTCCCGCAAGGCCCCACCCAAGCCGTTCACCATCGAAGAAGGCCACCGCAAGGTGCGCAGCTTCGTGCTGCGGCAGGGGCGGTTCACCGAGGCCCAGCAGCGCGCGTTCGACCAGCTATGGCCCCGCTTTGGCCTGGATTACGCAGGCGTGCCGCGCGATTTCGATGCCGCCTTCGGCCGCCAGGCCAGGCGCGTGCTCGAGATCGGATTCGGCAACGGCGAGGCCCTGCGCTTCGCCGCGCAGAACGACCACGAGCGCGACCTGATCGGCATCGAAGTGCACGCGCCCGGCGTCGGCCGCCTGCTCAATGCCCTGGCCGAGGACGGCAGCGACCACGTCCGCGTCTACCACCACGATGCCGTCGAAGTGCTGCACAACGAGATCGTCGACGGATCGCTCGACGAGATCCGCATCTACTTCCCCGACCCCTGGCACAAGAAGCGCCACAACAAGCGCCGCCTGGTCCAGCCCGAGTTCGCCCGGCTGCTGGTCGCCAAGCTCGCCGAAGGCGGACGCTTGCACCTGGCTACCGATTGGCAGGACTATGCCGAGCAGATGTGGGATGTGCTCGATGCGACGCCCGGCCTGAGCAACCGCGCTGGTCCGCGCGGCAGCGTGGACCGTCCGCAGTGGCGACCGCAGACCCATTTCGAGACCCGCGGCCAGAAACTCGGCCACGGCGTGTGGGACCTCCTCTACGACCGCGTCCAGTAACGCGTTCCCTAAACGCATGAGTCGCTAACGCCCCGGCATGGATACCGCGCTGACGCTCACCACCGACATGAAGCTCGTGCTCGGGCTGGTGGGCTTCACGATGGTCATGTTCCTGTTCGAGCGCATCCGCGCCGACGTGGTGGCCCTGGTCGTGCTGGTGCTGCTGGGCCTGTCGGGACTGGTCGAACCGGACGAACTGTTCAACGGCTTCTCCGGCAACGCGGTGATCAGCATCATCGCAACCATGATCCTCGGCGCCGGCCTGGACCGCACCGGCGCGCTCAACCGCCTCGCCGGCTGGCTGCTGCGACGCGCGCACGGCGTCGAGCAGCGACTGCTGCTGCTGACCAGCGCCGTCGCTGGCCTCAACTCGTCGATCATGCAGAACCCGTCGGTGATGGCGCTTTACATGCCCGTCGCCGCGCGCCTGTCCTCGCGCACCGGCCTGACCCTGCCACGCCTGCTGCTGCCGATCGCCTGCGCGATCGTGATGGGCGGCGCGCTGACCATGGTCGGCAATTCGCCACTGATCCTGCTCAACGACCTGCTGATCGCCGCCAACAGCAACCTGCCCTCGGGCGCGGCCACGATCGAACCGCTGAAGATGTTCGCGCCGCTGCCGATCGGCCTGGCGTTGCTGGGCGCGTCGCTGGCGTACTTCCACTTCTTCGGCGACAAGCGCCTGCGCGACGAGGACGGCAAGGGCGCGACGCCGGCACGCACGCAGAGCTACTTCGCCAAGGCCTACGGCATCGACGGCGATGTCTACGAACTCACCGTCACCGCCGACAGCCCCCTGGTCGGCATGTCGCTGGGCGAAGCGGAGGCACTGCACAACGCGCCGCTGCTGCTGGCCCTCAAGAGCGACAGCGAGTCGCGCCTGGCGCCGCCGGCCGACACGCGCATCTGGGTCGGCAGCGTGCTCGGCGCGATGGGCCCGCGCCAGCAGGTCAGCGACTTCGCCCAGAACCACTTCCTGCGCCTGTCCTCGCGCCTGAAGAATTTCGGCGACCTGTTCAACCCCAGTCGCGCCGGCATCTCCGAAGCGGTGGTGCCGGCAACCTCGAAGTTCATCGGCAAGAACGGCCGCGACCTGCAGTTGCGCAAGCAGATGGGCCTGAGCCTGCTGGCGATCAACCGCGACAAGGCGGTGCTGCGCGAGAACGTGCGCGACGTGGCCTTGCGCGCCGGCGACATGCTGGTCTTCCACAGCATCTGGACCGACCTGGCGCAGGCGGCCGAGAGCAAGGACCTGGTGGTGGTCACCGACTACCCCAAGGGCGAGCAGCGCCCGCACAAGTTCAAGATCGCCATGGCGATCTTCGCCATCTCCATGTTGCTGGCGCTGTCCTCGCGCCTGCCGGTGTCGATCGCGCTGATGACCGGCGTGGCCGGCATGCTGATTGCCGGCGTGCTCAACATCGACGAGGCCTACGCCGCGATCAACTGGAAGACGGTGTTCCTGATGGCCTGCCTGATCCCGCTGGGCTGGGCGATGGACTCCAGCGGCGCGGCGGCCTGGGTGGCCGGGCACACGATCGAGCGGTTGCCGACCGGCACGCCGGTGTGGCTGCTGGAAATACTGGTCGGCCTGTTCACCACATTGTTCTCGCTGGTGATCAGCCACGTCGGGGCCACCATCGTCACCGTGCCACTGGCGATCAACCTGGCGCTGGCCGCGGGCGGCAACCCGGTGGCGTTCGCGCTGATCGTGGCGCTGTCGGCGTCGAACAACTTCATGACCGCGTCGAACCCGGTGGTCTCGATGATCACCGGCCCGGCGGGGTACACCGCCAAGGAACTGTGGAAGATCGGCGCACCGTTGTCGCTGATCTATACGGTGGTGATCGTGGCGATGATCAACCTGCTGTACTGAGGTTGCCGTCGAGCCACACCGCGTCATCGCGCACCGACACGTTCACGGCGCGCAGCGCCTCGCCCCGGCACGGACCGGCCACGCACTCGCCGCCGCGCAGCTCGAAGCTCGCCCCGTGCGCCGCGCAGACCAGCAGGCCGTCCTTGCTCTTGAGGAACTGACCGGGCGCCCAGTCCAGGCGCCGGCCGGCGTGCGGGCAGATATTGAGCCACGCACGCACGTGATCGCCGTCACGATAAATAATCAGTGACTCGGCGTCGCCGTCTATGACCGCCTCGACCTCGGCGAAAGCCCCGTCCGGCAGACGTTCCAGTGGCAGCAGGGGTGACATCGCGGCGGGGGCCTCGTGCTGAATGCTTAACGAAGTTCTCACACCTTCGCCCAACCCTGGCCCGATACTCCGTTGCCCGGCTTGTTGCCGCATTGTGTCACGACGTCGCCGATGTTCGCCCAGACCTTCCGTTTCGACTCCGCCCAGTTCCAGCGTGTGCGCTCCGCTTTCGAGCCGCGCAAGCCGCGTCACCGCCTGCTGCGCTTCGCGCTCGGCGTGGTCGGTCTGGGCCTGCTGCTGGTGCTGGTGATGTTCAGCGTCGTCCTCGGCGCGGCGATGATCGCTGCCGGCGTGGTCTACAAGCTGTGGAAGGGACGCGGCAATGCCGCCGCCCGCGATGCCCGGATCGTCGAGGCCGAGTACCGCGTGGTCGACCCGCGCGTGGTGGAAGGCCAGGTGCTGGAAGGCCAGGTGCTCGAGGCCGACCGCGGCCGCTCCAGGCGCACCGCACCGTAACCGGCTGGCGTGATCGAATGAGCGACGTGATCGCGGCGCTGCCGCAACCCCGTGTTCCGGTGCATGGCGCCGCGGACCGGTTCTTCCCCGTCCACCGTATCTACTGTGTCGGCCGCAACTTCGCCGACCACGCCCGCGAGATGGGCGCCGCCGTGCCCGCCTCCGCGGCCGATCGCGGCAACCCGGTGTTCTTCCTCAAGCCCGCCGACGCCATCGCGCTCGACGCCGACGTGCCCTACCCGCCCGGCACCCGCGACCTGCACCACGAAGTCGAGCTGGTCGTGGCGATCGGCCGCGACGCCCCCGCGGGCGTGCTCGATGCGGCCGATGCCGGCGCCCTGGTCTATGGCTATGCGGTCGGTCTCGACCTGACCCGGCGCGACCTGCAGGGCGCGGCCAAGGCCAAGGGCCTGCCCTGGGACACCGGCAAGGCGTTCGACCATGCCGCGCCGATCAGCGCCATCGTGCCGGCCGCGCAGGTCGGTGAACTCGGCCCGCGCAAGCTCACGCTGCAGATCAATGGCGACACCCGCCAGGCCGGCTCGCTCGCCGACCTGATCTGGACCGTGCCGGAAATCCTGCACGAACTGTCGAAGCTGTACGCGCTGCGCGCTGGCGACCTGGTGTTCATGGGCACGCCCGCCGGCGTCGGTCCCTTGCAACCGGGCGACCGCTTCCACGCCGTGCTCGAAGGCGTCATCGAACACTCCGGCCGCATCCTCGCTGCACAGACCGCAGACGCCGCGCCGGTATAGTCGTTCGCCAGGGCTTGCGCCAGCAAACCCTCAGGCAATCACGGAGACAGTGCAGCCATGGGAATGATCAGCGAGTTCAAGGAATTCATTTCGCGCGGCAACGTCATCGACCTCGCCGTCGGCGTGGTGATCGGCGCGGCGTTCGGCAAGATCGTGACCGCGCTGGTCGACGGCATCGTGATGCCGGCCATAGGCGCCGTCACCAAGGGCGCCAGCGTCACCGACTGGAAGTACATCATCAAACCGGCGCAGCTCGACTCGGCCGGCAAGGAAGTGGCCGCCGAGCTGGCCATCAAGTACGGCCTGGTCATCCAGACCGTGATCGACTTCCTGCTGATCGCGCTGGTGATCTTCCTGGTGCTCAAGGCCTACAACCGCGTGCGCGCCCCGGCGGCGGCGCCGGCCGTGCCCGAAGACGTGCTGCTGCTGCGCGAGATCCGGGATTCGTTGAAGAAGTGAGGGACGATTGGCGGCTTCCGCCAATGCGCGCACAGCGGGCGTGACCATAGGCACCCCCCCTGCGAACCGGCGAGTTGCTACGCTCGCGGTTTCGACTTCGGGGAGTCCTTGCTGATGCGTGCAACGTTGTCCGTGGCCATTGCCACCCTGCTTTCCGCCGCGGTGCTGTCCAGCGGCGACGTCAACGCCGCGCAGCCGACGACGCGCATCCCCGACAAGGCCATCGCCACCGCGGCACAGCTGCGCGAAACCGCGCTGGCCAGCGACCTGGGCTACCGCATCACCGAATCGCTGACCACCGAAGTCGGTCCGCGCATGGCCGGCAGCGAAGCCGATGCGCGCGCGGTCGCCTGGGCGGTGGCCAAGTTCAAGGAGCTCGGCTTCGACAAGGTCTGGACCGAGCCGGTGACTTTCCCGAAGTGGGAGCGCCGCAGCGAGCGCGCGAACGTGGTTGGCGCCAACGCGCAGCCCCTGCACCTGACCGCGCTGGGCGGAAGCCCTGCCGGCACGGTCGAGGGCGAAGTCGTGCGCTTCGCCGACCTGGCGGCGCTGGAAGCCGCCGCACCGGGCTCGCTCGCCGGCAAGATCGCCTTCATCGACTACAAGATGGAACGCGCCCGCGACGGCGCCGGCTACGGTCCCGGTTCGCGCGTGCGCAGCAAGGGTCCGTCGGCGGCGATCCGCGCCGGTGCGGCCGCCTACCTGATGCGTTCGGCCGGTACCGATTCGCACCGCAACCCGCACACCGGCATCACCCGCTTCGACGATGGCCTGACGCCGATTCCGTCGGCGGCGCTGTCGGTGCCCGACGCCGACCAGCTGGCACGCCTGCTCGCGCTCGGCGCGGTCAAGGTCAACGTCGCGCTCGATTGCGGCTGGGACGGCCAGTACACCTCGCACAATGTCATCGGCGAGATCCGCGGCAGCAGCAAGCCCAACGAAGTGGTGGTGATCGGCGGCCACCTGGATTCGTGGGACCTGGGCACCGGTGCGATCGACGACGGCGCCGGCGTCGGCCTGACCATGGCAGCCGGCAAGCTCATCGGCAACCTCAAGCATCGCCCGGCGCGCACCATCCGCGTGGTGGCCTTCGCCAATGAGGAGCAGGGCCTGCATGGCGGCAAGGCGTATGCGAACGCGCATGTCGCCGAACTGTCGCGCCACCAGATCGGTGCCGAGAGCGACTTTGGCGCCGGCCGCATCTATGCCTATTCGAGCTCGGCCCCGGACTACGCCAAGCAGGCCGACGAGCAGATCGCGCAGGCGCTGGCGCCGCTGGGAATCGAACACGTGCCCGGCCAGGGTGGCCCGGGTCCGGACATCGGCCCGTTCGCCGAGAAGGGCCTGGCCTGGGGACGCCTGGCGCAGGACGGCAGCGACTACTTCGACCTGCACCACACCCCTGACGACACCTTCGACAAGATCGATCCGAAGGCGCTGGCGCAGAACGTCGCTGCGTATGCGGTGTTCGCCTATCTAGCGGCCTCGGCCGAGGGCGGCTTCGGCAGCGCCCCCAGGACCGAGGCGGCTCCCGCGAAGTAATGGCTGATCCAAGCCGACGCCGCCAGGTCGGAATTGCGTAAAGGCGGCGTCGGATTGATGTAGAGGGCGTGCACCGGCTGTCGGATGAATGGCGGAAAGCGCCACTTTGCCGTGCACAGCGCCTGCTTTGGACTCGCTGGGCTAATGACGGCCGGATACCCGACGGAGCAGACTCCGCGGGTCCGAACCCCTGCTGTGGGCGCAGTCAGATCAAGCAACCGGGAGGGTCTCCATGGGAACTCCATCGCTCCACGCCGCTTCGCGCAATGCAGCCGACGCCGCTGCGTATGCTTCCGCCTACCCCGCTCCGCGCGCGCCCGCCGCCCGCGGCAGGCCGCGGGCATCGCGGACCGACACCGTTGCCCGGGTGCTCGAACTGATCGACCTGCAGCACTGGCCGCTGCACCTGTCCGACCTGTGCCGCGCGGCCGGGGTCAGCGAGCGCACGATGCGCACGATCATCAACGAGCAGTTCGATGTCGGGCCCAGCCAGTACCTGCGCCTGCGCAGGCTGCAGATGCTGCACGACGCGCTCGCGCATGCCGACCCGCACGGCGCCACGGTGGCCACGGTCTCGTCGCGCTTCGGCTACGCGCACGGCGGTCGAATGGCTTCGGAATACCTCGAACTCTTCGGCGAGTACCCGAGCCAGACGCTGGGACGGGCGTTCGTCGCACAGGCGTTGGGCGGCATGTAAAACTGCAACGCGCCGACACCATGGAACCGAACCGTGCGCGACCAGTATCCGCAGATCGAGCCCTATCGCTGCTTCCGCCTTGCCGTCGACGAATTGCACGAGCTCCACGTCGAGGAGTGCGGCAATCGCGACGGAATTCCAGTGGTGTTCCTGCACGGCGGGCCCGGCGCGGGCGTGTCGCCGTACCACCGGCGCTTCTTCGATCCGGCCAGGTACCGCATCGTCCTGTTCGACCAGCGCGGCGCGGGCAAGTCGACACCGCATGCGGAACTGCGCGACAACACCACCTGGCACCTGGTGGCCGACATCGAGAAGATCCGCGAGCACCTGGGGATCGAGCGCTGGGCGGTGTTCGGCGGTTCGTGGGGTTCGACGCTGGCGCTGGCCTACGCGCAGTCGCACCCGGACCGCGTGACCGGGCTGGTGCTGCGCGGCATCTTCCTGGGCCGCTCCTACGAGCTGCGCTGGTTCAACGAGCTCGATGGCGGCGCATCGCAGATCTTCCCGGAGCGCTGGTCGCACTACCTGGCGCACATCCCCGAGTCAGAGCGTGGCGACATGATCGAGGCGTACTGGCGTCGGCTCGACAGCGACGACGAGGCGACGCGACTGGCCGCCGCGCACGCATGGGGCCATTGGGAAGGCGGCAGCACCACGCTCGTGCACGATCCGGACGAACCGGGGAATTTCGCCGACCCGCAGGTGGCGCTGGCGGTGGCGCGCGCGGAAGCGCACTACTTCCGCCACGCGATGTTTCTCGAGCACGACCAGCTGTTGCGCGACATCGACCGCATCCGCCACATTCCGGCGACGATCGTGCACGGACGCTACGACATCATCTGCCCGGTGCGCGCCGCCTGCGATCTGGCCGCGGCCTGGCCACAGGCGCAGCTGCGGATCGTGCTGGCCGGCCACAGCGCGGCCGACCCGGCGATCGTCGATGCGCTGGTGACGGCCACCGACGCCATGGCATCGGGCGAGGCCGCCACTTCGGTTACGGCACGGTGATGATCACCTTGCCGCGGGCGCGACTGGATTCGAGATAGCGGATCGCATCGGGCAGCTCTTCCAGCGGGTAGGTGCGGTCGATCACCGGCGTGACCTTGCCGTCGGCCATCAACCGGGCCAGTTCGTTGAGGTCCTTCTGGTTGAGCTCGGCCAGCACCATGCCCATGTGCTGCGACACGAACCACGAGGTTACCGCCGCGCCAATGGGCTTGATCATCGGCCCGATCCAGCGGCCGTTGTCGGGCCCGCCGCCACCGATCAGCACATACCTGCCGTCGGGCTTGAGCACGCGCCGGTTCTCGGCCAGCGAACGGTTGCCGACGTTGTCGAGAATGACGTCGTACTTCTGCGTGCCCTGGGTGTAGTCGGTGGTCTTGTAGTCGATGACCGTATCGGCGCCGAGCGAGCGCACCAGCTCGACGTTGCGCGTGCTGCACACGCCGGTCACGTTGGCGCCGAAGGTCTTGGCGATCTGCACCGCATAGGTGCCGACGCCACCGGAGGCGCCATTGATCAGCACCGTCTGGCCGGCCCGCAGCTTGCCGCCATCGCGAAGCCCTTGCAGCGCGGTCACGGCGGCGACGCCGACGCCGGCGGCCTGCTCGAAACTGAGATTGGCAGGCTTGGCGACGATGGCGCGATCCTGCTTGACCGTGACGTACTGGGCAAACGCGCCGGTGCGACCGCCGAGCACTTCGTCGCCGGGTTTGAAACGCGTCACGCCCTTGCCGACCGCTTCGACCGTGCCGGCAAAGTCGACGCCCAGGCGGATCTCTTTCGGTCGGCGCAAGCCGGTGCCCATGCGCATCAGGTAAGGCGTGCCGCGCAGGTAGTGCCAGTCCAGTGGATTGGCCGCCGCGGCGCGCACGCGCACCAGCACCTCGTCGTTGGCCGGCACCGGTTTTTCGATGTCACCGTAATGCAGCGCATCGGCGGTGCCGTAGTCGCAGTAGGTGACGGCTTTCATCGGCTGCGTCAACGCCACCGCCGGGCCGCTGCACACGTTGTCCGAGCGCCACCAGGCCACCGCGAAGGCCAGCATCGCGAGCACCACCACGACGGCACCGAATCCTGCCACGCGCTTGAGTCTCATGTTGTCCCCTCCGCATCGGGTGCTGCCGCGAGCCGGCGCACTCCGGCGCCAGCGGACGATTGCACTGAAAAAGTTAATTCGGCGTGACCGGCCGCAGCGTCGAGGCCCACGGCCTCCGCTATCCTGCGGCAACTTCCCGAGCGACCCCGCCGGACCCATGCCTGCCAAGCCAGCCCATCTTCCCCTTCGCCAGCACGCATTGACCCTGCTGTTGGTCCTTGTGTCGTTCGTCGCCGCTGCCGGCGAAGGCAGCACGACGACCTACTATCCGCCGCGTGGCGACTGGGAGCGGGTGACGCCTGCGCAGGCCGGCTTCGATCCGCAGCGACTGCAGCAGGCCATTGCCTTCGCCCAGGCACACGAGGCGCCGGAGCCACGCGACCAGGCGCAATCGCTGGCGCAGAGTTTCGGCAGCAAGGAGCCGGCCTTTGGCGGGCTGCTCGGGCCCACGTCCGAGCGCGCCGCAATGAACGGGGTGATCGTCAGTGGCGGCCGTGTGATCGCCGAGTTCGGCGACACCCACAGCCTCGACATGAGCCACAGCGTCACCAAGACCTTCCTCGGCACGGTGGTCGGACTGGCCTGGCAGGACGGGCGGATCGGCGACACCAACGACCGCGTCGCCGGCTACATGCCGCGCGATGTCGACCTGTTCGCATCCCAACACAATGCGCCGATCACCTGGGAGCACCTGCTGCGCCAGACCAGCGACTGGGAAGGCACGCTGTGGGGCAAGCCCGACTGGGCCGACCGGCCATCCGGGCCGCCGGAGCAGTGGCCGCAGCGCGCGCGCCACGTTCCCGGCAGCCACTACATGTACAACGACGTGCGCGTGAACGTGCTGGCGCTGGCGGCGCTGCAGGTGTGGCGCCAGCCACTGCCGCAGGTGCTGCGCGAGCGGATCATGGATCCGATCGGCGCGAGCAGCCGCTGGCGCTGGCACGGCTACCGCAATTCCTGGATCGAACTGGACGGCGAGAAGCTGCAGTCGGTGTCCGGCGGCGGGCACTGGGGCGGCGGCATGTTCATCGACAGCTGGGATCTGGCCCGCTTCGGCTATCTGTTCCTGCGCGACGGCCGCTGGCAGGACCGCCAGCTGGTCTCGCCCGAGTGGATCGCAAAGGCGCGCACGCCGGGCAGCGACAACGACCAGTACGGCTACTGCAACTGGTTCCTCAACACCGGCCGCAAGGCGCTGCCGTCGGCGCCGGCCAGCAGCGTCACCTTCCGCGGCAACGGCCAGAACATCGTCTACATCGATCGCGACAACGACCTGCTGATCGTCGTGCGCTGGATCGACCGCGGCGACGCGCTCGACCAGTTCATCGGCAAGGTGCTAGCGGCGCGTCGGAGCGCACCGCAGGCACGTTGACGGCCACGCTTACGGCGTGGCTTCGCCGGTCGCCAGCGGCCGCACGTACTGCAGCAGGCTGGTGAGGGTCTTGCCCGGTTCTTCCCACGGGATCATGTGCGCCGAGCGCTCGAACCAGACGCCCTGCTTGTAGGGCGCCTTGACCTGGCGCAGCCACGCTTCGGTCGGCTGCGACGGCGTGGTGTAGTCGTGGCGGCCCATGAACATCACCACCGGGATCGGGAACTCGTGCACGCCCTTGAAGTCGACGTCGACGAACTCCGGCAGGATCCGGCCGAGAGTGAAGACATTGCCATCATCGATCGCGCAGCGGTCGAGGTCGCTGTAGTCCGGTGACAGCCGCGGACCGCGATAGAAGTACATCGAATCGTCGCGATACGCGGTGAGGCCGCCGTAGAACTGCGGCCACTTGCGCGCGATGATGATCCGCTCGCGGGTGATCGGCTGGTTGCCGGGATACGGCGCGATCGAGGCCAGCTCGCGCAGCGCCTCTTCGTTCTTGTGCGCCCGGGCCTGCTGGACGCCGTAGTCGTAGCTGATGCGCTCGTTGTCGCGAACGTTGATGGCCTGGCCGATGCCGACGTAGGCATGGAACAGGTCCGGACGCTTGAGCGCGGCGTTCATGCCGACGATCGTGCCCCAGCTGTGGCCGACCAGGATCAGCTTCTTCTTGTGATAACGCTGGCGCAGGTACTCGGCGACCTCGATGGCGTCGTCGACGTAACGCTGGATATGGATGGTGTCGCTGATCGACTCCGGCGGCGTGGTCTCGTTGAAGGTCTTGCCGGCGCCGCGCTGGTCCCAGTTGACCACCGTGAAGTATTCCTCCATCGGCCGCTGGAACTGCCAGGCGGTCGGCGTGATCGGCGAGGCCGGGCCGCCGTGCACGAACAGGATCATCGGGTTGTCGCGGTCCTGGCCGCGCACATCGAGCCACTGCTCGATGCCGCCGATGCGGGTCTTGTAGGACTCCTGCACGCCGTTGGGGGCGACGATCTTCTGCATGTCGGCGATGATCTCGCGCGACGGCTGGTACGACGAACGGTCCGGGCATTCCCCGGCGTGGAGGGACAGGGACGAGGCCAGCAGGGCCATCAACGCAATCGATCGCTTGAGCATGAACTCTCCTTGGAAAGACCGGCAGACGCCGCCGGCCTTGAGCCAATGGATACGTTCGACGGCGCGATGGTTGCAATTCAGCGGCGTGCGCGCCAGCTCGCCAGCAGCACGGCCGCCGCGGAGGCGACGTTGAGGCTTTCCACCGCGCCCGTGCCGGGGATCGACAGGCGCAGGTCGCAGGCCGCGGCCAGTTCCCGATCCATGCCCTCGCCTTCGGCGCCGAGCACGTAGATCACGCGCTGCGGCAACGGCGCGGTGAACAGGTCGCCGCCACCGTGCACCACGGTCGCGGCGAGGGTGAAGCCGACACTGCGCAGCTGCGCGATGGCGTTGTCGGTGCGGCCCAGGCGGACCATCGGCACGATTTCGGCGCCGCCCTCGGCGACGCGCGCGGCCGCCCCGGAGAGCGTCAACGTCGAGTGCTTCGGCAGCAGGATCGCGCTGACACCGAAGTGCGCGGCCGAGCGCAGGATCGCGCCGAAGTTGTGCGGGTTGCCGACGCCATCGAGCCAGATCGCGCATTGCGGTCCGGCCGGAAGTTCGCGCAGCCAGTTCGACAGCGCCATCGGCTCCTCGCGCAGGACATCGGCGACGACGCCTTCGTGATGCGCACTGGCGGCGAGCTTGTGCAGGTCTTCCTCATCGACCACGCGGTAGCCGACGCGGTTGGCGACACACCACTTCAGCATCGGCTGCAGGGCCGGAATGCGCGCTTCGGCCAGATAGACCTTGCGGATCGCCTGCGGACGCCGGGCGAACACCGCGCGCACGGCATTGAGTCCGTACAGGCGCAGCTCGGCGCTGCGACGCTCGCGCGCCGACGGGCCCAGGTCGTGGTCGGCTTCGTGCGCGGCCTCGGCCGGACGCGGCGCGTGCGACCCGTAAGGCGCGCGCGGTGCACGCGGCGGACGATCGGAGGGCGTCTGGCTGCGCTCACGCGGCGGACGCCCCCAGGGCTGACCGGTCGGAGGTTGGCGCGGGCCGCGCGGCGGCTTGCCGGGGGGATCATGTCGCATCTGTCGTGTTCCTTCTCATCTTGGCGGCTGCACCTTCGCGAACACGCGCAGGTCGACGCGGGGTTGCTGTCGAGCGATCGCGAACACCGGGTCGGTCAGGTCGACGACCTGGCCGGCGAGGAACCGTTCGCCGTCCACGCGCGTGTATGGATGCGGGAACCGGTCGCTGAGGCCACGCACGACGCGCTCGTCGTTTGCGTGCGCCAGCAGGTCATCGAGGTCATCCGGGCGCCATGGCCGCAACGCGAAGCCGTCGCCGGCCAGGCGCACTTCTTGGAGGTCGTGCTGGCGGAGCAGGTTGGGCATGAGGCAAGGGTAACCGATCGCTGCGGCGCCCCTCTCCCTGGCCGCTTTGCGGCCGGTCAGGCGTGCCCGCCGACCGAAGGCGTCTGTGCCTCCAGCTTCTCCAGTTCCTGCGACACCGCTTCGGGCGACTTCGTGTACCTGGCCAGCAGCACGTAGAACGCCGGCACCACGAACAGCGACAGCAGCGTCGAGAACGACACGCCGAAGATCACCACGATACCGATCGTCGCGCGGCTGGCCGAACCCGGACCGCCCGCCACCACCAGCGGCACCGCACCCACCACGGTGGCGATGGACGTCATCAGGATCGGGCGCAGGCGCACTGCCGAGGCCTCGACGATCGCCTGGTGGATGCTGCGACCTTCATCGCGCAACTGGTTGGCGAACTCGACGATCAGGATGCCGTTCTTCGCCGCCAGGCCCACCAGCATCACGATGCCGATCTGGCTGAACAGATTGAGCGTGCCACCCGTCAACGCCAGGCCGATCAATGCACCGAGCACGCCCAGCGGCACCGTCAGCATGATCACGAACGGATGGATGAAGCTCTCGAACTGCGCCGCCAGCACCAGGTAGACGATCAGCAGCGCCAGGGTGAAGGTCAGCAGCACTGCGCCGCCGGCCTTGAGGTACTCGCGCGACTCGCCCTTCCAGTCGATCTGGGCGTGGTCGGGCAGTTCTTCCTGCACTGTCTTTTCCAGCCACTGCATGGCTTCGCCCATGCGGTAGCCCGGCGTCAGGCCGGCACTGATGGTGATCGCGCGCAGGCGGTTGAAGCGGTTGAGGCTGCCCGGCTCGGCCAGCTCGCGCAGCGTCACCAGGTTAGACAGCGGGATCAGCGCGCCATCGCGTGCCCGCACCTGGATCGCTTCCAGGTCGGCCGGCGACGCGCGCAGCTCGCGGTCGGACTGGACGATGACGTCGTACTCCTCGCCGTTCTGCACGAAGGTGGTGACGCGACGGCTGCCCATCATCGTCTCCAGGGCATGGCCGATGTCGGTCACCGGCACGCCGAGGTCGGCGGCGCGCTGGCGGTCGATCTCCACGCGCATCTGCGGGCGCGTTTCCTTGTAGTCCGAGTCGGTGGAGAAGAAGCCCGGGTTCTGTTCCATCTTCGCCAGCAGCTTGTCGCGCCACTGCGCCAGCTCGGCGTATTCGGGGCCGCCGAGCACGATACTGATCGGCTGGCCGCGGCTTCGCACCAGCCCGCCACTGACCTGCGGCATCGCCCGAACGCCCGGCAGGCCGGCGAGCTCACCCTGCAATTGCTTGGCAACGTCCGCGGTATCGACACTCCGCTCTTTCCAGTCCTTGAGGAACACCGAGACGCGGCCGGTGTGCATCTCCTCGCTCGCGCCGAAGCCGCCCGGCACGCGCGGGTTGTACCGCTGGATCACGCCGTCCTTGCCGGTGTGCGCGGCGACGATCTTCTCGACCTGCTGGACCTGCGCGACCGTGTAGTCGAAGCCGGCGCCTTCCGGGCCCAGCACGCTGATCGAAAAGAAGCCGCGGTCTTCGGGCGGCGCCAGTTCCGACGGCACCAGTTTGAACAGCACCAGGCTCATCACGATCGCCAGAACCATCACGCCGCCGAATACCCACGGGTGGTCCACGCTGTGGTCGAGGAAACGCCGGTAGCGCTTGCCGATGCCGTCCAGGCGCGCATTGACCCAGCGGTTTACAAAGTTGGATTTCTCCTGGTTGTGCGGCCGCACCAGCTTGGACGACATCATCGGCGTCAGCGTCAGGGCGACGAAGGCCGACAAGGCCACAGCGCCGGCCAGCGCCACCGACAGTTCGCGGAACAGGCGGCCGGTGTTGCCTTCCATGAAGCCGACCGGCAGGAACACCGCCACCAGCACCGCGGTGGTCGCGATCACCGCAAAAGCGACCTGCTTGGTGCCGCGCTTGGCCGCGACCAGGCGCGGTTCGCCCAGGTCGATGCGGCGCTGGATGTTCTCCAGCACCACGATCGCATCGTCGACCACCAGGCCGATGCACAGCACCAGCGCCAGCAGGGTCAGCAGGTTGATCGAGAAGCCGAACAGATACAGCGGTATGAACGCGGCGATCAGGCACACCGGCACCGTCACGGCCGGAATCAGCGCCGCGCGGATGCTGCCCAGGAACAGCCAGATCACCAGCAGCACCAGGATGATGGCTTCCGCCAGGGTGTGGTAGACGCGCTCGACCGCCGATTCGATGAACACCGTGGTGTCGAAGGCGACGAAGATGCTGGTGCCCTGCGGCAGCGTCTTCTGCACCTGCTCGGCCTCGGCGCGAACGGCGCGGGCGACATCGAGGCTGTTGGCGGTGGAGGTCTTGACGATGCCAAGGCCGATGTTGGGTTCGCCGTTGCTACGGTAGTAGGCGCGGCGCTCGGCCGAGGCCAGTTCGATCCTGGCCACGTCGCCCAGTCGCACGACGTAGCCGTCGGCGCCCTTGGCCAGCGGGATCTGGGCGAAGTCCTCGGGCTTCTGGTAGCTGCGCGCCACGCGCAGGGTGAAGTCGCGGGAATTGGACTCGATGCGGCCGGCCGGCAGCTCGACGTTCTCGGCCTGCAGCGCGTTCTCGACATCGTTGACGGTGATGCCGCGCGCGGCGAGCGCGTCGCGATCGATCCACACGCGCATCGCGTAGCGCTGCTGGCCGCCGATGCGCACCTGGGCGACGCCGTCGACCGATGACAGCCGGTCGACCACGTAGCGCTCGGCGTAGTCGGACAGCTGCAGCGTGTCCATCTTCGTCGAGCTCATGTTGAGCCAGAGGATCGGATCGGCGTCGGCCTCGACCTTCTCGATCTGCGGCGGGTCGGCTTCGTCGGGCATGCGGTTGCTGACGCGGCTGACGGCATCGCGCACGTCGTTGGCGGCCGCCTCGATCTCGCGCGACAGGGTGAACTCGATGCTGATGGAAGCGCGGCCGTTGATGCTGCGCGACTCGATGGTCTCGATGCCCTCGATGCCGGCCAGCGCGTCCTCGAGGATCTGGGTGATGCGGGTTTCCACCACCGCCGCCGAGGCGCCGGGGTAGTTGACGTCGACCGACACGATCGGCGGGTCGATCGCCGGCAGTTCGCGCAATGTCAGGCGCGAGAACGCCATCACGCCGAGCACGATGAGCAGCAGGCTCATCACCGTGGCGAACACGGGACGGCGGATGGACAGATCGGACAGGTTCATGGCTCAGCCCCGGCTGGCAGGCGTGACCAGCTCGGCCGTCTGCCCGGATTTTCTGTCTGCTCCGGTGTCGGTGCTGATGTCGGAGATCTTGCTGCCGATGCGCAACTTGCCGGTGCCGTCGACGACGATGCGGTCGCCAACCTTCAGCCCCTGCACGACCTCGGCCTTTCCGTCGCGGCGGCTGCCGACCTTGACGTCGGCGCGTTCGACCGACGCGTCGGCCTTGACCCGGTAGACGAAGCTGTCGGTGCCGACCTGCACGATCGAGATCTCCGGCACCAGCAGTGCCTGCCGCTCCGGCCGCACGAGCGTCATCTGCAGCAGCATGCCCGGACGCAGTTCGCGGCCGTCGTTGGCGAAGTCGGCGCGGACAGTGACGGCGCGGGTGGCCTCGTCGACGCGCGCATCGACCGTGCTCACCACGCCTTCGAAATGACGGCCCGGGTAGGCGGTGCTGGTGCCGCTGACGTTCTGGCCGACGGCGAGGCTGGCCAGCAAGGCCTCCTGCACCGGGAAGTCGACGTAGACGCGCGCGGTGTCGTCGAGCGTGGCGATCGGCGTGCCGGGGGTGACCAGCGCGCCCGGGCTGACCTGGCGGATGCCGAGCACGCCGCTGAACGGGGCGCGGATCACGCGGTCGCCGATGTCGGCGCGCATCTGCGCGACGCGGGCGCGGGCGACGTCGCGGGCGGCGCGCTGGGTGTCGAGGGTCGAGCGTGCGATGAGCTGCTGTGTGTCCAGTTCGGTCTGGCGCTTGTACAGCTGCTCGGATTCATTGGCCGCGGCTTCGGCCTGGGCCAGGGCGGCCTGTTGCTGGCGCCCGGTCAGGGTGATCAGCGGCGCGCCGGCGGCCACGCTGTCGCCGCTGTTGAAGTGCACCTGTTCGACGGTCTCGCTGACCTTGGCCGTGACGGTGATCGACTCGCGCGCCTTGACGTTGCCGAGGGCCATCACGGTGTCGCTCCACGGCTGCATGCTCACCTGCTGGGTGGTGACCGGGATCGGCCGATCGCCGCCGCCGTCGTGCTGCTTGGCGTCATTGCTGCCGCACGCGGCCAGCGCGAAGGCGAAAACCAGCAGACAGCTGGCCTGGAAACCCGGGGTAAGTCGCATGCGGCTCTCTGAACATGGGGCACCGGTGTGCCCAAACCATTGGATTCTAGCGGTCCAGGGTTAACGTCTGCGTAGGCCATTGGTTGACAACACACTGGGCACAGCCCTGGCCGCGCTTCGTGGCCGCGCCAGGCGGTCTGCAACGGCCAGCGCGACTGTGGCACTCTGCGCCGGCGATCACACATCGGCGACCCAGGGCTCCCATGGCTCCCATGGCTGCCTGGGCTCCCGGCCCCGTCCAGCGGCGGCCCGCACGACTTCCCACCCCTGCCAGGAGTCGAAAATGATCCACGACAGCATCCTCGACACAATCGGCCACACCCCGGTCGTACGCCTGCACCGCCTGGCGCCGGCCCACGTGACCCTGTACGCGAAGGTCGAAGCGTTCAATCCCGGCGGATCGGTCAAGGACCGCCTCGCCCTGGCGATCATCCTCGATGCCGAAGCGCGCGGCCTGCTCAAGCCGGGCGACACCGTGGTCGAAGCCACGTCGGGCAACACCGGCGTGGCACTGGCGATGGTCTGCGCGGCCCGCGGCTACAAGTTCGTCGCGACCATGTCGGAAACTTTCTCGATGGAACGGCGCAAGCTGATGCGCGCCTTCGGCGCCAAGGTCATCCTGACCCCGGCGGCCGAACGCGGCAGCGGCATGGTCCGTCGCGCCGAAGAGCTGGCCAGGCAGCACGGCTGGTTCCTCGCCCGCCAGTTCCAGAACCCGGCCAACCCGGCCTACCACCGCCAGACCACCGCGGCCGAGATCCTGCGCGACTTCGCCGGGCGCCGGCTCGATCATTTCGTCACCGGCTGGGGCACCGGCGGCACCCTCACCGGGGTCGGCGAAGTGCTCAAGGTCGCCCGCCCGGAAGTGCGCGTGACCGCCTGCGAGCCGGCGGGTGCGGCGCTGCTCTCGGGCAAGGAATGGCAGCCGCACAAGATCCAGGGCTGGACGCCGGACTTCGTTCCCGAGGTGCTCAACCGCGATGTGGCCGATGCGATCCTGCCCATCGACGACGTGCTTGCGCGCGATACCGCGCGACGCCTGGCCAGCGAGGAAGGCATCTTCGTCGGCATCTCCGCCGGCGCCACCGTGGCGGCGGCGCTGGAAGTGGCGCGCAATGCCGACAAGGGCGCGGTGATCCTGGCGATGCTGCCCGACACCGGCGAGCGTTACCTCAGCACGTTCCTGTTCGAAGGCGTGAACGAGGGCTCCGACGACGAGTGGCTGGCGGCGTTGTAGGCCGCCGCCCTCACGGCCCGGTGGAGGCGCTCAGCCATGACCATGCGCGTGTTCGAAGGCGACATCACGATCCTGGCGGTCGACGCCATCGTCAACGCCGCCAATGAAGCGCTGCTGGGAGGCGGCGGTGTCGACGGCGCGATCCATCGTGCTGCCGGCCCGGGCCTGCTCGAGGAGTGCCGGGCGCTGCCGCAGGTCCGGCCCGGCGTGCGCTGCCCGACCGGCGAGGCGCGCATCACCGCTGGCCATCGCCTTCCCGCGCGCCACGTGATCCACACCGTCGGCCCGGTCTGGCACGGCGGCAACGCCGGCGAGCCGGCATTGCTCGCCGCCTGCTATCGCAACAGCCTGGAGCTGGCGATGCAGCACGGCGCCGAGTCGATCACGTTCCCCGCGATCAGTTGCGGCGTGTACGGCTATCCGCCGGAACTGGCGGTGCCGCTGGCGGTGTCGGCGGTGGATCAGTGGCAGGCCGCGCACAAGCAACCGGTCGCGGTCACGTTCGCCTGCTTCGGCAACGAGATGGCACAGCGCTATCGCGCGATGCTGGACTCGATCTGACGCTCAACCCTGCGGGATGCCGGCCATGTCCGGCAGGTGATGCGCCACGCCCTTGTGGCAATCGATGCAGGTCTTCTCGCCCGTGCCGAGCCAGCGCTTGTGGATCTGCGATGCGCGCGATCCCTGCCGGGTCAGGTCCATCGAGTCGTAGTCGTGGCAATTGCGGCACTCCAGCGAGTCGTTGGCCTTCAGGCGCGCCCATTCGTGCATCGCCAGCTCGAGGCGGTGATCGAGGAATTTCTCGCGCGTATCTATCGTGCCGAACACCTTTCCCCACACCTCCTTCGACGCCTGCATCTTGCGCGCGATCTTGTCGGTCCATTGATGCGGCACGTGGCAGTCCGGGCAGGTTGCGCGCACGCCGGAACGGTTGCTGTAGTGGATGGTCGTCTTCAGCTCCTGGAACACGTTGTCGTGCATCTCGTGGCAGCCGGTGCAGAACTTCTCGGTGTTGGTCGCTTCCAGGGCGGTGTTGAAGCCGCCCCAGAACATGATCCCGGCGACGAATCCCGCCGCCACCAGGAAGCCCAGGCTGTAGTGCACGCTGGGTGAGCGCAGCGTGCGCCAGTAGGGCCTGAGCGCTTCCAGCCAGCGCCGCAGCATCACTTGCTCTCCCGGGCGGAGGTGGCGCCGGCCTGGCCGGATTCGGCGGCCGCCAGCACCTTGTCGATGTCCTCGAAGGTGTTGCCCACCAGCTCCGGCGCGTCGGTCTGGACGACGTGGCACTGGTTGCAGAAGTAGCGTCGCGACGAGATCGATGCCAGGAACTGGTCGTCGCGGTCCATGTAGTGGGTCACGCTGACCGGCGGCGCCTGGAACTTCTCGGCGTTGGCGCGGGCATGGCAGAGCATGCAGCGATTGCTGTTCTTGTCGATCTGGTAACCGTCGATGGCGTGCGGGATTGTCGGCGGCTGCATCGGGTAGGCACGCTCGCGCTTTCGGTCGACATTCTCCACCCGCGCCATCGGCACCGGCACCGCCTCCTGGTCCACGGGCACGCCGCGACGCAATGCGTCCAGCTGGCGCGAACCGGTACGGCCCATTACCGATCCGGCCGACTCGGCCGGCTGCGCCGGCGCTGCCGCCACCTGCGCTTCGCCGGCGCGGTCATGCCGGGCGACCATCCGCCCGAACAGCCAGCCGGCGAAGAATATGATCGCCATCACCGCGACAGTCATTCCGGCAGCGATCAACAAAGGCTTGTTGCGCATGGCCATTCCCTCCTAGGCGCCCAGGACCTTGACCGCGCACTTCTTGAAGTCGGTCTGCTTGGAGATCGGATCGGTGGCGTCGAGCGTGACCTTGTTGATCAGTTGCCCGGCATCGAACCACGGCACGAACACCACCCCGGGCGGCATCCGGTTGCGGCCACGCGTCTCCACGCGGGTACGCATCTCGCCGCGCCGCGACACCACGCGAACGTCGTCGCCGCGCTTGAGCCCGCGCGCCTTGGCGTCGTCGGGGTTCATGAAGATCACCGCGCTGGGGAAGCTGCGGTACAGCTCCGGCACGCGCATCGTCATCGAACCCGAATGCCAGTGCTCGAGCACGCGCCCGGTGACCAGCCACATGTCGTATTCCTTGTCCGGCGACTCGGCCGGCGGCTCGTACGGCAACGCCCAGATCACCGCGCGCCCGTCGGGATTGCCGTAGAACTGGTAGCCGGTGCCGGCCTTGACGTAGGGGTCCGCGCCCTCGCGGTAGCGCCAGCGCGTCTCCTTGCCATCGACCACCGGCCAGCGCAGCCCGCGCGTGCGGTGATAGTCGTCGAACGGCGCCAGGTCGTGGCCATGACCGCGGCCGAACGTGGCGTACTCCTCGAACAGGCCCTTCTGCACGTAGAAGCCAAAGTGAGTGGACTCGTCGTTGGCGTAGCCCTTCTCGATGTCGGCCAGCGGGAACTTGTCGACGTTGCCGTTGCGGAACAGCACGTCGTACAGCGTCTTGCCCTTGAACCCGGGATTGGCGGCCAGCAGATCGGCCGGCCAGCACTCGTCGGTGGTGAAGCGCTTGGAGAATTCCATCAGCTGCCACAGGTCCGATCGCGCCTGCGCCGGCGCATTCACCAACTGGTGCCAGAACTGGGTGCGACGCTCGGCGTTGCCATAGGCGCCCTCCTTCTCCACCCACATCGCCGCCGGCAGCACGAGGTCGGCGGCCTGCGCGGTCACGGTGGGATAGGCGTCGGACACGACGATGAAGTTTTCCGGGTTGCGGTAGCCCGGCCAGCCTTCCTCGCGCAGGTTGGCCGCCGCCTGCATGTTGTTGTTGACCTGGACCCAGTAGGCGTTGAGCTTGCCGTCCTTGAGCGCACGGTTCTGCTCGACGGCGTGGTAGCCCGGCTTGGCCTTGATGATGCCGTGCGGGATCTTCCAGATCTCCTCGGCGTGCTTGCGGTGCTCGGGATTGGTCACCACCATGTCGGCCGGCAAGCGATGGCTGAACGTGCCGACCTCGCGCGCTGTTCCGCAGGCCGAAGGCTGACCGGTCAGCGAGAACGGGCTGTTGCCGGGCGTGGCGATCTTGCCGGTCAGCAGGTGCAGGTTGTAGACCATGTTGTTGGCCCACACGCCGCGCGTGTGCTGGTTGAAGCCCATGGTCCAGAACGAGGTGACCTTGATCTTCGGGTCGGCGTACAGCTCGGCCAGCTTCTGCAGCCAGCCGGCCTCCACGCCGGTCATCTCGACCGTCTTCTCCAGCGTGTACGGGGCCACGAACGCGGCGAACTGGTCGAAGTCGATCACCTTGCCGCCGCCGGCATCCTTGGCGTTCTTCGCCTTCATCTCCAGCGGGTGTTCCGGGCGCAGCCCGTAGCCGATGTCGTCGTTGCCCTGCTTGAAGCTGGTGTGCTTGTCGACGAAGTCCTTGTTGACCTTGCCGCTCTTGATGATGTGGTTGGCGATGTAGTTGAGGATGACCAGGTCGGTCTGCGGCTTGAACACGATCGGGATGTCGGCCAGCTCGAAGCTGCGGTGCTCGAAGGTGGACAGCACGGCGACCTTGACGTTGGGGTTGGTCAGGCGGCGATCGGTCACCCGCGTCCACAGGATCGGGTGCATCTCGGCCATGTTCGAACCCCACAGCACGAATGCGTCGGCCGCCTCGAAGTCGTCGTAGCAGCCCATCGGCTCGTCCATGCCGAAGGTGCGCATGAAGCCCATCACCGCCGAGGCCATGCAATGGCGCGCGTTGGGATCGATGTGATTGCTGCGGAAACCGGCCTTCATCAGCTTGTTGGCGGCGTAGCCCTCGAAGATCGTCCACTGGCCGGAACCGAACATGCCGATCGCGTCGCCGCCCTTGGCCTTGAGCACGCGCTTGAACTGCGCGGCCATGACGTCGAAGGCCTCGTCCCATTCGACTTCGACGAAGTCGCCTTCCTTCGCGTAGACGCCGTCCTTCTTGCGCAGCAGCGGCTTGGTCAGGCGATCGCTGCCGTACATGATCTTCGACAGGAAATAGCCCTTGATGCAGTTGATGCCGCGGTTGACCTCGGCATGGACATCGCCGTGGGTGGCGACCACGCGACCGCCCTTGACGGCGACGTTGACGCCACAGCCGGTGCCGCAGAAGCGGCATGGCGCCTTGTCCCACTTCAGCGCGGTCAGGTCGCCTTCGGTGACGATGTTGGCCGCGCCGCCGGGCAACGACATGCCGGCGGCGGCCGCGGCGGTGGTGACTGCGCTGTTGCGGATGAACTCGCGGCGGGTGGTCATGGCGCGGCTCCGGTGACTGGTTGCGTGGGCATGGGCATATCGAGCGCCTCGCCCGGTTCGGCGTGGTGATAGACCAGCAGGACATTGAGCACGCCTGGCACGGCGCGCAGCGCCTCGATTCGATCGAGCAGGCCGTACTGGTCGGCGCATTCGCACAGCACGATGCTGCGCGTGCCCTCGCTGCGCGCCAGCTCCATGTCGTCGCTGGCGGCGATCCAGGTGGCCAGCGCCGACGCGGCTTCGCTGCGATGCTGAACAACGAAACTGGCGATATGCACGTCGTTGGCTGCGCTGTCGCTGCTCATGCCTGCTCCAGATGGCTGATGGCCATCGCCTCGACCGGGCATACACCCACGCACGCCCCGCAGCCATTGCAGCGCGCGGCGTCGACGACGGGCGTCGGCACGGAAGTCGACAGCGGGAACGCGATCGCCCGCTCCGGGCAGGCATCGCGACAACTCGAACAGACCACGCCATGCCGCGGCAGGCAGGCATCGCCGGCCACCGCGAGCGTGTGCCATGGCATGGCGGCGACGTCGCGGTCGAGCGCATTCGGCGCACACGCATCGACACAGTCGCCGCAGAACGTGCACTCGCCCAGGCGCGGATCGAACACCGCGTAAGCCCCTGCGCCACGCACCAGCACCTGCTCGGGGCAGCGCTCGACGCAGGCGCCACAACCGGTACAGGCATCAACGAATTCGGATTCGGCCAGGGCCCATGGCGGCCGCAACGGCGTGCGTGCGGCCTGCCGTCCAAGCAACAGCGCGCGACGCGAACGATCGGGAACGGCGGACACGTCAGTGACCGCTCGGCGGACCGGCGAACATCTGCCAGATCCAGACCACGAAACCGTAGCCACCGACGAACATCACCGTCAGCAGCGGGAATACGACCGCAGTGAGCAGCAGGAACGCGATCCGCTCGCGGCGCCTGATGACCGTGTCGTCTGGCTGGCCCATTGGCTGGCTCCGTCCGAAGATCCGTTCCGTCCGCAGGGAGGATGACGCCCCACCCCAACCGCTACCTTGATCCAGCTCAAACCAGACCGCACGACACCAGCTCAAGGCCGGCGTCAGTGGTACGCCACGGGGTGTTAACGCGTCGTGTTAACGAAGCGTTGCGCGCAATGTCGGCTTTCGGATGGGCGGCGTGGTCGGCGTGGCGGTTCCCGGATGGGCGTTTTCGGCCCACAAACAAAAAAGCCGGCGCAAGGCCGGCTCTTGTGCTGATTCGGAAGGACGCTTACGCAGCCTGCTTCCACTGCCCAAGCGCAGCCAGGCCGTTGTCGCGAGCGCGCTCGTACACCGTCTGCTGGGCCTTGGCGAAGTTGTTGACCAGGTCCTGCGACCACAGCTTCAGCGCTGCCTGCTGCATCGCACGACCGTAGGAGAACGACAGCGGCCACGGATTGGGGCCCATCTGGTTCATCGCGTTGAGGTGCGCGGTCGCGTCCTCGTCGGCCTGGCCACCGGACAGGAACACGATGCCCGGCAGCGTCGCCGGCACGGTCGACTTCAGGCACTGCAGCGTGGCCGCGGCGACGTCCTCGACACTGGCTTTCTCGCCGCTGGTGGTGCCCGGCAGGACCATGGATGCCTTGAGGATGGTGCCCTCGAGCATCACGTTGTGCTCGTACAGCGAAGCGAACAGCGAACGCAGCGTGACCTCGGTGACCTCGAAGCAGGTCTCGATGTCGTGCGAACCGTCCATGATCACTTCCGGCTCGACCATCGGCACCAGGCCCTGCTCCTGGCACAGCGCCGCATAGCGCGCCAGCGCGTGCGCATTGGTGTCGATGCAGGTGCCCGACGGCGAATCGTCGCTGATGTTGATCACCGCGCGCCACTTGGCGAAACGCGCGCCGAGCTTGTAGTACTCCTCCAGGCGCGCACGCAGACCGTCCAGTCCCTCGGTCACCACTTCGCCCGGGAAACCGGCCAGCGCGTAGGTGCCCTTGTCGACCTTGATGCCCGGGATCATGCCGTTGTCGGACATGTACTTGGCAAACGGAACGCCGCTCCTGGTCGACTGACGGATGGTCTCGTCGAACAGGATCGCACCGGAGATGTAATCGCTCAGCTTGGGCGTGGCCAGCAGGAGTTCGCGGTAGGCGCGGCGGTTCTCTTCGGTGTTCTCGATGCCGACGCCGGCGAAGCGCTTGGCAATGGTGCTGGTGGACTCATCGATGGCGATGATGCCCTTGCCCGGGGCCACCATGGCCTGGGCGGTTTCGGCAAGCTGTTCGATGCTCATTGGACGTCCTGCGGGAGCGGGGTGGGAAGCCCGGCATTATAGCGGCAGCCGCCCGCCTCCGCCCGGCCAAGTCGACCACGAATCAATAACTTGCGTCGCCGGCACCCTCCGATCCAATACCACTTTGGGCGGCCCGCGGCTGCACCGGCATCACTGACCCGCATCACTGCCCGGCGATCGCCTGGTGCATGGCGCGATTGGCAGCGTCGCGGGTCTTCAGCGGCTGGCCGTACTCGTCCACGCCCGGGAAGAAATCCGCGGCCGGATCGATGCTGCGCTTGAGCGCGGCGATCTGCGCATAGCAGGCCGTCAGCTCGCCTGCGTGCGGGCACCCGAGCAGGTGGTAGAACTCGTGCACGGTGGCCTTGCCCGGCGGCGTGAACACCTGGTTGAGCGACACCTGGGTGGCGACCACGTAGCCGCGGGTGTGGGTCGGGTCGTCGACGCTCCCCAGCACTTCCGGCATCAGCAGGCCCCAGAGGAAATCGCCGGCATTGCGGTCGACGAATGCGACCAGGCGATCGCAGGGCGCTTCGAGTTCGTGCGAGATGACGTCATCGAACAGGCTGCGATGGGCGAAGCCGGCACGCGTCCACGACCGCACCCAGGGCACCACCACCTCGATGCCGTACGGCGCGAATTCCTGGTTGACGTCGGCGATGAGCTTGTCGACACGCTGCTGGCTGACATCGGCCGTGCGCAGCACGCACACGCGCAGCTGCACCGGCGGACCGTACCGGGTGGTGAAGCGCTCCTGCGTGTGCATGCCGACGGTGGTGCAGGCAGACAACGCCATGCAGGCGGCAAACAATGCCATCGTGGCAAGCCCGGCTCTGGCTGTTGGCACGGCACTTCCCTGTGGGGAGGGATTGCTATCGCCAACGCGCCGGCCATGAATCGGCGGCCATCACGCCGCCTTCGCGCCACCGTCTCCCAGCTGGCAGGCGCCGACGAGCCGGCGCCTGCAACGAACGCGGACTAGAGCTCGCCCAGGCCCTCGGCGGTGCCGTCGGCGCCGACCTGCAACAGGCGCAGCGTGTTGGTCGCGCCGTGCTGCTCCATGTGGTCGCCACTGGTGAATATGACGCGGTCGCCGACACTGAGCCGGTCCTGCTTGAACAGCGCCTTGATCGCGCTGCGGGCGGCATCGCGCGAGGTCAGGCCACGGCTGTCGAAGTCATAGGCGACGACGTCGCGCATCATCGTCATGCGCCGGCGCGCGCCGTCATGGCGCGACATCGCGAAAATCGGCACCTGCGAGCGGAAGCGCGAGAGGAAGCGCGCGGTGCCGCCGGATTCGGTCATGGCCACGATCGCGCGCACGCCGATGTGCTCGGACAGGAACATCGTCGCCATGGCGATCGCCTGGTCGGCACGCTCGAGGTTGCGCGGCGCGGCTTCGAAATCGGTGTCGCGATTGAACTGGCGCTCGGCGCCCAGGCAGATGCGCGCCATCGCCTCGACCGCCTTGACCGGGTAGCGGCCGGCAGCCGATTCCTGCGACAGCATCACCGCGTCGGTGCCGTCGATCACGGCGTTGGCGACGTCGAGCACTTCGGCGCGGGTCGGGATCGGGCTGTCGACCATCGACTGCAGCATCTGCGTGGCGGTGATCACCACGCGGTTGCGCTCCAGTGCCTCGCGGATGATCTTCTTCTGCAGGCCCGGCAGTTCGGCATCACCGATCTCCACGCCCAGGTCACCGCGCGCGACCATGACCACGTCGCTGGCGTCGACGATCTCCGACAGGTTCTCGATCGCTTCGGCGCGCTCGATCTTCGACACCAGCGCGGCATCGCAGCCGGCGGCGCGGGCGATGCGACGCGCCTCGTTCATGTCTTCGGCGTTGCGGCAGAACGACACCGCGATGAAGTCGGCACCGAGTTCGGCCGCGACCAGGATCAGCTCCTTGTCGCGTTCGGTCAGTGCGCCCAGCGAAAGGCCACCGCCCTGCTTGTTGAGACCCTTGCGGTCGGACAGCGCACCGTCGTTGAGGACGGTGGTGATGATGCGCTCGCCCTCGATCGCACCGACGCGCAACTGCAGCAGGCCGTCGTCGAGCAGCAGCACGTCGCCGGGGCGGACGTCATCGGGCAGGCCAAGGTAGCTGACGCCGACTTCGCGCAGGTTGCCCGGCGGCGGATTGGCGCTGGCCACCAGGTCGAAACGGTCGCCTGCCTTGAGCAGCACCTTGCCCTCGGCGAAACGCTCGATGCGGATCTTCGGACCAGGCAGGTCGGCGAGGATGCCCACTTCGACGCCGACCCGCTTGGCGGCTTCGCGAACGGCTTCGGCGCGGGCCACCTGCGAGGACGGATCGCCGTGCGAGAAGTTCAACCGGACCACGTCGACGCCGGCGGTGAGCAGTGCATCGAGCACGCCCGGCGGATCAGTGGCCGGGCCGAGGGTGGCGAGGATCTTGGTGCGGCGCTGTGTGGTCGTCATCGATTGCTGCTTCGCCTGGTGCGTTTCCGTTGATTCGGGCGACGCTAGCACAGCTGTGCGTTCATTCGAATTGAATACGCATGCAATTGCGATGCGGGCCATCCATACCGTGGGGGATGTGGCCAAGTGGTCTGCAATCACCCGGGCAAAAGCAGACCAGCGGTGACGCGAACCCTCTCCCCGCCGCCTTCAGGCCACCAGCAGCCCCTGCAAGTCGCGCGGCGCATCGGCCAGGTGCAACGCCCCCGCCTCGCGCAGCTCGCTCTCGCCACCAAAGCCCCACAGCACGCCGACATTGCGCATGCCGTGGTGGCGCGCGCCTTCGATGTCCATGCGCCGGTCGCCGATCATCCAGCACTCGCCGGCAGCCACGTCGAAGCGCCGCAGCGCCTCGCCGATCAGCTGGTCCTTGTGGCTGATGCGGCCATCCAGGGTCGCGCCGACGATGTCGTCGAAGCGATGGCCGAACGGCAGGTGGGCGGCGATCTTGCGCGCGTGCGGTTCGTTCTTGGCGGTGACCACGGCCAGGCGATGGCCGGCCGCGTGCAGGGCTTCGATGGTCTCGCCGATGCCGGCATAGACCTCATGCTCGGCCCAGCCGTGGCTTTCGAAGCGGTCGCGGTAATGCAGCACGGCCTGCTCGACCTGCTGCGGATCGTCCAGCAGCGGTCCGAAACTGGTGCGCAGTGCCGGGCCAATCCAGCGCCGCAGTTCCGGTTGTGGCGGAACCGCCAGGCCCATGCGGGTCAGCGCGTACTCGACGCAACGGGTGATGCCGACCGCCGAGTCGATCAGCGTGCCGTCCATGTCGAAAAACAGGGTTGCCATGATGCGTGGTACTTCCGTCGGGAGAGGACGGGCAACTGCGCCATCCGCAGCCACCCGCCCGCCATTGGACCCGACGCACCCGGTCCGGACAAGGCGCGGGTTTGGCGACTCGCGCTTCCTACAGCGCCTTCTTCTCGTCCTGCACGTAGTGGCGATCGGCGCGGTACAGCGCCAGGCGCTCGCGGAAGCCGTCGGCCATCTCCTTGTAGTCCGGCAACTTGACGGCCATCGCGTCGGCGCGCTCCAGCGCCAGCGCCTGCAGCTCGACCGCGCGCTTGAAATCGCCGGCAGCGGCGTGACAGGCAGCGACCGTGTCGAGTTCGGGCAGGTCGAGGGTGGTCGGCTCGGCCATTTTCGCCACGGCCTGCATGCCCATCGCCGGATTGAACGTGTCCGGATACGGCGACGTGCAGGCCGCCCATGCCAGTTCGTTGTACGCGTTGGTCATGCCGCCGTCGGCGCCCTGCTGCCACAGGACGATCGCCTGCGCACGCGTCTGCGCGCTGCCCTTGTGGTGGAAGAGCCAGCTGCCGTAGAAGGTGCTGGCCCACGGCTGCCTGGCGGCCAGCGGCGCTTTCAGCCAGCGCATCGCCTTGGCTTCGTCGACCTTGCCGAAGTCGCCCCACAGGTAACTCATGCCCAGACGGGCCTGGGCGTACAGGTCGCCCTTCTCGGCCACAGGCAACAGCCATTGCAGGGCCTGCTGCGGATCCTTCTTCATGCCGCGACCGGCCAGGGCCATGTCGGCCAGGCTCGCCCGCGCCCGTCCGGCCTGGCTGCCGTCGGCCAGCGCCTTGAGGATCCGCACCGCATCGGCCGCATTGCCCTGGAGGCCCGGCTCGTCCCGGGCATACAGGTCGGCGATATCGAACAAGGCATCGAAGTCGCCCATGTAGGCAGCCGGCAACAGCCACTTTTCCGCCTGCGCCCACTGTCCTTCGCGAAGACTGAGCTCGGCGCGGTGGCGCATGGCCCAGACCACGCCGCCGTGCGCAGCCAGCACCACGTACTGCTCGCCACGCACTGCGTCGCGCGCGCCGTCGCCAAAGATCAGGGCCGAACCGTACGTCGCCTGCGCCATCGCAGTACCGGCGTCGGCCGACTTCTCCTGCCACTGCCGCTCCAGCTGCGGCTGGCCTTCGCGGTCGTAGTAGTCGGCGAGCAGCGCGAAGCCGGCGCCGTTGCCGTTCTCGGCCGGTTCGGCGAGGAACGCCAGCTCGTCCGCGTCCAGCTTCGGCTTGGCCTTCGACAGCACCTTGCGCCGCAGCGCCTCGCGACGGGCGAAGCGGTTGCCCTCCGCGGCGGCGCGATCCAGCCGCTTCTGCAGCGCAGGCGGCATGGCGTCGTCGGGAATGGGATCCTCGTGCATCCGCAGCCACAAGCGGGTGAACTCGGCGGTGGCGCCGTAGTTGGGCCAGCGACGATCGGCCGCATCCAGCAGCGTCCACGCCGTGGCCTCGTCGCGCGCCACGCCCAGGCCCTGCAGGTGCGCATAGGCGAGCAACACCATCGACAGCGCCTGCTTCTGCTCGGCGCGCGGCAGCAGCGCATCGACAAAGCCTTCGCCGCACGCCGTCGTGGGTGCGGTGCCGCACACCTGGGCCCATTCGAAGGCCGAGCGCAGGCCACCGTCGCGTGCGGCCGGGCGCAGGACCTCCAGTTTTTCATCGATGTCGTCGGTCTCGCGCGACTTGCGCACGGCGGTGACATCGCGCGCGGACGGCTCGTTGCTGGCGCCGTCGATCATGTTGACGACCAGCCCGTTGCGCAGCACCGGAAACCCGTAGCCGGGTTCGCTGCGGGAGATCTGGTACATGGTGTCGATGTAGTCGAAGGTCAGGTGGCGCTCAACCTTGGCCTCGGCGTCCCAGCCGACGATCACCAGCGGGAAATAGCGTTCCGGCCGCGGCGAGTCGTAGGTCACCGACAGCACGTCCATGCCGCTGGCCATCACCAGCGCGGTGGCATCGGACGCTCCCAGCACGCGGATCGGCTTGCTGGTGCCGGGGTCGCCCGCCTGGCCCAGGGCGTACCGCGACAGCGCAGCCAATGCCGTCATCTCGCGCTCGGCGGCAGCATCGTCACCGGTGGCCTGCGCGCACATGTAAGCGATGCGCCGCACTACGATGCTGATCGGCGCGGCGGCGACGGAACTGGCGACCACGTCGCGGTGTTGCGTGCAGGCGGCCGCGTCCACGTGTTCACCGTCGTAGGAAACGGTGTCCATCAGGTCGAACGCCTTCGTCGCCGGCTCGAACTCGCCGCGGGCGAGGAACTGCTGCCAGGCCTGGGCCGCGTCGAAGTCAGGCGTCGCCGGTCCAGCCGCGGCGGCGGGCGCAGCCAGCGCGAGAAGCGCAAGCTGCAAGGTGACGTGCAGGGAAAGTCGGCGGGTCATGGCGTCTGCGTCTCCTCGATCACGGACTTGAGCAGGGACTTCAGGCGCAGGTCGCGATCCTCGGCCTGCTGCGCCAGCGGCAACTGGAAGCGCAGGCGCGCCGACAGGTCGTCGCGCAGCTTGCGCAACTCGGCGACGTGCGCGGGGACCTGCTCGGCGCTGATGTCGTTGGTGAGCACGTTCATGTCGTACGTCAGGTTGACGTGCCCATCGTCGATCTTGATGTCGCGTCGATAGGCAAACCCCGGCGAGGCATAACTGGCGGCCTCGTTCTGGAACGACGGCTTCCAGCCCTTGGGCACGTCGACATGCATCTCATGGCGCAGCCGCACCGGCTGGCCAAAGTACAAGGGGCCGTTGCGCGACATCGACGGCGGTAGCGCGCTCTGCGCCGACAACGTCTCGGCATAGACATTCAGCGCCTTGCCGCCGCCCTCGTTGTCGAACGGATTAGCCAGGCGGTAGCGTTCCACCAGTGTGATCCGGTTGCGATCGAGATCATCGCGGACCACGGCCGGCGAGGTCACCGTGAGTTCGCCGAAGCGCTGGCGGTAATAGTCGGAATAGCGTCGCGACACCTCCTCGATGCGCTGGCCGGCGAACTGGCGACGGGCATTGTTGGCGGTGCGACCCTGGTAGGTGGTCTCGACGTCCAGCATGACTTCGCGACCGTCGACGCTCGGCACGAAATGCTCGTTGACCACGATCTGGACGTCGGCTTTCGCGGGCGCAGCGATCGGCTGCGGCGCGGTGACGCCGGCGGCGACCGGCAACGCCACGCCGTACTGGCTCTGGTCGCTGTCGCGAGGATCGCCGCCCTGGGCCGTCAGGGTCGGGTCGATCCAGAGCACGTCGGCGCCGACCCTGGCGCGCACGATCACATGATTGAACAGCGATGCGGCCGGGGTGAGGTCGGCGATACGGCGCCCACGCGTGGTCGACACCAGCGCCGGCGACGCGTCGATGCCCAGTCGCTCCAGCACGGTCACCAGCAGGTAGGCCTTGTCCTTGCAGTCGCCGTAACGGCGCGTCCAGGTGTCGGCCGGCGGCGACGGACGGTGCGAGTTCTCGCCCATCTCGACTCCGAAGTAGCGCACCTGCTCCTGCACGGTGCGCAAAGCCGCCTTCACCTGCGCGTAGGGATCGCCGAGCTTGCGCCACTGAGCGATCTTCGTTTCCAGGTCGGCCGGCAGGACGGCGCGCGGATACAGCGGCAGCGCCCAGGTCACCACGTCGCTCCAGTTGCGCTTGAGCGCCACCGAGGCTACCGGGTAGGGCTGGTACCAGATCGGGTAGTTGTCCTCGTCGACATAGGCCGGGATGCCGTGCCGCACGAACAACGCCTCGGTCCGGCCATCGATCTGGGCGATGACGCCTTCGGGAGCATTGTTCTCGCGGTGCACGTTGAGTGCGCTGCCGCCGTCGTAGACCGCGCGCAGGCGCGCATCAAGCACCGGACTGCGCCAGCCGAAACTCATCGCGTCGACCGTGTTGCCGGCCAGCACCGGATTGCTGCCGGTGATGGTGTAGTTGATGCGGACCACGTCGTCGACGCGGACGTCGTCGAGCACGATCAGCGCGGTGACCTCGCCGTCGGCCAGGTCCTGCTCGAACTCGCTTTCCCGCCGCGCCAGCGAGATCCGCTCCGGCGCCAGCCGCGGCTGCCACTTGCCGCCACGGCGCAGTTCGACGCGATGGATGGTCAGTTGCTGGTAGCCCGGGTTGAACTGGATCTGGAAACGGCCGGCTTCACCGAGCAGCGATGCCGCCTTGGCCTCATAGACGTAATCGACGTAGAACCCGTCGTGCCCCTTGCGGTGGTCGATCTGCACGTCGTACAGCCAGAAGCGCCATGGCGCACCGCTGGCGCCGGGCGCGGCTGCGTCCCAGCGCGCCGGCACGTCGTGACGCTGCACGAACGCTGGCGCGTCGGCCACCTTGAAGCGGTATTCACCGCGCTGGTATTCCACTTCACCCGCGCACACCGAACCGGCCAGCAGCCAGGCCAGCACCACCCATGCGATACGCATCCACCGCCCCCAGTTTTCCCCTGCGTCGAATACTAATGGAACAGGAGGCGGATGGAGGAAGGGGGCAACCCCGCGCAGTCAGGCCCGCGCGGTCAGCCCCGCGCCTCGAGCGCGGTGACGGCCGGCAGTTCCTTGCCTTCGAGGAACTCGAGGAAGGCGCCGCCGCCGGTGGAGATGTAGGACACGTCCTGCTCGATGCCGTACTTGTCGACCGCGGCCAGGGTGTCGCCACCGCCGGCGATCGAGAACGCCTTGCTGGCGGCGATTGCGCGCGCCAGGGTTTCGGTGCCCTTGCCGAAGGCGTCGAACTCGAACACGCCGACCGGGCCGTTCCAGACCACGGTGCCGGCGGCCTTGATCAGTTCGGCGTAGCGCGCGGCGGTGTCCGGGCCGATGTCGAGGATCATGTCGTCGGCGCCGACCGCGTCGACCGCCTTGACCGTGGCCGGGGCATCGGCAGCGAAGGCCGGTGCGACCACGACGTCGGTCGGCACCGGGATGTCGGCGCCACGCGCCCTGGCATCGGCCATGATCTTCTTCGCGGTGTCGACCAGGTCGTTCTCGACCAGCGACTTGCCTACGCCGTGGCCCATCGCGGCGATGAAGGTGTTGGCGATGCCGCCGCCGACGATGAGCTGGTCGACCTTGCTGACCAGCGACGCCAGCAGTTCGAGCTTGGTCGAGACCTTGGAGCCGGCGACGATCGCCAGCAGCGGCCGCGCCGGGTTGTCGAGCGCCTTGGCCAGTGCATCGAGTTCGGCCATCAGCAGCGGACCACCCGCGGCGACCCTGGCGAAGCGGATCGCGCCGTGCGTGGACGCCTGGGCGCGATGGGCGGTGCCGAAGGCGTCCATGACGTAGACGTCGCACAGCGCTGCGTACTTCTTCGACAGCGCCTCGTCGTCCTTGCCCTCGCCGACGTTCATGCGGCAGTTCTCCAGCAGCACCAGCTGGCCCGGGGCAACATCGACGCCGTCGACCCAGTCCTTGACCAGCGGCACCTCAATCCCGAGCAGCTCCGAGAGGCGCTTTGCGACCGGGGCCAGCGAATCGGCCTCGCTCCACACGCCTTCCTTCGGCCGGCCCAGGTGCGAGGTGACCATCACCGCCGCGCCCTTCTCCAGTGCCAGCTTCATCGTCGGCACCGCCGCGGTGATGCGCTGCTCGGAGGTGATGCGAGCGGGCATCCCATCGACATGCTCGATCGGAACGTTGAGATCCTCCCGGATCAGCACGCGCTTGCCGGCGAGGTCGAGGTCGGACATGCGGACGATGGACATGGGGGCGGCGCTCCGGGTGATTGCGTAGCCGCGTATTGTCGCGGCCCCGGTGCCGGAATGAAACCGCCGCGCCGCCGCGGCAAGCACCGCGGTGCGCGCCCCGCTAGGCCCCGCCCGGAGTTTCGGAATCGTGAGCCGCGCCCTGCCCGGCCGCCGGCCTGGGTTGGCGCAGCAGGCTCAGCGCAAACGCGCTGACGACCAGCGCGCCCAGCACCAGCACCGCCCACAGCAGCCACGAGGTCCAGTCGCGCCTGGCCGCGAACGCCGCGTCGCCTGCCAGGACCTGCGATGCACCGAGATAGGCCGGCGCCGGTTGCCAGCCCTCTCCACGCTGACCGCGCATGGCTTCCACCAGTTGCGGCAACGGCGAATCGGCGCGGCGCGCACGGGCACTGCCGGCGACCAGCGCGTAAGGCGCGGCCCCCTGCGCGAGGAAGACCACCACTTCGGGCCGGTAGCCCAGGCGCAACGCCGGTTCGCCGCCGACCGGCGTGTTCGCGCTCAGGCGCCAATAGCGGTCGCGGACGATCTGATCCAGTGCCCGCGCGCCGGAGCGGCTGCCGCGCCCGGCCGAATCGACCTGCCAGGCCGTCCACGGGCCGGCGCGCAGGCGCCAGGGGCCATCGTTGTCATCGCGGCTTTCCAGCCGCCACTCGACGGCGTGATTGCCCGGCAGCGCCACGTCGACCTGCTGCACCGGGAATCTGCCTTCGAGATTGAATTCGAACGTGTCGCGCCCGGACGACTCGACATGGCGTCCACGCAGTTGCTGCCACTGCGGCGCGGATGCCACCGTAACGCCAGCCAGCTCGGCGCTGATCGCGGTGATCGCGATCGGCTGGTCGCCGCGGTCTGGCGTCAGGCGCAGATAACGCACGTGTCGCCCTGCCGGCAGCTCGATGCGCCGCTGCAACAGGCGCCGCCCTTCGCGCTGCAGATCGACCAGTCGGCCGCGCGTGGGCAACGGCTGCCACTGGTCGAGGTCGTCGCTGCCTTCGACGCGAAAGCCCAGGTCGAGTGCCGATGTCGGCTGCCAGTGCAGCTCCAGCGCCGAGATCGCCTCGCGCACCTGGCTGGCGTCGACCAGCAGCACGTTCTGCGGCAATGCGGCCGCGGTGGTACCGGTCACGCGCGCTTCAACGCCGCGCAGCCGGCCCTCGCCATCGATCGCACCGACCAGCTCCCAACCTCCGGCCGGACCATTGGCGGGCGTGGCCGGCAACGTGAACCACGGCAACGCGATCCGCGCCGGTGCCTGCACCAGTGGCTGCTCCGGCGCGAACAACGCCGACGGCACGGCAGCGCCTTCGTGGTTGCGCACTTCGAAGTCGCGCAGGTCCGCGCTATGCAACTGCCGATACACCGACGCATCCAGGGTCACGCGATAGGCGCCGCCATCGTCGCGGCTCAGCTTGAGCGGCCATTGCTGCGCGAAGTCTTCGCTGGCACCGGCGGGCGCGGCAAGGAACAGGCTGGCCGAAACCATGCAGGCAGACAGCAGGCGGACAATGCGGGCGAGTTTCATGGGCTGACGTCGAACTCCGTGCGCAGCGCACGCGGCGGTGCGGGCGCGAAATAACCGACCAGCGTGCACAGCAGGCCGTAGGCGATGAACGAGGCGATCCCGAGCATCGTGCCCAGGTGCGAACGGTCGACCAGGATCAGCTTGACCAGCACCACCGCCATCAGCACCGCGCCGGCCCGCCACAGGTCGCGCTGGCCGCGGCGGGAACCCAATATCCAGCCGAACACGCCGAGCACGCTCCACACGATGGTCAGGCTGGTCTGTACCAGGCTGGTCGAGAACATCGAGCCGTCCCAGGCCACGCCGCCGAGATGGTGAACCGTACGCAGCGTAATCACCGTGATCAGGGCGAAGCCGGCCGCGGCCAGCAGCGGGATGCGACGTTCACGCAACTCGTCGGAGACCAGCGGCGAAGTGAGCCATGCGGCGACCAGCCCGACCTCGGCCAGTTGCGCCATGTCCAGCGGGTTGAGCAGCGGCACCCACGGCAACGGCGCGCTGTTGCCGGCGATGGTCAGCGCGATTGCGGCGGCGAACGCCAGTGCGAGCACGAACGTCCACTGCAACGGCCTGCGCCACTGTTCGAAGTGACTCGCCAGGGGCATTGCGATCCACTGCGGACGCCACTGCACCAGCGCGGCAATGCACCAGCCGGGCAAGCCGAGCGCGGCGATCTGCCAACCCTCGCCCCAGCCGGCGTCGCTGGCCAACTGGTGCAGGCACAGGCCCGCGGCGAGCGCCCACGCCCACAACCACAGCGCATGGGCCATGCCGGGTTCGCCATTACCGTCGGCATGGTCGCGAAGGCAACGCAGGCTGCGCCAGCCGGTCAGTGCGAACAGCAGCCACGCCACCCCGCCGAGGCCGGCAAAGGGATGGCCATGCGCGGCGTCCTGCGCGAGCGCCAGCAGCACCGCCGCGGCCATGCTCGCCACCACCGTCCATGCCAGCGCGCGTGCCGGGTTGCGCCGATGGACTTCGGCCACGATCCAGCCCGTCACCGCCACGAACATCAGGATCGCGTCGGGCCATTCCTGCGTCGTGACGAAGCGGTCGATCTCGTGCAGCCCGTTGCCGAACCACCAGCCAAGGCCCCACAGGTAATAGACCAGCGCCGGCGGGTCGGCGGCGACGCGGCGATAGCTCCACGCGCTGGCGAAACCGGCGATCGCGATCAGCAATGCGCCCATGCAGGCCGCGTTGAGCACCGGCGTCGCGGCGGCCGGGTTGTCGGCAAGGCCGATGGTGAAGGCGCCCGCGGCGAGCAGCTGCAACAGCAGCCCTGTCACTTGCGGCAAACGGCGTTGCTGGTGCGATCCCAGCCACACCAGCGCCGCACCCTCGAGCGCGAACACGCAGGCGGTGGCCTGCGCCGACAGTGCCAACGGCACGGCCAGCGTGGCAAACCCGACGGCAAGCAACGCGTGCGACGTCGCCAGCGTGACGAAGCGTTCGCGCCGGCGCAGCCACCACGACAGCGCCGCATACACCACCGCCAGCGCCAGCGCGCACAGGGCCAGCTGCATGCGCTCGCCTTCGAGCAGCGCGGCCTGCAACGCGAAGGCCACGAGCGGCGTGCCAAACACCAGGCAGCCATCGATGCGGTCGCGCTTGCCATCAGGCCGTTGCTGCGCGTAGAGGATCGGCACGAGCAGGTAGCAGAAGAAGAACAGCAACAGGAACGGTTCGGTGCTCGCGAAGTGCTCGGGCTTGTAGCTCATCGCGCCCCAGACCGTGCCGACACCGAAGGTGAAGACGAAACCCAGCAGGTTCAGCGCGCGCCACGGACGCATCCAGGCAATCGCGAAGATGGCCAGGTTGAGCATGGCGTAGTAGCCGAACAGCGCGACGTGGTTGCCGCTGCCGGTCGACAGCCAGATCGGCGCGAGGAAGCCGGCCAGGATGCCGAGCACCGCGAGCGCGATCGCGTTCTGGCGAACCGCCAGCACACCGGCGCCGGCCACCAGCACCACGCTCAGGCCGAACGCGGCGCCGGCCGGTAGCAGCTGGTAGAAGCGGAAGGCCGCGAAGATCACCAGCAACAGCACGCCGATCGCGCCGCCCTGCAGGCTCAGCGCGAAGCTGCGCCTGGCCTCGCGCTGGCGCCAACCGAATACGAGCGCCGCGAGCGCCGAGGCGGCAATGCCGGCCAGGCGCAGTTCGACCGGCATGCGCATCCAGCCCTGGTCGGAGGCGTACTTCAGCAACGAGGCGATACCGGCGAAGAACACCAGCACGCCGACCTTGACCGGCATGTTGCCTTCGGTGAACCACCTGCGAACTGCACGCGTGGCCAGGTCGACCATGTCCGGTCGCGCCGGTTCGCGCGGCGCGCGCGCGTACTGCGGCGTGGCTCGTTCGCGCGCGGCGGCCGGCAGCGGCGGCGTCGGCGCCGGTGGCGCCGACGCAGGCGCGGCGGGACGTTCGAGCGGAGGCGGTGTGGCCGCGGCAGCCGATGGCGCCTGGGCGCGCATCCATTCCTGCAACGTCGGCCCCTCTGCCTGTTCGCGGGCGACCGGCGGCGAGCGCAATTGCGCGACCTGCGCCTCGAGGACGGCGACGCGCGCCTTGAGCGTCCCGATCATCGTCAGCGCGACGATCAGCAGGACCGGCACCGACAACACCAGCAGCACGAGAATTCCTATTCCACCAGCCATCCATGGGCCCCCTGTTGTGGATCTGGGCTCACATTACCGCAAGCGCAGGTGTGCGGTTCAGCTTTTGCGTTCGGATCGTGGCGCACAACATTATGTGTTGACCAACCAGCTCGACCCCACTATGTTGTGTCCGTCGGTGCCGGCCTAGCGGTCGGCTTAAAAGGGAAGTCCGGTGCGGCCACGCTCGAACAGCGAGCGGCCAAGTCCGGCGCTGCCCCGCAGCGGTAGTGGAAACGAACGCCGTCATGGCACTGGGCCCAAGGCCTGGGAAGCGACGGTCAGTAGGTGAGGTCACCAGCGGCAAACGCCCGGTCCTCGCGTCCAGAGCCCGAAGACCTGCCGACAGCCGCGCGTTGCACACCGCGCGGTGACCGGCCAGCGAGTCTTCGGAGGGAAGACGGTCGGTGTCGCACGGTGGCGCCGTTGCTGTCGAAGAACGCATGCGCCACTCCAGGCCGGTCTCGGCCTGCGCGACGCCGCAACCGCAATCTCCGAGTCCCGCGACCCGCGCCACGCCGCCCTTCGAGGGAAGGACGACGAGCCGTGCGCCCACGCACCGGAGCCAACAGCATGACCACCACCACCGACGCGCCCGCCGCCAGCAAGGCTGCCGCCCAGCCGAAGGCCACGCTCGTCACGACCGCGGCCGCCACGACCGCCTCCGCCACGACCGCGCAGGGCGAGTCCGCCGGCTTCGCCCTGACCCCGCCGGCCGCGAACCTCACCATGACGGTGACCAAGCGCAACGGCCGCCGCGATCCGGTCGACCTCAACAAGATCGTGCGCGCGGTGACGCGCAACTGCGACGGCCTGTTCTCGGTCGATCCAATGCGCGTGGCCACCCGCACCATCTCCGGCCTGTACGACGGTGCAACCACGCGCGAACTGGACGAGCTGTCGATCCGCACCGCCGCGCTGCTGACCGCCGAGGAACCCGAGTACGGCCGCCTCGCCGCGCGCCTGCTCGCCGGTGTGATCGAGAAGGAAGTCGCCGGCATCGAGATCCATGCGTTCTCGCAGTCGGTGCACCGCGGCCATGAGCTGGGCCTGATCAACGAGCGCCTGCTGACCTTCGTCCAGGCCAACGCGCGCAAGCTCAATGACGCCATCGACCCGGCGCTGAACCAGCGCTTCGACTACTTCGGCCTGCGCACGCTGTACGACCGCTACCTGCTGCGCCACCCGACGGCGCGGACCGTCATCGAGACTCCGCAGCAGTTCTTCCTGCGCATTGCCTGCGCGCTCAGCGAGAATGTCAGCGACGCGCTGGCGTTGTACCGGCGCATGGCACAGCTGGACTACATCCCGAGTTCGCCGACGCTGTTCAACTCGGGCACGACGCACGAGCAGCTGTCGAGCTGCTTCCTGCTCGACTCGCCGGAAGACTCGCTGGAGAGCATCTACAAGCGCTACATGGACGTGGCCAAACTGAGCAAGTTCAGTGGCGGCATCGGCCTGAGCTACACCCGCATCCGTTCGCGCGGTTCGCTGATCCGTTCCACCAATGGCCTGAGCAACGGCATCGTGCCGTGGCTGAAGACGCTCGATGCCTCGGTCGCCGCCGTCAATCAGGGCGGCAAGCGCAAGGGCGCGGCCTGCGTATACCTGGAGCCGTGGCACGCCGACGTCGAGGAGTTCCTCGAGCTGCGCGACAACACCGGCGACGAAGCCCGGCGCACGCACAACCTCAACCTGGCCAACTGGATCCCGGACGAGTTCATGCGCCGCGTGGAGGCCGATGGCGACTGGTCGCTGTTCGATCCGGCCAAGGTGCCGCAGCTGACCGACCTGTGGGGCGAGACGTTCGATCGCGCCTACCACGCCGCCGAAGTCGCCGGCCTGGCGACGCGCCAGGTCAAGGCGCGCGAGCTCTACAGCCGCATGGTGCGGACGCTGGCGCAGACCGGCAACGGCTGGATGAACTTCAAGGACAAGTCCAACCGCGCCTGCAACCAGACCCTGCGCGAAGGCAACGTGGTGCACCTGTCGAACCTGTGCACCGAAATCCTGGAAGTCACCTCGCAGGACGAGACCGCGGTCTGCAACCTGGGCTCGATCAACCTCTCGCACCATGTCGAGCTCTTCGCCGAAGGACCGGTGCACGGCGAAGACGGCCGCTTCGATTTCGACAAGCTGGCCGAGACGGTGCGGCTCGCTGTACGCCAGCTCGACCGCGTCATCGACCTGAACTTCTACCCGATCGAAACCGCGCGCCGCGCCAACCTGAAGTGGCGTCCGGTGGGCCTTGGCGTGATGGGCCTGCAGGACGTGTTCTTCAAGCTGCGCATGCCGTTCGATTCGGACCAGGCGCGGGCGCTGTCGAAACAGATCGCCGAGGCGGTCTACTTCCACGCACTGTCGGCCTCCAACGAACTGGCGATGGAACGTGGCCGCCACCCGTCGTTCGCCGACACCCGCGCTTCGCAGGGCGAGCTGCAGTTCGAGGCCTGGGGCGTGGCGCCGTCCGACGCCCACGGCTGGGACGGCCTGCGCGCACGCATCGCCGAGCACGGCCTGCGCAACTCGCTGCTGATCGCGATCGCGCCGACCGCCACCATCGCCTCGATCGCCGGTTGCTACGAGTGCATCGAGCCGCAGATATCGAACCTGTTCAAGCGCGAGACGCTGTCGGGCGACTTCCTCGTTGTCAACCGCTACCTGGCCGAGGAGCTGAAGACGCTCGGCCTGTGGACGCCGGAGCTGCGCGACCGCATCAAGATGGCCGAAGGTTCGATCCAGGGCATCAAGGAGATTCCCGAGTCGCTGCGTGCGGTCTACCGCACCGCGTGGGAACTGCCGATGCGCTCGCTGATCGACATGGCGGCCGATCGCGGCGCCTTCATCGACCAGAGCCAGTCGCTGAACCTGTTCATCGAGAGCCCGAACATCGGCCAGCTGTCGTCGATGTACATGTACGCATGGAAGAAAGGGCTCAAGACCACCTATTACCTGCGTTCGCGGCCGGCGACGAAGATCGCCAAGGCCACCGTCAGCGGCGTCGCCGAAGTGGCCAAGCCCGAGTACACGGCAGTCGAAGCGGTGGCGTGCTCGCTCGAGAACCCCGAGAGCTGCGAAGCCTGCCAGTAGCCCATGACTCGTCATTCCCGCGAAGGCGGGAACCCATCGACGTCGCTCTGCTGCACCGGCGGCGAGTCACTGGGTCCCCGCCTTCGCGGGGATGACGAACTTCGGGTGGCGGCAATTCGCCGCTGCCCAGCAGAACACCTTCCCTTCAGCCGGCGTGCGACGCGCGAACTGCCTCCCTCCCCCGCGGAACGCAGCGTCGCCCGCCCCTGAAGGGCAAGGTCCACCGAGGCAACACCATGTCCGACACGCGCCTGCTCGACCCCGGCTTCGACCTCACCCTGCGGCCGATGCGCTACCCGCAGTTCTACGAGATGTACCGCGACGCGATCCGCAACACCTGGACCGTCGAGGAGGTCGACTTCTCGCTCGACGTCAACGACCTCAAGCACAAGCTGGGGCCGGCCGAACGCCACCTGATCGAGCGGCTGGTGGCGTTCTTCGCCACCGGCGACAGCATCGTCGCCAACAACCTGGTGCTGAACCTCTACCAGCACATCAACGCGCCCGAGGCGCGCATGTACCTGTCGCGGCAGCTTTACGAGGAAGCACTGCACGTGCAGTTCTACCTGACCCTGCTCGACACCTACCTGCCCGACCCGGTCGCACGCGCGAAAGCCTTCGACGCGGTGCAGAACATCCCCTCGATCCGCGCCAAGGCCGAGTTCTGCTTCAAGTGGATCGATTCGATCCAGGACATCCGCCGCATCGAGACGACGCAGCAGCGCCGCCAGTTCCTGCTCAACCTGATCTGCTTCGCCTGCTGCATCGAGGGCCTGTTCTTCTTTGCCGCCTTTGCCTACGTCTACTACCTGCGCTCGCGCGGCCTGCTGCATGGCCTGGCCGCGGGCACCAACTGGGTGTTCCGTGACGAAAGCTGCCACATGGCGTTCGCCTTCGAGGTGATCCGCACCGCACGCAGCGAGCAGCCGGAACTCTTCGACGACGCACTGCAGCGCCAGGTCGTGCAGATGCTGGAAGAGGCGGTGGAGTGCGAGATGCAGTTCGCCCAGGACGTGCTGTCCGGTGGCGTCGCCGGCCTGTCGCCGAAGGACATGCGCCAGTACCTGCAGTACTGCGCCGACCAGCGCCTGGCGCAGCTGGGCATGCCGCGCCATTTCGGCGCGACCAATCCGTTCGCCTTCATGGACCTGCAGGACGTGCAGGAAGTGACCAACTTCTTCGAGCGCCGCGTCTCGGCGTACCAGGTTGGCGTGCAGGGCGAGGTCGCCTTCGATGCCGCGTTCTGATGGCACCGTCGCCTCGCCGCCGATCGAAGCGCGCATGACCGAAATAGTGTTCCCCGACCACACCAATCACCTCGGCACGCTGTTTGGCGGCCAGGCGCTGGCATGGATGGACAAGGCCGCCTTCGTCGCAGCTTCGCGCTATGCGCGCAGCACCGTAGTCACCGCGCGCTCGGAGCAGATCGATTTCCACGTCGCGGTGCCCAAGGGCGCGCTGGTCGAGCTGGTCGCGCGCGTGGTCGGCACCGGCCGCAGTTCACTGCAGGTCGAGGTCGACATGTACCGCGAAGACCTGATGACCGGAGATACCCGGCTGGCCACGCGCGGGCGCTTCACCATGGTCGCGCTGGATGCGCATGGCCAGCCGACGCCGGTGCCGGCGCTGGCGGCATGAACCGCATGAACGCATGACCGCATGACGCCATCACCGCACGCGTTGACGCCCGCACCGCGCAGGGCTAACGTAGCGGCGTCGTGGTGATCATCGCTTCATAAAGATGGAGCGATGTGACAAGTACCGCCGGGCAACCGGCGGCGCCAGAGGGAATCCGGTACGGACCCAGTCCAATTCCGGAGCTGCCCCGCAGCGGTATATGGGAACGACCGCCATCCATGCACTGGGCCCTGCCCGGGAAGCGATGGCCAGTAGGTGAGGCGGATGCGTCGATGCACTGGCGCGGTGGTCCCGTCCTCGCGCCCACGAGCCCGAAGACCTGCCATGACCGGAGGGTCCGCCCTCCGTCCGACCCCGGACCACACGGCACATGCCGCGTGGCCGGTTCGCCCGCGGGGGCGAAGGTCGAAGGCAGGTCTCTTCCGGCGCCGTCCGTGGCGTCGGCGCGCGGCCGTGCCCTCCTTCGTTGCCCTGCGTCATGCATAACGCATCGCAGGTACATCACCATGATCCAGGTAACCCATCTCGGCTTCCCGCGCATCGGCGCGCGACGCGAGCTCAAGCAAGCCCTCGAAACGTTCTGGAAAGGCCAGACGCCCGCCAGCAGCCTCCACGAAACCGCACGCGATCTGCGTGCCCGCCACTGGCAACTGGCGCGCGAGGCCGGCGTAGACGTCGTGCCGTGCAACGACTTCTCCCTGTACGACCACGTACTCGACACGGCCATTGCGTTCGATGCGATACCGGCCTCGCACCGCGGCGTGTTCGAGGCCGACCCGCTGGCCGGCTACTTCGCCCTCGCCCGCGGCCTGCAGGACGGCAATCACGATCTCCACGCGCTGGAGATGACCAAGTGGTTCGACAGCAACTATCACTACCTGGTGCCGCAGTTCGAAGCGGATCAGGCGTTCCGCCTCCGCAGCGACAAGCCACTGGCCGAGCTGCGCGAAGCCCAGGCCCTCGGGCTGCAGGCGCGTCCCGTCCTGCTCGGCCCGGTGTCGTTCCTCAAGCTCGGCAAGCGCGTCGATGGCGGCTGCCCGCTGGACCTGCTCGATGCGTTGCTGCCTGCCTACGTGCAGCTGCTGCAGCAGTTGAAGGCAGCCGGGGCATCGTGGGTGCAGATCGATGAGCCCTGCCTGGTGCTGGACCTGGGCGAGGCCGACCGGGAAGCCTACCGTCGCGCCTTTGCAGCGCTGGCCGCAGCCGACGTGCCGCAGATCCTGCTCGCCACCTACTTCGGCGACCTCGGCGACAACCTGCCGCTGGTCGCCTCGCTGCCGGTGCAGGCGCTGCATCTCGATCTGGTCCGCGCGCCCGCGCAGCTCGAACGCGCACTGGCCGCATTGCCGGAGCAAATCGCGCTCAGCCTGGGCGTGGTCGACGGCCGCAATGTGTGGCGCGCCGATCTGGATGCGGCATCGGCGCAGGCACGGAGCGGCGGTGCACGCGTGCGCTGGCTGGCGCCATCGTGCTCGCTGTTGCACGTGCCGATCGATCTGCAGCTCGAGCGCAAGCTGCCACCGTTGCTGCGCGGTGGCATGGCCTTCGCCCGGCAGAAACTGGAAGAACTGCGCCTGGTCGCCGACGCCCTTGCCGGCCACACGGACGCAGCGACCGCCATTGCAACGGCACAGGCAGCGCGCACCGCGCATCGCAGCGAACCGCAACTGCGCGATGCCGGTGTCCGCGCCCGCATGACCGCGCTCGATCCCGCAATGAGCCGGCGCGCCTCGCCCTACCCGCAACGCGCGCAGCTTCAGCAGCAGCGCCTGTCGCTGCCGCAGCTGCCGACCACGACGATCGGTTCGTTCCCGCAACTGTCGCTGGTGCGCAAAGCCCGCGCCGACCATAAGTCGGGCCAGCTCGACAGCGCCGGCTACCGCCAGTTCCTCGAGCGCGAGATCGACAACTGCCTGCGCGAGCAGGAGGCCATCGGCCTGGACGTGCTGGTGCACGGCGAGTTCGAACGCAACGACATGGTCGAGTACTTCGGCGAGCAGCTCGATGGCTTCGCCTTCACCTCGCACGGCTGGGTGCAGAGCTACGGATCGCGCTGCGTGAAACCGCCGGTGCTGTTCGGCGATGTCAGCCGGCCGCGCGCGATGACGGTGGAGTGGACCGCCTATGCCCAGTCGCGCACGCAGTTTCCGGTCAAGGGCATGCTGACCGGGCCGGTGACCATCCTGCAGTGGTCGTTCGTTCGCGACGACCAGCCGCGCGCCGAAACCTGCCGGCAGATCGCCCTGGCCCTGCGCGACGAAGTCCATGACCTGGAAGCGGCGGGCATCGCGATCATCCAGGTCGACGAGCCGGCCCTGCGCGAAGGCCTGCCGCTGCGTCGCCAGGACTGGCCGCACTACCTGGAATGGGCGGTGGATGCGTTCCGGCTCGCTGCCGGCGGCGTCGCCGACACCACGCAGATCCACACCCACATGTGCTACGCCGAGTTCAACGACATCATCGACGCGGTCGCCGCGCTCGATGCCGACGTGATCTCGATCGAGACCTCGCGTTCGCGGATGGAACTGCTCGATGCCTTCGCGCGCTTCCGCTATCCCAACGGCATCGACCCGGGCGTCTACGACATCCATGCCCCACGCGTGCCGTCGCCGCAGGAGATCGGCGAACTGCTGGACAAGGCCCTGGCGGTGATCCCCGCCGCCCAGCTCTGGGTCAATCCGGACTGCGGCCTGAAGACGCGCGGCTGGCCGGAGGTACGCCGGGCGCTGAGCGCGATGGTGCAGGCCACACGGGAGTTGCGCCTGGCCCTCGCCGCGGCCTGACGGCGGAGCCGCCCGTCCGGCAACACCGGGCGGGCGGCCTCCGTTGCATCCTGGCCGGGCGCAGGACTAAATAGCCGTCATCCTGACGGGAATCGCCCTGCCATGCCCATGCGTCTGCCCCGCAGCCACGTCCTCTGGCTGGCCCTGATCGCGATCGCGCTGTTCGTCCTGCGGCTCTACAGCAACCAGCACTACGGCTTCCATCGTGACGAGCTGGCATTGCTCGACGACGCGCGCAGCCTGGCCTGGGGCTACGTCGCCTACCCGCCGCTGACGCCGGCGCTTGCACGGATATCGCTGGAGCTGTTCGGCGATTCCCTGACTGGCTTCCGCATGTTCGCGGCGCTGGCGCACAGCATCGCCGCCGTTCTTGCCGGCCTGATCGCGCGCGAGATGGGCGGCACGCGCGCCACGCAGATCGTGGCGGCACTGTTCACCGCACTGACGCCGTTCTCGATGGTCGCCGGCGGCCTGATGCAGTACGTCAGCATCGACTATCTGTGGTGGGTACTGCTGGCCTGGCTGGTGCTGCGCCTGGTCAACAGCGGCAATCCGCGCTGGTGGCTCGCGATCGGCGCCGTCATCGGTCTAGGCATGCTGACCAAGTACACGATGGTGTTCTTCGTCGCCGGCATCGTGGTCGCGACGGTGGCGACGCCGTTGCGCGCGCACCTGCGCAGCCGCTGGTTGTGGATCGGCGCGGCAGTGTCGCTGTTGCTGTTCCTGCCCAATGCGCTGTGGCAATGGCAGCACGGTTTCATCTCGCTGGACTTCCTGCAGAGCATCCATGCCCGCGACGTGCGCATCGGCCGCACCCGCGACTTCCTGATCGAACAGCTATACGGCAACGCCGGCCTGATGGCGCTGCCGGTCTGGCTGGCGGGCCTGGCCTGGTTGATCCTGTCGAAGGCCGGCCGGCGCTACGCGGTGGTCGCGTGGATGTACGCGGTGCCCCTGCTGCTGTTCGCGCTCGTCCAAGGCCGCGCTTACTACCTGGCACCGGCCTATCCGATGCTGCTGGCGGCAGGCTGCGTCGCCATCGAACAGTTCCTGCACCGGCAAGGCCCCCTGCGTGCCGGCTACGCCTTCACGGGAACCGCGCTCCTGACCGTGTGGGTGGTGCTGATGGCGATGGCCAGCGGGCTGATTGGCTTGCAGTTTTCCCCGGTGAACTCGATGGGTTGGCGCATCAGTCGCGCCGCACACGACAACTTCGCCGAGCAGATCGGCTGGCCGGAGCTGGTCGTCGAAGTCGCGCGCATCTACAACGCATTGCCGGCGGCCGAGCGCGCGCACACGGCGGTGTTCACCAACAATTACGGCGAGGCCGGCGCGATCAATCTGTACGGGCCGAAGTGGGGCCTGCCGGTGGCGATCAGCCCGGTCAATTCCTACTGGTACAAGGGTTACGGGTCGACGCCGCCGACGACCGTGATCGTGCTCGGCGACTCGCCGGAAGACATCGCAGACACGCCGGCCGATTGCGTGCTGGCCGGTCGTGTCCGCAATAGTTACGGCGTGCCGAACGAAGAGACCGAAGAGCATCCGGACATCTTCGTCTGTCGCAACCTGCGCGTTCCGTGGGCGCAGGCGTGGCCGAAGATGCAGAAGTTCGGTTAGTCGTTTCCGGCAATCGGTACGCCGAGCGCGATCGCGCCCTTGCGTTCCTGCAGGCCGAGGCCGTAGCGAAGGCTGTAGCCGATCTTCTCGGCGTGTTCGCAGGCAACGGCAGCGTGACCGGGAGCAAGCACGGCTTCGGCGGTCTGGCGCCACAGCGCCAGCCACAGGTCGAAATGCTCGGGACGTATGGGATGCGGTCGATGCGCAGCCATCGGCTGGCCGCGGTAGCTGCGGGTGCCCAGCAGCACCGACGACCAGAACGCGGTCAGCAGGCGCTTGTGCTCGGGCCAGTCGTCGATGGCAGCGTTGAACACCGGACCCAGCTGCGGGTGTTGCCGGACCTGCTCGTAGAAGCGGTCCACCAGGGTCGCCAGCTGCTGCTCATCAAGCGGTGGAAGATCATTCATTGGTCTTCGAGTTGGGGGCCTGGCGGCTGAAATCAAGGTCGTTTCGACATTGCCCGCCGGCGGCCACGAAAAAGGCCGGCAAGTGCCGGCCTCTTCCGTGATGCCCAGGTACGCGGCTTACTTGCCGGCGACAACCTTGACCATCTCGAGGCACTTGTTCGAGTAGCCCCACTCGTTGTCGTACCAGCTGACCAGCTTGACGAACGTGCTGTCCAGCGCGATGCCGGCCTCGGCATCGAAGATCGAAGTGCGCGTGTCGCCGCGGAAATCGGTGGCGACGACCTTGTCTTCGGTGTAGCCCAGGATGCCCTTGAGCGCGCCTTCCGACTGCGCCTTCATTTCCGCGCAGATCTCGGCGTAGGTTGCCGGCTTGTCGAGCTCGACCGTCAGGTCGACGACCGACACGTCCGAGGTCGGCACGCGGAAGGCCATGCCGGTGAGCTTCTTGTTGAGCTCCGGGATCACCACGCCCACGGCCTTGGCCGCGCCGGTGCTGGACGGAATGATGTTCTCGAGGATGCCGCGGCCACCGCGCCAGTCCTTGTTGGACGGACCGTCGACGGTCTTCTGCGTCGCGGTGGCGGCGTGCACGGTGGTCATCAGGCCGCGCTTGATGCCCCACTTGTCGTTGATCACCTTGGCGATCGGCGCCAGGCAGTTGGTCGTGCACGAAGCGTTGGAGACGATCGCTTCGCCGTTGTACTTGGTGTGGTTCACGCCGTAGACGAACATCGGCGTGTCGTCCTTCGACGGGGCCGACAGCACGACCTTCTTCGCGCCGGCATCGAGATGCTTCTGCGCGGTGGTCTTGTCGAGGAACAGGCCGGTGGATTCGATGACGACGTCGGCGCCGACTTCGTCCCACTTCAGGTTCGCCGGATCGCGCTCCTGGGTCAGGCGGATCTTCTTGCCGTTGACCAGCAGGGTGTTGCCCTCGACCTTCACGTCGCCCTTGAAGCGGCCGTGCACGGAGTCGTAGCTGAGCATGTAGGCCAGGTAGTCCGGCTCCAGCAGGTCGTTGATGGCGACGATCTCGATCTCGCCATTGAAGTTCTGCACGGCCGAGCGAAGCACGTTGCGCCCGATGCGGCCGAAGCCGTTGATACCAACCTTGATGGTCATAGCTAGCAAACTCCTGCGGCCGCGCCCGGCGCGGCAGATGGACGGGGAACGCCCATTCTAACAGGCAGCCACTTCGGGCCGGGATGAAGGGGAGGCAACGGTCGCCCGGCCCGCTGGTTTGATCATGATCAAGCGCGTCCGGCGGACCCTTCCGACACTGGAGACCTCATCCCACGAGGCTCTCCCCCCATGCAAAAGCCCCTGCTGTCCTGCGCCCTGGCGGTTGCCCTTGGCGCCGCCGCCCTGCCCGCCCTTGCCCAGTCCGCCGGCGACTGGACCCTCGGCTTCGGCGTCCACGCCGTCGACCCCAGGTCCTACAACGGTCGCCTCGCCGGTGGCACGCTCGACGTGTCGGTCGACAGTGACGTCAAGCCGTCCGTGACCTTCGAGTACTTTGTGCGCGACAACCTCGGCATCGAGGTCCTGGCCGCATTGCCGTTCGAGCACGACATCAACATCGCCGGGCTGGGCAAGGTCGGCAGCACCAGGCAGCTGCCGCCGACGGTCTCGCTGCAGTACCACTTCAACGGCCAGGGCCGCGTCTCGCCGTTCGTCGGCGCAGGCATCAACTACACGACGTTCTTCAGCGAGGACACGCAGGGCGCGCTCGCCGGCGGCAAGCTCAAGCTCGACGACTCCTGGGGCCTTGCCGCGCATGCCGGCGTCGACTTCGCGGTCGGGCAGCGCGGCGCGATCCGCATCGATGCGCGCTGGATCGACATCGACACGGATGCCTCACTCAGTGGCGCCAGCCTGGGGACTGTGGCGATCGACCCGCTGGTTTACGGCGCGGCCTACGTCGTGAAGTTCTGAAGGCTCCAAGAACACCCGGCCGCGCAAAGGACTGTCATCGCCGGTCGGCTAAAGTGCGCGCCATGATCAGAACCCTCATTGCCTGCCTGCTTGTTCTTGGCCTCCTTCCCGCCCCCGCCGCCGCATGGGGGCGCCTGGGCCATCGCCTGGTTGCCGACCTGGCCTGGGACGACCTGACCCCGGCCTCGCGCGCGGCCGTCGCGCAGTTGCTGGCCGACGAGCCCGAACCGACCCTGGCCGGCATCGCCAGCTGGGCCGACGAGCTGCGCGACCACGATCCCGAACTGGGCAAGCGCACCAGCAAGTGGCACTACGTCAACATGGCCGAGGACGGCTGCGTCTACCAGCCCGAGCGTCACTGCCGCAACGGCGATTGCGTGATCGAGGCGATCCGCGTACAGGCAGGGATCCTCGCCGACCGCAAGCGGCCGCATGCCGAACGTCTGCAGGCGCTGAAGTTCGTCGTCCATTTCGTCGGCGACGTCCACCAGCCGCTGCACGCCGGCTACGGCCACGACAAGGGTGGCAACGATTTCCAGCTGAACCTCGACCAGGCCACGCCGACCGGCGGTGGCAGCAACCTGCATTCACTGTGGGACAGCGGCATGTTGAAGGCCACCGGCCTGGACGAACCGGCCTACCTGCAGCGCCTGCGCGCGATGCCCGCGGCCACGCTCGCGCCCGGCAAGGCGTTGCCGCCGCAATCGGTGGCCTGGGCGGAGGCGTCCTGCGCGATCGTCCGGCGCCCCGGCTTCTATCCGGCCAACGCGAAGCTGGGCCCGGACTACCTGCAGGCCTGGCGCCCGGTCGCCGAGGCGCAACTTCGCCTGGCCGGCGCGGAACTGGCGGTGACGCTGAACGCAGCGCTGGGCAAGCGCTAGGAGCGGCGCCGGCCTACACTGCCGCCTCGGTCCAAGGCAGGCGAGGCAGGCCATGAATCCGCACGTCCGGCCGTTCTTCCACGCCGACAGCAACACCTGGAGCTACGTGGTGCACGAGCCCGCCGGCGGTGCCGCGGCGATGATCGACCCGGTCCTGGACTTCGACGCCAAATCCGGGCGCACCGCCACCACCGCGGCGCAACAGCTGCTCGACTACGTGCGCGAACACGACCTGCAGGTGCAGTGGATCCTGGAGACGCACGCGCACGCCGACCACCTCAGCAGCGGCCACTGGCTCAAGTCGCAGTGGCCGCAGGCACGGCTGGCGATCGGCGAAGGCATCTGCACCGTGCAGGAAACCTTCCGCCCGATCTTCAACCTGGGCGAGCATTTCCCGGTCGACGGCTCGCAGTTCGACCATCTGTTCGTCGATGGCGAGCTGTTCGGCGTCGGCGCGCTCGAGGCGCGCGTGACCGCGGTGCCCGGCCATACCTGCGACAGCAATGCCTATCTCATCGGCGATGCGCTGTTCACCGGTGATTCGCTGTTCATGCCCGATGCCGGCACGGCGCGATGCGATTTTCCCGGCGGCGATGCGCGCACGCTGTTCCGTTCGATCCGGCATCTGTTCCACACCCTGCCCGACGACACCCGCGTGTTCGTCTGCCACGACTATGGCCCGGGTGGCCGCGAGGTGGCCTGCGAAACCACCATCGGCGCGCAGAAGCGCGACAACATCCATGTTCGCGATGGCACGCAGGAGGATGCGTTCGTCGCCCTGCGCGAGGCACGCGACGCGACGCTGGCGATGCCCGCGCTGATCCTGCCCGCGGTGCAGGCCAACATCCGCGCCGGCGCGCTGCCGGCGCCGGAAGACAACGGCGTGCGCTACCTCAAGATTCCCCTGGACCAGTTCTGATGCCCACGCAGTTCACCCCGGTTTCCTCCCTGATCGGCGGTGCGCTGATCGGCCTCGCCGCCACCTGGCTGCTGCTTTCGCTCGGCCGCATCGCCGGCATCAGCGGCATCGTCAACAGCGCGGTCGCTGGCGACCCGGGACGCGACTGGCGGTGGGCGTTTCTCATCGCGCTGGTGGTCGCCGCGGGCGCGTGGTTCGCCTGGTCGGGCACGCCGGGCCGCCACGATTTCCCCCTGCCTTGGCTGATTGCCGGCGGCCTGCTGGTCGGTTTCGGCACACGCCTGGGCAACGGCTGCACCAGCGGCCACGGCATCTGCGGACTGGCGCGACTGTCCACGCGTTCGCTGCTCGCCGTGCTGGTATTCATGGGCACCGGGTTCGCCACCGTGTATGTCGTGCGCCATCTGATCGGCGGCATCGCATGAAGGCGATCGTGCACGGCGCCATCGCCGGCGCGCTGTTCGGCCTGGGCCTGGCGGTATCGGGCATGACGAACCCGGACAAGGTGCTCAACTTCCTCGATGTGGCCGGGCACTGGGACCCGTCGCTGGCGCTGGTGATGGGCGGCGCACTCGCTGTCGCGCTGCCTGGTTTCGCCTGGACGCGGCGCCGCGGTCGCACGTTGTCGGGCGCCCCGCTGCCGGCACCACCGGCGCCGACGATCGATCGCCGGCTGCTGATTGGCAGCGGCCTGTTCGGCATCGGCTGGGGCATCGCCGGCTACTGCCCCGGCCCGGCACTGGCCAACCTCGCCCACGGCTCGCTGGAGCCGGTTGTGTTCATCATCGTCATGCTGGCAGGCTCGCAGCTGGCCCGAATGGCCGCCGGGAGATCGCGCGCATGAAGCTGTTCCTGTCTTGCGTACTGCTGGCCGCGGTTGCGGCCGCGCATGCCGGCGAAGACGGCCCGTGGCGACTGGTCGCACCGGGCGAATCGCGTCCCGCACGCTGGGTCCGCCAGGTCGATTCGATCCGGGTCGTCGACGCACCTTGAACGCTTCTTGGCGATGCCTACACATGCAGCGCCTAGGCTGTCGCCATGAATGAACGCCCCGCCCCCGTCCTGCTCGACTCGCTCGACGCCGCCGTCGAGTACCTGCTCAGCCAGCGCAGCGGCCCGCTGCACGTCGGCGCCCCGCTCGGACTGGGAAAGCCGCACCGCCTGCTCAACGCGCTGTACGCGCGCATTGAACGCGATCCGTCCCGGCCCCTGCATCTGTACACCGCGCTTTCGCTCGATCCCCCCGGAGGCGGCAAGGGCCTGGAGGCGCGTTTCATCAAGCCATTCGCGCAGCGCCACTTCGGCGGCGACTTCCCGCGCCTGGCCTATGTGCAGGCGCTCAAGCGCAATGCGCTGCCGGCGCACATGGAGGTCGAGGAGTTCTACCTGCAGTCCGGCGCGATGCTCGGTTCGACCCAGGTGCAACGGCGCTACGCCAGCCTCAACTACACCCACGTCGCCCGCGCCCTGGCCGACCGCGGCGTCAATGCCATCGTGCAGAAGGTCGCGCGCTCGGCCGACGGCTCGCGTGTGTCGCTGTCGTGCAACACCGACCTCACCTTCGACGCCATCGACGCGATCGTCGCGCGCGGCCTGCCGCGGCCGCTGCTGATCGCCGAGGTCGACCCCGAGCTGCCCTGGCTCGGCGGCGGCGCCGAAGTGGACGCCGGTTTCTTCGATGCCATCGTGCAGCCGCCCGGCCCGTTCCCGAAACTCTTTGGCCTGCCGCGGCAACCGGTGGCCGATGTCGACTATGCGATCGGCTTCCACGCCAGCACCCTCGTGCGCGACGGCGGCACGCTGCAGATCGGCATCGGCGCACTCGCCGACGCCCTGTGCCATGCGCTGGTGCTGCGCCACACCGACAATCCTGCCTACCACGCCGTGCTGCGCGCGCTCGCCTCGCCACACGCCGACGACCTCGCGCTGGCGCCGTTCTCGCAGGGCCTGTACGGCTGCAGCGAGATGATCAACGAAGGTTTCCGCCGCCTGGTCGAAGTCGGCGTGATCGCGCGCAAGGTCGTGGACGACCGTGAACTGATGCAGCGCATCGCCGACGGCGATGCCAGCGACGCCGACCGGTCACGCGTGGAGCGTGAAGGCGAATTCCTGCACGGCGCCTTCTATCTCGGCTCGCCGGACTTCTACCAGTGGCTGCGCGACCTGCCCGACGAAGCACGCCGCGGCATCGGCATGAAGCGCGTGGGCGAGGTCAACGAACTGTACGGCGGTGACGAGGCGCTCGAACGCATCCAGCGTCGTGACGCCCGTTTCTTCAACACCTGCATGATGGCGACCGCGCTGGGCGCGGCGGTGTCGGATGCACTCGATGACGGACGCGTGGTGTCCGGAGTGGGCGGCCAGTACAACTTCGTGGCGATGGCGCATGCCCTGCCGGACGCGCGCTCGGTGCTGCTGCTGCGCGCCAGCCGCGAGTCGGGCGGCAAGACCACCTCCAACATCGTCTGGAACTACGGCCACACCACCATTCCCCGCCACCTGCGCGACATCTACATCAGCGAGTACGGCATCGCCGACATACGTGGCCGCAGCGACGAAGACTGCATCATGGCAATGGCCGCGATCACCGATGCACGCTTCCAGCAGCAACTGCTCGACACTGCCCGCAATGCCGGCAAGCTGCGCGGCGACTTCGTCCTTCCGGCGCGGGCTGCAGCCAACACCCCGCCGTCGCTGCGCGACGCGCTGCAACCCTTCCGGCGCAATGGCGCCCTGCCCGACTACCCGCTTGGCAGCGATTTCACCGCCGTCGAACAGCGCCTGGTGAAGGCGCTGGGCTGGTTGAAGGCGAGCACCGCGACCCGCGGCGGCAAGCTGCGCGTGCTGTTCCAAGCCCTGTCCGCGCGCGCGACGGATGCCGAGGCGCTGCAACGCATGGACCTTGCGGCACCTTCAACGTTCGGCGCGCGCATCGAGGCGCACCTGTTGAATCTCGCGCTTGTGCAGGCCGGCGACTGCTGAAGCATCAGAGAAGCAACGGCGATGGGTCCCCGCCTTCGCGGGGATGACGGTTTGTTGCGGACCGAAGACCGTGCAACGAACCGTCTGACTGTCGTCCGCCGGGSCGGGGATTGCGGAGCAGTGGGCCATGGATGGCCCACGCCCGGCATAAAGACAGGATGTCGTCTGCCGGGCGCAGCGATCCCCGGCCCGGCGGACGGCACCCCTCCGAAGACATCACCGCAGACATCACCGCGCCCAAAAAGAAAGAGCCACCCCAAGGCAGCTCTTTCATTTCAGCCAAACGACACCAGCGATCAACCCAGCGCGCGCGCCGCCTCGACCACCTTCTCAACGGTGAACCCGAACACCGGGAACAGCTTCTCTGCCGGCGCCGACGCGCCGAACTCGTCGATTCCGATCACCGCACCGTCCAGGCCGACGTACTTGTACCAGAAGCCGGTGACGCCAGCCTCGATCGCCACACGCTTGCGGCAGTCACGCGGCAGCACCGACTCGCGGTACTCCGCATCCTGGCGATCGAACACGTTGGTCGAGGGCATCGACACCACGCGCACCTTGTCGCCGAGCTGGGCCGCCGCATCCATCGCCAGACCGACTTCCGAACCGGTCGCGATCAGGATGATCTCCGGCGCACCGTTGGAATCCTTCAGCACATAACCGCCGCGGGCGATGTCGGCCACCTGCTGCTCACTGCGCTGCTGATGGGCCAGGTTCTGGCGCGAGAAGACCAGGCAGCTCGGACCGTCGTTGCGGACGATTGCCGCCTTCCAGCACGCCGCCGACTCGACCGCGTCGCACGGACGCCACAGATCGTTGTTGGGGATGTAGCGCAGCGATGCAACGTGCTCGATCGGCTGGTGGGTCGGGCCATCTTCGCCCAGGCCGATCGAATCATGGGTATAGACGTGGATCGCGTGCGCACCCATCAGCGCGCTCATGCGCACGGCGTTGCGTGCGTAGTCGCTGAACACCAGGAAGGTGGCGTCGTACGGAATGAAGCACTCGTGCAGGCCCAGGCCGTTGCTGATCGCAGTCATCGCGAACTCGCGCACGCCGTAATAGACGTAGTTGGCGTTGGGGTCGTCGGTCGCGACCGACTTGCTGCCCTTCCACAGGGTCAGGTTGGAATGGGCGAGGTCGGCCGAACCGCCGATCAGTTCCGGCAGCAGCGGCGCGAAGGTCTCGATCGCCATCTGCGACGCCTTGCGCGAGGCGATCACCGGACCTTCGGCCTGGAGCTTGGCGATGTAGGCGTCTGCCGCCTCGACGAAGCCATCCGGCAGCTCGCCGCTGATGCGACGCGTCAGCTCGGCGGCCAGTTCCGGGTACTGGCTCTTGTAGGCGTCGAACGACTGGTTCCATTCCTGTTCGCGCTGGCCGCCGGTGCTGCGCACGCGCCAACCGTCGTAGATCGCCTCGGGAATCTCGAATGCACCGTACTCCCAGCCCAGCGCCTGGCGGGTCGCGGCGACCTCGTCCTTGCCCAGCGGCGCGCCGTGGGAGGACTCCTTGCCTGCCTTTGCCGGCGAGCCAAAACCAATCGTGGTGCGGCAGCAGATCAGGGTCGGCTTGTCGTTGGACTTGAGCGCGGTCTCGATCGCCGTCTTGATCTCGTCGGCGTCCTGGCCGTTGACGCCGCGCACCACGTTCCAGCCGTACGCCTCGAAGCGCGCCGGAGTGTTGTCGGTGAACCAGCCGTCGGTGTTGCCGTCGATCGAGATCTTGTTGTCGTCCCAGAACGCGACCAGCTTGTGCAGGCCCCAGGTTCCGGCCAGCGACGCGGCCTCGTGCGAGATGCCTTCCATCAGGCAGCCGTCACCCATGAACACCCAGGTGCGGTTGTCGACGATCTTGTGATCGGGCTTGTTGAAGCGCTGCGCCAGCAGCTTCTCGGCGAGCGCCATGCCAACGGCGTTGGCGAAGCCCTGGCCGAGCGGACCGGTGGTGGTCTCGATGCCCGGCGTCATGAAGTTTTCCGGGTGACCGGGAGTCTTCGAATCGAGCTGGCGGAAGTTCTTCAGCTCGTCGATCGGCAGGTCGTAGCCGGACAGGTGCAGCAGCGCGTACTGCAGCATCGAACCGTGGCCGTTGGACAACACGAAGCGGTCGCGGTTGAACCAGTTCGGGTTGCTCGGGTTGTGGCTGAGGTAGTCGTTCCACAGCACCTCGGCAATGTCGGCCATGCCCATCGGCATGCCCGGGTGGCCGGAATTTGCGGCCTGCACTGCATCGATGGCAAGGAAGCGGATGGCGTTGGCTAGTTCGCGGCGGCTGGGCGTCGTCATGGCGTCGGGGCGGGGTCTTCGGCTGCGGGGAGGGGCCCGCGCGAGAGGCCAGGCGGTCGAGGCCGGGCCGTGCGGGCCCGCCATTGTCCCATTGCCACGCCGCCCTGTCGCCCCGCCACGGGCCAGCCAGGGCCGGGGAGCGGCCGCAAAGGGGCCTGCTCCCCTGCCGCGGGCCTAGGCGGCCGCCGCCTCGGCAGGCACTTCGGCCGGCTCGCCCTTGGACACCACGGTCGCCAGCATCAGGTCGCCGGTGACGTTCAGGGTGGTCCGGCACATGTCGAGGAAGCGGTCGACGCCCAGGATCAGGCCGATGCCCTCCGGCGGCACGCCGACCATCCCGCAGATCAGCGCCACCACCGGCAGCGAGCCGGCCGGCACGCCGGCCGTGCCGATGCCGCCGAGGATGCAGACGAACATCACCGTGGCCTGTTGCACCAGGGTCAGCTCGACCCCGAAGAACTGCGCCAGGAACAGCACGGTCACGCCCTCGAACAGAGCGGTGCCGTTCTGGTTGGCGGTGGCGCCCACGGTCAGCACGAAGCGCGAGACGCGCCGCGGCAGACCGAGCTGCTCGTCGGCCACGCGCAACGCGGTCGGCAGGGTCGCGTTGGACGAGGCGGTGGAGAACGCCATCACCATCGCTTCCTGCACGCCCTTGAAGAACTTCTTCGGCGAGTAGCCGCCGGCGAACTTCAGCACCAGCGAATAGACCACGAACATGTGCAGCGCCAGCGCCAGCACGACCACGCCGACGTAGGCGCCCAGGCTGCCCAGCAGCTCCCAGCCGAACAGCACGGCCAGGTTGAACATGAAGCAGAACACCGCGTACGGCGCCAGCTTGATGACCATGCCGATCAGCGTCATCGACACCTCGAACAGGCCCTCGATGGCGCGCTGCAGCGTCTCTGTGGCCCTGGTGCGGGTCAGCACCAGGCCGATGCCGAGCATCAGCGCGAAGAACATCACCGCCAGGATGGTGTTGTCTGCGGCGGCCTTGACGATGTTGTCCGGGACGATCGCCATCAGCATGTCCAGGCCCTTGGGCTGGACGTGGGTGCTGCCGACGATGGCGCTGGCGCGCTCGGAGCCTTCGCTGAGCAGCTGCTGCGCACGCACCGGGTCGACGCCTGCGCCAGGCTGCAGCCAGTTCACCAGCAGCAGGCCGAGGATGACCGCGATGCCGGACACCACGACGGTGTAGCCCAGCGTCTTCCAGCCGATCCGGCCGAGCGAGCGGACGTCGCCCATCTCGGCGACACCGATGACCAGTGCCGAAAACAGCAGCGGGATCACCAGCATGAAGATCAGTCGCAGGAACAGCGTGCCGGCGGGCTGGGTCACGTAGGTCGTGAAGGTCTTGACCCAGGCCGTGTCGGCCCCGACTCCGTAATGCACCACCAGGCCCAGCAGCAGGCCGGCGACGAAGCCGATCGCCATCTTCCAGTGCAGCGGCAACTTGCCTTTGCCGGCGCTGGTCTTTGAATCACTCATCCTGCAACTCCTCGGGGAACCGCGGGAGCTTAGCAAACAGACCCGGTCGACCCGGAGTCGATGCAGGCCGGCCGCAGGCGCAGGCCGGGCCCTGCCGGGTCATGCGCCGCGGCGTTCGCCCGGGTACAGAGGCGGCAGCGGCGAAGGCCCGCTGTCGACAGGCCCCTCGCGCCAGCGCGGCCCCGGGGCGAACGCCTTGCGCAGCCACTGCCGTGCCGAGACGCCATCGCCGCCGCCCCAGCGCGCCCGCTGCAGGGCCTGCACCGCCCCGCGCTGGTCGGCGTCGGCCAGGCGCGCCATGACTTCGTCCAGATCGCGCGCACGCGGTCGCGCGGCCGCGCACAGCGCATCGGCCACGTCACCCAGTGCGCCGCGATCGAGGGCCTGCTTGAAGTGGCCCGCCGGTTCGGCGGACTTCTGCCTGGCCCACTCCGGTTGTTCCGCCCGGTCATGCCCTGGCTCGACTTCCCTCGCCGCCCGCGCATCGCCGCGGTGCAGGCCCCAGACCAGGGTGAACAACCACAGTGCGGCGAACAACAACGTCGCCAGCACCCAGCCACGGTTCGCGCCCGCGATGACGCGCAACGAAGACGCGGTGCCGTCAGCAGGCGCCGCCGTGGCTGGCGACGGCGACGGCAAAGCGGTAGCAGCGGGATCGGTCGCGCTCGCCGTTGCGGCCGCCGGCGCCAGCGCCGTCCACGACAGCATCGGCAGGGATGCGGTCCGGACCGCGCCGGCGCGCACGTCCCACCAGCTCATCCGCATGCCGCTCATTTGCACCTTGCCGGCCCGCGAAGGCACCAGCGAGAAGCGCCGGGTCAGCTTGGCCCGCGGCCGGCCATCGACGAAACGCTCGTCGGCCTGGACCGGCTCGGCGAACACCTGCACGCCGTCGATGACAGGCAATTGCAGTTCCGGCATCTGCGCGGCGGTGGCGCCGTCGGCGACCGCCTCCACCACCAGCGTTGCCGCGGCACCGGCACGCAACTCCTGCGGCGTGGACTGGTAGCGCAGCTGCAGGTCCTGCAGCGGCAACCACGGCTGCGGTGCGTTGGCCGGGACCGGCTGCACCTGCAGCACGCGCGGCGCCGCCTGCGCCTGCAGCGCGCCGTGGTTGCTGCCGAACAGATCGTCGAAGAAACCCCCGGCACCGCGCCCCTCGAAATTCGCCGGCGGGATGGTCAGCGCGCCACTGCGTTCGGGCACGAGCAGGAAACGACGCTCGACCACGCTGTAGCGGCGTCCACCGACATCGCGCTGGTACTGCGCGTCGTCGCCGACGCGTTGCAGCGACGCACCTTCCGGCGCAGCCTGGTCGAGCTGGCCCGAAACCAGCGGCGCGGCCGAGTACAACCGCACCACCCAGCCCACCGACTGTTGCACGTAGGGGTCGGCGTCGTCGGCCTCGCTTTCGATGAACACGTCATCGCCGGCGCGGGCCGGCGCGCGTCCGCTGCCTGGCGTGACCACCAGGGCAATCGGCTGGGTCTGCTCGCTGCCCAGGCTCAGCGCCGGCACCGTCAGCACGCCGTCGCGTCGTGGCCGCAGCGCCACCGCGTAGAGCGTGCGGATGCTGCTGCGACCGTTGACCTGCTCGAACTCGCGCCGGCTGGTATGACCGCTGACGGCAAAGTCCGCGTCCAGCGGGGCGTAGTCCGGCTCGGCGGCGCGGACCGAGTTCGACTCGATGTTGAGGGTGACCGTTTCGCCCAGCGCGATGCGATCGCGATCGAGCCAAGCGCGGGTCTGCGCCGGTGCCGCCAGGCTCAGCATCGACAGCAGCAACCAGGCCGCCAGCTGTGTCAGCAGCCGGGTCGGCGACTTGCGAAGGTTGCGGTCCGCAATTGCACTCATGGCTTGTCCTGGCCCTCTGTCAGCCGACGCTCCTGCTCGAGCCGGAATTTCTCGCGCAGCAGGCTGCCCGGATCATCGGGAACGCGCCGCAACCACGCCTCGTTGGCCAGGCGTTGCTCGCGCTGTTGCGGCGTTTCGTTGACTTTCGCCTGCTGTCGCGGCCCAGTCTCGACTTTGCCTTGCTGCTGCAGCGCGCGTTGCATGCGCTCGCGCTGGGCCGCGTCGGCGTCGCGCTGGGCATCGGCGTCGGCCGGCCTGGCCTGGCCGTCCTGCGACTGCTGCGGTGGCTGCTGGTCCTGGCGTTGCTTGTCAGGCTGACCCGACTGATCGGCTTGTGAAGTGGGATCGCCGGCGGGATTGTGCTGCGGTTGCGACTGCCCCGATTGCGGCCGGCCGGCCCCGCCACGCTGCGATTGCGATTGCGATGGCGGGCGCTTCATTGCTGCCTCGACCGCGCGCTTGTTGGCGATCGCGTCTTCCATTCCCGGTCGCTGCTTCAGTGCGTGATCGTACTCGGCCAGCGCCTGTGGATACTGTCCCGCCTTGGCCAGTGCGTTGCCGCGGTTGTAATGCGCGTCGGCGTTGTCGATGCCGTCGAACAACGTGGCCGCCTGGGCGAAGTCGCCGCTCCTGTAGGCCTGCGACCCCTGCTCCATTCGCGCATGTTCGGCCTGGTCGGCGCGCTGCCACAACTGCGCGGCCTGCGCCTGCGAGATGGGCCATGCGAACACCAGCACCAGAACCGCCAATGCAGCGCTGCGGCGGAATGCAAGCAGTGCCAGCAGCATCAGCGGCGGCAACAACCAGAAGCCCTGGTCCTGCCAGGTGCGAGCGGTGCCGCGGGCGATGCCCGCCTCGCCCTGCCCGGCGTCGAGGATGCCCAGCCTGGCAAGGTCCTCGTCGCCCGCGGCCACCATGGCGTAGCGGCCGCCACCGGCAGCCGCCATGCGGCGCAGCGATGCCGAGTCCAGTCGCGCCTCGCCAAAGCTGCCATCGCTGCGGCGATAAGGCGCGCCCGCTTCGCTGCCGACGCCCAGCGCGAACACGCGATAACCGCGCTTGGCTGCGCGCGCGGCGGCATCGATCGCGTCCGCGTCGGACTGGCCGGTGAGCAGCACGATGTCGCCACGGTCGAAGCCGGCGCGTTGCAGCAGTTGCGCCGACCAGTCGATGGCGCGATCGGCACGATTGCCATCGACCGGCATCACGTCCGGCGCCAGCGCGTCGAGAAACAGCGCGACGTTGGCCGCGTCCTCGGTCAACGGCGCGACGGTGAAGGCATCGCCGGCGTAGGCGACCAGCGCCACCTGCCCGGCGGCGCGCTCGCGCAACAGGGTGGAGATCTTGGCGCGCGACTGGGCCAGGCGCGAAGGCGGAACGTCACCGGCCAGCGCCGCACTCGACAGGTCGACCGCGATCACCAGTGGCGCGCGGCTCTCCCACAACGGTTGCGGCAGTTGCCGCCAGCTCGGCCCGGCCAGCGCCAGTACCGCGATGGCGTAGGCGAGCGCCGCCAACACGGCGGCCCGGCGCGTGCGTGTGTCGCCACGCTGCGCCAGCAGGTGCGGCAGCAGGTGCGCGTCGACCCGGTCGTGCCACGCACTGGCACGACGACGATGGGATCGCCAGAACCACGCCAGCAACGGCAACGCCAGCAGCGCCCACAGCCATTGCGGGCGCAGCAGGTGCAGCGCAGCCAGGTCGATGCCTGCCAGTTCGCTCATGCCAGCCTCCGTCGCGGCCAGGCGAGAGCGAGCAATGCGCAGGCAAACGCTGCCGACAAGGGCCAGTAATAACGTTCGATCCGCGGACGCAGCGCCTGCCCCGGCTGCTCGACCGGTTCGATCCGATCGATCTCGGCGTAGATGTTGACCAGTTGCGAGGTATCGCGGGCACGGAAGAAGCGGCCGCCGGTGGTTTTGGCGATCGCGCGCAGGCCGGCTTCGTCGATCTCGTCGCCGGCGCCGGGCATGGGCATCGGCAAACCAAAGAACGACAGCGACCCTTCACCGCCGAAGGCGATCGTGTGCACGCGCACGCCTTCGGCGCGGGCTATCTGCGCGGCCTTGGCCGGTTCGAGCATGCCGGCGGTGTTGACGCCATCGGTCAACAGCACCAGTACACGCTGTTGCGCGGGCCGTGCCTTCAGCCGCTTGACTGCCAGGGCGATGGCATCGCCGATCGCGGTTTCCTGGCCGGCCAGTCCGATCACGCTGTCGTTGAGCTGCTCGCGCACGGAATCGAGATCGAGCGTCAGCGGCGTCAATGCGTAGGCGCGGCGACCGAACACGATCAGGCCGACGCGGTCGCCGCCGCGGCGGTCGAGGAAGTCGGCCAGCACGGCTTTGGCGGCAGTCAGGCGATCGACGCTGCGACCGCCCAGGTCCATGTCCGGCTCGCGCATGCTGGCCGACAGATCCAGCGCCAGCATCAGGTCGCGCCCCACATGCGGCGGCTGCACCGCTTCGCCCAGTTGCTGCGGGCGCGCCGCGGCCAGGCACAGCAGGATCCAGCCAAGCCAGGCGAGCGCACTGGTGCGACCGCCCAGTCCGCCGCGGCGGCCGGATGCGGCAACGCGCTGCAGGCGGTCGCCATAAGGCACCTGCAATGCAGCCGCCGTGCCGCGCGCAGGTGGCAGAAGCCACCTCGCCAGCAACGGCAGCGGCAGCGCCAACAACCACCATGGCCACGCGAACAGGTCGGCGAGCCAGGCCCACGGCGCCAGCAGCGAGGCCATCATGCGGCGCCCATCCATTGCAGGAAGCGCGCACGCGCCAGGCGACGCAGCGCCTGCACGTCGGTCGCGGCAACGTCGCGGCGATAACCACCGTCGAGCAGCAGTCGGCCGCTGCCGCCGCTGAAGTCGGTGCGGGTGACGGATCGGCGTGAACCTGGTCGCGCCGGACCTCCCGGCCCTGCATCCAGGAAGGCCAGCCATGCCTCTCCTTCCAGCCGGTCGGCATGCGCGTCACGTCGGCGCGCCGCGCGTCGGAGCAGTTCCGACATCGCGGCGACCTGCGCGGCCGGCGAAGCGGCGGCATCGACGTTGCGATCGAACAGTTCGGCAATCGCGCGACGACGCCGGCGGCGACGCAATACGACCCAGGCAACCGCCGCGATCAGTGCCATCACCAGCGCAGCCAGCAGCCACCAGCCCGGTGCCGGCGGCCACCAGGGCGGCGCCGGCAGCGAATGGATGTCGCGCAGGACCAGCGCCGGGCCGGCCATCAGGCCACCAGTGGCCGGTTGCGGCCAAGCAACGGCAGCCAGGAATCGCTCGCCACCTGCGTCGATAACGACTGCACGCGCACACCGACCGCGGGCAACTGCGCCATCACCTGTTCGATCGGGCGCACGAACTCGTTGCGCCAGGCCTGCCGTTGCGCGGCCGACGCCAGGTCGAGTTCGATGCGGCGATCGTCGTGCTGGAACGGCAATGGCGACTTCGGCGGCGCATCCTCGAGCGGATCGGTCAGCAGCAGCACGATGACTTCGTGGTGCTGCGCAAGCGCCGGCCATCGCCGCTGGGCGATGGCGGCCACGCTTTGTGCATCGGCGAGCACCAGCAGGCGCGAACCAGGCCGCAGCAGGCGTTGGGCATGGTCGAGTGCGACGTCCAGGCCGGCATCGTCCTGCGGTGGCCGGGCGTACCATCGCACCAGCGCATCGAGCACGCGCAGCGCGCCGCGCGGCCCGGCGGCAGGCGCCACCGGTGCCTCGGTCCTGCTTCCGCGCAGGGCGGCAATGCGGTCGCCGTCGCGAACTGCGGCCCACGCGGCGATGGCCCCGGCGCGCGCCGCCTGCACCGACTTGAAGCGCACGCGCGTGCCGAAGTACAGCGCAGGCGAGGTGTCGGCGACGATCAGGCTGAGTCGCTCGCGTTCGGCCTGGAACAGTTTGGTGTGGGCACGACCGGTGCGTGCGGTCAGGCGCCAGTCGATATGGCGGGCGTCATCGCCGCTGGAGTATTCGCGCGACTCGGCGTACTCCATGCCGCGCCCGCGCAGTGGCGACAAGGCGTGGCCGCTGATTCCGAAACGGCCACGACGGGCCTGGCCGCGCGCGGTGACCACTGCGCGCAGCGCCACCAGCTCCGCCAGCGACGGCGTTATGCCGTCGGCCATGGCTGCCGCATCGTCATTGCCGGCCTGCTTCGAAGTCATCGCATCCACTCCGGGCCCACGACTCAGGGCAAGGGCACCCGCTGCAGGATTTCAGCGACCAGGCGGTCGCCGTCCCAGCCTTCGGCCGTGGCCTCGTAGCTGGGCAGGATGCGGTGGCGCAGCACGTCCGGCGCAACCGAACGGACGTCGTCGGGGGTGACGAAATCGCGACCGGCCAGCCAGGCGTGCGCGCGTGCGCAGCGCTCCAGCGCGATGGAGCCGCGCGGACTGGCGCCCCAGGCGATGCGCCGGGCCAGCGCCGGGTCGTAGCGCGCGGCATCGCGCGAAGCCAGGACCAGCTCGATCAGGTAGCGCTCGACAGGCGGCGCCAGGTGCAGCTCGAGTACGGCGGCGCGCGCGGCGAAGACATCCGACAACGGCATGCGCTCGATCGCCTGCGCCGGCGTGTGCATGGCGGCACGCGCGCGCTCGCGGGCCAATCGCAGGATCTCGGTTTCGGCCGCGATCTCCGGATAGCCGATGCGCACATACATCAGGAAGCGGTCGAGCTGCGCTTCCGGCAACGGGAAGGTGCCTTCCTGCTCGATCGGGTTCTGGGTCGCCATGACCAGGAACAACGCCGGCAACGCGTAGGTGGCGCGCCCGACGGTGACCTGGCGCTCACCCATGGCCTCCAGCAGCGCCGACTGGACCTTGGCCGGCGCGCGGTTGATCTCGTCGGCCAGCAGGATCGGGTGGAAGATCGGGCCGGACTGGAACTCGAAGCGTCCTTCCTGCGGCCGCCAGACTTCGGTGCCGGTCAGGTCGGCCGGCAGCAGGTCGGGAGTGAACTGGACCCGGGCGAAGTCGGCGTCCAGGCGCGCCGCCAGTGCGCGGATGGCGCTGGTCTTGGCCAGGCCGGGCGCGCCTTCAACCAGCAGGTGGCCGTCGGCCAGCAGGGCCACCAGCAGCCGCTCGATCAGCGCCGCCTGGCCGACGATCTCGGCCGAGAGCGCATCGCGCAGCGCGCGGAAGGCATCGTGCACACGGGGCAGGTCATCGCTGCGGCGGTCCATGGGGGTCTCGGTTGCGGGGCAGGACCAGTTTGACCGAAACACACCCGCGCGGTTCAAGACCTCCTTCGTCCATTCAGCAACAAAACAAAAAGGGCCCCTTTCGGGGCCCGATTGTTTTCGCCCTGGCCCCCTGAGTCAGGGGGCGGTTCGCGCCGCAGGCGCGAAATGGCGGGGTGTGGAAGCACAGCTGGCGGGGCCCAAAGCTTGCACAGCAAGCTTTGGGTTTACCAGGCGAAGCCTGGTCACCGCTGGTCGACCCTCAGCACCTTCGGCGTGACCATGATCAGCAGCTCGGCCTTGTCCTTGTTGCGACCCTTGCGCTTGAACAGGTTGCCTAGGAACGGCACGTCGCCGAGGAACGGGACCTTGGAGATGTCGCTGCGGTCGCGGAACTCGTAGACGCCGCCGACGACCACGGTCTGGCCGTCCTGCACCAGCACCGCGGTGTTGACCTCGCGCTTGGCGATCTGCGGAACCTGGCCGATCGAGGTGTTGGTGAAGCCTTCGACTTCGTCCTTCTTGACGTTCATGTTCAGGAACACGCGGCCGTCGTGGGTGATGGTCGGGGTGACCTTCAGCTCCAGCAGCACGTCCTTGAACTGCACGTTCGGGATCGGAATCGAGTTACCGCCCTGCTGCGGCGAGATCGTCACGTAACCGACTTCCTGGCCCTGGCGGATCACCGCCTCGCGCTGGTTGCTGGTGACGATGCGCGGGTTGGAGATCACCTCGCCACGGCCTTCTTCCTGCATCGCCGACAGCTCGACATCGAGCAGGTAACCGGCGTTGAGGATCGACAGGGCCAGCGCGCTGGGAGTGGTGACCGACTGGGCCGGCAGGTTGCTCATCAGCGAGCGGGTGATGTCGAAGGCGTTGGCGCCGTTCTGCACCGCGTCGGCACGCGAGTTGGCATTGGCCGAGGAGGCATCGGCGCTGCCGCCGAAGCCGACCGAGCTGCGATCGCCGGCCTTGCCGCTGGCGCCGCTGATGCCGAACTTGGCGCCGAGGTCGCGGGCGAAGGTGTCGGTGGCGATGACGACGCGAGCTTCGATCAGCACCTGGTCGACCGGGCGGTCGATCACGTGGATCAGCTCCTTCATCTGCGCGATCTTCTTCGGGATGTCACTGATCATCAGGGTATTGGTGCGCTCGTCGGCGACGATGCGCCCACGCGACGAGAGGAAGCCGCTGTCCTGGTTGGCACCACCGCTGCCACTGCCGCCGATGCCCTTGGCCTCGGTCAGCGCCTTATAGATCTGCGCGGCGTTGTGGTAGTTGATCTGCACGTACTCGGTGGCCAGATCGACGCGGGTTTCCAGTGCGATGCGCGCGTCTTCCTTGTCCTGCTCGTACTTGGCGATCTCAGGCTGCGGCGCGATCCACACGACGTTGCCGCTGCGACGCTTGTCCAGGCCCTTGGCCTGCAGGACGATGTCCAGCGCCTGGTCCCACGGCACGTTCATCAGGCGCAGGGTGACGTTGCCGGAGACGGTGTCGGCCGCCACCACATTGAGGCCGGACTCTTCGGCGATCAGCTGCAGGACGGTGCGCACCGGCACGTCCTGGAAGTTGAACGTGACCGGGCGGCCGGTGTAGCTGCGGGTAGCGGCGGCCGGTGCCGGCTTGCCGTCCACCGTGGCGCCGACGGCGCGACCGGTGGCTGCTGCGGTGCGCGGCACGATCTCGACGATGTACTCGCGACCGGTCTGGTACGCCATCGACTCGAAGTTGCCGGTGGTGTTGAGCACCAGCTGCGTGCCGGTGCCGCTGGCGCGGGCATCGATGCGCTGCACCGGCGTGGCGAAATCGACCACGTTCAGCGGCTTCTGCAGCGAGGCAGGCAGCTGGGCGTTGCCGACGTCGATGACGACGCTGGCACCCTGGTTGCGCAGGTCCGGCGCGGCACCATCGCCGCTGAACTTCAGCACCAGGCGGCCGGAGCCGTCAGCGCCGCGCTTGAAGTCGATGTCGGACACCGAAATGGCGCCCGGCAACTGCTTGGCCGGATCCTGGCTGGCCGCGGGTGCGACCTTGGCAGGTGCGGTGGCGGGCGCCGGTGCTGCGGCGTGGACTGCGCTGAAGGCGGCAATTGCGCCGACCATCAGACCCACCGACCCGCTGCGCAATAGCAGGGGGCGACGGGAAGGTCGCGTGCGTGTGTTGAAAACGGTCATCGTTGCTATCCCCCAATCCCTATTGATCTTCCAACGCGACCGTGGCCGGACGTTCCAGCCAGCCACCCGCGCCATCCGGCACCAGTTCCACCAATTCGATGTGGTCTTCGAACACGCCGGTCACGCGACCGTCGCTCTGCCCCATGTATGCCCCCGGCTGGATCCGGTACGTCACCTTGTCAGGCGCCATGACCAGTGCCACCACGCTGCCGCCATTGCCGAGCGTACCGACCATGTCGAGGCTGTCGAGCGGGAACTGCTCCAGCGTCTGCTTGCGCCGCGCCGAGTCCGGACGCGGGCCATTGCCGCCATCCTCGTCGGTGAATGCCGTGCTGAACGGATCGCGCATGGCGTAGGCGTTGTATTCGAAGGTTTCGAACTGCTGCATGACCGGCAGCGGGTCGAGCGGCGGCGCCGGACGGGCCTTGACCTCGGCGATCCACTTGTCCAGGTTCGGCGCCTCGCCGGGCGTGCTGCTGATGCCGCGCGAGCAGCCTGCCAGGACCAGGGCCGTTGCCAGCAGGGTCAGGACACGCGGTGCCGCGCCGTTGCGAATGGAGATTGCGCGCATCTCAGGTCCCCCCCTTCTTGCCGGCCGCCGAGGCTTCCTGCTTGGCCACTTCATCCTCGTCGAGGTAGCGGTACGTCTTGACCGTGCCAGCCAGTTCGAGCGGACTGTTGGGCGTGATCGCCGCGCCGGGTTCCTTGCTGCGCGGCTTCAGCGAGATGTCGTGCATGGTCATGATGACCACGCGCGGCAGCGAGGCCACGCCGCTTACGAAACCGCCGAACTGGTGGTAGCTGCCCACCATGCGCAGTGCGATCGGCTTCTCGGCGTAGAACTCCTTGGGCTGCTCCGGACCAGGCTGGAACAGCTCGTTGGTGATGCCGGTGGCGAGCGCGGTCTGCGAGATGTCGACGATCAGGTCGGGCATTTCGGTCTTGCTCGGCAGCTGGCGCAGCATCTGCTGGAGCTGCTGTTCCATCTGCGCGAGCTGCTGCTTGAGCGGCTCGAGGTTGGCGGCGCGACCCTGCTTGGTTTCGTACTCGGCGCGAAGGTCGGCTTCCTGGTGCTCCAGGCCTTCCAGTTCCGTCTTCTTGTCGCTGACGAACAGGTACCAGGCCAGGCCGACGATCAGCAGGGCGACCAGGACGCAGAAGCCCATCTTGGCCTGCTGCGGCCAGGAGCCGATGTTGTTGAAATCGAGTTCGTTGAGCTTGATGGATTTCTTCTTGCTCATGACGCCGCTCCCTTGGTCGGCGCTGCGGCCGGCGCCGTCGGCGCGTTGGCAGGGGTTGCTACGGGCGCGGGGGCCGGGGTGCCGGCCGGTTGCGCGGCGGCGGCGCCAGCTGCCGGCGCGGCCGGCGTGGCGGCAGCACCGGTACCGGCTGCGGTGGCCTCACCCGACTGCGCGATCTGCGAGGTCGTTGCGGCCGGCGCATCCGGCACGCCGTCGCCGTCCTCGTCCCTGGGTGCGTTCGGGTTGGCCAGCTTGACCTGCAGGCGGAACACGTACGGCAGCCCCTTGTCGCCACCCTTGGCCTCGATGATCGAAAGGTCCGGACTGGTCATCCAGCCTGAACCCTCGAGGTTGCGCATGTAGGTACTGACGCGGGCGTTGGACTGCGCGCGGCCTTCGAGCGTGAGCGTCTGGCTGTCCTGCTTGATCGAGGTGAGCACGGCGCCATCGGGAATCGTGCGCACCAGCGAATCGAACAGGTGGACCATCTGCGAGCGGTTGGCCTGGAGCTGTTCGATGACTTCCTTGCGGGCGAGTAGCTTGGCCTTCTTCTTGTCGAGTTCCTCGATCTCCTTGATCGCCTTGTCGACCTGCGTGATCTGGTCACGCATGTAGGCGTTGCGCTCGTTCTGGCCGTCGATCTGGCCGTTGTAGTAGCTGATGATCACGAACGACAGCAGCACCGCGCCCAGCGCCGCCATCGCGAACATCACCGCGAATTCTTTCTGGCGCAGCTTGCGGCGCTCTTCGCGCCACGGGAGGAGGTTGATGCGTGCCATCAGTCGAAGCTCCTCAGGGCGAGGCCACAGGCGATCATCAGCGCCGGCGCATCCTGGGCCAGGGCGTGCGCCTGCACGCGCGGCCCCAGGGTCATGTGGGCGAGCGGGTTGGCGATGGTGGTCGGCACGCCGAGCTGCTCTTCGACCATCTCGGCGATGCCGGCGATCGAGGCGCAGCCGCCGGCCAGGACGATCTGGTCGACGCGGTTGAACTCGCTGCCGGCGTAGAAGAACTGCAGCAGGCGGCTGATCTGCTGGACCATCGCCTCCTTGAACGGCTCCAGCACCTCGGCCTCGTAGCTTTCCGGCAGGCCGCCCTGGCGCTTGGCCAGACCGGCTTCCTCGTAGCTCAGGCCGTAACGGCGCATCACTTCGTCAGTGAGCTGCTTGCCGCCGAATACCTGTTCGCGGGCATACAGGCTGCGGCCCTGGCGAAGGACGTTGAGGGTGGTCATGGTGGCGCCGGAATCGACCAGGGCGACCAGGCCGTCGCGCGGCCCGCCGAGCTGGTCGGCGACCAGGGCGAAGGCGTTCTCGAGGGCGAAGGCCTCCACGTCCATCACCTTGGGCGTCAGGCCGCCGATCTCCAGCGCCGAGGCGCGGACTTCGACGTTTTCCGAACGCGAGGCGGCCAGCAGCACCTGGAGCATGTCCGGGCTGCCCGGCATCGGACCCAGGACCTCGAAGTCATGGCTGACTTCCTCGATCGGGTACGGCACGTAGTTGACCGCTTCCAGCTCGACCTGCGACTCCAGGTCGTCATCGTCCAGGTCGCCCGGCATCGGGATGACCTTGGTGATGACCGAGGAGCCGGCGACGGCGGCAGCGGCATGTTTGGCCCGGGTGCCCGAGCGCGCCACGGCGCGCTTGATCGCCTGTCCCACCGCCTCGACCTCGACGATGTTCTTTTCGACCACGGCATTGGGTGGCAGCGGTTCAACCGCGTAATGCTCGACGCGGTAGCGGTTGCCGGCCCGGGAGAGCTGCAACAGCTTTACGGCAGTCGAACTGATATCCACGCCGACGACTGCCGGCTGGCTTTTTGTGACGATCCCCACGGTATTCTCCCCTTGTCACAGGCGCTTACGTGCGCTTCGTGTGACCCTGCTTTAAATATCGAAGTTTGCGCGGCAAGGCAACTGTTCCGTTCGGAATTGCCTTACTGCGTCACTTTCCGCCCCTTCAACGGCTGGCCAGCCCGCCCCGTCCGGCCCGTCCGCCCCGCCCCTGCCCTGCTCAAGTGCCCATCCCCGGCTCATCTATACTCCACGGCCACTACACCCGCAATCGGAACCTGCCTTGATGCCCCGTTTCCGCCGCCTGCTGCGCTGGGCGCTGATCGCGTCCGCCGGCTTGGCTCTGCTCGGCGCCATTGCCCTGGGCACCCTGTACTACCTGGTCGCCCCCAAGCTCCCCGACGTCGAGACCCTGCGCACCGTCGAGATGCAGGAGCCGATGTACGTCTATGCCCGCGACGGCCGCCTGATGGCGCTGTTCGGCGAGACCCGGCGCTACCCGATCTCGATCCAGGACGTTCCCGACCGGCTCAAGCAGGCCTTCATCTCGATCGAGGACGCGCGCTTCTACAAGCACCATGGCGTCGACTTCAAGGGCATCGGCCGTGCGGTCTGGCTGCTCGCCACGACCGATGCCAAGCGCGTTCCTGGTGGCTCCACGATCACCCAGCAGGTGGCCCGCCAGTTTTTCCTCAGCAACGAATACAGCTACACGCGCAAGCTCGCCGAGATGCTGCTGGCGATGCGCATGGAGCGCGAGCTGAGCAAGGACGAGATCTTCGAGCTGTACCTCAACAAGAGCTTCTTCGGCAACCGCGCCTACGGTGTCGGCGCCGCCGCGGAGTTCTATTACGGCAAGAAGCTGGGCGAGCTCTCGCTCGATGAAATGGCCTCGCTTGCAGGCATTCCGAAGTTCCCCTCCAGCGGCAATCCGCTCAGCAATCCCGAGCGCGCCAAGGAACGTCGCGACTACATCCTGCAGCGCATGGTGGACCTGCGTTACGTCAGCCAGGCCGAGGCCGATCAGGCCAAGGCCGCGCCGATGCACGCCACCCCGCATGAGCGTCCGGTCGAGGTGTACGCGCCGTACGTGGCCGAAATGGTCCGCCAGGAAATGGTCGCCCGCTACGGCGCCGAGGCCCTGACGCGCGGCTATCACGTCACCACCACCATCGACCCGGTGCTGCAGGTTGCCGCCGACCAGTCCATCCGCGACGGCCTGTCGGTGTACGACCGCCGCCATGGCTGGCACGGCGTCGAGCAGCACTTCGACCTCGCCGCCGGCGAGGACGCGGCCTCGCTGCGCACGCGCCTGCGCGGCATCCCGACGCAGGCCTCGCTGCTGCCGGCCATCGTCACCGGCAGCAACGGCAGCCAGGTCAGCCTGGTGCTGGCCGACGGCACCCAGATCGAACTGGGCCCGAACCAGGGCTACGCCGAGCGCAGCCCGGCCAGCCTGGTCAAGCGCGGCGACCTGGTGCGCGTGCAGCGCATCGAGCCGGCGCCGGCCAAGCCCGGCCAGACCGGGCCGATGCCGGCGCCGACCTACCGCCTCGACCAGGTGCCGCAGGCGCAGGCCGCGCTGGTGTCGCTGGAGCCGGGCAACGGCGCACTGCGCGCCCTGTCGGGCGGCTACAGCTTCGCCGGCGCCAAGTTCAATCGCGCAACGCAGGCGCGACGCCAGCCGGGTTCGAGCTTCAAGCCGTTCCTGTATGCCGCCTCGTTCGAGCGTGGATTCAATCCGGCCTCGGTCGTGCTCGATGCGCCGGTGGTGTTCAAGGACCGTCGCGGCCACATCTGGCGTCCGCAGAACGACAGCGGCAACTTCGCCGGCCCGATGCGCCTGCGCGAGGCGATGGTGCAATCGCGCAACCTGGTGTCGGTGCGCCTGCTCGATGCCATCGGCGTCGACTACGCGCGCAAGTACATCAGCCATTTCGGCTTCGACGAAGCCGAGCTGCCGCCGAACCTGTCGATGTCGCTGGGCAGCGCCTCGCTGACGCCGATGTCGGTGGCGCGCGGCTTCGCCGCTTTCGCCAACGGCGGCTTCCGCATCACGCCGTGGTTCATCGACGAAGTGAAGGATCGCGAGGGCGCGGTGGTGTTCAAGGAAAAGCCGGCCGTTGCCTGCCCCGCCTGCGGTGGCGCCGGCGGCGCCAGCAGGGCCGTGCAGACTTCCGCCGTGGTCGACGGATTCAACCTGGGACCAGACGCGATGCCGGCCGCGGCGGCAGCCGACGCCAAGCCCAAGGACGAGCCGAAGAAAGTCGAGATCGACACCAGCAACCTGGTCCTGGCGCCGCGCGCGATCGACAACCGCATCGCCTACCAGATCAACTCGATGCTGCGCGACGTGGTCCTGCGCGGCACCGGCACCGCGGCCAAGGTGCTCGGCCGCGAGGACGTCGGCGGCAAGACCGGTTCGACCAACGACCACCGCGATGCATGGTTCTCCGGCTTCGGTGGTCCCTACGTCACCACCGTCTGGGTCGGCCGCGACAACTACAAGTCGCTGGGCTATCGCGAGTACGGCGGCAAGGCCGCGCTGCCGATCTGGATCGAGTACATGCGCGTGGCCCTCAAGGATCAGCCGATCGCGCTGAACGAGCCGCCGGAAGGCATGGTCAAGGTCTCGGTCTCGGCCAGCGGCGCACTGGTGCCGGGCGAAGGCGGCGGCATCGTCGAGTGGGTCAAGGCCGAGGACCTGGAGCGCATGCAGAGCTACGTCGACTACGGCCCGACCGAGACGGCGCCGGCCGAGGAAGAATTCGACATCTTCTGAGGCAACGCCAACACGCACGAAAACGACGCCGGGTTCGCCCGGCGTCGTCGTTTCCGGCCTTCGCTATCGTATGGCATTGGTTCATGCTGAGGGCACGGCATGAACGCTGCCGATACGGCAAAAGCGGTAACTTCCAGGCGCGATGAAACGTGTTAGGTTGCCGCTGCCGGTGCAGTTTCGGCCGCGGCGAACCAGGTCGCCGACGTCGTGCCAGATGCGGAGGTCGTCATGTCCCACGCCCGACACAACGCCAACCAGCACGCCACCCTGCACGCCCAGACGCGCACCCGCGAACGCCGCCACCGCCTCGCCCATGAAGCTGCGCGACTGATGGCCGAAGGCGGCATCCGCGACTACCACCAGGCCAAGCTCAAGGCCGCCGAACGCCTCGGCATCTTCGACGACGCTTCACTGCCGCGTAACCGCGAGATCGAGGAAGCGCTTCGCGAGTACCAGCGCCTGTTCCAGCGCGGGAACATCCCGGCGTTGCGGCAACGGCGCGAGTCGGCGTTGCGTGCGCTCGAGTTCTTCCAGTCGTTCGAACCGCGCCTGGTCGGCCCGGTACTGGACGGCACGGCCGACACGCGCAGCCCGGTCGCCCTGCACCTCTACAGCGACGACCCCGATGCTCCGCCGCGCTTCCTCGAACAGCACGGCATCCCCGCCGAGGCGCGCAGCCGCCGCCTGCGCCTGGACCGCGAACGCGACGGCGACTTCCCCGTCTGGGTCTTCAGCGCCGAGGACATCACCTTCGACCTGACCGTGCTGCCACTGGACGTCCTGCGCCAGGCGCCGCTGTCGAGCACCGACGAAAAGCCGATGAAGCGCGCCAGCGCCGCGCAGTTGCGGCAGCTGCTTGCCGACGACGAAATCCTCGACTACGAGAAGGGCGCGAATTCGCCCTGACAGCCCGCTGACAGCCCCGGAAACGACGAAGCCGCGACCAGGGCCGCGGCTTTGAGGTTGCACCGGCGCGAACGCCGGGCATGTACGCGAAGACTCAGCGCTTGCCGGCGTCGACGTAGTCGCGCTGCGGCGAACCGATGTAGATCTGGCGCGGACGGCCGATCTTGTTCTCCGGATCGTTCTGCTGTTCCAGCCAGTGCGCGACCCAGCCGGCGGTGCGCGCGATGGCGAACATCACCGTGAACATCTCCACCGGGATGCCCAGCGCCTTGTAGATGATGCCCGAGTAGAAGTCGACGTTCGGGTAGAGCTTGCGCTGCACGAAGTACTCGTCCTTCAGCGCCGCCTCTTCCAGCTTCATCGCCACTTCCAGCAGCGGATCGTTGACGCCCAGCTCGCCCAGGACCTTGTGGGTCATCTCGCGGATGATCTTGGCGCGCGGATCGAAGTTCTTGTAGACGCGGTGGCCGAAGCCCATCAGGCGGAAGCCCGACTCCTTGTCCTTGGCCTTGGCGACCGCCGAACCGACGTTCTCCGGACGGCCGATTTGCTCGAGCATCTTCAGCACGGCTTCGTTGGCGCCGCCGTGTGCCGGGCCCCACAGCGCGGCAACGCCGGCGGCGACGCACGCGTAAGGGTTGGCGCCGGTGGAACCGACCAGGCGCACCGTCGACGTCGAAGCATTCTGCTCATGGTCGGCGTGCAGGATGAAGAGCAGGTCCAGCGCCTTGGCGGCGACCGGGCTGAGCTCCAGCGGCTCGCTCGGCACTTCCTTCATCATGTGCAGGAAGCGCGTGGTGTACTCGAGGTTGTTCTTCGGATAGCGCATCGGCCAGCCGATCGAATAACGATGGCAGGCAGCGGCAATCGTCGGCACCTTGGCGATCAGGCGGATTGCGGCCAGGCGGCGCTGTTCCGGATCTTCCAGGTCGAGATCGTTGTGGTAGAAGCTCGCCATCGAACCGAGCATGCCGACCAGCATCGCCATCGGATGGGCATCGTGGCGGAAGCCGTACAGGAACGTGCGGAACGCCTCGTGCATCATCGTGTGATGCGTGACTTCGTGCTCGAACTTGGCGAACTCGCCCGGGTTGGGCAGCTCACCGTTCATCAGCAGGTAGGCGACTTCGAGGAAGCTCGAATGCTCGGCCAGCTGGTCGATCGGGTAACCGCGGTACAGCAGCACGCCGGCATCGCCATCGATGTAGGTGATCGCCGACTTGCAGCTGGCAGTGGCGGTGAAGCCGTTGTCGTAGGTGAAAGCGCCGGTTTCCTTCGGCAGCTTGGCGATGTCGATGCAGGGCTGGCCGAGAACCGGATGGTGGACCGGCAGGGTCACGGTCTTGTCGCCAGCGGTCAGGGTGACCTGGTCGAAGCCGGGTTTGTTCGAATCGGACACGAAACACTCCTCAAGTCTGCATGCCTGCCTCGCAGGCAGGCCGGGCACGAGTGGGCCACGAATGGGCACGGGGTCACGGCGAAACTCGGCCGAACCGCGATAGTGAATTATCGCACAACGACCTGGAGCCAAGGCTCGGACTTTGGTCGGCTGGCGCCGCGCCGGCGCAACGCACCGTCGCGCCTGGGCGGTCCCCGGGGGCATGGGCCGTCCCGCGGCCAGCCCGGAGCCTCAAGCGGCCCCTGGAAACGGGGCGAACGGCCAGAAACAGCAACGGCCGCCTTTCGGCAGCCGTCGCTACAACACTGGATCGCTCGTCTGCACCGGAACGGCAAAGACGGCAACGGCCGCCTGGCGGCAGCCGTTGCTACAGTCGATTCCGCACTTCGCCTGGAACGATGCCCGGGTCGAACCGTGCCTGAGGCACGGCCCGGAACATCACTTCTGGGCGTAGCGCTTGCGGAACTTGTCGACGCGACCGCTGGTATCCATGATCTTGTGCTTGCCCGTGTAGAACGGGTGCGAAGCCGAGCTGATGTCGACCTTGATCAACGGATACTCATTGCCGTCCTCCCACTTGATCGATTCCTTGCTGCCAAGGGTCGAGCGGGTCAGGAACTGGAAGTCGGTGGTCACGTCTTGGAACACGACTTCGCGGTATTCGGGATGGATGCCGGCCTTCATGGCACTCACCAATCTTTAAGCGGGAAAGCCGGGAAGTATAGCGACCACTCTGGCTTCCGGCAAGTCCGGATTACGCACCGATCAACGTCCTGGTCAAACGGCGGCGAGCGCCTCGCGGATCAGGCGGTCCAGGCGCGCCTGGTCGTATTTCAGCAGGATCCGGACGGCGTCTGGCCGGCCGCTCTGGCGCTGCCAGTCGACCACCGTCATGCCGCGGGCAGGGCCGTGCCCCAGCTCGATCGCCAGCGGACGCTCGGCCGTCTCCACGGCCCCGTCCGGGGCCAGTGCGAAGGCCATGGCGTAGGCATCGGCCGAATGCCAGTAGTCGCCGCGACGGTCGGCCGACCACTCCCGGGTCTTCTTCGAGATGCGCTCGTAGAAGCGGGCGCGTTCGGAGTCCGCGCCCAGCCATTCCAACACGCGGTCGTGGTGCAGGCCGTGGGCGATGGTGCCCTCCCAGTCGGCCAGGTCGATCTGCGCGAAGGCCGCGAAGACGATGTGCGCCGCCTCCGGATCGAAGTAGATGTTGAACTCGGCGGCCGGGGTGATGTTGCCGTGGCCGGTGACCGAGCCACCCATCACGACGAAGCGGGCGACGCGCTCGGGCAGGGTCGGATCGAGCTTGAGCGCCAGGGCGATGTTGGTCAGCGGGCCGAGCGCGACCAGCAGCAGCTTGCCGGCATGCTGGTGCGACAGGCGCACGATCGCCTGTGCGGCGTGCTCGGCCTGCACCTGCTGGCGCGCCGGCTCATAGCCGACATCGCCGAAGCCGTCCTGGCCGTGGACGTAGCCGGCGTCCGGCGCGGGATGCAGCAGCGGTCCGGCACAACCGGCGAACACCGGCACGTCGACGCCCGCGACCTCACACAGCTTCAGCGCATTGGCCACGGTGTGGCGCAGGCCGACATTGCCGGCCGCGATGGTCAGGCCAACGATCTGGTGGCGCGGATCATTGAAGGCCATCAGCAGGGCCAGCGCGTCGTCGACGCCCGGGTCGGTATCGATCAGCAGGGGGATCTTTTCGCTCATCGGCCCATTATGGCCGCCATGGCCGGAAAGATGACAACGCTGCGGCGCTAACCGGCATCGAGCGCCGCGCGCAATGCCTGGACGCGTTCGCTGTCGGTCTGCAGCCAGTCGCCGTCGATGCCGCCCAGGCGTGCATCGCCCTGGCGCATGCGCGAAGTGCACACCGCCTTCGCGGAGGCATGGAATTCGTCCGCACCACTGCGAACCATCAGCTTGCCGAGGATCGCGCCGGTGACGCCCGCGCCGGCCATGACGCGGATGCGCCGATCCGCCTGCTGCACCAGCTGCGCAATGCGGTCGGCGCCTTCCAGTGCCGTCGCTCGCGCACCCGATGTCAGCACCCGCTCGCAGCCCAGCGCGATCACCGACTCCAGCGCCTGCGCCTGGTCCCGGGCCACGTCGAAGGCGCGATGGAAGGTGACACCCAGTGCGCCAGCGGCGGCGACGAGTTCGCGGCAAGTCGCGCCGTCGACCGCGCCATCTTCGGCCAGCGCGCCGATCACCACGCCATCGCAGCCCAGCCGCACGCAGGAGGCGATGTCGCGCAGCATCACCTCGCATTCGCTGGCGTCGTAGAGGAAGTCGCCGGCACGCGGCCGGATCAGCACGTACAGGGGAATTCGCAGGCGCTCGCGCGCAACCGCGATCGTGCCGTACGACGGTGTGCAACCGCCCTCGCCGAGGTTCTCGCACAGCTCGATGCGATCGGCGCCGCCGTCCTGCGCGGCCAGTGCCGAGGCCAGCGAGTTGGCCGCGATCTCCAGCAGCGGCCGGCTCATTTGTGTTCCGTCGCGTACACCGATGACGACTCGTGCAGGCGCTCGTGCGGGCCCGCGCCGCCATCGTGCAGTGCGTAGACGAAGCCCTTGTGCAGGGCGAATGCGCCGACCTCACCGTCGCGATTGAGGGCGAGGAAACACACCTGCAGATTCCTGCTCGCCTCCGGGCGCTTGCGCACCACCCGCTCGATCGCCTCGCGGCAGGCGTCCGCCGGCGAGCGACCCTGCCGCATCAGCTCGACGACGAGGAAGCTGGCGGCGTTGCGCACCATCTCCTCGCCGACGCCCGACGCGGTGGCCGCGCCCACTTCGTTGTCGACATACAGACCGGCACCGACGATCGGACTGTCGCCGACGCGGCCGTGCAGCTTCCACGCCATGCCACTGGTCGTGCAGGCGCCGGCCAGGCGGCCCTGCGCGTCCAGGGCAAGGATGCCCAAGGTGTCGTGGTTGCTCTTGTCGCCCGGGCGCTGCTGGCGCTCGGCGTTGATCTGCGGCGCGTATTGCGCGGTCTTGAGCCATTCGCGCCAGGCCTGTCGCGCCTGGTCGGTCAGCAGCGGCGTCTTCTCGAAGCCCTGGGCCACGGCGAACTGTTGAGCACCGGCGCCGACCAGCAGCACGTGCGGCGTCTTCTCCATGACCGCGCGCGCCACGGAAACCGGATGGGCGATGTCTTCGATCGCGGCGACCGCACCGCAGCGGCCGTCCCCGTCCATGATGCTGGCGTCGAGGGTGAGCACGCCGTCGCGATCGGGATTGCCGCAGTGGCCAACGGTGGGATTGCACAGGTCGGCTTCGGCCCAGCGCGCGCCGGCCTCGACGGCGTCCAGCGCACTGCCGCCAGCGCCGAGCACGCGCCATGCCGCGGTGTTGGCGCCAATGCCGAAGTCCCAGGTCGAGACGACGCGGGCCCGGCCGGCAACGGGCGCAGCACCTGCTCTGGGCAGGGCCAGCGCGCCGGCGGCGAGCAGGGACGACTGGAGAAACGTACGGCGGTTGGTCATGCATCGACTCGCAAGCGTTGCGACGGGATCAGAAGCCGGAATGGCGCTCGTAATACCAGGCCGCAGCCCCGACCAGACCGAGCTGGCCGTGGTCGACCAGCCACACCGGCACGCGCGCGAGCACTTCGCCGAGCACGCCCTTGTTGCGGAAGCGCGCGGCAAAGTCGCTGTCGAGCAGGAACGGACGGATCTGCGCCGGAATGCCGCCGGCCAGGTACACCGCGTCGGCGCCAAAGGTCACCGCGAGGTCGCCGGCAAGGCTGCCCAGCAGCGCGCAGAACAGTTCCAGCGTTTCCACCGCACGCGCGTCGCTGCCGGCCTGGGCGGCGGCGGCAATCGCTTCGGGGTTGTCGAGCGCGGGCGTGGCGCCGTCGAGTTCGCACAGCGCCAGGTAGGTGTTGACCAGGCCCGGGCCCGACAGCACGCGTTCGTTGTCCACGTGCGGCCAGCGCTGCAGGAGGTGGCGGACCAGGTCGAGTTCGCGCGCGGTGCCGGCGGCCAGCGCCGCGTGGCCGGCCTCGCTGGCGAGCACGCGCAGCGGCGTGCGCTGCTGTGCCGCGCTGCGCAGGCACAGGGCGGCGCCGAAGCCGGTCCCCGGGCCCAGCACCAGCGCCGGACCATCGCCGGCGCGCTCGGGGCCGCACACGCGCGTCATCGTGGCGGCGTCGACGTACGACATCGCACAGGCCACGGCCTCGAAATCGTTGAGCAGGGCCAGGTGGGTGATCCCGGCGGCCTTGCGCGTGTGCTGCACCGACACCGGCCATTGCAGGTTGCTGTTGATCAGCGTGTCGCCTTCCAGGCGCCCGGCGATCGCCACCACGGCGTGGGTGCGCTCGGCGGAACTGGCGCCGGCGAAATGATCGAGGATCGCCGCCAGGCTCGGGTACTCGGCGCAGGCATAGCGCTGGTACTGCAGCACGTCGACCTTGCCGTCGGCGCCGACCCGTACCAGCCCCAGGCGCGCGTGGGTGCCACCGACATCAGCGGCAATGAACGGCTGGGCGCCCTGTCGGTCAGGGGACTGCTTCGAAGAATCGGCGATCACGGCATGCGGGCGGTCGACCGGGGGTCGGACTGTGCATGATGCCACTTGCGGTTGCGGCCAGCCGCCCCGGCGTCACGCTCCCGCAAACCGCACCGCCCCGCCGACCCAGCGCGCGACGATGCGCTGCGCCAGCCCGGGCGACTCGCGCAGCAGGCGCTCGCCCAGGTCCTGCACCTGCGGCAGCAGGTCGGCATCGCGGGCGAGGTCGGCGACGCGGAACTGGGCCAGGCCGGTCTGGCGGGTGCCGAGCAGTTCGCCGGGGCCGCGAAGTTCCAGATCCTTCTCGGCGATCACGAACCCATCGTTGGTCTCGCGCATGGTTTCCAGGCGCTGGCGCGCCATCTGCGACAGCGGCGACTGGTACAGCAGCACGCAGCTGGAGGCGGCACTGCCGCGACCGACCCGGCCGCGCAGCTGGTGCAACTGCGCCAGGCCCAGGCGTTCGGCGTTCTCGATGATCATCAGCGAGGCGTTGGGCACGTCGACGCCAACCTCGATCACGGTCGTGGCCACCAGCAGGTCGACCGCCCCTTCCTTGAATGCGCGCATCGTCGCCTGCTTGTCGGCTGCCTTCATGCGGCCGTGGACGATGCCCACGCGCACCTCGGGCAACCGCTTGGACAGGTCCTCGAAGGTCGATTGCGCGGCCTGGGCGATGACTTCGTCGCTGTCGTCGATCAGGGTGCAGACCCAGTACGCCTGGCGCCCTTCGGCACAGGCGCGGCGGATGCGTTCGACCAGCTCGGGTCGGCGCTCGGCGCTCAGCGCCACGGTCTGCACCGGGGTGCGTCCCGGCGGCAGTTCGTCGATCGCCGAGACATCGAGGTCGGCATAGGCGGCCATCGCCAGCGTGCGCGGGATGGGCGTGGCGGTCATCACCAGCTGGTGCGGGACGATGGCGTCACCGTTGCCCTTGCCCCCCACGCCCTTGTCGCGCAGCGCCAGGCGCTGATGCACGCCGAAGCGGTGCTGCTCGTCGACGATCGCCAGGCCGAGGTCGCCGAAGGCCACGCCGTCCTGCATCAGCGCGTGCGTGCCGACGACCATCTGCGCCTCACCGGAGGCCACCTGCTCCAGCACCTGGGCGCGGGCGCGACCGGTGACCTTGCCGGCCAGCCATGCCACGCGCACGCCCAGCGGCTCCAGCCAGGCGCGCAGGTTGCCCAGGTGCTGCTCGGCCAGCAGTTCGGTCGGCGCCATCAGCGCCGCCTGCTTGCCGGCCTCGATGGCCTGCATCGCCGCCAGCGCCGCCACCACCGTCTTGCCGCTGCCGACATCGCCCTGCACCAGGCGCAGCATCGGATGCGGTCGGGCCAGGTCGGCGCGGATCTCGTCGAACACACGCTGCTGGGCGCCGGTCAGGGCGAACGGCAGCGCCTTGCGCAGGCGCGTGGCCAGCGCGGTCTTGCGCAGCACGGGCGCGGCATGGGCCTGCTGGGCGATGCGCTGGCGGCGCAGGCTGAGGTGGTGCGCCAGCAGCTCTTCCAGGGCCAGCCGCCGCTGCGCCGGATGGCGGCCGGCGGCGAGCGCGGCGACATCGGCGTCCTGCGGCGGGCGGTGCACGGTCAGCAGCGCCTCCCGCAGCGACGGCAGCTGGAAGCCTTCGCGCAGCTCGCGCGGCAGCAGTTCCAGCGCCTCTTCGTCGGGCAGCCGGTCCAGGGCAAGGCCGATGAGCCGGCGCAGCGATACCGGGCCGATGCCTTCGATCGCCGGATAGACCGGGTCGAGGCTGCTGCCGAGCCCGGCGTCCGCTTCCTCGTCGAGCAGGCGATAACTGGGGTGGACGATCTCCAGGCCGTTCTGGCCCGGCCGCGGCGTGCCGTAGCAGCGCACGCGCGCGCCCGGCTGGAACTGCGCGACCTGGGCGGCGCGGAAATGGAAGAAGCGCAGCACCAGGGTCGCGCGCGAGTCGTCGCCGATCGCCACGCGCAACGTGGGCCGATAACGGAAACCGCGTTCGACCGCCTCCACGCGCCCTTCGACCTGTGCCGCCATACCTGGCTGCAACAGCCGGATCGGGGTCAGTGCGGTGCGGTCCTCGTACTGCCGCGGCAGTTGCAGCCACAGGTCCTGCAGCGTGGACAGGCCACGCGCAGCCAGCTTCTCGGCCACGCGCGGGCCGACGCCTCGCAGGCTGCTGATCGGCAGGCTGCTGATCGATTGCGGGTCGTGGAGAGCGACGGTGATCCCGCCCTTGCGTGTCGGCATCCGCCAAGGATGCCGGGATCGCCGAAAAACCTAAACCCCGGCACAAGCGTGCCGGGGTCGGTTGGGGCCAGGCCCCGAGGTCAGAACTTCGCGCTGACTTCCAGACCGTACTGGCGTGGCTGGGTCATGCGTGCGCCAACGGTGCCGAGCACGGTCATACCGTAGGTGCCCAGCGAGTTGACGTACTGGTTGTCGAACACGTTGTTGCCGTACAGCGCCCAACCCCAGTGGCCGCTGGACGAGGTCCAGCCCAGGCGCACGTCGGTGAGGTTCTGCGCCTCGCCGATGTCGATGGCGCCGGCGCCGGTGCCGCAGCCAAGAACGCTGTCGGACTCGGCGTTGCGGCGGCACTCGCCGACGTAGGAATGGCGCAGCGAAGCACGCATGTCGCCGGCATCGCCCATGTGCCAGACGTAGTTGGCGCCAGCTGCGAACGACCACTCCGGCGCGCCGGTGGCATCACCGGCCAGATCGACGCCCTGCGGGTTGACGTACTTCTTGTAGGTCGAATCCAGGTACTCGGCGTTGAAGTCGAAGCCCAGACCGTCGGTGGCCTGCCAGCGCACGTCGAAATCGACGCCGTAGGCTTCCTGGTCGGAGGTGTTGATCACGAAGCGCGGAATGCTCGTGGTCATGTCCAGGGTGACGGCCTGGCGGTTGTCGTAGACGTAGTAGAAGCCCGAGACGTTGTACGCCAGGCGCTGCTCCGGGAACGACTGCTTGATGCCGGTCTCGAAGTTCCAGACGTCCTCGTTCTCGAACTCGCTGCCGATCTGCAGGGCGTTGAAGCCACCGGCCTTGTAACCCTTGGCCAGCGAGGCGAAGCCCATCAGGTCATCGGCGAAGTGGTAGTCGACGACGAAGCGAGGGCTGAAGTCGTCCCACGACTTCTTCGCGCGCGTCTGCACGCCCTTGTTCATCATCGCTGGCGGATCGATGAAGGCCACGTCGAAGATGAACATCTCCTTCGGCAGGCCGATCGCATCGAAGAAGCCGATCGAGTCGAGCAGGTCGAGCTGGGCGTCGAGAGCCGGCGCGCTACGCAGGTCGTTGAACCAGGTGAAGTCCTTCTCGTCGCGGGTGTAGCGCAGGCCGGCGGTGAGGTTGAGCTTGTCGTTGACGTGCCAGATGGCGTCGCCGAACGCGGCGTAGGACTTGGTCTCGAGCGTGTTGACGAACTTCTCGTTCCACGGCAGGCCGGTCAGGTCGACCGGGATGCCGAACATGTTCGCGATCTGCGTGACCGGGCCGAACAGGCCGCCGGGCGCCAGACCCATGTTGTTGGCGATGGTGTCGATCGAGTCGGTCAGCGCGTTGACCTCGCTGGTCTGGTGCGCCTTCTCCTGGAAGTAGCTGACACCGGCGATCCAGTCGATGTGGTCGGTGCTGCCGTTGAACTTGAACTCCTGGTAGTAGTTCTCGTTGCTCTCGGTGTTGGTCGAATCGACGTAGAGGTAGCTGAGGTTGGTGCCGTCCTCTTCGACGCGGTTGAGCGAGTCGTAGTCGTGCCACGCCGAGGTCGAGGTCAGGCTGCCCCAGCCGAAGTTGTGGTCGACGATGAGCGTGACACCGTCGAACGTGCGCGTCTCGGCGTTGCCCTGCGCGTCGGTCGCGGTCGGAATGTTCAGCGGATCGAGGAACTGCGACGGATCGGCCGGCACGGTCGGCAGCGCCGGCAGCGCCGGGATCGGCACCACGCCGGTGGTGGCCTGGCCGAGCTGGTCCAGGCTCTCGTGATCCCAGCTGATCCAGGCGCGCGTGTCGTCGCCGAAGCGGGTCTGGAACGAAGCGCGCGTGGCCCAGTTGTTCTCCGGCGCCAGGTCTTCACCGGTGACCGAATCCTGGATCCAGCCGTCGGAGTGGTTGAAGATGCCGTTGAAGCGGAAGGCCGAATCCTCGCTCACGGCGACGTTCGCCATGCCCTCGAAGTAGGTCTTGTTGTCGTTGCCAAGACGCAGCTTGGCACGCGCACCGTTCTCGTCCTCGGGACGGGTGGTGATGATCGAGATCGCACCGGCGGCGGTGTTGCGGCCGAACAGCGTGCCCTGCGGGCCCTTGAGCACTTCGATGCGCTGCAGGTCGGTGAACGGCAGCAGCACGCCGCCGCCGCGACCGGCGTAGACGCCGTCGACGTAGACGCCGACGGCCGGATCGGTACCGATGCCGAAGTCGTCGGTGGCGATGCCGCGCAGCTGGAAGCTCGGCTGGGTCGGCTGCAGGCTGTTGATCTGCAGGCCGGGAACGAAGCTGTCGATGTCGCCGAGGTCCTCGGCGGCGACGTCCTCGAGCAGCTGCTCGGTGACGACCTGCAGCGCGATCGGCACGTCCTGCAGTTCCTGCTCGCGGCTCTGCGCGGTGACGGTGATCGTGTCCAGCTGCGTGGCGCTGACCGGCACCTGCGCCGTCTGCGCCATGGCCAGCGGCATCGCCGCGGTGAATGCTAGACCTGACAGCGCGCGGCCCAGACTGATTGCGAGCCTGCTCTTGCGTGGCGACATCGGAACTCCCCTCCCAATGACTTTCTTGTTGTTTTGACACCGGCGGTCCACGTTGATGGGACCGCTCGGCGGTGATTTACCTCATCGCGACTGGATCGCGACCTTCTGCTCCGGATCGGCACAATTTCCCAGCCATGCACCGATCCAGTCGCGGATCAGGGCAACGCCTTCCTCGTGCACGGTTCCCCGACCGAGCTCGGGCATCATCGCACCTGGATCGAGACTGTCCATGCGGTAGATGATGATCGAATCATCCGGGTCGCCCGGGACGATGTCGAACATGTGGTCGCCGGTGCCCTGCCCGGCCGCCACCGGCGGCTTGCACAGGCCCAGGCGACGCGTTTCGGTGGTGCCTGCATCGAGCCACAGGCCGGACGTGTCGGCCGCGCCCTTGGGGTTGTGGCAGTGACCGCAGTTGACGTCGAGGTAGGCGCGCGCGCGGTCTTCGACCTTGGCCGAGGCGTCGTCGAAGCGTGCATTGTGCGGCACGCCGGTGGCCGGCAGCCCCTGCAACCGGCCCAGTTGGACCATCCGCGCAAGCTGGTTCGTGCCCGGATGCCACGGATCGTCGCGATTGAGATGGCGCGCCTTCGGGCCGATCGGGTGCAGTTCGCGCGTGGTGTTGTTGGTGGCGTGGCAGCCGGCGCACTGGTTCTCGTCGGGCACCATGTAGTTGAAGGACTGCTCGCCGCTGCCGTCGGGCTTGCGCATCGTCATCGCGACGGAGTCGCCTTCGCGGGCCAGCACGGCCTGGGTCTGCTCGGCATTCCAGACATACGCCATCGCCACCCAGCCCTGCTCGCGCCGCACCAGCAGACGCGTCTCGACCAGGCGGACCTTGGCCAGGTCGAGGCCGTCGCGCGTTTCCGAAGCTTGCTCGGCCACGCGCAACACCGCTGCGTCCTTGCCCGCGCGCGGGTAGTAGAAGGTCTTGCTGATGATGGTGCCGACCGGGAAGTCGAAGGCCTCGTACTGCTTGTACGTGGCCTTGGTTCCCGGCGGCAGCCACAGCGTGCGCAGCTTGTGCGCGTAGTCGCTGAACAACGCACTGTTGAGTGCGTACGGCTCGACGCCTTCGTTCAGGCGCAGATGACCGTCAACGACCGACACCACGTGCCAGTCGCTGAGCTGCCCGGGGTGGCCCGATGCGTGGAACTGCACCGGCTCCTGGCTGCGCTTGCATCCCACCAGCGACATCGCGGCCAGCATCACGGCCGCGCCAATCACGAACACGTGCTTCATGCCGTCGGAGCCGCCTTCACTGCAGGAGCGGCGCTGTCGACCGGCAACGTCACCACCGGCAACGGCGGCAACTGGCAACGCACCGCGTCGGTGACCAGGCTCGGGTTCTTGTACTTGTTCGGGCCATCGGCATTGAGTGTCTGCGCGGCGCCATTGTCGACGCAGACCTGCGCGCCGCCGGGGCGCGCGGTGTTGACGTAGCCGTCCCACAGCACGTCCGGCAGGCGACCGCCAAGGCCGAACATCGCCACCTTCAGCGCCTTCAGGTCGAGGCCGTCGGGCTTGTCGCCGCCGCCCTTGAAGCGGTTGCCGTGGATGGCGATCTCTTCCGGATACGGATCGAATGCCTTGGCCACGCCCTTCTCGGTCATGTAGCCGGTCGAGAAGTAGCTCGAGACGATGATGTTGGCGGTGTTGTTGTCGGCAATGTCGTTATCGAAGATCTCGACCTTGTCGTTGGAGTTGATCACCACGCCCGAGCCCGCCGGCACGCTGGCGACGGCGGCGCCCTTGGCGGCGAAGTTGTCGGTGTTGTTGGCGAACACCTTGTTGCGGTAGACGCGGCTGGTATGGCCCGGCTGCGGCAGGTTGGGCATGTTGAACACGAGGATGCCGCCGGTGTTTTCGGTGGCGGTGTTCTCGTAGACGTCGGCGCCGATCGAGTTCTCGATCTCGATGCCGGCGACGTTGCGCTCGGCGCGGCTGCGGCGCACGACCACGTTCTTCGACTGGCCGACGTAGATGCCGGCGTCGGAGGCGCCGATCGCGACGGAGTCCTCGATCAGCACGTTGGTGGTCTGCACCGGGTAGATACCGTAGGCGCCGTTGGTGGTCTTGGGACCGCCGGTCCATTCCACGCGCACGCCGCGGATGGTGATGTTCTCGCCTTCGTTGATCTTCAGCCCGTCGCCCTTGGTGTCCTCGATGGCGAGGTTTTCCAGGGTGAAGTTGCCGGCGTTGACCAGCAGGCCCTCGGCGCCGGACTTCTGGCCCTTGAAGCTCAGGATGGTCTTGTCCATGCCGGCGCCGCGGATGGTCACGCCGTCCACGCGCAGGCTCAGGCTGCGGTCGAAGGCGAAGCGGCCGGCCGGGATCTCGATCACGTCGCCGGGCTTGGCATCGAGCAGGCGGCCGATCAGCACCTTCTGGTAGTCCGCATCGGCGGCCGGGGCCGCGACCTCCTGCTTCTGGCAACCGGCCAGGCCCGCCACGCCAACTGCGATCGCAATGCTGAGTGTGATGCGCTTCATAAGGTTTGCGTCCGTCCCCGTTCCAGACTGATCCCAGTGGCCTCGCCCCCACGCATGGCGACAGGGGGAGGAAATCAATCCGCAGTCTGTGACGTTCGGACGACGCCAGTGGAGGGCAAAGCCGGCATACTCTGGGGGGCAAACCGGACAAGCTACGCAAGCGTATGCAACCTATCCATAACGACGACCCGCGCCAGAGCGTAGCCAACATCAAGAGCGGCATTGTTGCCGGGCTGGTCGCCATGGCGCGCGAGGCCGGGATCGGCTGCGAGGGCTGGTTCGCCGGCCTGCGGCTGGGGCCGGCCGAGTTCGACGGCGATACGCCGGTCTACCTGTCCTACCGCCAGACCTGCCAGATCATCCGCCGCGCCATACGCACCCTGCCGGGCCGCGGACCGGGCCTGGTCCTGGGTGAGCGCCAGAACATCGGCCATTTCGGCCTGCTCGGCCTGGCGATGCTGACCGCACCGCGCTTCGCCGAAGCATTGCAGCTGGGCGTGCACTACGCGCCGATCACCGGGGCAATGATGGAGCTCCAGCTCGATGCCGACGGCGGCGATGACCTGGGCATGGTGGCCATCATGCGCAGCCCGGATCCGGAACTTGAGCCGTTCCTGTGCGAAGAACTGTTCGCCAGCTGCCTGATGCTCTGCCGCGGCCTGCTGGGCGCCGACTTCCGGCCGACGGTGCTGGAACTGGCCTACCCGGCACCGGATTACGCCGACGACTACGCGCGCGTGTTCGACTGCGCGATCCGCTTCGATTGCCCGCGCAACCGCGTGGTCATCGACGCGCGCTGGCTGCACACGGCCATGCCCGCCGGCAATGCCGCCAGCGCCCAGCATGTGCTGGCGCTGTGCGACGAGCAGATGCCGGCCGGTCAGGCCCGCAGCGAAATAGTGGCAGTGGTGGAGCGCCTGCTGTTGCAGCGCCTGGCCGACAACCCGAGGCTGGTCGACATCGCCGCCGCGCTGCACCTGACCGAGCGCACGCTGCGTCGCCAGCTGCAGGCGGCGCAGACCAGCTTCAGCGAACTGCACGACCGCGTGCGCAGCGAATCGGCGCGGGCGCTGCTGGGCGACCAGAAGCTGAGCATCGCCAACGTCGGCGCCGCGGTCGGGTTCAAGGACGCACGCGAGTTCCGCCGTGCGTTCAAGCGCTGGACCGGCGTGGCCCCGCGCGAGATGCGCACGCAGGGCTGAAGCCGCTGCGGCCTTTTATTCCAGCACCATCACCGCGTCGACTTCGAAACCGGCGCCGCGCGGCAACCCCGACACTTCGATCGTGGATCGCGCCGGATACGGCGCCTGGAAGAACTCGCCCATCACCGCGTTGACCGCGGCGAAGTTGCCCAGGTCGGTCAGGTAGAGACCGAGGCGGACGACGTCGGACAACGACCCGCCGGCGGCTTCGCACACGGCCTTGAGGTTCTCGAAAGCGCGTCGTGCCTGCGTGCTGATGTCACCTTCGACCAGCAGGCCGGTACCCGGATCGAGCGGAATCTGCCCGGACAGGTAGACGGTATCGCCGGCGCGCACGGCCTGCGAGTACGGGCCAATGGCGGCCGGGGCCTTGTCGGTGTGGATGATCTGGCGGGACATGGGATGGCTCTCGGGAAGTCAGAGGGCCATGCTAGCAACACAAGGCCAGCAACTGGCGACTACATCCGCTGCACGCCCAGCACCACGCCCAGGCGGCGCACGCGCCGCATCACGTCGGCGAGGTGGCGGCGGCCGCTGACCTCGATCGCGAAACGCATCACCGCCACGTTCGCATCGCGGTCGAGGTATTCGACGCGGTCGATGTTCGACTCCGCTTCCGCGATCGCCGCGGCAACCTGTGCCAGTGAACCCGGACGGTTGTCGACTTCGATGCGCAACGCCGCGGCGAAGTCGCCGGTAACCTGCCGGTCCCAGCCGATCGGCACCCAACGGTCGGGCGACTTGCGGTAGTCGGCGACGTTCGGGCAATCGAGACGGTGCACCACGATGCCCTTGCCGGCCGTGTGGTAACCCATGATCTCGTCGCCGGGAATGGGCAGGCAGCAGTTGGCGAAACTGATCACGCCGCGCTCTGCGCCGGTGATGAGGATCTTGTCCTGCGACAGCGGCTGCAGCGGCAGGTCCTTCGCGCGCAGCGGTTTTCCAGGGCTCTCGCGCGCCAGCGCCTGCGCCACCTGTTGCGGCATGCGATTGCCCAGGGCGATGTCGGCCAGCAGCGCCTCCAGGCGCGGATAGCGGAATTCGGCCAGGTAGGACTCCATCCGCACCGCAGGCACGCGGTCGAGCGAGATGCCCAGTGCCTCCAGCGCGCGGTCGAGCATGCGATGGCCCAGCTGCACCGCATCCTCGTGTTCGAGCTGCTTGAGCTGCTGCCTGATCGACGTGCGGGCCTTGCCCGAGACGACGAACTCGAGCCACTGCGGCTTCGGCGACGAGGACTTGGCGGTGATGATCTCCACCCGCTGGCCGCTGGCCAGCCGCGTGCGCAGCGGCACCAGCTTGCCGTCGACGCGCGCCGCCACGGCGCGATTGCCGACGTCGGTGTGGACGGCGTAGGCGAAATCGAGCGCGGTCGAATTGCGCGGCAGCGACATGATGTCGCCCTTGGGCGTGAACAGGTAAACCTCGTCCGGGAACAGGTCGACCTTGACGTTCTCGAGGAACTCCAGCGACGAACCGGTGGAGCGTTGCGACTCGACCAGGTTGGCGATCCAGCTGTGGGCTCGGCTCTGCGCGCTGCTCGGGCCGTCGCCACCGTGCTTGTAGGACCAGTGCGCGGCGATGCCGCGCTCGGCGATCAGGTCCATTTCCTCGGTGCGGATCTGCACTTCGATCGGGGAACCGTAAGGGCCGAACAGAACCGTGTGCAGCGACTGGTAACCGTTGGCCTTGGGAATCGCGATGAAGTCGCGGAAACGCGAGTCCAGCGGCTTGTACGAGGCGTGCACCACACCCAGGGCGTGGTAGCAGTCCGGCACCGTGCGCACGACCACGCGGAAGCCGAACACATCCATCACCTGGGCGAAGGTTTTGTGCTCCGAGCGCATCTTGGTGTAGATGCTCCACGGCGACTTGACCCGGCTGACCAGACGGTGCGGCACCTTCTCTTTCGCCAGCCGCTGCGCCAGTTGCGCCTCGATCTGCACCAGCGACTCGCGCCGCACCACCGGCTGGGTGCGCAGGCGTTTTTCGATCACCGCGTGACGCCAGGGATGCAGCGCGCGGAAGCCCAGGTCCTGCAGCTCGGCCTTGATCAGGTTCATGCCCAGGCGCTGGGCGATCGGTGCGTAGATCTCCAGCGTCTCGCGGGCGATGCGGTGGCGCGCCTCCATGCTCTGCGCGCCAAGGGTGCGCATGTTGTGCAGGCGGTCGGCGAGCTTGATCAGGATCACGCGCAGGTCGCGCGACATCGCCAGCAGCATCTTGCGGAAGCTTTCCGCGGTGGCTTCCTGGCGGTCGCGGAACTGCAGCTTGTCGAGCTTGGTGACGCCGTCGACCAGCTCGGCCACGGTTTCGCCGAACTCGCTGGCAAGGCCGTCGCGGGTCAGCGGCGTGTCTTCGATGGTGTCGTGCAGGATCGCCGCGATCAGCGTCTCGACGTCCAGGCCCTGGTCGGCCAGGACCTTGGCCACGGCCACCGGGTGGGTGATGTAGGGCTCGCCGGATTTGCGGGTCTGGCCGGCATGCGCGGCCGCGCCGATCGCCCAGGCCCGGCGCAGGCTCTGGCGCTGGGGCGCGGGCAGGTACTCGGCGGCGTTTTCCAGCTCGCGCACGTAGTCCGGCACGTCCGCGTCATCGAGGACGACGGCGGGATGCGTGCTGATTGCGGACTCTGCGGGGGTCATGGAGAGAATCTACGCGTGCGGCGGCGCGCTGTGCAATCAGGGCGCACAAATGCAAACGGCCCCGCCGAGGCGGGGCCGTGCAGTTCGCGGCGCCGGTTGAACGCGGCTGCGAAGGGGTTGGATCAGTCGTCGCCCTTGGACAGGTCGTCGTCGGCGACCACTTCGGCGGCGGCCCATTCCAGCGCCTCGCGCTCCTTGCGCTCGCGCTCGGCCTTCTCGACGGCGTCGATGTAATCGGTATCGATGCGGCGCGCGGCGATTTCGCGCAGGGCCAGCACGGTCGGCTTGTCGTTGGCTTCGCTGTTGTCCAGCTGCGGGTCAACGCCATTGGCCAACTGGCGGGCGCGCTTGGCGGCCATCATGACGAGTTCGAAGCGGTTATCGACCACTTCCAGGCAATCTTCAACGGTGATGCGGGCCATGGGGCTCCTGGCGGCCGGCGGGCCGTCCATACAGGCTTTAAGGGACCGCAGAGTGTAGTCGCGGCGCGGGTGCGAAGCAAGCCGTTCGTTGAAAATCAATCAGTTAGGCGCGCACAACTGACCGGCTGTCCACTTTTGCCTCTCCCCCTGCCTGCAGGGAGAGGCTGGGAGGGGGTCGAACCGCGTCACTCGTCGGCGAGCAGCGCCGTGATCAGGCGCGAATGGCGCGCGACCTGCTGGTCGCGGCGGACGCGGCTGGCGGTGAAGATCGCGCACATCTCGTCGACGGCGGTGTTGAAGTGCTCGTTGACGATGACGAAGTCGAATTCGCCGTAGTGCGACATCTCCTCGCGCGCCGCCGCCAGGCGTTGCGCGATCACTTCCTCGGTGTCCTGGCCACGGTTGCGCATGCGCTGGTCCAGCGCCTTGCGCGAAGGCGGCAGGATGAAGACGCTCACCGCATCGGGCACCTTGGCCCGGACCTGGCGCGCACCTTGCCAGTCGATCTCCAGCAGCACGTCCTTGCCGGCGGCCAGTTGCGGCTCCACCGACTGCCGGGCCGAGCCCTTCCAGTCGCCGTGCACCAGCGCCGACTCGAAGAAGTCGCCGGCGGCGACCATGCGTTCGAATTCTTCCTTGCTGACGAAGTGGTAATGCTCGGCGTGGCGCTCGCCCGGTCGCGGCTGGCGCGAGGTGAACGAGATCGACAGGCAGATGTTCGGGTCGCGCTCGAGCACCGCATTGACGATGCTGGATTTGCCGGCGCCCGACGGCGCCGCGACGATGAAGAGAGTTCCGCGCATCAGTGGGCCCGTGTCATTCGATGTTCTGGATCTGTTCGCGGACCTGGTCGATCAGCACCTTCAGCTCCACCGCCGCCGCCGAACTGCGCGCGTCGACCGACTTCGAACCCAGGGTGTTGGCCTCGCGGTTGAACTCCTGCAGCAGGAAGTCCAGGCGCCTGCCGACCGCTTCCTTGAGCTTGAGCACGCGGCGCGCCTCGCTGACATGCGAATCCAGCCGGTCGAGCTCTTCGTCGACATCGAGCTTCTGCAGCCACATCACCAGTTCCTGTTCGAGGCGACCGGAGTCGAGCGGCTGCGCCAGGTCGGCCATGCGCGCCTCGAGCTTGCTGCGCTGGCCGGCGCGGATCACCGGCATCAGCGTGCGCACTTCGGCCGCGATCGCGGCGATGCCGTCGACGCGTTCGACGATCACCGTCGAGAGCTTGGCGCCCTCGCGTTCGCGCGCACGGATGAACTCGTCCAGCACCTGCTCCAGCAGCTCAAGGGCCTGCGCCTGCAGCGCGGCCGGGTCGGCGGACTGGGTCTGCAGCACGCCGGGGAATTGCAGCAGCTGGGTGAAATCGGTCTGCAGGCGCGGGAACCGTGCCTCCAGGTCCAGCGCCAGCTCGCCCAGTTCGCGCAGGCGCAACGGGTTCAGCTGCAGCGCGCCATCGCCATCGGCGGTGCGCAGGCGCAGCGCCAGGTCGATCTTGCCGCGGGCGACACGGGCGGCGACGCGCTCGCGCAGTGCCGGCTCCAGCGCGCGCAGCTCGTCGGGCAAGCGCACGCCCAGCTCCAGGAAACGGTGGTTGACCGAGCGCAGCTCGCAGCCGAGCGTGCCCCACGGAGTGGCGCGTTCGCCGCTGGCGAAGGCGGTCATGCTGCGGATCATCGGCAAATCCAAGGGCTGGCAGGGTGCGAATGGTAAACTCGCGCGCCCCCAGAACGGTAATCATCGGCCATCATGACCACGACCGGCACGCCGCAAGCCCCTTCCGCCGGCCAAACCGCGCAGGCGGTGGTCCGCCCCAGCGGGCGGGCGCCCGCGCAAATGCGCGAAGTCCGCATCGAGCGCGGCTACACCCGCCACGCCGAGGGCTCCGTCCTGGTCAGCTTCGGCGAGACCCGGGTGCTGTGCACCGCCAGCGTCGACAACAAGGTCCCGGGATTCCTGCGCGGCAAGGGCGAAGGCTGGGTCACTGCCGAGTACGGCATGCTGCCGCGCGCCACGCATACGCGCAGCGACCGCGAAGCCGCACGCGGAAAACAAGGTGGCCGCACCCTCGAGATCCAGCGCCTGATCGGCCGCTCGCTGCGCGCCTGCGTCGATCGCAAGCTGTTGGGCGAACGCACCATCACCCTCGACTGCGACGTCCTGCAGGCCGATGGCGGCACCCGCACCGCCGCGATCACCGGCGCCTATGTCGCCCTGGTCGATGCTGTGCGCCTGTTGCAGTCGCGCCGCGAGATCACTCGCGATCCGGTGTTCGGCGCGGTCGCCGCGGTCTCGGTGGGCATCTACCGTGGCGTGCCGGTGCTCGACCTCGACTATGCCGAGGACAGCGACTGCGACACCGACATGAACGTGGTGATGAACGACGGCGGCGGCTTCATCGAGCTGCAGGGCACCGCCGAGGGCCATGCCTTCCGCCGCGAGGAACTGAACGCGCTGACCGCGCTGGCCGAGGCCGGCATCGCCGAACTGGTGGCCAGGCAGCGCGAGGCGCTGGCGGGCTGAGTTCGCCGCCGCCATGTAGCTGCTGCCATGAAACAGACCATCGCCAACGTCACCCTCGTCGTCCGCGACTACGACGAGGCCATCGCCTTCTATACTGGCGCGCTCGGCTTCAACCTGCTCGACGACATCGACCTGGGCGACGGCAAGCGCTGGGTGCGCGTGGCGCCGCGCGGCGCGGCCGAGACCGCGCTGCTGCTGGCGCAAGCCGTCGACGACGCCCAGCGGACGCGCATCGGCGACCAGACCGGCGGCCGTGTCGGTTTCTTCCTGCACACCGACGACTTCCACCGCGACCATGCCGCGATGCGCGCGAATGGCGTGCGGTTCCTGGAAGCGCCACGACTTGAGGCCTACGGCATCGTGGCGGTGTTCGAAGACCTGTACGGCAATCGCTGGGACCTGCTGGAACTGAAGCAATGAACCTGCCGATGAAATGGGTGATCGCCAGCAGCAACGCCGGCAAGCTGCGCGAATTCCGCGATCTGCTCGGCGGCAGCGGCATCGAGTTCGTGACCCAGGGCGAGCTCGGCGTCGGCGATGCCGACGAAACCGGCCTGACCTTCGTCGAGAACGCGCTGCTCAAGGCGCGCAAGGCTGCGCGCGAGACCGGCATGCCGGCGCTCGGCGACGATTCGGGCCTGTGCGTGGATGCCCTGGGTGGCGCTCCGGGCCTGTACTCGGCGCGCTACGCCGGCGTTCACGGCGATGCCGGCGCCAACATCGACAAGCTGCTCCACGCGATGAGGGATGTGCCCGACGCGCAGCGCGGCGCGCATTTCTACGCCGTGATCGTGCTGCTGCGCCACGCCGGGGATCCGCAGCCCTTCATCGCCGAAGGCAGCTGGTCCGGTCGCATCCTGCATGAGCGTCGGGGCGACGGCGGCTTCGGCTACGACCCGGTGTTCTTCGATCCCGACCACGGTTGCAGCGCCGCCGAGCTCGAAACCGGCCTGAAGAACCGGATCAGTCACCGCGGCCGCGCCCTCGCCGCCTTGCGGCAACTGCTGCACGTCGGAACGCACTGACCGCCGTGTCGCTGACCACGCCGCCGCTGTCGCTCTACGTCCACCTGCCATGGTGCGTGCGCAAGTGCCCCTACTGCGATTTCAATTCGCACGAGGGTCGCGGCGCGTTGCCGTTCGACAGTTATGTCGATGCGCTGCTGGCGGACCTGGACTTCGACCTGCCGCTAGCCTGGGGCCGCAACGTGCACTCGGTGTTCTTCGGTGGCGGCACGCCCAGCCTGTTCCCGCCCGAACACATCGACCGTTTCCTGCAGCAGGCCAGCAGCCGCCTGCGCTTCGTCCCGGGCTGCGAGATCACCCTGGAGACCAATCCAGGCACCGCCGAACACGGCCGCTTCGAGCTGTACCGACAAGCCGGAGTCAACCGCCTGAGCTTCGGCATCCAGAGCTTCGACGACGGCTGCCTCAAGCGCCTGGGCCGGATCCACGACAGCGGCGAGGCCGAGGCGGCGGTGAAGCTGGCCCAGGGCGCCGGCTACGACAACTTCAACCTCGACCTGATGTACGCGCTGCCCGGGCAGACGCTGGCGATGGCCGAGCATGACCTCGAACGCGCCTTCGCCCTGCAGCCCACCCACGTCAGCCACTACCAGCTGACGCTGGAACCGAACACGGTGTTTGCCGCGCGGCCGCCGCAAGGCATCCCCGACGAAGACGCCAGCTGGGACATGCAGGAGCATTGCCAGGCACTGCTGGCCGCGGCCGGGTACGCCCAGTACGAGGTCAGTGCCTACGCGCAGCCTGGCCGTCAGTGCCAGCACAACCTCAACTACTGGCAATACGGCGACTACCTCGGCATCGGCGCGGGCGCCCACGGCAAGTTGACCCTGGGTGCCGAGCAGACCGTCCTGCGGCGCTGGAAGACCAAGCACCCGACGCAGTACCTGGTGCAGGCCGGGCACGCCGGTGCGATCGGCGGCGACGACCGGGTCGAGCCGGCGCGGCGTCCGTTCGAGTACATGCTCAATGCCCTGCGCCTGGTCGAAGGCTTCAGCCTGGCCGCGTTCGAGGCGCGCACCGGCCTGACGCGCGAGGCCATCGCCCCGCAACTGACCCAGGCCATCGCACAGGGCTGGCTGGAAACCGACGGCGACCGCGTGCGTCCGACCGAACTGGGGCGTCGCTTCACCAACGACGTCGTCGAGCTGTTCCTGGTCGAGGATGCGACCGGCGAGACCGAGAACGACCCGGGAGGTCCGAACGTGTCGCAGCGCGTCATGGTTGACCGCGCAAAGTAGCGCAAGGCCCCGTAGGCGGGCTTGCGCTGGCCGCTAATGGCCGCCCTCACCGTTACAACAATTGGTCGCTCCCTGAGGACCGCTGGGGCGGGAGGCTGGCGGGGCACCGGGGTGACGATGCATGATCGTCCCGATCGCCAGGGTGACCCTAATGTCTGCAACGTTCGAACCTCTCGGTAGTTCGATTCCCAGGCCTACGCTGGCGTCAGCCGCGTTGCCAAAGCGGGTTCGACGGGTACTGGAGCATCTTTATGCGCTGGTCTCCGATGAGATGGCGCGCCAGCTCGAGCACATGCTCGGCGAATTCGAACAGCAGCTGTTCAAGCATGCCGACCAGGCGCGCACGTCGGCGCAGCAGTCGGCCCATCTTGAAACTTTGCGCACTGCACGACTCAATCGCTCCGACCTGGTTCCGCACTTCCTGGCCTTGCTGGAAGGCGCGCTGACCACCGTCCGCGATCCAACACCCACCACCGAAGCGCCAGCGGCACTGCCCACCTTCCGCGACCTGCGCCTGGTAGACGACGGCGAGGCCGACGAAGCCAACCTGCTGCGCAGCATCGCGATCCGCCACGAAGCCCGCGCCGGCCTGCCGCTGCTGCTGCTCGGGCAGCGCTTCGGCGTGCTAGGCGGCGCGCCTGCGTTCGACGCAGACCGCCTGCCGGTCGGTCCGTACCAGCTGTGCAGGATCCTGGCCGAAGCCACGCAGTCGCTGCAGATCACTCCAGAAGCGCGACTGCACCTGTACCGCGTCTTCGACCAGCACGTCATGTCGGGCTACGCGCAACTGGTCGAAACGATGAACGCGCTGCTGGCACGCGAGAACGTGCTGCCGAGCCTGTCGTTCGTGCCGGTGCGCAGCCGCGCCAAGGGCCAGCGCCAGGGGCACGGCCACGCGCAGGGACACGGCCAGGCACAGGACCAGGGCGGCGAACAGGGGCAGGGACAACGCGAGGATTCGATGGTGCCGCGCCGCGGCGCCGACGCCAGCAGTCCGCTGTTCGATCCGCAGCGCCCGCATACCGCGTGGCCGGGGCAGCCAGTGCTGAACCACGGCGACGACCACGAATCCTACGTCTCGCTGCAGAACCTGCTCAGTGGCCGCCGCGAGCTGATGGACAAGCTGCGTACCGGTGGCGACCCCGGCACGCCGCGGCCGACCTTGTCGGCCAGCGACATTTCCAGCGCGCTGGCGGGGCTGCAGTCGATCCCCGCCCATGCCACGCCGCCGCGCAACCTCAACGACGTGCGCCAGACGCTGCTGGCACAGGCGCGGCAACAGCGCGGTGAAGCGACCTCACTCACCCGCGAGGACGCCGACACCTTCGAGCTGCTCGATCAGTTCTACAACGAGATCGGCCGCGAACTGCGCAACGACGCCGCCGTCTCCTCACTGCTCAACCGCCTGCAGGTGCCGCTGCTGCGCCTGGCGCTGCAGGACCAGGCGTTCTTCGTCCGCCAGGAACATCCGGCGCGACAGCTACTCAATGCGGTCGCCGAAGCCGGCGCGCACTGGCTGCCCAAGGAAGAGGCCGACCCGGCGCTCAACGAACAGCTGCGGCGCGCAGTCGATCACGTGGTCGAGCACTACGACGGCGACGATGGCGTGTTCGAGTCGGCCAACCAGCAGTTGCAGGAGCACCTGCGGCTGATGGCGCGCAAGGCCGAAGTGGCCGAGCGTCGCCACGTCGAAGCCGCACGCGGCAAGGAAAAGCTGGTGCTGGCCAAGCACCAGGCCACCGAGGCGATCACCGAGGCGCTGCACGACCAGAAGCTGCCCAAGTTCGTCCACACCCTGCTGACCCAGGCGTGGACCGACGTGCTGACCCTCACGCTCCTTCGCCATGGCGAGGAGTCGGACGAGTGGCAGCGCCAGCTCGAAGCCACGCGCCAGATCATCGCCGCCAACACGGTCGAGAACCGCGCCCCGGCGCCGGAACCGCTCGGCGAGGATATCGAACAGGCACTGACCCAGGTCGGTTACCACGTCGATGACGCCGGTGCGATCTCGCGCCAGCTGACCACCGGCCACGCCGCCAACGACGACGCCGCCACCCGCACCGAGCTGGCGCTCAAGCTCAAGTCGCGCACGCGACTGGGCGAGGAGGATGCGCCGCGCGCAGTGGAGACTCAGCCGCGCGATCCGCACGAACAGGAATGCTGGCAACACCTGCGCACGCTACCCTTCGGCACCTGGTTCGAGTTCGACCTGGAAGCGCCGGGCGAGGTCATCCGCCGCCGGTTGTCCTGGTTCAGCCCGCTCACCGACAACGCCCTGTTCGTCAACCAGCGCGGCCAGCGCGTCGGCGAGCAGTCGCTCGACAGCCTGGCGCGGCAGATGGCCGCGGGCCGCGCGCGCATCGTCACGGTCGAGAAGAGCCGCCTGGTCGATCGCGCCTGGAGCGCCGTGGTCAGCGCACTGAGCAACCTGGTATCGGGCCCGACCGCGCAAGAGGCGCACGCATGAACGAAGAATTCCGCCGCGCCCGACGTCGCTCCATCCAGGAGCCGGTGCAGGTCGTCGACACGATGACCGACACCGTGATCGGGCAACTGAGCAACCTGTCCGAGAGCGGCATGCTGCTGATCGCCAACTCGCCACTGGTCGACGATGGCCTGTACCAGCTGCGCTTCAACCTGCGCGGCACCCCGCACCAGAGTTCACCGATCGAAGTCGGTGCGCACCTGCTGTGGCAGGACAAGACCAGCACGCCGGGCCAGACCTGGTCGGGCTTCCGCTTCATCACCATGCTCGAGAGCGAGCTGCAGCAGTTGCGCAACTGGCTGGACACGACCAACGGCCATTGATGCCGGCATCGACCCCGGCACAGGTGGGGCCGACCGTTTCCTGAACCAGCCGCGGCAACCGGCCCAACCGCCAGCAAAGGCGACCCGCGCCTGCACGTCGATGCGGCAAAATGGTCCGGTCTCCGACATCCCGCCGCCTACGCATGAGCACGCTCGCCTCGTTGTACCCCCAGCACCTCGCCGAACTGCACCGCCGCACCGAACAGGCGCTGGCACGCGGCGGCTTCGATCACCTGGTCGTGCCCAGCGGCACCTCGCACTACCAGGCGTTCGATGATCGCGACTACCCGTATGCGGTCAACCCGCAGTTCAAGGCCTGGCTGCCGCTGACGCGCGCACCCGGCAGCTGGCTGGTGGCGACGCCGGGTCACAAGCCCAAGCTGATCTTCCTGCAGCCGTTCGATTACTGGCACGTGGTGCCGTCGGCACCGGGCGGCTACTGGGCCGATCACTTCGACGTCGTCGTGATCCGCAAGCCCGACGAGGCGCTGCAGCACCTGCCGTCGAATCCCGCGCGCTGCGCGATCATCGGCGAGGCGCAGAGCGCACTGGGCGCGTTCGTGCCGAACAACCCCGCGCCGGTGGTCAACTACCTCGAGTACCACCGCGCCTACAAGACACCGTACGAGATCGCGACGATGCGCGAGGCGACCCGCCGCGGCGTGCGCGCGCACCGCGCCGCCGAGCGCGCGTTCCGTGCCGGCGCCAGCGAGTTCGGCATCCACCTGGTGTATTGCCAGGCCGCCGGCCAGGATGCCAACGACCTGCCGTACAGCAACATCATCGCCCTCAACGAACACAGCGCGGTGCTGCACTACACCGACCGCGACCTGGTGCCGCCGGCGCAGGTGCGCAGCTTCCTGATCGATGCCGGCGCCGCACACCACGGCTACGCCTGCGACATCACCCGCACCTATGCGCTCGATGCCGGCAGCGAGTTCCAGGCGATGATCGACGCCGTCGATGCCGCGCAGCTGAAGATGTGCGACCAGGTCCGCGCCGGCACCGACTACAAGCAGATCCATGTCGACGCCCACCTGGCGCTGGCCGGCATCCTCAAGGATTTCGGCGTGATCAAGGTGTCGCCGGAAGCGGCGCTGGCCACCGGCGTCAGCAGCGCGTTCTTCCCGCACGGCATCGGCCACGGCATCGGCCTGCAGGTGCACGACGTCGCCGGCTTCGCCGCCAGCGACAGTGGCGGCACGATCGCCAGGCCCGATGGCCACCCGTACCTGCGCCTGACCCGCGTGCTGGAGCCAGGCATGGTCGTGACCATCGAGCCGGGCCTCTACTTCATCGACATGCTGCTCGACGAAGTGAAGGCCAACGGCCATGCCGACAGCGTCGACTGGGCGCGCGTGGAGGCCTTCAAGCCCTTCGGCGGCATCCGCATCGAAGACGACGTCGCCTGCACCGATGCCGCACCGGCCAACCTGACCCGCGACGGCTTCGACGAGGCGGCCTGAGCGCAAGCCTCCCTCTGCCGCCGGGAGGGGGCACGCCTGGAACGGGCACGCCTGAAGGAAGTGGCCGGCCCGTTACCTGCAATTTCCCCGCTCGCCGTTAGCCTGACCATGGGCCTGCGGCGGGAGGGGAGTCATGCGGCAAACGATGGTGCTCGGGCTGGTGTTCGGACTGGTGCTGGCCACGGCGGGCGCAGTGGCGCCTGCGCGGGGGCTGGCACAGGAGACGAAGCCCGGGACGGCCCAGTCCGCAACACCTGCGCCTCCCGAAGCGCCGCCGGTCGACGTCCCCCAGGACGTGGCGATCACCGTCCAGGTGTCGGCCTCGGCCCAGGACAAGGTCGGCCGCCTGTTCGTCGAAGCGATCCGCGAACAGCTGCGCCAGTCGCTCGATCTGGCCCTGGTCGAGGACAGCAAGGACGCACGCATCCGCCTGAAGGTCGCCACTCTCGATCCCGACAACGGCATCGGTCGTCGCACGGTCTATTCGGTGGTGGTGACCGTGCGCCCGGCCGATCGCGACCTCGATGTCTACTGGAACAACTACGTCGGCCTGTGCGGCCAGGCGCGCGTGCCGGCGTGCGCGCGCAACATCGTCGACGAGGCCGGTGCGCCCACCGCGTCGTTGCGGACCATCATCGAAACGACCACCGGCCCAGCGCCCTGAGCGCTCAGCGCTGCTGCGGTGCCCTGGTCGATTGCGCGGCGCAGGTGCGAAGCCGGTACGCGACATAGCGCTCGTACAACGCGTTGTGCACGTTGTGCAGCGCCAGCTCGATACGGAACGGCGTGCGCGGGTTTCGATCGAGCAGGCGTGCGATGTGGAACCCGACCGGCTTCACGCCCTGCCGGTGCACGTAGACCTCGAAGCCGCGATAGAACGGATCGTCCAGCAGCGCGTCGATGCGCGCCAGGGTCGCCAGTGTCGCCGCCGACTGTTGTGCGCGCAGAACCGGATCCTTCTCGTACAACAGCCGCTCGAAGTACCGCCGCGGCTTGCGCGCCTGGATCGTGCGCGCGAGCGACCACATCTGTTGATTGCGTTCGTTGTAGAACTCGAAGCCCTCATGCTCGCGCAATGCCGCGGCCGCCTGCGCACTGACGTCGTAGACAACGAAATTCTCGGCCTGGTTGTTGAGGTCGTCGAGCTTGCTGCGCGCGAACACGTGGAAGATGAAACCCGGCAGCCCCATGAAGGCCTGCCGGCCCTGCCGTGATGCCGCCTCGGCCCGGCCGTCACGGGTGAACTCGCCGGCCGACGAACCCAGCAGGATGCTGCGCGTCGAGCGCAGCCGGTTGAAGGTGCCAATCACGATCTCGTCGGCGTCGAACGCGTTGTCGAATCCTTCGTTGCCGTAGAGCTCGGCCAGGGTTGCGTATTGCGCGACCTGCCGGCCCAGTCCGCATTCGCCGCGAACGTGCCCGCTGTAGAACGCCTCGATCGCGCGCGAGTTGCTGCCGCTGGGTTGATAGCCGCGGCCGAAGGTGGCGATGGGCTTCCAGCCGTCGTGTGCCGCGCCGCCCGCGCCGAAGCCGATCCAGCCGGTCTGCACCGATGTGAAGCGGAAGCCGGGGTTGGCGACCAGCCGGTCGACCGCACGCCGGGTTGCGGCTCCCAGCGCGAAGCCATAGGCGCAACTCGTGGCCGGATGGTGCAGCAGTTCGTCGCCCAGGCGTTCCATCGCCGCTGCGTCGAATCTTTCGGGCACGCGTACGACCAGATCGCCCGCGGCCGTCGCCTCGGCCAGGCTGGCCCGGTCGCAGGGCGAGCCGGCAGCGATCTCTACAGCCGCACCGGCAGACGGCACGAACCGCCAGCCCAGTTGCTCCAGCAGGCGCTGCCTGCAGTCGGCTTGGCGTGCCGGCACTGCGCCAGCGCTGGCGAGCAGGACGAGGGCGATGCCGAGCCCGACGATGGCCCTGGCCGGGCGCGGCGGACGGATCGTCGATGAAGTTTTCGCAATGGGCACCGTCGCAGCCTACGGCCGCACGGTGAAGGGATGATCAGCGCGGTCCGTTCGACTGCCTCGCCGCACTCACGCCCGCGCCATCAACGCCTCGATCTCGTCGGCGCTGCGCGCCAGCTTGTCGGTCAGGACCTCCCAGCCATCCTGCGTCACCAGCACGTCGTCTTCGGTGCGGATGCCGATGCCGCGCCACTTCGCGTCGACGCTGGTGTCATCGGGCGCCACATAGAGGCCGGGCTCGATGGTGAACACCATGCCCGGTTCAAGCAGGCGCGATTCGCCGTCGATGCGGTATTCGCCGACGTCGTGCACGTCCAGGCCGAGCCAATGGCCGGTCTTGTGGCGATAGAAGCGGCGGTAGCTGCCATCGGCCAGGTTCTTCTCGAGCCTGCCCTTGAGCAGGCCGAGCCTGAGCAGCCCTTCGGTCAACGTTTCCACTGCCGCCACGTGCCCTGCCTCGTACGGGATGCCGGCGCGCGCCTGCGCCAGCGATGCCGCCTGCGCTGCACCGACCAGGTCGTGCAGTGCGCGCTGCTCCTTGCTGAAGCGGCCGCTGACCGGGAACGTGCGGGTGATGTCGGAGGCATAGCCACGGTATTCGGCGCCGGCATCGATCAGCACCAGGTCGCCGTCCTTCAGCGCCGCGTTGTTGGCGCGGTAATGCAGCACGCAGGCGTTGCTGCCGGCGCCGACGATGCTGCTGTAGGCCGGTTCGGCGTCGTGCTGGCGGAACACGCGTTCGACTTCCGCCTGCAGCTCGTACTCGTGCATGCCGGCACGCGCGGCGCGCATCGCCGCTTCATGCGCGAGCACGCTGATGTCGGCAGCGCGCTGCATGATGCGGATCTCGTCGCGATCCTTGAACAGGCGCAGCTCGTCGAGCAGATGGCCCAGCTCGAGGAATTCGTGCGGCGGCTGCGCGCCCTGGCGCACCATCGCGCGCACGCGGTTGAGCCAGCCGATCAGCTTGAGGTCGAATTCCTGGTCGCGGCCGAAGTGGTAGTACACCCGCGAGCGACCTTCGAGCAGGCCCGGCAGGATGTCGTCGAGGTCGGTGATCGGATAGGCGTCGTCCAGGCCGAACGCCTCGACCGCACCTTCCGGGCCGAAGCGCGGGCCATCCCAGCCTTCGCGCTCGGGATCGCGCTCGCGACAGAACAGCAGCACTTCGCCGTGCTTGCGGCCGGGCACCAGCACCAGCACCGCCTCGGGCTCCGGAAAGCCGGTCAGGTAGAGCAGGTCGGAATCCTGCCGGTACGGATAGTGGGTGTCGCGGCTGCGGATGCGTTCGAGCGCGGCCGGCAGGACCAGGATGGCGTCGTCGCCGGCCATGCGCATGAGCTGCTTGCGGCGGCGGGCGTAGGCCTTGGCGGGGATGGTGATGGGCTTGGGCATGGAGTTCCGTTGACTGGGCCCTGCTCCCACCCGCGCGGGGCATTCGCCCCGGGCCGATGGACCGATCGATCAGTTCAGGCGCTGCCTGTGCTGCGCCGCCAGCACGCAGTCGCCGTGCAGCAGCAATACCGCGACGCGAACGAACTCTTCGATCTCGACCAGCGCGATCTCGTCTTCCTCGTCGCCGTCGCTTTGCGGCTGCGCGGCAGCGAGCTTGCCCAGGTCGGCCAGTGCTTCCTGGCCTTCTTCCGACAGCTTGGTCTTGCCGCCACCGGCCAGGCCGAAACCACCGAGGAAACCGCGGCACCATTCGAACAGCGCACCGCTGCGCTCGGCCAGCGAGGTGTCGGCGGCAGGCAGCAACAAGGCGAAGTCGAAGCTGCGGTCGGCGAGCTGGGCGGCGCTTGCTTTGCGCAGTTCGTCGAGCGCGCTGCCTTCGGCAGGCGCCGGCAGGGCTTCGTCGGCCAGCACCCGGGCGGGCCATTCGCGCACCGCGGCGCCGCCGCCGGCGAGCCAGCCGCAGAGGCCGCCATGGAGCTCAAAGGGCGAAGCAGCAAGGGCCAGCTGGCGGCTCTCGGCCTCGATGGCGGTCAGATCGGGCAGTTCAATTTCGGACACGGGACAAGGCTCGGGGGAGTCACGGCAGTGTAGCAACGCAGCCGCGTCTTGTTGCCGGAGCAAACGCTTGCCTACACTGCGCGCTGCAATACTCAAACCCCGGGTGTCCGTGCGTCCGCCCTCCCCAGCCTCCAGCTTCCCCATCCGGCTCGTGTGGCTAGGCCGGCTTGCCGGTCCCATGCTGGCGCTGGTGCTGACGACCGCGACCGCGCCGGTCGCGGCGGCGACCCGCGATTTCTACTTCTCGCGGCTGGGCGGCGAACGCGGCCTGACCCAGAACACCGTCACGGCGATGGTGCAGGACCCCCAGGGCTTCGTCTGGGTGGCCACCCAGGGCGGACTGCATCGTTACGACGGCCAGCGCTATCTGCCGTATCGGCACAACCCGCGCGACCCCGACAGCCTGCCCGACAGCAACATCACCTCGCTGGCGCTGGAAGGCGATCGCGCCCTGTGGGTCGGCACGTATTCGGAGTACCTGAGCCGGCTCGACCTGGGCAACGGCAAGATCCGCCGCTACGCCGCCTCGGCCCCCAGCCACCCTCATCGCCAGGTCATCGCGGTCCTGCCGTGGCGCGGCCAGCTGTGGGTCGGCACGGCTGCGGGCCTGGAGCGCCTGGACCCGGTCAGCGGCGCGCGCCGGACCGTGCTGTCGCTGCAATCGCAGCCGGCGGGCAGCCCGGCCCGGCAGACCCTGCTGGCGACCCGCGACGGCATGGCCTGGTACGGCGGCCCGCTGGGCCTGTACCGGATCGATCCGGCCGGGACGGTGCAGCGCGTCGGACCGGAAGTGGCGGTGCTGTCGCTGCAGCAGGACAAGGCCGGGCAGCTCTGGCTGGGTCGCAACGATGGCCTGTTCCGCCTGCACAGCAACGGCCGCGACCTGGTGCGTGCATGGCCGCAGGAGCCGCCGCAGGATGCCAACGCGACCGCCGTCCGCGCGATCGTGCAGGCGCCCGACCACCAGTTGTGGCTGTCGGTCTACGGCTACGGCCTGCGCCGCTTCGATCCGGCCAGCGGCAAGGACGTGCAGGTGCACGAGGAGCCGGGCATCGAGGCCAGCCTCCCCGATGACGCGGTCAACGCGATGATGGTCGACCGCGGCGGCATGCTCTGGGTCGGCGGCCAGTTCCGCGGCGTCGCGGTCGCTGATCCCCGTGGCACGCGTTTCAGCTACGTGTTCAACCTGGAGCAGCCGCGCACGCGCAGCCCGGCGGCGGCCGACAGCATCCGTTCGGTCACGCAGGGCGAGGACGGCGCGCTCTGGCTCGGCACCGACAACTCACGCCTGTTGCGCTACGAGCCCCAGGAAGATCGCTTCGACGATCTCACCGCGTTGATCTCCGACCAGGACCAGGCCAAGCCGCCGCGCGTGACCGGGTTTGCACCGGCAGATGCGGGCGACCTGTGGGTGGCCACCGATGTCGGCCTGTACCGGCTCGACCCGAAGCGGCGGCAGGCGCGCTACATGGCGATCCCCGGCCTGGAGCGGCAACCGCTGCGCTCACTGGCGGTCGCGCGCGACAACTCGTTGTGGATCGGCAGCCACGGCAACGGCGCGTACCACTACACGCCCGACAGCGGCGCGCTCACGCATTACCCGTACCGGGAAAACGACCCCGACAGCGTCAGCTACCCGGTGGTGCACGCCATTGCCGAAGACCGCCACGGCCACGTCTGGATCGGCACCGGCGACGGCCTCGACGTGCTCGATCCGGCCAATGGCCGCATGCGCCATTTCCGCCACGTCGGCCAGGATGAGTCGAGCCTGCCCGGCAACCGCGTGCGCGCCCTGCACCTGGCCCGCGATGGCACGCTCTGGGTCGGCACGCATGCCGGCCTCAGCCGCGTGGCCGAAGCCGCCAATGGCGGCATCAGCTTCGTCCAGCCGCTGACCGGCACGCTCAACAGCTCGATGGTGCCGGTGGTGTTCGCGATCGCCGAAGGGCCGGCCGGCAGGCTGTGGCTGAGCACCCAGGCCGGCATCATCAGCTTCGAGATCGCCAGCGAGCGCACGCGCAGTTACGGCCTCGCCGACGGCCTGCAGGACCTCGAGTTCCATGGTGGCTCGGCGGCGCAGCTCAGCGACGGCCGCATCGTCTTCGGCGGCGTGCGCGGCCTCAACGTGTTCGACCCCACCCGCATCGTCGACTCGCACTACACCGCACCGTTGCGCCTGCTCGGCGCGTGGGTCGGCAGCGAGGCCACCACCGAGCCGCGCGCCCTGTGGCAGCCGACCCGGCTCGACCTGCCCGATGCCGCCGGCCTGCTGCGCCTGCGCATCGGTTCGCTCGACTTCGCACCTGCGGCCGGCATCCGCTACCGCTACCGCATGGACGGTTTCGACAAGGACTGGGTCGACAACGGCGACCAGCACGACATCACCTATACGCGCCTGCCGGCGGGCAACTACCGTTTCCTCGCCCAGGCCACCAACCGCGACGGTGTCTGGAACGAGCAGACCCTTGAAATCCCGGTCCATATCGCGCCGCCGCTGTGGCGTCATCCGCTGGTCATTGCCGGCGCCGTGCTCGCCGCACTGGCGCTGGCGCTGGTACTGGCATGGCGACGCCACCGCGACCGCCGGCGCGAGCGCGGTTATTTCGCCCAGATCCGCGAACGCGACGAACGACTGAAACTGGCGTTGTGGGCCTCCGGCGAGCAGTTCTGGGATTACGACCTCGACAGCCGCGTGCTGCGCCGCACCCGCGCCGACGACCAGGCCGGACTGACGCCGGAACTGGGCGTGCAGACCCTGGTCGACGCCAACCTGCAGATCCATCCGGAAGACCAGCCGCACGCCGTCGAACAACTCAAGCGCCACCTGCGCGGCGATGCCGCCCTTTTCCTGTCCGAGCATCGCGTGCGCGAGGACAACAAATGGGTATGGATGCGCGCCCGCGGCCGCGTCGTCGAGCGTGGCGCCAACGGTCGCGCCCTGCGCGTGGCCGGCACTGCCCGCGACATCACCGCCAACCGCAGCGCCGAGCGCGATCGCCTCATCGCCGGGCAGGTGCTCAACAGCATGATCGAGGCGGTCGCGGTGTTCGATCGCGAGTTCCAGTTCGTCTCGGTCAACCCCGCCTTCACCCGCATGACCGGCTATGCCGACTCGGAAGTGATCGGGCGCCCGACCCGCCTGCTCGACAGCGACCAGCACGATCCGGCGTTCTACCAGCACGTGCGCAGCGAACTGCGCCGCAATGGTCGCTGGTCCGGCGAGATCTGGCAGCAACGCAAGAACGGCGACGAGTTCCTGTGCTGGTTCCAGGGCAGTGAAGTGCTCGACTCCAGCGGCCAGCACGGCCACTACGTTGCCGTGCTGGGCGACATCACCGACCAGAAGCGCGCCGAGCAGGAACTGCGCTACCTGGCCAACTACGACACGCTGACCAGCCTGCCCAACCGCGCGCTGTTGTCGGAGCGGCTGTCGCGGGCGATCGTGCGTGCGCGCCGCCACGGCAGCCGCATCGCGATGCTGTTCCTCGACCTGGACCGCTTCAAGGACATCAACGATTCGCTGGGCCATGCCGCCGGCGATCGCATCCTGCGCGCCGCCGCGATCCGCCTGCAGCAGGCGGTCGGACCGCAGCACACCGTTGCCCGCCTTGGCGGCGACGAGTTCACTGTGCTGCTGGAGAACCTCGAGCACGTCGAGCAGGCCGAGCAGGTCGCGCGCGACGTGCTGGTCGCCTTCGAGACGCCGCTGGACATCGACCAGCGCCACGACGTGGTCATCTCGCCGTCGATCGGCATCAGCCTGTACCCCGACCATGCACTGGTGCCGACCGACCTGCTCAAGCACGCCGACACCGCGATGTACCAGGCCAAGGCCGCAGGTCGCCGCACCTTCATGCGCTACACCGAGGCGATGGACGTGGAAATCCGCGGCCGCGCCACGATTTCGGCAGCGCTGCGCGGCGTGCTCGACCGTAACGAGCTGCGCCTGGTGTTCCAGCCCAAGCTGTCGCTGGACCAGTCGCGCATCACCGGCGTGGAGGCGCTGCTGCGCTGGCGCAGCTTCGAACTGGGCGACATCTCGCCGGCGCAGTTCATCCCGCTCGCCGAAGAAAGCGGCCTGATCCTCGACATCGGCGAATGGGCGCTGCGCGAGGCCTGTGGCGTGCTCAAGCGCTGGCGCCACAACGGCCTGGACCAGCTGAGCATGGCGGTCAACGTGTCGTCGCTGCAGCTGTTGCGCGGCAACCTGCCCAAGCAGGTCGCACGCGCGCTGGTCGAAAGCGGCGTGCCACCGGAAATGCTGCAACTGGAGCTGACCGAAAGCGTGATCATGGCCAACGCCGGGCAGACCTCGGCGACGCTCGATGCACTGCGCGCGCTCGGCGTCGGCCTTGCGATCGACGACTTCGGCACCGGCTATTCGTCGCTGGCCTACCTCAAACGCCTGCCGATCAACACGCTCAAGATCGACAAGGAATTCATTGGCGACCTCACCCGCGACGCCGACGACGAGGCGATCACCACCACGGTCATCGCCATGGCGCATTCGCTCGGCCTGACCGTGATCGCGGAAGGCGTGGAGACCGAAGCGCAGATGCAGTTCCTGCGTGGTCGCGGTTGCGACGAGATCCAGGGCTATTGGCTGGCGCGTCCGCTCGAAGCGGCCGACTGCCTGGCCTTCATCCGCGCCTGGACACCGCAGTCGGTACCGAGCGGCGATGGCGCCGGCGGCACCGTGGGCACCGTCAGTTCGCCGGGCTGACCGCGGCGGACACGGCGGACATGGCGGACACGGGGGCCGCACCGGGCCGGAGTGAGCACTCCGGATGAACCCGGGCCGCGGCCGCCCTTGACCGGTCCCCCGGCCCTGCTATCGTGCGCGGCATGGACCAAGCCGAACTTCTCGCCCAACTCAAGTCGCTGGCCGACCGGGTCGAGCAGCTTGCCGAGCGCTCGCGCCGGCTGGGCGAGGAGAACCGCAGCCTGCGCCAGCAACAGGAACAGCTGGCCGGGGAACGCTCGGCATTGCTGGCAAAGAACGAACAGGCGCGCGCCCGCGTAGAGGCGATGATCGCGCGATTGAAGTCACTGGAGCAGCACACGTGAGTGGTGATCTGATGCGCATCGGGGCGGGCACCGGATCGACGGCATCTGCATCGCAGGGCCCGGCCCGATGAGCAGCGCCAGCGAACCGGTCAGCATCCGGCTGCTCGATCGCGAGTACACCGTGGGTTGCGAGCCCGACGAGCGCGACAGCCTGCTGTCGGCGGCGAAGTTGCTCGACACCAAGATGCGCGAGATCCGCGGCAACAACCGCATGGCCGCGCTCGACCGCGTCGCAGTGCTGGCCGCGCTCAATCTCGCCCACGACCTGCAACAGCTGCGCACCGAACATGCCAGCCGCGACCGCGAGTTCTCGCGCACGCTGACCGATCTGCATCGTCGCCTCGACGACCTGTTCGACCTGCCCGCCCGCTGAATCCAGCGTCGCGCGCCAGGCATCCGGCACACGGCTGCACTGAACCGTTCCACGTCCATACCGACGAGCGGGCACTTACTTCACAGGCTGCGCGCTATACTTCGTTCTGTCCTCTGCTGTGCGCGACAGCGTGCGCAAACATTCGCCTTGTCCCTTATTGACGACACCGGGGGCGCGACGGAGGCCCGGAGTGCAGGTCCGCCTCGTAGCGGGAAGCCCGAAGGCAGCCAAGCGTTCCCACTTGAACCCCGGGTTCAAGGTCGTTTCGCAGGCATCGCCATCGGCGGAGGACTACTCATTCAGCGGCGTCGATCCTGGCATCGGCCCGCGCGGTACCCCAGGACCGGGCGCGACTTCGCGCCCGATCTTTTTTCACAGCAAAGGACGAGCGCCGCATGACGGCTGACCGCGCGGCGCTGCGCCGCGAACTCCGCGATCGCCGCCGCGCCCTGGGCGCCGCAGACCGCATCGCCGCCGCCGAGCGGCTGGCCGCGCAGCTGCTGGCGCTGCCGTTCGCGCCGGAATCGGGCTACGTCAGCGGTTACTGGGCCACCGACGGCGAAATCGCCCTGCATGTCTGGCAATTGCGGCTGCCGCGCGAATGCGTGTACTGCCTGCCGGTGCTGCACGAGGACGGTCGCCTGCGCTTCGCCCCCTGGCGTCCGGGCGACCCGCTGGTCAGCAATCGTCACGGCATCCCGGAACCCGACGTCGCGCCGACCTCGCTGCTCGAGCCCGAGCAGATGAGCCTGGTGGTGGCGCCCCTGGTGGGCTTCGACGAGCGTGGCCACCGGCTCGGCATGGGGGGCGGCTGGTACGATCGCAGCTTCGCATTCCGCCACCAGCAGCCGGCTCCGCCCTGGCTGGTGGGAGCGGCTTTCGACAGCCAGCGCGTCGACACGCTCGACCGCGCCGACTGGGATGTCGCCCTCGACGCGGTCTGCACCGGGACGACGACGATCAATTGCAGCAGCAGGGCCACCGCATGACCGCACGCCGCCGCTACTGGCTGATGAAGTCCGAACCGGATGCTTTCTCGATCGACGATCTCAAGCGCGTCGGCACCGAACCCTGGAACGGCGTTCGCAACTACCAGGCGCGCAACTTCATGCGCGACGGCATGCAGATCGGTGACGGCGTGTTGTTCTACCACTCCAATACCGAGGTTCCCGGGATCGTCGGCACCGCCACCGTGGCGAGCAAGGCCTATCCCGACGAAACCCAGTTCGATCCGAAGTCCGATTACCACGATCCCAAGAGCACGCGCGAGGAACCGCGCTGGTTCCTGGTCGATGTCGCCTTCGATCGCAAGTTGAAGCGGACCATCTCCCTGGACGAGATCAAGCAGCACGCCGCCAAACTCGGCGAGGACTTCGCGCTGATCCGCAAGGGCAACCGGCTGTCGGTGTTCCCGGTCCAGGCGGCGCAGTGGAAGTACCTGCTGTCGCTGGAGTGAACCCGTTGTCGCTCGCTGCAAAGAATTCCTGCCCCCACGAGTTGAAACCATGAGCGAAGCCAAGCGCCTGGCCGGCGAAAAAGCCATCGAGTACGTCGAGGACGGCATGATCGTCGGCGTCGGCACCGGATCCACGGTGGCCTACTTCATCGACGCCCTGGCGCGCATCCAGGATCGCATCAAGGGTGCGGTTTCCAGCTCGGAACAGAGCACGCAGCGCCTGCGCGCACACGGCATCGAAGTGCTCGACCTCAATTCCACCGGCACGCTGTCGCTCTACGTCGACGGCGCCGACGAGTGCGATCCGCACAAGCGCCTGATCAAGGGCGGCGGCGCCGCGCTGACGCGCGAGAAGATCATCGCCGAGGCCAGCCAGAAGTTCGTCTGCATCGTCGATCCGAGCAAGCGCGTCGACGTTCTCGGCAGGTTCCCGTTGCCGGTCGAAGTGATTCCGATGGCGCGCAGCCTGGTCGCCCGCGAGATCCTGGCGATGACCCGCGGCCAGCCGGTGTGGCGTCAGGATGCCGCCGGCAACGGCGTGGTCACCGACAACGGCAACGTCATCCTCGACATCCACGGCCTGGCGATCGTTGATCCGGTGGCGCTGGAGCAGGCGATCAACCAGATCCCGGGCGTGGTCAGCGTTGGCCTGTTCGCCCGCCGCCCCGCCGACGTCGTGATCATCGGCGGCGAACCGCCGACGCTGCTTTGATCTGACCTGCAGGCATGGCGTCCGGGCTGAAGCACCCGGACGCTGCAAGGTCTGTTCGCCGATCAGTCCAGCGCGGAGGCCGGACCGAAGAACTCGTAGTGGCACTGCGGCTCGGGAACGCCCATCGATCGCAGATGCCGCTTGACCGCGCGCATGAAGGGTTTCGGTCCGAGGAAGTACACATCCACATCGCGCGTCTGCGGCATCCACTGCTCAAGCAATGAGCGGTCGATGTAACCGACGGCATCGGCCATTTCGGCATTGGCCTCGTCCTCATAGCAGTAGAAGCGCTGGAGGTGCGGATGCTCGCGTGCCGCCGTGTCGATCCACTCGCGGAATGCATGCACGCCGGCATTTCGCGCGGCATGGATGAAATGGATCGGGCGTCCGCTCGGCAGCGCCGATTGCAGCATGGCCAGCGTCGGCGTGATGCCGACGCCGCCACTGATCAACACCAGCGGCCGTTCGGCAGGCTTGAGCGCGAAATGCCCGGAAGGCGGGAACAGCTCGACCTCGTCGCCCACCTGCACATGCGCGTGCAGATGACCTGAAACCGCACCGCCCGCGACGCGCTTCACGCTGATCCGATAGTGATTGTCGTTGGCTGCCGCGGACAACGAATAGTTGCGGCGCTGATCGACACCATCCACCTCCAGGCGCAGACCGATGAACTGCCCCGATGCGTGCGCCATGATGGGTGCGCCATCGCTCGGCGCAAAGTAGAACGAAGTGATCTCGTCGCTTTCGATGACCTTGTCGATCACGGTGAACCTGCGTGCGCCGCGCCAGCCACCCGGCCGATCCGCAGCCACCTGATACAGGTTGGCCTCGGTATCCATCAGGATCCCGGCCAGTTGCTGGTACGCCGCCGCCCAGGCTTCGATCACCGCATCGGTGGCGATGTCCGGCCCGAGCACCTCGCCAATCGCGCGCAGCAGGCAGGCGCCGACGATCGGATAGTGCTCCGGCTGGATCTGCAGGGAGACGTGCTTGTTGCAGATCAGCGTAACGAGCTCGGCGAGCTGATCGAGCTGGTCGATGCGGCGGGCATACATCAGCACGCCGTTGGCCAACGCCCGCGGCTGCTCGCCGCTGTGCTGGTTGGCCTGGTTGAAGTAGGGACGCAACTGTGGGTTCTCACCCAGCAGGATCGCGTAGAAGTGCCGGGTCAGCGCCTCGCCACCGCTCTCCAGCAGCGGGACCGTGGACTTGATGATCTGGCGATGTTCGGTGGTCAGCATGCAGCCGTCTCTCGTTGTGGGTTACTCCCTGTCTACTCAAGTCCCGTGCCAGGTAATTGAGCCAACTAGATCAACAAGATGGTTCGGTCGGTGGTCCAATCGACCACGGCCGCCGGCGGTAGAATCGACTCCGATGAGTGTCGATCTGACTGCACCGGACCTGCTCGAGACCGTTCTTCCCGTGGTCGACGACCTCTCGCGCGACCTGCCCGAGCACGAGCGCTACGGACGGCTGCTGGCTGCAGTGCGGACCCTGTTTGGCAGCGACGCCAGTGCGCTGCTGAAGCTCGAAGGCGACACCCTCGTCCCGATGGCCGTGGATGGACTCAGCGAAGACACGTTGGGCCGCCGGTTCCTGGTTTCCGAACATCCGCGCCTGGCCGCACTGCTGGCCAGCAACGCCCCAACGCGCTTTCCTGCCGACAGCCATCTGCCTGATCCTTATGACGGACTCGTGCTCGGCCACGACAGCCGCCTGCATGTGCACGACTGCATGGGATGCACGCTGACCGTGGCAGCCAGGCCCTGGGGATTGCTCACCATCGACGCGCTCGATCCGGGTCGCTTCAACGATTCCGATGTGCAGCTGTTGCGGACGTTCTCCAGCCTGGCCGCTGCTGCGGTGAGCGCGGCCGAACGCATTCGCCAACTGGCCCAGGATGCCGAGCACGCGCGGTCGCGCGCGGAAAGTTACCGTGTCGCTGCGGACGGCGCAGCCGCCCGGCCGTTGTTGGGACGAAGCCCTGCTTTCAAGCGCCTGCAGTCGGAACTGCAGGCGGTCGGCAACAGCGAACTGACGGTCCTGCTCAAGGGCGAAACCGGCGTGGGCAAGGAACTGGTCGCCAAGGCGCTGCACGCGGCGTCACCGCGCGCCGGCAAGCCGATGATCTCGATCAACTGCGCGGCGTTGCCGGAGTCGCTGGTCGAGAGCGAACTGTTCGGTCATGTCCGCGGCGCATTCTCCGGCGCGACAAGCGATCGTCGCGGCAAGTTCGAGCTGGCCGACCAGGGAACCCTGTTTCTCGACGAAGTCGGCGAACTGCCGTTGCCGGTCCAGGCCAAGCTGCTGCGGGTGATGCAGAGCGGCCAGCTCCAGCGCGTGGGCTCGGATCGCGAACACCGCGTCGACGTTCGCATCATCGCTGCCAGCAACCGCGATCTGGCCCAGGAGGTACGCAACGGCCGCGTTCGTGCCGATTTCTACCATCGCCTCAGCGTGTACCCGCTGCAGGTGCCCCCGCTTCGTGAGCGCGGCAACGACATCCTGCTGATCAGCGGGTATTTCCTCGAAGAGAATCGCCGCCGTCTCGGCCTGGGCGGCCTGCGCCTGACCGCCCACGCGCAGGCCGCGCTGCTGGCGTATGCGTGGCCAGGCAACGTGCGCGAACTGGAGCATCTGATCGCGCGCAGTTCGCTCCGCGCCCTGAGCGCCCGCGCCACCAGGCCGCGCATCCTGAGCCTCGAGGCCGGCGATCTCGATCTTCCAGGCGCGCGGCCGGCGGCAGAACCCGAGCCGGAATCGACAGAACATCCGCCAGGCGAAAGCCTACGGGACAGCCTGGCAACGCTAGAGAGGCGCCTCATCCAGCAAGCGCTCGATCGCCATGGCAACAACTGGGCCGCGGCGGCGCGATCGCTGGGGGTGGATCGCGCGAATCTGGCGCGGTCGGCCCGCCGTCTCGGGCTGAAAGCCGCGTCCGGATAATCCCGCAAGTTAATGGCGGCATTAACTTTGCGCGGGCATCAACTTTCCGTGCGCACAAAGAAAAACCCCCAACCTTTCGGCTGGGGGTTTTAGGGTAAAGCCCCTGGCGATGACCTACTCTTGCATGGCTTAGGCCACACTACCATCGGCGCATGTGCGTTTCACTTCCGAGTTCGGAAAGGGATCGGGTGGGACCACA